>JBAQDU010000048.1:0-1663 GCA_049294805.1 Clostridiaceae bacterium
CTGCTATACTGATATGCATATTTTTGTTCAGTCCCCAGGATCTTAAAAGATTAATCAAATCATCGGTAAGATGAATATCCCTTTCTCGAATATTGTCTAAACCAAACTCTTTAAATGTTGAATTGGATAACTCTTTTGTAATTGCAATTTTAGACATTTTATATTGTTCCTGCTTCTTTTGAAAATACCCATTACTTGCAATAATATTCAAGCTTTTTTCAAATGGCACTTTATTTCCAATGTGTTCTACAATATTTTTCACTTCCCCATCTGATGTGTTTGAAAAATACGTAGGTTGCCATTTTTGGGGTAAAATATGTTCTATTTCCCATTTTATTGGTAATAATTCATTTTCTTTCTCGTAAGCTATAACCTTTTCTGGGAGAGGTTGAACTTACAGAATTTCTTTCATTGGTTAGTGCTAGGCTGGGAGCCGATCAATTGTTGACTCCTCGAGAAGTTACCCGAGGTTTCCTTTCTGTTTTAGATATAATGTACCAGAATCCGGAACAGAGTGTAAAATAGTTTGTGTAACCTAATATTCCTCGAGCTATAGCATAAGAGGACCAACTCTTGTAGAATTTTGTTAGCAACAACAAACCAAACAAGAAGGAGATCCTCTTACATGTCTAATTTTACCACAGAATTGATTGCTGCATTATCTTCTGGCCAAGACGTTACTGAATTTTTTCGGAATGAAATTGAAACCGCTATTAACTTGATCTTAGCGCATGAATTAACCTCATTTCTCGATTACGAAAAATGGGATCCCATAGGGTACAACTCGGATAATTCAAGGAACGGCTTCTACGGTCGCTCATTAAAGACAAAGTATGGAATGCTCAATCTACAAATCCCTCGAGACCGAAATGGTGAATTTACCCAACAAACTGTCTATCGACAAACTAGTGAATCCCTGGAACAAACTATTATTCAACTCTATCGTAAAGGAATCACTACCCGAGAAATCTCTGATCTGGTGGAAAAGATGTATGGTCATCACTATTCGGCGATGACGATCTCCAACATGGCAAAACTCATCGATAAGGATGTTCAGGCGTTTCACTCAAGGATGGTTAAGCCCAATTATGCGGCGATTTATTGCGATGCAACCTACTTGAACGTTCGTCGGGATACAGTTACCAAGGAAGCCCTTCATCTGCTGATTGGGATCGATGCAGAAGGTTATAAAGAGGTTCTGGACTACGGTCTTTATCCAACAGAATCCTGCGAGAACTATAAAGAGATGCTTCAGTCTCTTAAAAAGCGAGGACTGGAAAAAGTCCTACTATTCATCAGCGATGGTCTCATAGGCCTCCCAGATGCAGTAACAGATGTGTGCCCGATGGCGAAACACCAAAGCTGCTGGACTCATCTCCAGCGAAATGTGATCCGTAAGGTTAGACCCGCAGACACCAAAGATATCGTAAGCAAACTTCGAAACGTTTATACAGCTGATTCACGGAAAGAAGCAGAAAAGAAACTGGAAGAATTCCGGACAGCCTGGTCGTCACGATATCCCAAAGTCACTGACGCATTTGCCGGCAAAACTAACCTCTTTTCCTTCATGGACTTCCCGGAAGAGATACGAGGTTCACTGTACACGAATAACTTGGCTGAGAGCCTCAACAAGCGGCTTAAGCGGGTAACCAAGAGCAAAGAG
>JBAQDU010000049.1:0-5696 GCA_049294805.1 Clostridiaceae bacterium
TTCCTGAGTTTGGGAGTACGAAAGCTGAAAGCCCTTGAAATCACTCAATCAGAGCGATTTCAAGGGCCTTTTTTTGTCCACTTATTTCAGATTTCTTAGCAAATCTATCTTGGTCACGCTTCGAAACTGGGTCAGAGTCATGTTCTTTCGCAGGGGTTTCATACCCAGGATCCGGTGCAGATTCATGTATGTATTGGTTACCTGGATCGGTGTAAGAACGATGTCAGGGAATTTGCCTTGAACTACGACCCGGGGTTCTTCAAGACTATCCATCAGTAAGCCGGCAGATATCGGTTCTATCCCGTTTTCTGCCACAAGGTACTGAGTGTAGCGCACCATGCATAGGGCGAGATAGCACAGCACGAAGTGGCCTTTGATGTGTCTGTCGGTATGCACATAGACAGGGCGTGCCTCCAAATCAGTCTTGAGCACCCGAAAGCTCTCTTCAATCTTCCATAAGCCGTGATAGATCGTAGTGACTTCTTCCGTGGTCAAAGCTAGATTGTTCGTTATGACCGCATAGTACCCGTCATAACGCTCCGCTTCCCTGACTTTGTCCTCGCTGATCTTCCAGTCGGTTGTGTCCAGTTCCATCTCAAGGAACTGGTTGACGCCGCGCTTGAGGGCGGCTTTCATCTGGTAGGGCTTTTCAATCTTCTTATGCAATTTATCCAGCATCCGCTGCCGGTCCGCATAGTCTTTGCTGGCTCGACTGGCAGTCCAGGTCAGGTGGATTTTTACGGGGACCGACTCTTCTCTGGTCTTGCGAGGCCTTCCTGCCTTATTTTTGGCGTTTTCAATCTCTTCGGGCGTCAGCGGTACTTTATATTTAAAATCCTGCACCACTACTTTTTCTCGCCTCAGGACTTCTCCCGTTTTGGAGTCAACTGTCTGGGTCCAGCCGGCTTCATCCCACACCAGTTCCTTAAATTCCTTGGACGAGCGTTTCAAGGTGTAACTGATGACGAAGTCATGGCCGGCCTTACAGAGAAATTCCAGATTCGGGCCACCGTTGAGTCCACGGTCAGCAATTACCGTGATCTTCTCCATGCGATAGAGGTCTTTAAGCCTCGCGACTGCTGTGGTCAGAGTACTTTGATCCATAGTATTACCTGGGAATAGTTCATAGGTCACTGGGATGCCATTGTTGTCTATGAGCAGCCCCATGACGACCTGGACTTCATTGTTCTTGTGATCCTTAGAGAATCCGAACATCCTCAGTTCGCCCCAGCGGGTGCTTTCAAACGCATAGGTTGTAACATCGTAGTAGCCTCGGTTGCTCTTTCGGTTGGTGTTCTTTTCAAAGAATTTGGCCAAATGGGCGATGAGCTCCTCCTTGGAGGCATCCAGGACATCCAGGACGTCATAGAGCCGATCCAGCTTCATCTCTGGCAAGCCAGCATACTTAACCTGTTCTTTTGAACAGGCCAGGATACTGGCCGGTTGAGTCAAGCGGTGTACCAGAAGGTAAAAGATCATGTCCATGACTTCCTGCTGATCTCGTTTTCCGGCCGTCTTTGCAAAGATTTTATCCAATTTGAGTGTTTCCCACAACCTCAAGATGAGGCTATGGCCAAAATGGTAACTCTCAGTTACCTCTGACTCATCGCCAAGCTCCTGGTTTGAGAGAGAAGGCGTCAAAGGGGCACTCGACTCCTTCTTCTCACGCGTGATTCCTCGGGCTTCTTCCTTCAATTTGACAATAATCTCAGGATCCTCTGCAAGCATCTGCTCATAATTACCGATGGTCTTGATGACATGAGCCTTCTTTTTTTTAGTGCCAGGAATCCGTTTATCTTCCCGAAATTGGATGACCCGATACTTTCCCGAGCCGGTAATTGCAACGTACATAGCAGACCTCCTGACAGATTTATTTCTATTACCATTATACCACAATATAACAGGATATAACAGGACAAAATATAAAATAATTTATGAACAATAAAAAATCTGTAAACCGCTCTAATGAACGTTCTACAGATTTTTGAGATCAGCTTTTATTGAATTAACCCCCAAACTCAGGTGAAGTTCACTGGTCATAAATATAATAAATGGGGATATAGATATTATTTAGGATTAAATCAATAATTTCTAAAGGTTGTTCAATAGTAGATGCCAAAAAAATAAGTCTCCATCACTGATGTTTCCAAACAAAATGTGCTAACTGGAAACTCAAATGATAAAGACTTATGGAGCGAGCTGGATATTAATAGGGGTCTGTATGATCAAATTACCAGATGTCAAAAACCGTACATTAACGAATTAATCATCCAGGTTCTTTTACAAGGGGTCTTTCGAAAACGCAAGCAAATTTTGAAAAAATACAAGCCTCAGGGGTTAGTACACCGGGGCGATCAGCGTTTGCTCGGTAACATGAAACAACCCTTCCACGGTGAGTTTGACATCCGGGATCACCGGCAAGGCCATAAAAGACAAGGCCAGGAAAGGATCCACATCAAGGGGGATCTCAAAGGTGGTGTGGGCGGTTTTATTCATTTCACCGAGTTTTTCAGCGACTTCTTCCACCGGAGCATCGCTGATCAGTCCGGCAATGGGCAGATAGAGCTCGTGGAGGATCTTACCGCCACAGACCATGACGATGCCGCCACCAATTTCGGCGGCCCGCCCAATGGCTAGTAGGATGTCTTCATCATTGTCCCCGGCACACAATAAGTTGTGAGCATCGTGGACAATGGTCGTGGCGATGGCACCGTGCTTGATCCCAAAACCGGTCATGGCACAGACACCGATTAAAGGTAGTCCCCGGTGGCGTTCCACGTTGAAAAGTTTAGACAACCCCTGGGAATAGGGGAACCCAGGGCCTTCAATGGTCCCCTGGACCAGTGGCGTTAAGAGGCTGCCCGGATTCATCTGCAGTGCATTGTAATGAGTTCCTTCGAGTGCTAGGTCAGCCTTAGAAATCTCATGGATCTTAATGGGGGAGGGGGGTCTTGGATAGTCTGGGACTGCAAACTTTAAGGGTTCACCAACTTTATAGACGGACTGCCCTTTGGCGAAAACCATCTGGATCCCCACGTCGTTTAAATTATCAAGAACTACAAAATTAGCCAGTTTCCCGGGGCTTAGGGCACCGCGGTCGGATAAGCCGTAGGCAGCGGCCGGATTGAAACTGGCCATGGTGTAGGCCCGGGCCGGATCCATCCCGCCGGCAATGGCCAGACGAATAATATGGTCGATGGTGCCTTCTTTTAAAATATCAAAGGGGTCCTTATCGTCGGTGCAGAAAAAGCAACGATGCCAGTTTTTATCATTGACCTGAGGCAATAGGGCCGGCGCATTCTTGGCCGGAGTGCCTTCCCGGATCTGAATATACATCCCCAGCCGGATCCGCTCTTGCATTTCTTCCTGAGTGGAACATTCATGTTCAGTCATAATACCGGCAGCCACATAGGCATTGAGATCTTTACCGGTAATACCCGGACCGTGGCCGTCCTGGGGCATTCCCGCAAAAGCCTGAAGCTTCTTGGCAATGGCTTGCGACCCCTCTAACAGCGTCGGGAAATCCATCAGTTCACCCAGGCCCTGAGTTTGGCTAAATTCTCGCAGAGCTGCCATATCAGCCACCGGCAGATCATACCCGGAATGTTCATTGGGCGCAGCCGGGACACAGGATGGGATCATAAACCGGAAATCCACCGGCAAAGCCCTAGCTGCCTCCATGAGCCAAATTATGCCGCCTTTTCCTAAAACATTGGCGATCTCATGGGGGTCCGCCAACACAGTGGTCACACCGTGGGGGATCACTGCCCGACTGTATTGGGCCGGTGTCACCATGGACGATTCAATGTGCATATGCCCGTCAATAAACGTGGGGACGATATACCGTCCGGAACAGTCCAGCTCCTGGACGCCGTCATATTCGCCGATCCCGGCAATAAAGCCTTTTTCAATGGCGAGATCCCCTTTGAAAAATTCAGCATTATATACATCCAAGAGCAGGGCGTTTTTTAAAACCAACTCGGCTTTTTGACGGCCAGTGGCAGCTTCTAATAAATTTCTGTAATCCATAGATCTACTCCTTTAAATCGGTTCCCTCGGTTGGATCAGTGGGTGGCCGATAATTCGGCAGGCTCTGTATTTTGCAGGGTGGAATTTTTTTCTTCAAAAACCTGGGATGGTTCAACCAGTTCTTCGCCTTCCAGCATCCGGAGTAGAATCTCAGATTTATCACCAGAAAACACAAACCGGGACAATCGATCCGTCAACGTCATCGCTTTGATCTGCCGAGGCGTCTGGTCATCAATGACCAGAAGGTCACAGGAACTACCCACGGTGAAATCACCACACTGACCAAAGAATTTGCCGCTACCTCGGGTAGCCATCCAGAACGCTTCGGCCAAAGACAGCGGGTTATCTTCTTTGGTCAGGACGTAGAGCATGTTGGACATCTGCATGGCAGCTGTAATGCACTGAGGCATAAACAGGGTGTTGCCGCCGGCAATATCACTGCCCAGGGCCATGTTGATCGAACGACTGCGTAAGAGTTTCGCTGATGGCATCATGCCGGAGGACATATTGAGGTTTGAAGTGGGGCAGTGGGCGACAAAGATCCCTTCAGAGGCAAACTCACTGACTTCGGCAGCCTCGTTGTAGATGCAGTGAGCCATGATGGTGGCATTATTTTTGATCAGGTCATGGCGGGAATAAACATTGAGGTAGTTATCAGCTTCGGGATGAAGTTCTTTTACCCAAGCAATTTCCGCTTCATTTTCATTGAGGTGAGACTGGATCGGCACATCAAACTCGCGGGAGAGTTCGGCTAATCCATCCATTAATTCGGACGTTACCGACGGGACAAACCGCGGCGTTAAGATCGGCTTGATCTTGTCTGAGGCCTTGGCATAACGGGTCAGCCATTTCCGAGTTTCACTCAGTGAGCTCTCCAGCGTCTCGCGCAGATTATCGGGTGAATTACGGTTCATGTTTACTTTACCGACATATGCCGCCAGACCCGATTCAATGAGAAGATCCATCAGTATTTCCGTGGATTCCCGGTGCGTCGAGGCAAAAATACACGAGCGCAGACTGCCCACTTCCCACAGAGCATGGACAAACCGGGGATATACCAGTTTAGCGTAATTTGGATCAGAGAACTTGGACTCCAAGGGGAAGGTATAGGTATTGAGCCAAGGCAATAGCGGCATATCCATGCCCAGGCCCAGATTCGGATATTGCGCAGCGTGGACATGAATATCCGTGAAGGAAGGGATAATTAGCTTGTCGGTATAGTCTAAGACCGGGTAACCTAGTTCCGGATGATCCGAAAAACCAGCGATCCGGCCGTCCTGTACCTTCAAAAAGCAGTCCGGCCGTTCAGTCAGGGCATCCTGCTGATCAGCAGAGATAAAATCACCTTTAATATAGAATGTGCTCATCGTATTCACCTCGTATGGTCCTCTAATAGTTCGAATGGACAAAGTTTCTTCTTGGTTAAGGGATGCTGCCGTTAGGTAAAGATGGCTGACTTAGATCCTCGAAAGTTTGGGGAACTATTTTTCTGAGCCTTGCCGATTGCTTGGACCGCATCTTGTCCGGCGGCTGGTGCCTTGGCTTAATTGATGCCGGATTCGGGTCGCTTTTAGGGTTAGACTAGCCACTGACTTATTTTGCTCCTTGGTCAGCTTACGGCTTGACCAACTTCTGGTTTGCCAGGGCCAGGAGAAGCTTGTCCGGGG
>JBAQDU010000050.1:0-7299 GCA_049294805.1 Clostridiaceae bacterium
TTCTCAACACTCATAGATTTGTTTCTCCGTCTGTTCTAAATTTGTGATTCTCTCTTTGTTAAAATCTGATATTATATAGAAGATATTTCGAGAATTCGAATTAAGTATAACATAGGTCCCCAAAGGCCTGACAGCAAATTTTTTTTTAACAAATATTACGCCATTACTATATACCCCGCCATCGTTTTAGCCCCTGGTTTAGACCGGAATTTCAAAAGGAACCTTACTATGGATCAATGCACAATTTGTCCAAGACTCTGTCAAACAGACCGGGTCTTAACCAAAGGAATTTGCCTAGCCGGGCCTGAACCGGTCGTGGCCAAAGTCATGCTGCACTTGTGGGAAGAACCGTTTATTTCCGGCGACACCGGTTCCGGTGCCATCTTTTTCTCCGGGTGCAACCTGCGCTGCGTGTACTGCCAAAATGTGGACATTAGTCAGACCTTAAAAGGACAGGTCATGTCTTTTGACGAAATCCTTAACTATATGTTCCGCCTCAAAGAACAAGGAGCCGTCAATATCAACTTCGTCACAGGAGCGCATTTTACGGACCAACTCATCCCCATCATTGCCCAAGCCCGGGCCCAGGGACTGGATCTTCCCATCGTCTGGAACTCCTCCGGCTATGAATCCGTCGAGACCTTAAAAAAACTAGAGGGTCTCATTGACATCTACCTGCCGGACTTTAAATATTTGGATCCGGAGCTTGCCCGGCGCTATTCCAAGGCTTTGGATTATCCAGAAGCTGCAAAGGCGGCACTGGCTGAAATGTATCGTCAGACCGGCCCCGTCCGCTTTAGTGGTGACCTCCTAAAACGGGGCATGGTGGTACGTCATTTAATTCTGCCTGGTCAAGTCGATGATTCGCAAGGGATCTTGGCCTATTTGCACAGCACCTATGGAGACAATATCTACCTCTCCATCATGAATCAATATACCCCCGCCGGAGATCTGACTCATTATCCGGAACTTGACCGTTGCCTGACCCCAAACGAGTATGACGAAGTCATCGATTATGCCCTGGCATTGGGGATCAGCAATGCGCTGATTCAATCCAGCGAGAGTCAATCGTCGCTATATACTCCTGATTTTAATACACTGTTCGAAGTGGCATCATCATGAGCCTCCCCCCGCAAGTCCTCCTTGGGATCGGCCTCATTGCCGGACTTTTTCTGTTCCACATGATCCATCGAATGATCCGCAGACGCTCCCTGGCCGATTTTCAGCTGTTTATCTTCATGGCCTTATTCACCGCGTTGTACTGTCTGGAGATTCTGTATTTGCAGCTGCCTCTTGTGGATGTCATCCTGGTCATTGCCCTGGGGGTTACTGGCGGACTATATATTATGGGTTTCCTGCGTTTTAAAAAATAATCCATCCTAGAAAAGCAAATAAAAAACGAGTCCGCTAATAAAGCCTGACTCGTTTTTTTTTGACTGTTCGAGGATTTGCGTTATCCTGGGGAATTTTGGATTAATCATCCAGTCCCTTGTATAACTGAGTCTTATCGGACTCTTCATCATCATCATCGTCCAAATCTTTTTCATTGTTGCTGATATAGGTTTCAATTTCGGCTTTGACGACAGCAGATCCCCCCACATTTTCTCTGGCGAGTTCTTCCAGAGCTTTGGTGTGATCTTGTATGGCTTGGAGGTGTCTTTGAATATCAGTCAAATCGTCTTTTTTGCCCCGCTCAAACAATTGGCTGACATTGTCAAACCCAAGTTCCCGCAAGGCTGCCCGGACCATGGATCTAACTTCAAAAGAAGTCGTGACTCCATTTTCGCCGTTTACAGCCGTTAGTTGGCGCTCTACATCCTCTGACAACAACTTGGCTTCTTTATTGTTGATTGGCATTCCGGCATCTCTGGATGCGTTTAGGATGCTGGTCCTGATTTTTTTTTGGTCAAATGGCTGGATCGCTCCGCTTCGTTTAATAACTTTAAGCATATTTGCCTCCTATAGACCTTATTTCCATTGATCGTGCCTAACTTTGGCTATTGTCTCTATTTTACACCCTTCTGACCTGTGGATGATTCCCTAAATCAATTTCATATTTTATTAACAATTATAATCTAATTTCATATTTACATTCGAAAATCTTATGGAATAGGGAATTTATGTCCGAATTCTGAATAAAAACTTATGATTTTAGGAATTTTAATAAAGTTATGCACAGTTTTGCTCATTTATACACATTATTTGTGGATAACCTCGAAGTTTTCCACAGTTCCCTGCATAGTATTTTTTTCATTATAGGAAATTCCATGAATTCCGCCTGGAATTTGTTACATTATTAAATTTACTGGAAAATTCATGATTATTAAAGAATGCCGGGAAGCTTCACTGCATAAAAATCCAGTTTAGCCAAAGTGAGTCTCCACCATTGTGAAGTGGACTAGGGGCTTGACATCTTTAAAGGGAATCGTTTGACTCAATTCTTTGTCTTCCCGGCGAAGCAGGACCACCTTGGAATTGCCCAATAACTTAATTTTTCGGATCAAATTCTGACCGCCGACGCTAACAAGGTAGTAGCCATCTTGAGTCAGCGCTTTAATGGGACTTCCCAAAAGCAGGCTGTTCTTGTAAATTCCGTAACCAGATAATTCATTGTTGATCGGACGGACCAACACCGCTTTTTCAGCGGCAATGCCGTTGACCTTGCCGTCTTCCACCGGATATAGCTTCTGACCAGTGGGTTGATTGAATGCCGGGGTGTAGATCGGAATGTTTTTTAAGTTACTGCCAAAAGCCTGGTCCCAAAGTTTATTATTGACTGGCGGGACCACGAGCTTTTCAACTCGTCGGGCTTGATCTTGGATCACTCTGGCTTTGCGCTCATCTTCTTTGTCTTCTTTATAAACAGCACTCTCAAAAGAATCCAAACCAAGTTCGGATACATTACGACCCAGTAGGGTTGAAAAGCGCTGGATCATCGCTTCATTAACAACCTTACGGCCTAGTTCCACATCCAGCAAGAAACTTTCAGAGACGCCCATCTTTTTAGCTAAGGCTTTGGCAGTCATCCCCGAGGATTCCCTGATTTTTTTTATATTTTCTCCTACTCGACTCATATCGGTTTTAATTATTCTCCTTTTAGTTCTGCCTCAGTTTTGGCTTTAGCCTCGGCTTCCTTTGCGGCCCGCTCTGCTTCTGCCTGATTTTCCAATAACAGATTTTCACGGTATTCTTTGGCATTTTTTAAGTTCCAGTCGCGATCTTTGATCAAATGTTCGGTCAACAAGAACTCAAAAGGCCATTCATAGGAATTATCGGTGACAGCGGCGATGATCGGCTTTACCTTAAAATTGGTTCGGATCGCAATGACCCCTGCCTTGAGATCTTCATCTCTATATCCGTTAAAGATGATGACTTTCTCCGCCGGCAACTCCGTGCTGGTGGGCTTGCCTTTATTGTCCAAGAGATCCCGGATCAACGCACCGCCGTTTAAATTCGTTACGGCGATGACTTTGTGGCCCATCAGTTCGAGCTTGGCCAGTTCCATGGTATCAAGGCTGTACGCCAACAATACTTTCCTCTGATTTCTCTTCATTACCGCTTGACCTCGGGTTCAGCCATATCATCGGCACCTTCAACGGTGACTGTTTCCATGATCTGATCCTCAAATGGTTTATCCTGTCCATTGCGGCGAACTTTAACGATCTCATCAGCGGCTTCGATGCCTTCGATGACCTTTCCGAACGCTGCATACTGACCATCCAGATGAGGTGCCCGCTCAACCATGAGGAAGAACTGAGAACCGGCTGAGTCCGGGTGATTGGACCGGGCCATGGATAGAACGCCTTTGTCATGTTTGAGATCATTGGCAAATCCATTGCCTTTGAATTCGCCCCGGATCGAATAACCAGGTCCGCCCATACCGGTGCCTGTAGGGTCTCCGCCCTGGATCATGAAACCTGGAATGACCCGATGGAAAATCTGTCCGTTATAAAAACCTTTCTTGACCAAACTGACAAAGTTTTTCACCGTATTGGGAGCAACTTCGGGGTATAGTTCCACTTTGATGGTTTTACCATTCTTAAGATTTATGGTTACAATTGGATTCATATTATGTCCTCCTGACATGTTATCGTATAGTTGTACTAAAGATATTCTACATCTATTATAAGAGAAAATGCTCCGCTTTCAAATTAACATCTTCTGAACAACGAAATGATCAACGAAATATTCAAGGAAATGACCACTTACATGTCAGTAATTAGAGTTGATGATTTTGGGTTTTTGAAAAACTAGACCGATTAAATTCCGAACATTTTCGAAAATTTTCTTCAAGAAAAATGTTGACAAAGGAACAGACGTTCGATTATAATAAATCTAGAACAAAGGTTTGAATTTACCCTTTTGATTTCTAAAAGTCTCCTGCGGGGGAGACTAAAATCCCATGATAAAAGGAAGCTGTACTGCCATACAACTTCCTCTTTTTTTCGTTTTTTTCAATTGTTTGACTCATGCTCGGTCTCGGTTAGTCAGGTTTATGGGTTAAATCCGGTTTGACACTTGATCCGTCAAAAAACCGTGAGGTTCTGCTCTAGAAGCCCCGCTCAGGTCTTCTAGTTTTTATATTTTTTCGCGTACTTTTTCCCGATTTTGAGTTTATTCCAGAATATTATTCTTATACTTTCGATATAGGCCGCGAAGCTCTGCGATCTGATCGTAGAGATTGATCTGTTCATCTGAAGCTGTTTGATAATCCTTGGCTTTAAAAGCTTGTTTGATCTTATTGATGGTGCTGATTTGACCTAGTTCATCGATGATGAGACTGCGTCGTAAGCCTTGGATTTTTTCCCATTGCTTTTCAGCTACCGTATTTTTTGTGTTCTCGTGCGCTTTTTTCATTGCTCTGATTTCTTTGATGAAATTAGGAATCAGTCGATGCTCCATTTCCAACTCCCACTTCGAGGTCACCGCCGTTTTAAAGGAATCAATGAGCTGATCGGTCAACACATTTCCACGAGTCAACACCGGTACTTTCTCGGGGTATAAGTCAAAGTTCATTACATTTTCCCAGACCGTCCGGGGCACTCGACCAAAGTAGGCGTCCAGTTCCTCGTCGTTGTAGGTTTCAAAGACATCGTCTTCGGAGCGGTACATCCGATCCGTCTTTAGATATTCCCCCACTTCACCGGGCTGTTTGGACAGCTCCTTTAACAAAAAGTCTTCGTCCTTTCCATTTTCAATGGCCCAGCTGATCCCATCTAACATGGTCTGGATCATGGTCGTTAAGGCCAAATAGGTATTGGTGTGGGGATTGGGTGATCTCAATTCAAACCGGGTGGCAAAGGGATTTTCCGCATCGCGGATCAAACCGGCTAAAATGGTTCGGTTGCGCGATGGCACATCAACAGACTGTCCCAG
The DNA here is from genome assembly GCA_049294805.1 of Clostridiaceae bacterium. GTDB lineage: Bacteria > Bacillota > Clostridia > Clostridiales > Clostridiaceae > JG1575. The sequence continues at coordinate 5,377 of JBAQDU010000050.1, forward strand.
GGAGGTTACAATGCAGATCGGTGCTTCATAGCCCTTCTTAAGGCGGCGGAAGGCATCGTTGCTTTGTACAATAAAGGGACTCATGACCTCATAATTATGCAGAAGTCCCATGAGTGACGCATAGCCATAGCGAGACATAAAATGGTGGCGTCCGCCATCAAACAAATTGACTGTGCCGCCGTTTTTAAGTTTCAACTTGACCCCAAAGTGAGTATGTTCACCGGAGCCGGCAACACCTTCCAGGGGCTTTGCCAAGAATGTAACTTCCATGCCCCGCAGCCGGAATTCTTCTCGGACGATCAATTTGACAATGAGTTCATTATCCGCTGCCTGAAGGGCAGTGTCATACTTCCAGTCAATTTCAAGCTGCTCCATGATCCCCTGCAAGGATCCCTTTTGGTTTAACCGAGCTTTTACACCACCGACCTCCTTGTGTCCCATTTCCGGTGATAAGCCATACTGGCCCATGGTGATCAGAGTACCTTCCAAGGCAGTTCTAACATTGCCCCGGGTTCTGGCCCAATACTGTTCCTTAAGTTCCTGAGATGCGGAGAGCTCTTCCAAGTCCCGGTTATCCTCCGGGGTCTTGACCCAGAATTCCAATTCAGTGGCTGCCGTGATCACGACCTGGTCAATATCTGCCGGTGTGATCCCAAACTTTTCCACCGATTCGGGATGGCGATTGATCAAATCAAAAATAGTTGATTCAAAATGGAGTGCTGCCCGTTTTAAAATTGACCGAGAATCCACCGCCAATTCATTATGGATCAAAAAGCACGGGATCTTAATGGTGCTGACCGGTTTACCAGTGGCCTGGTCAATGTGTTCCAAGTTCCGATCGATCCACCATTTCACGTTTTTATCGACTTTCATATCAATTTTGGCGTTGTTAAGTGTCGCGATCCCAGGCAGGATGACTGAGGAGCCGTCAGTTTGAACTGCCGTTCCATTTAAAAAATTATCCAGATCCTGTCGGAATAGTTCAATCGGTATTTTCTCATCTGTTTCATGACCCATCAGATCGACTCCAGCTACCGAAACAAATTTTATTTCCGGATGTTCATCCAAGATCTTCTGCAATGGCTCTTTCCGCTGTTCGGCAGGAGAAATGAAATAACGATTTCCTTTTGACATAATGCAACCCCCAAATATTAAATTTCATCAAATTAAACCACATTTAAACTAGTTTATTATATGCTTTGTCTAGTATGTTTTAATCATAAAACCAAATAAATATACAGTCAATCTGAAACGTTTGATGTAACCATTCACAAAGAAAATTTCTTTTCCCAATTTCTTTGTTTATTTGTTATCGGGATTAAATTTTGGTATAGTAATTTGTGGAATGGACGGTGAAAAGATGAATGATAAAAACAAGCCAATCGCGGTTTACGACTCAGGAGTGGGCGGAATCAGCGTACTAAAAAAAATCGTACGATTGTTGCCCCATGAGGATTTTATATATTACGGGGACTCACAAAATGCCCCCTATGGCTCAAAACCGACCAACGAAATTAAACGATTGACCTTAGCTGCCGTTGATCATTTGGTCCATCGCAATATAAAAGCTTTAGTCATTGCCTGCAACACCGCCACTAGTGCCGCCATTGATGACGTCCGTGCAGCTTATCCCGATCTCTTAGTATTTGGGATCGAGCCTGCTTTAAAGCCTGCTGTTGTGGCAGCCCCTGAAGGATCCATTGTCGTAATGGCAACGGAGCTGACGTTAAAAGAAAAGAAATTTGATCAGCTGGTTGAAAGCGTCGCCCAGCAGCGCCAAGTCATAAAAATGACTTGCCCGGGTTTAGTCGAACTCATTGAGACCGGTCAAGCGGACAGTGCGTCGACCCTGGATTATCTTAAGGATAAATTCAAAGACCTTGACCAGTCGAGCTTTAGCGCCGTGGTTTTAGGTTGTACCCA
>JBAQDU010000051.1:0-8060 GCA_049294805.1 Clostridiaceae bacterium
ATCTGATTTGATGGTTTCAAAATGGGAATAATCTATTAATAATGCGGTTTGCTATTGTTTACATGAACTTGACAATCTATAATTAATTTAGCAATTAATAAACGAAAAGAGATTGTAAGTTTTTGAAAATTAGAAGTCAAACTTGATTAAATTAAAATATATGAATTAGAGGTGAATTATGGCTGCTTCAATCAAAGATGTTGCCCGAGAGGCCGGTGTATCCATTGCTACGGTATCGCGCGTAATTAATAATGTAAATGTAGTTAATGAGGATACGAAGAAAAAAGTCAATGAAGCCATTGATAAATTACACTACAGCCCCAATATCGTAGCCCAGAGCCTTAAAACTCAACGGTCACGGTCCATTGGCATACTGGTTCCGGATATTTCTTCACAGGTTTATCCCGAAATCGTCCGAGGTGCTGAAGATGTTGCCAACATGTATGATTACAGCATCATTTTGTGCAACTCTGATTTTGATATCGCAAAAGAGAAGAAGTATATCAAAGTAATGAAAGAAAAGATGGTGGATGGATTACTCTATATGAGTTCTTCCCTTGATCCGGAAATTCTGGAGTACATCAATGATATCAATATGAAGACGGTTTTGGTGGAAAGCACTGAAGATGAAAAGACCCTGCCGTCTGTCACCATCGACAATCGTCAGGCAGCTCATGAAGCCGTTAAACTTTTGATCGACCGAGGCCATCATCAGATCGCATACATCGGCATCAAAAAAGAGCGCCGCAATGCCTGGGCAAAAAGATATGACGGCTATGTCGATGCCCTAAAAGAAGCAGGACTTCACGTGGATGAGAATCTTTGTTTTTATGGAGACTTAAAAGCTCCAACCGGTTATAAGGGAATCAATACGATTTTGGAAACGAATAAAATCGATGCTGTATTCTGTGGATCCGATGAAATCGCCATGGGCGTGATCAATGGGTTGCGTGATAAGGGTCTGAATGTTCCCGAAGATGTTAGCGTCATGGGATTCAATGACATCTATGAAGCATCGATCTTCTATCCGAAAATTACCACAGTGGCTCAACCACTTTATGACATGGGTTCAGTTGCCATGAGAATTCTCGTTAAAAAACTAAGGAATGAACCGGGCGATCAGGAACATTTCGTATTGCCTTATCAAATTATTGAAAGGGATTCCGTGAAGTAGAACTTGTATAAACCAGAGATCAAATGATATAACATTGAATAGAAAGCAAAGAAGGCCAGCAGAAATGCTGGTCCCTTTCATGGAGGAAATAAACAAATGAACGAACGCGAAAAGTTATTAAATTATGAACCAATCTTCCCGTTATTCCTGAAATTTTCATTGCCGGCCATCGCCGGAATGATGGTTCAGGCACTATATAATATTGTCGACCGGTACTTTATTAGTAACATACCCGGCATCGGCTCCACGGCCATCGGCGGAGTGGGAATCACCATGCCGGTGATGCTGATCCTGATGGGATTCACCATGCTGTTTGGCATCGGTGGTGCTGCTAATATCTCCTTGCGGATGGGCGAGGGGAAGACAGAAAAAGCGGAACATATTTTAGGGAATGTTGCCGTACTCTTGTTAATTACGGCAATTGGACTGAATTTGATTTTCCTGACGAATTTGGAGAGTCTCTTGCGGCTCTTTGGCGCTACCGAAGGAAATTTAGGCTATGCCATGGCCTATATCAACATCATCTTGTGGGGTAACCTGTGGAACACCTTCGGGTTTGCCATGAATCACCTGATCCGGGCTGAAGGCAGTCCTAAATTCTCCATGAAACTAATGATCACCGGCGCCGTGGTCAATGTAATTTTGGATCCTATTTTTATTTTTGAAACGATCCCAATCATAAACCTGCCCGGCTTGGGCCTGGGTGTCAGTGGAGCTGCCTATGCAACCATCATTGCCCAAGGGGTGTCTTTTTTGATGGGAGTCAACTATTATGTGAGCGGCAAAAGTTACCTGAAGCTTCGACTTGCCAATTTCAAGCTTAATTTTCGAATTTTTCAAATGATCGTGGCCATCGGCGTTTCACCATTTTTTGTTCAGATCGCCGGCTCCTTGGTGGCTGCATTGTTTAACAATAATCTCAAAACCTACGGCGGAGATACGGCCCAAGGCGCCTACGTCATTATCAACACCGTTGCGACTTTATTCTATATGCCGATTTTTGGAATGAATCAAGGCCTGCAGCCAATTATTGGCTATAACTACGGGGCGAAGAACTTCGATCGGGTCAAAAAGGCGGTCAAAGTCGGTATCATCGCATCCAGTGCGGTGGTGGTGGTGGGCTGGATCTTTATTATGGTGCTCCCCGATCTATTGGTCGGACCCATGACCGGTGGCGATGAAGTGTTGCACCAATTAACCGCTCAAGGCCTTAAGAAAGTTGAGTTAATGATGTTCGTGGTCGGGTTCCAGGTCATCTCCTCAAACTTTTTTAGTTCCATCGGAAAAGCCCGCTTGTCATTTTTCCTGTCCCTTTCACGTCAGATCTTTTTCCTGGTTCCGGTTTTGATCATCCTTCCAAAGTTTATTGGGTTAGACGGAATCTGGTATGCCATGCCGATTTCAGATATTGCAGCAACAATCCTCACGTTCTTCTTTTTAGTCCATCAGTTCAAGCTGCTCGATGAGAAACATCAAGATCAAGCGGATCAGAAACGAAACGAACTGACGGAGCCATAAGCACGAGCAAAAAACGCGCCTGGCAAGCTTCGATGGTTTAACACGACCCAGTGATAAGGCAGTTTAGAACAATACTAAGCGGGTCATGATGTCATTTAACTGTAACCCAAAAAGCGGGCAGATTGGATATAGTTAGGATTAGAAACATCTATTTGTAACGTAGTGCGCCTTTTTGATTTTTCAAATTTCGATGATACGGAGTATTGACCATGATAACTAAGATCCAAAAAATTTGTGCAATGATTACTGCAGCCACCTGGCTTATATCCGGATGTGGTTTGACCACCACGACAACCACCAGCCCGTTAACGACAACTTTAACCTTTAATACGTCGACCACCGGGTCTGGACTAGGGGAAACGAAACCTCAGACCACAGCTCCCGTCAAAACCTCTGCCAATACGACAACCGCTGATACCAAAACACCGGATACCAAATCTCCTGTGACCACAGCGACCGCAACCACACCAGCTAAAACCTCGCCTTCGACAATAACACCGCCAAAACCAACGAATCCCATCGATCCTGAGGATATTAAAACCGGAAACGCCTATGATACAGCAACTGTCCGGGATTGGATGTGGAATACCGACGAAGCGGACTACTATCCAGACCAAAAATTGGTTTTTCTCACCTTTGATGACGGTCCTTCGACCAATGTTACCCCGAAAATTCTGGATGTTTTAGAAGAAAATAATGTCAATGGAACATTTTTCTACTACCCCAATGGAAGTTTAACGGGACGGGCGGATATTGTGAAACGAACGGTAGCAAATGGAAATGTCATTGCCATCCATACCAACAGCCATAATTACAGTGAATTATACCCAAAGCGGATCGCTGATGTTGATGCCATCGTTGAAGATGCTCAGAAAGCAATATCTGAGATCAGAGCTATTTTGGGGCAAGACTGGACCACTGGAGTATATCGTTTCCCAGGCGGATCCTTCTCTTGGACTGGTAGCAAAACGGCCAAGACCAAGATGAAAAATGCGAAAGCGGCACTGTCGGACATTGGGTTGGAATACCTGGACTGGAACGCCATGAGTGGTGACTCGGATCAGGGCAATAAAGATAAATCCCCCGCCGGCCTCGTTAAGTACACCATTAAAACCACTAAAAGTGCAGCCGGTCATGTTATGGTCGTGTTGATGCATGATGCCGGTCATCTTACAAATGGTCCCCAAGCCTTACAGGGAATCATCGACTACTACAAAGCGGAAGGCTATGAATTCGGAGTGCTTAAATAAGCCGAACGGATCATGAAATAGGATAAGAAAAAATAAAAAGCTGCCTTTTATGGGGCAGCTTTTTTTTCCAGCCAATGGTCGAATTGATCCATTTAAAAATCACCCGTCCCATTGTCCTGCCTCAAATATCCGATGCTCACCAAAAGATAACATATCGAAGGAATCGATCAGAATGATTTTATCATTCGAAACTTGAATGATAAAACAGTCAGAAGCTTGTTAAACTATATAGGAACGACTAACACTTTTAAAAGGACTGATTATTTTGTTGATTGACATGCATATGCATGAACGTACATATTCCTCCGATTCAATTCAAGGGCTGCAAGAGATGGTCCAAGCGGCGAAAGCCAAAGGACTTGATGCGATCTGCATTACAGATCACGACAGCATGGGTCTTCGTGAAATTGCGGAAAACTATTCCCGGGAAATCGGATTTCCGATTTTTGTTGGGGTGGAGTTTTATAGTCTACAGGGTGATATCATCGCCTTTGGCATCGACTCGTTCCCAGATAGGCGCATCGGTGCTCAAGACTTTGTGGACTTTGTCCAGGACCAGGGCGGTGTTTGTTTTGCCTGCCATCCCTTCCGTTCCAATAATCGGGGATTGGCCCATAATTTAAAGACAATCAAAGGTTTGACCGGTATTGAAGTGCTAAACGGCAGTACCACCTTTGAAGCCAATCAAATAGCCTACAACTATTGCAGTGACCTTGATCTGATGCCCATTGGGGTCAGTGATGCCCATCATTTGGAACAGCTGGGTAAATATGCCACTTGGTTGCCAAACCGGGTGCATTCGTTGGACGCCTTTGTAGAAGAGATCAAAAAAGGCGTTTCAAAAGCGGCGATCTTCAACGGGACTGGTTATTCAGTGATCGATGGCGCCAGCTACTTCAAGACAAAGATCGTCGCGGACTGATCCTTGAGACAGCCCTTTAAAAAAACTAAATTACGAACCTTGAAAAAATAAAGAAACGGCCTGTGGAAACTCATGAAAGTTCCTCAGGCCGTTTGCTCTTTGTTGAAATGATCAACAACTAGTTCGGAAAATATTATTAACCTAATTCAATTCTTTCTTTTCTTTTTGAAGATTCAAACTACCGATGGGTGCTCTGAAGTAGAAATCCTTGCGGCTGCCACAATCTTCACAGATACAGGAGGTGATATTGGACGGCATGCCGTTTTCGATATCAAAACCTGAGGATTCGGTGATGTATTTTCCACCGCAGATATTGCAGGGGGTATTATTTATAATAATAAATTCGCTCTCGATGTATTTCATAATTTCTCTAATGTTCATAATTTTTAACCTCCGTGGGTCATTCAAGCTTTAATCTTAGCTAATCCTATCATTGGAAAGTTAAAATTGCAAGAAAAGCCACCGATCCATTATTTGTGCTAAAAATTCGGAATATTTTTGTTATAATGAGTTTATGATGCAAAGGTGGGCTATGGTTTATGTCGGAATTCATTAAAAATGATAATACTTCCTGGGAAGTGCTGAATAATAAAGTGGCAGTTAAATCAATTGACCTCTCTTCCCTAAAATATAATGAAATACGGATCACCAATGAAGTAAAAGATTATTTTCACCTAGAAGACATGGAAAAACATGAACGACGGGAAATCTACCTTAGCTACAATGGGATTCCTTACCCTTGCGCAATTTATATGGATTCTTATGATAAAGGGCGGGGCAAACTACGCTGGGGACGAAAATTCAAAAGTGTTTTTTCGGACCTGGTAGCTGGTTATTTTTTTGAACGAAATGAGACGCCCAATCTGCCGCTGTTGCGATTCTATAAAAAAGATTTTCTCCATTATGATATTTGTCTCATCTTTGTGGGCGAGATCATAGAAAATACAATTGAAGTAGATGATAGGATCTTGACCCCCCGCGAAGAATATCGGCTGATTGAGGAAAATTTTATGTGGCGCATTGAAACCATGAAGTACCATGGAACGGCTTGTGCCCTGTGCGGATTTGACTATATGCTGGTGTTTGGAGATGCCGGTAAAGGAAGGACCCAGATCCATCTGAGGCATTATGCACCAGATCAGGATCTTCACCCGGATATCGCCGAAGATATTATACCAGTCTGTGCCAATTGTCATGATCTTCTTCACACCGGCATTGAAGCCGAAGAACTGGCCTCCATCATTAAAATGAATCGCGAGTTCAAGCGGTATCGCTAAAGTCAGAACAGATCGACCCAAAAGCGTGGCAACTTAAACACAGGTTATACCATCAAAGCTAGATGGGTTAAGTTCAGTGAGCCGAGAAGGACCAAACTAAGGAACTAAACCAGAGAGCTAAACCAGAAGACTAAACTTCAGAGAACTAAAAATCAGAAAATCAAAGAGCCGGAAACACCGGTTCTTTTTGCGTTCTACTGGGTTTTTTACAAGGGATGCATCACAAACTGGTCCCACGGACCAGACCAACCGATTCTCCGAATTATTGATTCACCAAATTAACGCCATTTATGGAAACATCTCGATGTGTTGCTGGAATGATGAGTTACGTTGTTTTTAATATGAAAAATGACGATGTCTTAAGTTATTTGAAAAAGGGATTGACAAAAAGTATACATAGGCATATCTTTAAGTAAAGTTATACAAATCATACTTATCATACTTTAAGGAGACAATAAAATGACACAACCAAAAGGAAAATATGCATGGACAGTTAAGGTCGGTGAGAAAGGACAGATCGTAATACCAAAGGAAGCGAGAGAAGTGTTCAATATTAATCCGGGAGATACATTAATTTTATTGGGGGATGAAGAACAAGGGATTGCAATACCTCCAAAAAGCATGTTTGACAAGCTTACCCAAATAGCCTTTGGTGAGACATTAGATGATCAAAAAAACGAGGTGGGGAAATGACGGTTTTAACGGTCAAAGATCTCTGTAAAAAATATGAGCAATTTGAATTAAACGGTGTGTCCTTTGAGTTAGAACAAGGAACAATTACCGGTTTTATTGGACGTAATGGTGCCGGTAAAACGACAACGTTGAAATCACTATTGAATCTAGTTCATCCTACCAGTGGCGAGATTTCGTTTTTCGGCCAAAGCTTCACTAAAAATGAATTTGAAATAAAACAAAAAATTGGATTTGTTGAAGGTGGAATTGATTATTATCCAAAGAAGAAGCTTAAGACCATTACCGATACCACTCGTCGATTCTATTACAATTGGGATGAAAAGGCATATAAGCACTATATGGGATTGTTTGATCTGGACGAAACCAAAACCCCGGATGAGTTGTCCGCGGGGATGAAGGTCAAGTATTCCCTGGTTTTAGCGCTTTCTCACAATGCCGAACTTTTAATTCTGGATGAACCGACCAGTGGACTTGACCCTGTTTCCAGGGATGACTTATTGGACGTTTTCCTGAGGCTTTCCGAAAAGGGCATCACCATTTTGTTCTCCACTCATATTACCTCTGATCTTGATAAATGCGCAGACAATATAATATACATCAAAAACGGGGAAATTCTTGCCAGCACAGACATCGATTCGTTTTTATCCAAATATCGAATCTTGGAACTGAATGACGATCAATTAACCGGTGAGTTTAAGTGGAAATTGATCGGCTGCAAAAAAAGTAAGCATGGCTACCGGGCATTAATTAATGCAGCAGACAGTGAAATTATAGGCAGGAAAACATACGATGCCGATTTAGAATCCATTATGGTTCATTTGGAAAAGGAGTGATTGTAAAATGAAGAACATGCTCTATAAGGAATTTAAACTGGCGATGCATCCCACCGCCATCATATTCCTGTCACTTTCAGCCATGCTACTTATTCCGAACTACCCGTATTACATGATTTTCTTTTACACCACCTTGGCAATCTTTTTTACCTGCTTGAGCGGTCGTGAAAATCATGATATTTTCTACTCAATGACCCTCCCCATCCGCAAAAGAGACATCGTAAAATCAAGGTTTTTCTTAGCGATCCTACTGCAGATCGCGAATGTCATCCTTGCGATTCCCTTCGCATTGATTAGAAGAACGTTCAGTATGCCCGGGAACCAGGTAGGGATGGATGCGAATATTGCGTTTTTTGGACTCTCATTTTTGATGTTGGGTTTATTCAATCTTGT
>JBAQDU010000052.1:0-1778 GCA_049294805.1 Clostridiaceae bacterium
AACCAGTTGTCCTTGACTGCATTTATTGCGCTTTGTTCTGCTGCACTTCACAAACCAGTGATCAGCAGCTTGGCGGTCCTTGGAAATCTTAGCATCAGTGGAACAATCATAAAGGTTGAGGAACTGGCTAATGTTCTTCAGGTCTGCCTGGACAGTGGAGCTAAGAAAGTATTGCTACCAATTACTTCCGCAGCAGACATGGCTACCGTACCCCCGGAACTTATGGGCAAGTTCAATCTGATATTCTACCAGTCACCTGAAGATGCTGTGTTTAAGGCATTGGGGGTGGAGTAATGGAGGTGATCAAAATGAAAAGTTCTGACGAAATACACGTGTGGGGCATACACACGATGGACGACAATCTCTTTCTTCAAGAAGAAATCATCGCTATTGGTTGGAAAGAGATGGGCGATTTAAGCAATCTCGAAAGCAATAGACAGACATTTAAAGAGCGGTATACCAGCACATATGCTGATGCTAAAAAGGGATCAATTGCAAATGGAGCTGGTATGCTGTATCGCTTTGTGAACGAAGTTCAAGTTGGTGATTATGTTGTTTTCCCATCAAAAATTGATCGTAAAATTAATATTGGAATTGTTGAAGGCGACTATACATATAACCCGAGTGCAGCTGAATATGTACAGCAAAGAAAAGTCAAATGGCTGAAGCATCTTCCGAGGACTGCTTTTTCTCAAGGTGCTTTATATGAAATCGGATCAGCCATGTCATTCTTCTCCGTGAAAAATTTTGCAGATGAATACTTGTCTGCTCTGGACAAAGGATTTAAAAAAACTCTCATAACATCTGATGAAGAGGATGAAAGTGTAGCAGCAACAGCTGAAGATATCATTGAAACAACGAAAGACTTCATACTAAAGGAACTTAGCAAGCATTTAAAAGGCTATGATTTTGAGTTATTTATCTCTGATCTTTTGAATGCTATGGGATATAGAACGACTGTCTCAGCCCATGGCGGTGATAGCGGAATAGATATAACGGCCTATAAAGATGAGTTGCCGCCGAGAATTTTGGTACAAGTAAAAAGCGCTGATGGTGATGTAAAAGAGACAACTATCCAATCCTTAAAGGGTGCTATGCGAGAGGGAGATTACGGTTTATTTGTCACGCTTTCAAATTACACCAAAAATGCTCAGAAATACCTGGATGGTACCCCAATTATCCGCGGAATTAACGGAACTGAATTGGTGGATTTGATCTTGAAATACTATGATCAGTTGAGTGAGAAACACCAGAAGCTGATACCTCTTAAAATGGTATACATTCCAATATCCCGAGTTGAGGATAGCTCGATATTATAAACAAGTTTAGTCAACGGAGGCCAAATAATGTTTGAAAACGGATCAACTTATCTTAAAATTGACTCTCACTTGCATACTCAATCGGACAAGGAATTCTCCTTTGATGGTCCAGATAACACATTTATCAACGATTATGTTGAAGCCCTTGTAAATAAGGATATTAAAGTCGGATTCATTACTAATCACAATAAATTCGAATTGAGTGAATATAAAGCATTAAAAAGGCGTGCTCAAAAAGAGGATATATACTTGCTTCCTGGAGTAGAACTTTCGGTAAAAGAAGGCGCCAATGGGATTCACGTTCTTATTATCTTTAAATATGAAGACTGGATAGTTAATGGCAAAGATAGCATCAATATATTTTTAGATGCTGCATTCATAGGTGTTACAGGCAATAGGGGGAATGAAAATACAAGATGCAAATATGATTTAAATGGAATGTTTGCAGCTCTAGATGAA
>JBAQDU010000053.1:0-24170 GCA_049294805.1 Clostridiaceae bacterium
TGTTTCTTCAGCTACTTTGTCTTCTGTAGCTACAACGTCATTTGCAGGGGTCTCATTCACAACAGTTGCCTCATTGATTTGGTCCTCTGCCTGCACCTGGGTGTTCTCACCAATTCTCGTTTCATCCATCATAATAGTTCCATTGCCTCCTCGATGATCCAGTCCGGGGTTGACGCGCCGGCTGTTATTCCAATTTTTTCAAACTTCTTTAGTTCTTCAACATAGTCTTTTAACTCTTGGGCATTCTCAACAAAATAAGTATGTTCACAATTTGCCCGACTGATTTCGTAGAGCTTTGTGGTGTTGGAAGAATGCTTTCCGCCAATGACCACCATGGCCTCTACCCTTCGAGACAACTCATCCGTGGATTTCTGTCGTTCTCCGGTAGCTGCACAAATGGTGTTAAAAGCATACATTTCTTTCGCTGTCTGTGATAACCTGGCGATCAGCTTTTCCCAGTTGGCCTGTTTTTCGGTTGTCTGGGACACAACACAGATTCTTGCGGGAACGGTGAAGTCAACATCCCCTCCCTTGGAAATCAGTGCCGTATTGTCACACCAGCCGTTGATTCCAATGACTTCCGGGTGTTGATCATCACCTAAAATAATGATTTTAAACCCTTTCGCATAGAATTCACTGACTTTACTTTGAATGTTGGTAACATAGGGACAGGTCAAGTTAATTACTTTATCTGTCAATTCATTGATCTCATCCAGCTTTGCTCGAGTTACCCCGTGGCTGCGGATTAAAACCGTATCTGCCTGCGTTACTTCGCCGAAGTTTTTTTCAGAAATTGCATTTATATTTTTCTTTTCCAGATTCTTCACAACATCGCTGTTATGAATCAACTCGCCAAAAGTAAATACCTTATTGCCCGAACCAGAGAGTTCGAATGCCTTCGTGACAGCTCGTTGGACTCCAAAACAGAATCCGGCATGATCTGCCAAGATGATTTCTCTCATACTCTGCCTCCTATTCCGTAGGGTCATGCTTAACATATACCCATACACTTTACTATTATACATGAAAAGAGGACCTTTATCCAGTCATACAAAGCGCTCCAGTTTGCACTGGTTTGTTTAAAATACTCAGGTGGACCTCTGTTAGACCTCGCAAATTAATTATGGTAATTCGTTTTCAAAGTGGATCTATTGCACGGATCTCTTTACGAAAGACTCGCCCCCGCTAAGTAACCGGTGGAGAAAGCAATTTGTAAATTGTAGCCGCCGGTATAAGCGTCGACATCCACCAATTCACCGCAAACGGATAAATTTTTAAAACGTTTTAACTTCATCGTCGACGGATCAATTTCATTGACATCGACTCCGCCTCGGGAAATAATCGCTTCGGTCAAAGGTCTCGTCCCATTAATGGTAAAGCTCAAATGTTTAATGGCTTGGATCAAACTTTTACGTTGGGCTGTGGTCACGGCATTTACTTTAGTGATACCGTCAAGCTCAGCCCGCTCTAAAATAAATGGGATCAACCGTTGGATCAACAGATCGGTCAAACCGTTTCGCAGGTCCTTGTTTTGATATTTCGCAAAATCCCTTAAAATCCTGGCCTCCAGTGCCTCTTCGGTCAATCCCGGTTTTAAGTCGATCTCACAAGTTAGCTCGCCTTGGGTCCGCAGGCAACTGGCTGATAAGACTAAGGGACCTGAGACCCCATTATGGGTAAAGAGCATTTCGCCTAGGTCTTTAAATAAGACCCGTTTGCCGTCTAATAAAGTAAACCCCACATTCTTTAGTGATACACCGGCCAACTCACTGACGTTCTTCTGGGAAACTGTCAAGGGGATCAAGCTGGGGCTAAAGGGATGGGTCTTAACACCAATTCGTTTAAGTTGCTCTAAAGCGGCCCCGTCCGATCCCGTCAACGCATAACTGCCACCACCGGTGGCGATGATATAGTGATCGGCCGTAATCAGTCCTCGATTGGTCTTTACTCCGGTCACTAGATCGCCCTCAACTTTGATGGCTGAGACTTGAGTGTCGAACCGGACATCCACATTGAGGTCTTCCAGTTCCCGAGTAAATACCCGAATTACATCGGAGCTTTTATCTGACAGTGGAAATACCCGTTGGCCCCGTTCGGTCTTCAATTTTAAACCCTTGCCCCTGAGCCAGTCCATCAACATTTCATTGCTGAAACTATACAGCGCTGAATATAAAAAATCCGGGTTACGCGGGATGGCATCGAAGAATTCAGAAATGTCCGCTGCATTGGTCACATTGCAGCGACCTTTGCCGGTAATAAACATTTTTCGTCCGACGATTTTATTTCGTTCCAATAAAATGACTTCATTGGACGGTTCTCGGGCCGCCGTAATGGCAGCCATCATTCCGGAAGCACCGGCTCCCACTACTACTATTTTCATTGTATTCCAACTTTCGTTTTTAAGATTAACTATTCGTGTACTGCAAAATAGAAGTTTTTATCTATTCGCCTTATAATTTTAACATATAAACCGACCCTGAATTTTAAAGCAAATGTAAACAACTTAATAATTTAAATATTAACAAAGTTTTAAAAATTTTATTAATATGGCCAATTAAACAAAGACTCAGACAGAACCAGGCAGAACCAATCCGAACCAGCAAAGACGAGGCAAAACCAGCCAGAATCAAACAGAACCAAACAGAACCAAACAGAAAAAGAGTACTGCTGAATAATCAGACAGTACTCTTTTAAAATGAATGTTATTTGCGTTTTGTTTAGAAGTCGCCCTGAGCCATCATAGCCTTAGCAACTTTATCAAAGCCTGCAAGATTAGCACCGGCTACTAAATTATAGCCATAGCCATACTTTTCAGCAGCGTCTCTTGCGTTAGTGTGAATGTTGAACATGATCTGTTTTAATTTATCATCCACTTCTTCTTCAGTCCAAGCAAATCTCATGGAGTTTTGTGCCATTTCAAGAGCTGATACGGAAACTCCACCGGCATTAGCTGCCTTACTTGGTCCGACGATCAGTCCACTGTCCTGGAACAGTTTGACAGCTTCGTTAGTACAAGGCATGTTAGCGCCTTCACAGACATACTTGATGCCGTTGGCGATGATCATTTCAGCATGCTCGATGCGGATATCGTTCTGCATAGCGCAAGGCATGATGATGTCAACTTTTCTGCCCCATGGCTTTTCACCGGCAAAGAATTCACAGCCGAATTTATCAGCATAGTCTTTTACCTTGTTTCTGCCTGAGTTTCTCATCTCTACCATGTAGTTCCATTTTTCAGGAGTATTGATTCCATCAGCATCGTAGATGTATCCATCTGGTCCGGATAAAGTTACAACTTTTCCACCCAAATGAGTAATTTTCTGACAAACGCCCCATGAAACATTACCGAAGCCTGAAGCAGCTACAGTCTTGCCTTCTAGGGAATCGCCTTCATGCTTTAAGATTTCATTACAGAAATAAGCAATACCAAAGCCGGTAGCTTCCGGACGGATCAGGGATCCACCATAAGGAAGGCCTTTTCCGGTCAATACGCCATTTTCAAACGCACCACGGATTCTCTTATAGGTTCCGTACAGGTAGCCGATTTCTCTTCCCGCAACACCCATATCACCAGCCGGTACGTCAACGTCCGGTCCGATGTGACGATACAGTTCAGTCATGAAGCTTTCACAGAACCGTCTGATTTCAGCATCAGATTTTCCGGTTGGGTCAAAGTCGGCTCCACCCTTACCACCACCAATGGGCAGTCCGGTGAGGGAGTTCTTCAGGATCTGTTCAAAACCAAGGAACTTGATAACGCTTAACGTTACATTCGGCTGGAATCTTAATCCACCTTTGTAGGGTCCAATTGCACCGTTAAACTGTACTCTGTAACCTCTGTTAACAAACAGATTGCCGTTGTCGTCTCTCCATGGAACCTTGAACATGATCTGGCGTTCTGGTTCTACAAATCTAGCGAGCAGATTATTCTCGATATATTCTGGATGTTGTTCCAAAATTGGAGTCAATGAATAGAAAACTTCCTCTACTGCTTGAATAAACTCCGGTTCGTTGGCATTTCTTGTTTTAACATCCGCAATAACACTTTCTATGTATTCTTTGGGTGCCACGTTGTTTTTTGCCATGAAATTAATCCTCCTAATACTTGAATTCGTTTTGCTTACGTAATCATTTTACTATTTATTCACACTTATAAAAGCATTTCCAAAATCTTTCATAGCTTATCATAAAAACATTTACATCACCTAACTTCTTCTAATTTAAGAGGTCTAAAATTTAGAAAAGACTAATGAGACGAATGATAAATTATCAAAATTGATTTGAGCAAGGTGATGAATAATCAAATTTTTATGCGCAATCCTTCGTTATTTCTGCTCGTTTGATAATCACAAGGGGTATCAGAGCATAAAAAAAGAGCCTTGAAGTCCATTTCAATTGCTCTTTTAATACTTTTATCTAATCGGTGTCTTTCGTCATAAAGACTTTGTTTTCTTCCCAGATCTCTTCTAATTTTGAAAAAGCTTCGGTAACTGACTGACGCCGTTTGAGTCCCACGGAAATGATGATCGCATTGATTATGGACATCGGTGCCACCAAAGAATCCACAAATGATGCCATATTGCTTTGGGCGATGACCGTTAAATCGGACACGGATGCCAATGGCGATAGCAGGGAATCCGTTAAACTAATGATCTTAGCGCCTCTGCCTCGGGCAAATTTCAAGACTTGGACTGTTTTAATGGAATATCTCGGAAATCCGATACCAATGACCACATCGCCTTCACCCAAGTGAAGGAGTTGCTCATAAATATCACTCATACCATGATGGAGCACTTCCACATTGTTTAGGATCAAATTTAAGTAGAACCCCAGAAATTCTGATAAGGCACTGGAGCTGCGCAAGCCAATAATATAGACTTTCTTCCCCTCAACAATGGTATCCACAAAGGCATCGAACGTCCTTTGATTGACCTTTTCCATGGTCGTACGAATATTTTCCATATCGGCTTTTAAAACGCTTTTTAAAGCATTTTCCTCATCCACCAGATCATTGGTCAATTCGAGACGTTGCACGGCAGTCAACTTGGTTTTTACCAGTTCCTGCAGGGATTTCTGAAGTTCCGGATACCCTTCATAGCCTAATTCAATGGCAAAGCGGACCACTGTTGACTCCGAGACCCCGACATTTTGGCCAAGCTTGGCGGCTGTCATAAAAGCGGCTTTGTCATAATGTTTCAATATAAAGTCCGCAATCATTTTCTGACCCTTGGACAATCTGGTGAATTTTGACTGAATCACTCTCATTAAATCACGATTCATTGTTTCCATAGACGTTTATTCCCTCTTTCTTTTTATCATAAGTAGTCTGGGCGGAACACTTCCGCAGTTACAAAAGACTTGTTGCCTGGCGCTAAACCGAGTCATTGAAATCGCCGATTTAAATTCGAAGACGGTCTCGGCTTTATGCCCTTTTGTCATGACCCAGGACAGGGCGATGGGCATCATTTCGTCCGGCCATATTAGTTACTAAAGCACAACTCAGCAATGCTATGGTTAGATCAGCGGTTGTTGAATTGGACTTATCCGCACCTGGTAAGTACCCTAAATTATACACGTATATGTCAGGTCACGCATGAAAACTTTCATTTTTCGAATGATTCATACAATTTTTACAGATTTAGACAGTTGCTGAAGATTGTCAATGCAGGATTGTTGAAGAACAATTGCAATAACCTCCTGGAACACCCCGGCTAAAAGTTTGAATCATGGCCCGTTCCCTAACCTGACTTCCCGGTGGCTAACTGCCCACCTTTGGGAATAATTTGTCTGATCAATTAATACATAAGATCGGTAACACCGGTGACCTGCTTAAAATTCAATTGCAACCCGATGCCTTAATCCCAGATGCTGATCTGAGTCTCATCAATAGCATCCGGTTCAAAATCGGGTAATATCTCCAGGCCATCTTGATCCTGGGTGGTAGATTCTACCGATCGGATCAATTCCTGAAAGGTTTCATCCTGGGTAAAGACTTTAACATTAGTAAAGCCAAATTGACGCAGGAATTCATCGGTGGTGGCATAGAGTTTGGGCTTGCCCGGAACATTTTTACGACCGATCACCGTTATAAAACCTCGATCCAACAATTTTGCCATGACATAATCCGAACTGACACCTCTGATATCATCGACTTCCACCCTGGTGACCGGTTGTTTATACGCTACGATAGCCAAGCACTCCAGTGCCCCTTTGGACAAAGTCTGGCGTTCATTGACTTGAGCCAATTTTAATACCCATCTGGAATATTCTACCTTCGTGGCCAGCTGGATCTTATCCTCTAGGCGAATGATAAAGATGCCGCGGCTGGACTGGCGATATTGATTGTCCAAATCGTCCAATAACGTTTCGACTGCATCGGGTACAACTTCTAGCATATCAGCCATTTCTCGAATGGAGACCGGTTCTCCGGCGGCAAAAAGAATTGCTTCCAGGCAACCTTTTAAGACTTCTTTATCGAGTCTTGTCTCTTGGGTCGGTTCCACTATTTGGTTTAAATCACTCATTGGGTCCGAGGTAGATTGTTGATCCGTCATCTGGTCTACTTCCTGTTTCTTGTTCTGTTCCATGTTCAGTCCCTCTTTCCTCAATGATTAGTTCTCCGCCAGCTTCGTCCTGGTAAACCATGACCTGTAAATTTCGAACCATTTCTAAAATAGCCAGGAAAATAACGATGGTCTCGGCCTTGCCGCTGCTTTGCTGGGCTAAGGCTGAAAATCGGACTGTTTTAGCCAATTCGATCCGCTCCATCAGATCCTTGATAATATCTTCGATTTTAAATGATTCGATCGAAATTCTTCGTTCAATATTGGTATAAACATTTTGTTTTTCTCGTTGCCCATCCAATAATTCCATATATAGAAGGAAAAACTTATCCGGTCCAAACCCTTCCGGAATGATGATCTCCACATGCTTTTCTTCAGGCAGGGTCATGGGCAATCGTGTGACGATCACCTCATCTTGGCAAAACCGACTCATCAGATCATAGGATTTGTTCCGGAAAAATTCATATTCCCGCAGTTTATGAAGAAGCATTTCTTTGGTCGGGATTTCAGCTTCTTCAGTGGATTTTTTGGGCAACAACTCCCGGCTTTTGATTTCGATCAATGTCGCCGCTAATACAAAAAACTCCGAAGCAATATCAAGATCCAATTCATCCATGGCTCTTAAGACCGTCATATACTGTTCGGTAATTTCAAAAATTTTAATGTCCGTTATTTCCATTTTGTTGACTTTGATCAGTTTTAACAAGAGATCAAAGGGTCCTTCAAAATTTTCAAGATGTAAATTGATTTGTTCCATCGTTCGATCACCTACCTTGGAATTATAGCATAGAGGAGTTGCCCAAGCCTATGGTATAATTGGGCTATGGATATGAATCAATATATTAGATTTTTAACACAACAAACTGAGTACGCCATGCTGACCGAAGTTGAAACCGCACCCAAACCTGGCCTGGTCGACCGCTATAATAACGGTAGCCACCAGGATATGGATATTAATACGTTTCGAATTTCTGCCCAGACCTTGGCATCTGAATTCGAACATTTTATGGAAATGAGCAACTCTTATGGTAGTGATATGATCCTGCCTCTTCTGCGTGAGCCCGGAAAAGAGGCTGAGGCTAACATGTATCTGGCAACTAACGGCTTAAATACTCATAAAGGGTTAATATTCAGTATGGGCCTAATAGCTGCCTGCCTGGTCCGTCTGGCAAAGAAACTAGATCGTAAACCGGTTTGGGCCGATCGACAGGCTCTGGTGGATCTCATCCGGCTTAATACCAAAGGCCTGACCAACGAGCTACAAAGCTCAGACACGGCGACCAACGGTCTTTTAGTATACCAAACTTACGGCCTAAAAGGGATTCGTCAGGAAGCCGAAGAAGGTTACCCGGCCATTTTCAAGTATGGTCTGCCCAAACTCATGGAATATAGCAAAATCTATACTGATCAAGACTTGCCCATCCTGATGACTCTATTGGAACTGATCTTAGTCACCAGTGATACAAATTTAATTAAACGAGGTGGCTTAGACGGGTTGAATTTCATGCAGGCTCGTTCTTTATCGATCCTAATAGCCGCTCCAAAACTAACTGAAGAGGAACTCCTAGCCCGCTTTAAAGCATTTGATGAAGCTGCTATCAGCAAAAATTTGTCACCGGGCGGAGCCGCTGATAATCTGGCCAGCTGCATTTTCCTAAATCAGGTCCTAAGCTAGATCCTAAGCTAGAGAAATCAATTAAAGCAAGCAACGTTAAAGCATTGTCTTTAAGGACAAAACTAACATTAAAATCTTATTTTAGCATTCGCGATCGCCGGAAGTTTTCAAAGGCTACCTTGAAACTTTAGGTACTATAAAACAGATAAAAAGGACAATTGATGATCTTCAGTGAGACATCAATCGTCCTTTTTGGTTGTGATATTGATATAACTCTACTTTGGCTTTAAATCACCGATAAAAAAGAGCCAATTAAGCTCTTTTTTATCGGTGATTTAATACCCAGAAGCATCTACTGGATTGGAACTACAAAAAACTTGCATCACATGATGGAGATAATAAGATGTGAAACTTTTGAGTAACCGAGCATTACGGTTTTGGTGGACGAATTAGCCCAATAAGTAACATCACCCGGAGTCTCCTCATTTGGAGTAAGTTGATTGGTTTCTTTAAAGCCTTTGTATTCTTCATCGATTTGTTTGATTAAATCTTCTTTTGAAAATTTGATTACTTCCGTTTTAGAATATTCAAACAGAAACCCTTCGTAATCATGGTCTGCAATTAACCAATGGTCACCAACTAAATTGAACTTGAATTTATTTTCACCAAAGACAACAAACGGAGGATAGGCTTCTAAGGCTTCAGTGAGTTGTCCGCTTATATCAACGGTAGCCGTCGCTCTACTTCCATTTATTGCGATGTTTTTAAATTCAAAATAAATCGGATACCGCTCTCTGATTATGTTTGTATAACCTTTCTCCAAAGAATACTTCCATCTGATTGTATTCTCTTCCATGGCTGACATGAAATTTTGATTTTGGATCGAATCCCTATCTAAGATTGAATCCATCGGTTGCATTTCCATCCTTAAATAAATATCGTAGGAGGTTTTGTAATATTCGGTTATTACGCTTTTAATCTCCCCCGGGTCAGAATAGCTGTTACTATAAGCTAACGATGGCGATGCCAGTAAAATCACAACCATAAAACAAAAAAGAATTTTTATCTTATTTTTCATCTTTACTCCCCTCTTAAGAATCAATCTATTCCCCCCCAAAAAAAACTTTGTTGGCTTAATATTGAAAACGTTTATACTGTTATTATACTGTTGTTACAACCAAAATATAATAAATCTTTTTAAATTTCTTTTTAATTTATTTGGGATCAATTCGAATTCCCAATTCGTCTCATAACTATTTATCCAATTGACTTATCGATTCGCAGTTAAACTGGTATACCACGACACAAGATCAGGAAATAAATCCTGATCTTGTGTCGTGGTTATTTACTATTTTATTTAACTAGAAGAGTATTACTTAGTCACAACTTCCTGAATATAATCAGCTTTGGGTTTTGGTTCCTGGCCAATTTGATAGGCTGCTTTGACCAATTTGATGGACTCTTCGGGATCTTTGTCATTATATTCTAGGATACAAAGAGTATCTCCGATTTTAACCGGATCTCCGACTAACTTTACTAAATGGATCCCGGCTGCGTAATCTAAGACATCGTCTTTTTTAAGGCGACCGGCTCCTAGATGAGTCGCAGCGTAGCCAATCTCCATGGCTTTGATCCCAGTGACATAACCAGATGACTCAGCTTTGATTTCCAACTGATGTTTAGCCTGGGGCAACAAATTGTAATCTTCAGTGATGCCCGGATCACCACCTTGGCTTTGGATGAATTCTTTAAATTTTGCCAAGGCTTTGCCTGACTTGATCACTTCCTCAATCAAGGGTTTTGCCTCTTCATGACTATTAACCACTCCGCCCAGCCAGATCATATAGCCGGCAATTTCCAGAGCGACGTCATACAGACCGGGGATCTTTTCACCCTTTAAGATGTCGATTGCTTCCATCACTTCGTTGGCATTACCGATTTCACGACCCAATGGTTCATTCATGTCGGTGATGACTGCCACCGTCTTTCGACCCAGGTGATTGCCAATTTCCACCATGGTATGAGCTAGTTTTCTGGAATCAGCCAGGTCCTTCATAAAGGCCCCTTCACCGGTTTTGACATCCAGCACAATGGCATCGGACCCCGACGCCAGCTTTTTACTCATGATGGATGCCGCAATTAAGGGTATGGAATCCACTGTTTCAGTCACATCGCGCAGCGCATAGAATTTTTTATCGGCTGGGGTCAAGTTTCCTGTTTGGCCGGCAATGGCAGCACCAAACTGTTTGACATTGTTGATAAACTGGTCCAAACTCAAATCGGTGCTAAACCCCGGGATTGCTTCCAATTTATCGATGGTTCCACCCGTATGCCCCAGTCCTCGGCCGGATAATTTAGCAACTGGTATCCCCAGGATTGCAACGATGGGAATAACAATTAAACTGATCTTGTCGCCGACCCCGCCGGTCGAGTGTTTGTCGACTTTGATGCCGGGGATCTCCGAAAGATCCATGACATCACCAGACTGGACAAATGACATTGTCAATTGGGACGTTTCCTCTTTGGTCATTCCTTTAAACCAAATGGCCATGAGTAATGCCGAAACCTGGTAATCGGGAATCTCCCCTTTGGTATAACCATTCACAAAAAACTCAATTTCTGCTTTGGTCAGTTCCAGGCCATGTTTTTTTTTACGGATGATATCTGTAATTTGCATAATGATCCTCGCTTTTTTGTTCTTCTACCTATTTATTACTTAACTTTCGGAGTTTATCCAGCAGAGCTTTAATTTGTCTTGTAATTCTTTTTGAGTATCTATTTGTTCTTTATCCATTCTTTCCATGCTTTGGGTTCCAATCGGTTGAGATCGATCCATCGAACGATTGTTGAATTTATAAGCTGTTTATTTTTATTCCTTAATAACGTACCAATTTCTATAAAAAACTCTTACCGGGCAAGGTGTTTTCGATGTCCAAATAAGCTAGGATACTTTTACCGATGTCCGTAAATGATGCTCGAATGCCCATATCATGAGGTTCTACACTTTTTCCATAGACTAAAAGAGGAATATATTCTCTGGAATGGTCAGTTGATTCCGTGGTGGGATCACAACCGTGGTCAGCCGAAATAATAAGGACATCCTCATCAGTCAATGTCTCAAGTATTTCCGGCAGTCGTCCATCCACTTCTTCCAAAGCTGCTTTATATCCAGCCGGATCATTTCGATGACCGTATAACATATCAAAATCCACTAGGTTGGTAAAGATCAACCCATTATCACTCTCTTTCGTTGCGGCAATGGTTTTATCCACGCCATCCATATTTCCCGTGGTGCGGACGGTTTTATTAACCCCCTGGCCATTAAAGATATCATTGATCTTACCAACCCCGTAAACAGTCTGGCCGGCTTCATGGATATATTCCAACATGGTCTTGGTAAATGGATTGAGCGAATAGTCATGGCGATTGGTGGTTCGTTTAAATGTATCGGCTGATTCACCGATAAATGGTCTTGCGATGACGCGGCCAACGGTCCATTCCCCTTTTAACATATCTCTGGCAACTTCGCACATTTTATACAATTCAGGCAACGGAATGATCTCTTCATGGGCCGCAATTTGAAAAACAGAGTCAGCGGAGGTATAAATGATGGGTTTGCCGGTGGCCATATGCTCCTCCCCCAATTCTTGTATGATCTGGGTCCCTGAAGCCACTACATTTCCTAATATGCCACGACCGATCCGACGTTCGAATTCATCAATGATCTCCTTTGGAAACCCATTTGGATATGTGTTGAGTGGTGTATCTAAAATACAGCCAGCCATTTCCCAATGTCCGGTTACCGTATCTTTTCCCACTGAGGATTCACTGGCTTTGCCATAAGCGCTCAATGGGGTGTTAGTCCGTGGCACACCCATGATCTCGTGGATATTACCCAATCCCAATTTCCCTAAATTCGGCAAGTTCAATCCACCCATCACCCGGGCAGTATTGGCCAGCGTATTGGAGCCAACATCTCCATATTGATCGGCATCCGGCATTTCACCGATTCCAACAGAATCTAATATTAATAAAACGACACGTTTCATTTTTATACCTCTCTTAATCCGGACTGACCGGAAATTATATTTTCTACTATAAATTATCTCATGAAAATGAGGCGGTTTCTTAACAATCCCGTGAATATTCAAATAATGTTATTTTATTGGAACTTTTCCCCTAGGAGAAGCCATCTTACTTCAATGCTTCAATGCTTCAATGCTTCAATACTTTGACCCTTCGGTTCCAATAACTACGCAGGATAACTATGCAAGGTGAAACCGCAGAGTGAAACATAGCAAGGAATGCAGTTTTGGCGGGGGCAGTATGAAACCCGACCAATCCAGAGAATTGACCCAAATTGTGATAATCAGTCTTACGCACAGATTTGGAGTTTTGCCGAAGGGTTTTTCGTATTCACTTGGGGAATAATTTCGGGTAATTGCTTCGCTAAAAAATTTGTGGAAAGGAGAAAAGCAGTGTTCGCTAAAAACACTGCTTTAAACTTGAATGAATTATTATGGGCTAATTAAGCTCTGGGATGAGCATTTTTATAGATTTCCATCAACTTGTTCTTTTTCTTAAGTTCTTCATAGCGTAAAGTAGCGTTGATATCGGTGTGGCCTAACATTTCCTGAACTGCTTTCATGTCGGCCCCGTTATCAAGTAGATGCACCGCAAACGAATGACGCAATGTATTTAAGTTCACTTCTTTGGTGATTCCCACTTGATCTTTATAGTTCTTTAAGAGTTTCCAGACACCTTGCCGGGTAATGGAATCACCCTGGTTTGATGTAAATAATAACTTTGTACTATCACTGGCCATTTGATTTCGAATATCTAGATAACTTCTTAAGGATTCCACTGCTTTGGAGCCAATGGGGATCAGCCGTTCTTTACCTTTACTTCCGGCACAGACTATGTAGCGTTTCTCCACATTGACATCCAGGAGCTCAAGGTGGATCAATTCAGATACTTTTAGACCGGAGGCATACAAGAGTTCTAAAATAGCGCGATCTCGTTTGCCCTTGTTGGTTTTTGAGTCCGGTGCTTCTAAAATTTGGCTCATCTCATCTACGGTCAATATTTCCGGAAGGTCCCGATCTAAATGGGGCAGTTCATAATAAAGGATCGGCGCTTCCAACACAAAGCCTTGACGGCGCAGGAACTTATAGAAATTACGAAGAGTGACCAGATTGCGAATGATCGACGACTTTGAAATTCCTGAATCCATTAAGGACTCAGTATAAGAAACGATCTGCAATTCTTCAAACTGTTCCAAGGATAAATTTTCTTCCGTTAAGAAAATTTCAAATTTATGCAAGTCGCGACGATAAGCATCAATGGTGTTTTGAGACTTCCCTTGAGTAGTCAGATTGTTTAAATAAAACGTAATACGATCATCCATGCTAGTTCAACCCATCAAGATAAAGCGCGCAAAGGGTCTTTGCATCATTAAGCTTTCCGTCTTGAATAAGGGTCCTGACCTCCTCTTTTGTTAATTCAAAATAATTAAATTGTTCATCCTGGTCGGCTGCAATGGGTTCTACTTGAAGGTTGGTGGCTCGATAAATATATAGAACTTCATCCGAATACCCCGGACTTGTCAAAGCCTCGCCCAACAATTCCATGCGTCCGGCAACATAGCCGGTCTCTTCCTGGAATTCACGCAATGCGGCAGCATCCGGTGATTCACCGTCATCGACCTTCCCGGCGGGAAGTTCTAAAACGGCCTTTTCAAACGGTTTTCGAAATTGTTCAACCAGTGGGATCTTACCGTCCTTGGTAATCCCCAGAATGACAACGCCCGCGGCATGACGAATTATTTCTCGAACTGCATGATTACCCAAGTCCGTGATTACTTCATGTTTTTCTAATGTAACAATTTTACCACGGTAGATTATCTCTTGATTCATTGTTTTTTCTTGATTGATCATAAAAAGCCTCCGAACATATTCCACATCAGCTAATAAAGTGTATTAAATATTATGTCAATATTACTAAAGTTAATTATTGCACATAATTTTAAAATTTAGAAGAACCTGTGCTGTCTAATAAATATATCTCATATCAAATATTATGTCAATTTATTCAGCGAAATTCCACTGTATTTACTAGGTCTTTAATGCACGATATCACTCATTTTAGACCATGCCCCCTTGGCCTTAATTAGGCACTCGTTAACTTGATCTCCCCATTGAGACAGACCAGGCAAATCCATTGATTTACAAGTGAAAAGAACCGATTTTTTTGCAGTAAACCAGCAAAAATCTCAGTTCTTTTTTAACCAGGCAACTAATTTTAGAAAAAGTGAAGGTTCTTCGAAGGATTCAATGAGGATTGCGACGGATCAACAAGAGGCTAAGAACGAATTACAAAGTGTTGGATCGAGCTCTTTTTAGACAGGGCTTAAAAATAAGGAAATTCATCCGTAATAATGTTGTTTTTAGCAAAAACTGATCATTTATTCTCATCGGTCGTTCGGATTAATTCCTGGGCATTGGCTAATATGGACTCAGTAATTTTTGAGCCTGCTAACATTTTAGCAATTTCCATGGTTTTCTCACTGGCGCTGGCGTATTTGACCTGTGAGAAGGTTCTGCCTTTATGAACTTCTTTTTGCGCGATGAAATGATAATCCGACCAAGCCGCAATTTGTGGCAGATGAGTGACACACAGAACTTGAGTTTTACGGGCGATTTGATACATCTTCTGCCCCACCGCTTGGGCAATGCTCCCTGAGATCCCGGTGTCAATTTCATCGAAAATGACCGTGGGTGTACCCTCTCTGTCAATGAAGGAGGCTTTTAATGCCAACATGATTCGTGATAGTTCCCCTCCGGAGACAATTTTTTCCAATGGTTTGCGAGGTTCACCGGTATTGGTGGAGATCAAAAAACGCACTTCATCGGTTCCTAGTTCACTTAAGACCTGATTTTCCAATACCGTCGGCATAAAGTCGGCTTTGCCCAATCCGATAAATTTAAGCTCAGCATTGATCTTGTCCGATAGTTCCTTGGCGCATTTCTGACGAAGAACGGATACTTTTCCACCGGCTTGTAGCGTTTCGCCTTTTAGAACACTGATCTCAGCTTTGAGTTTGGCAATGAGTTCCGCCGCATTCTCCAGTTCATACAGTTCTTGTTCCATTTCTTCGAGCTTCTGCAAGACGGCTTCTGTGGTTTTGCCGTATTTTTTCTTAAGGGTATCATAAATAAACAACCGGCTGTTGATGTCATCCAATTCATTTTGGTCAAAATAAATTTCTTCTGCTAAATTCGTTAATTCTCGGCGAGCCTCATCCAGATTATAGTAGGCTTCCTCAATGACAGCGGCTAGATCCGCTGCCCCAGAGAGTACGTCTTCAATGGAGCGCAGTGACCGGACTCCATGATTTAAGGCACTGAGTTGGTCCTGAGAAAAAGCCTCCGTGGCAACCTGCAGGGCTTCCCCTATTTTTTGAGCATGGGACAGCATTTTTTCTTTTTCAGTAAGGTCTTGTTCTTCTTGGGGATTGATCCGGTGTTTGTTGATCTCATCCACTTGGAACGTCAGGTAGTCCATGACTTTTTCCCGTTCGTTATTGCGAGTCAGGGCGGTCAGCTTATGCTCTTTTTCTTTGAGTTTACTGTAGGTCAGTTGATAGGCTAAAAATTCGGGACTCCTTCGCAGGCTGCCATAATCATCGAGATAAGCCAGATGATTCTCCGGATTCAACAAGTTTTGATTGTTATGCTGCCCATGGATATCCAAAAGGAAGGGACTGATTTCTTTTAACAGTTGCACTAATACCGGTTGTCCGTTGATCCAGGCGAAGGATTTACCGGCCTCGGTGTTTTCCCGGGCTAATGTAAGGGTCGCAGCCACCGGCAGATCCTCCCGGACCAGGATGGCCTTGATTTTATCCGGACAATTAAATACGGCTTCTACTTTGGTGGCTGATTTACCGGAGCGGATAAATTCCCGATTAAATTTAGTGCCCATAACATAACTGATGGCATCGATAAGGATGGATTTACCGGCCCCGGTTTCTCCGGTTAATACGGTGAACCCGTCTTTAAACGATAGTTCCAAACGATCCATTAAAGCGAAATCACTGACCTTCAGCTCAAGAAGCATAGATTCTCCTTATTCCTGGTTTCTAACCATGGAGTCAATTCGACGGACAAAGGCTTCCGCTTTTTTAATGTTGCGGAACATGACGAAAATTGTATTATCTCCGGCTAAGGTTCCGGCAACTTCTTCAAGACCCAACTGATCAATGGCCTCAGCCACAGCTCCCGCTGATGCTGTCAGGGTCTTTATGACCACCATATGCTCAATGTATTCAACATGGGTAATGGTGTTCTGGAGAATTGACATGATCTGGGTATCGATGACTTTAGGTTCATTAACGGACAAGACATATTTATACTTCCCGTTTTTCCCTAAGACTTTGGACAGGTGCAGATTTTTGATGTCCCGAGAAATTGTCGCCTGAGTAATCTTAAACCCTTCTTTTCTGAGTTCTTCCGCCAATTCCTCTTGAGTTTCAATGTTCTTGGTGGTGATGATATCCAGAATCTTATTCAATCGTTTTGCTTTCATCCTCTTCCTCCTAATACAAATCTTGTGCTTTATAAACTATTTTCTTTCTTAAAACGTCAAAGTAATCATACCCATCCAGCCGGATAATGTGAGCCCGGTGGCCTGAATCAGTAATTTCAATGGTTCGATTGGTATCCACATCAAAATTTTGCTGACCGTCCACCGCCAATTGGTAGCTGGAGACATCCCCTAAGACTCGGACCACTATTTTCGAATCCCCGGCCACCACCATATTTCGCACCCCCAATGTATGCGGGCTAATGGCAGTCATGGAGATTGCATTTACCGTGGGATAGACAATGGGCCCGCCAGCTGATAGATTATAGGCCGTGGAACCGGTGGGTGTTGCAAAAATCACCCCGTCGCCCCGAAAAGTCGTCGCATGGTGGCCATCGATGAACACTTGATAAGTTAAGATCCGGCCCAACGAACCTTTGGTCACGACCACGTCATTCATGGCTACAAATTCTTCCGTTTGATCATCGGCTATAAATCGAGTTTTGAGCATGTGGCGATGTTCAATGGTATATTTACCATCCCGGATCAATTGAAAGGCCTGTTCGGCATCCTGGTATTCCACTGCCGTTAAAAACCCTAAGGTTCCCGTATTGATCCCCATGGTTGGAATGTTCTTCCCATGGATGCGTCGAGCGGCTGATAAAAAAGAGCCGTCTCCGCCCAAAACGATGTAGATATCTAGTTCATGTAAGGATAGATCGGCCGCTTCGTTGTTTTTAATGTCCTGGATCAAGCACCCCGGAAAATATTGATAGAGTAGTTCTTTGATCTTATGATGACTGGATCCATCGGGGTCTTTTTCCGGATTGACTTCCAAGCCAATGTATCGGATTTTGTTAATTCGATCTTGTGACATATGACTACCTACCCCCGGATCTTGAGTGAAAATGCCATAAACGCACTCTCAGCAACTGATTTTGATAGGTTTTGATCCATGTCCGATGGTTTGGTCGCCATCTCCTGAGATGCAGTGGGTTCGGATGCGGTTGGTTCTTTTCCCGTGGGTTTTGATGTCTTAGACTGCAAATACAACAAATATTCAATATTGCCCTCAGGCCCCTGCAGTGGTGAGTAAGTCAGCCCTTTTACGCTAAATCCGGCGGCGCGGTAACAAGCTGTCACTTTGTCGATGACTTCAACGTGTTTTGAATAATCTTTGAGTACGCCGTTTTTATTTAATTTGCCGCGGCCGGCCTCATATTGCGGTTTGATCAAAATCACCGCTTCCCCGTCGGCTTTTAAAACGGTTTTAACGGATTCAGCCAAGAGGCAGACGGAAATAAACGACACATCCATGGTCAGAAAATCAAAGTCCTTAAGAACCCCCTGCAATTGCGGAGGGATCGCCCGAAAGTTAACTCCTGAATATTCCGTGACCCGAGGGTCCGTTTGGAGGATCTTGTCCAATTGGTTATGCCCAACATCCAGAGCCGCCACCGTTTTAGCGCCATAGGAGAGCATCAACTGTGTAAAGCCGCCGGTTGATGCACCGACATCGATACAGGCTTTCCCATTAAAATCAAGAGAAAACACTTCCCTTGCCCCCAGGAGCTTGGCTGCTCCCCGGGATACAAATTGGCGGCCTTCGCCCATATATTGGACGATATCGGTGGGTTTTAGTTTATATCCGGATTTTAGACAAATTGTACCGTTGACTAACACCAGTCCGCTTTTGATATCTTCCTGAGCGGAATCCCGTGACGGCAGGAAGCCTTTGGAGAATAAATATTGATCAAGCCTTTCCATGTTGTACCCCTTTAAAAGTATCCTTGACTCGATCGGCAATTGTTTGGGCCGTCAATCCGTACTTCTCATATATTATGCTGCTGTCACCTTGTTCTATAAACGTATCGTCAAAGCCCAGGAGCAAAGTTTTCCCGCCGAAGGTGATTTCAGATAGTTCTTTTAATACTGCTTCGCCAAAACCGCCGCGGATGATCCCATCCTCCAGCGTCACAATTAGTTTGGCACAGGTGATCTTCCCCAGGAGTTCCTGATCCATGGGTTTTAGGAAAGCGGCATGGACAACCCCCACTGATAAACCGGCTGACTGTAAGATCGATGCGGCCTGATAGGCCCGTCCCGTCATTTTACCGGTACCAATTAGGATGATATCCGCCGCTTTGTCACCCGAAGTCTCCAAGAGCCACTCCCATTGTCCGGGGGTAAAATCTTGCAAGGCTTCCAAGTTAACGCCCGGGTCATCTCCACCTCGGGGGTAGCGAATGGCCAGGGGTCCATTGTAACTTTGGGACCAGCGGAGCATGTGATCCAGTTCACTCAAAGATTTAGGCGCCATAACGGTCATATTGGGGATCATCGCTAAGAATGAAATATCAAATTCACCTTGGTGCGTTTCACCATCATCCCCGACTACACCGGCCCGGTCTAAGCAAAATGTTACCGGTAGATTTTGCAAGGCCACATCATGAATGATCTGGTCCAGACTGCGCTGTAAAAATGTGGAATAGATGGCTACATAGGGTTTGAGCCCCGAGATGGCCATGCCGGCCGCCAAAGTCACAGCGTGTTCTTCCGTGATCCCAACATCGAAAAATCGATCGGGATAAAGCTGTGCAAAATCATTTAACCCTGTTCCCAGTGGCATGGCGGCGGTAATGGCGGTGATATCGGGATTGGTTTTTGCCATATCCACCATGGTTTTGCCAAACACTTTTGAGAAGTTCATCCCCGAGGAGGCACTCACTTCGCCATTTTCACTGTCAAAGGGGGCGATGCCATGGAATTTATCGGGGTGCAAAACGGCAAAGTCATACCCTCTGCCCTTTTGAGTAATGGCATGGACAATGACTGGTCCATCATAGGTACGAGCAGCTTTTAAGATCTTACTCATTTCCTTGATGTTGTGACCGTCCACCGGTCCCAGATATTTAAGTCCCATGTTTTCAAAGACCAGACCTTCATTTTCCATGACCATGGCTTTGACAGAGTCCTTCATCCAGCGGGCTGCCCCATTGAGAGGTTTTCCCATTGGCAGCTTGTCCACCCGATCCTGGAATTTTCGTTTAAACCGCTCATAGTGGACATCGCTGCGTAGTTGAGACAAGTATAAACTCATAGACCCAACGTTTCGTGAAATGCTCATTTCATTATCGTTTAATACAATGATCAGCGGTGTTTTACGAAAGCCCACATCATTTAAGGCTTCCCAGACCATTCCCCCGTTGAATGCACCATCACCGATCACGCAGACCACATGATGGCCTTGCCCTTTAATGTCCCGGGCTCTGGCCATGCCAAGGGCCGCCGAGATCGATGTGGAGGCATGACCGGTGTTGAAATGATCATACTTTGATTCACCGGTTTTGGGGAAACCGGATAGACCTTCATATTTTCGCAGCTTGTTAAATCCTGCCGCTCGCCCTGTTAGGATCTTATGGACGTAACTTTGATGCCCCACATCAAAGACGAGCCGGTCAGTTGTAAAATCGAATACATTATGAAGTGCCATGGTCAGTTCGACCACACCCAGATTGGGGGCTAAATGGCCGCCGTTTTGGGACACCGATTGAATCAGAAATTGCCTGATCTCAGCGGCCATTGCGTTAAGTTCATCCAAGCTCATCGTCGGCAATGTTTGCGGCCCTTTGTATTTTTTTAATATTTCATACATAGTTAGTTCCTTAATGGTTTCTTTTTATGATTGCTTCGGTTAGACTCCGCAGCAGCGTGCCGTTTTGACCCATCTTTGAAACCTGAGACTGGATCCTGGTATAAATGACACTGGTCAGCGTCCTCGATTGGTTCAAGCCAAGCAAGGACACGTAGGTCGCCTTATGATCTCTGGCATCTTTTCCCACTGTTTTGCCCATGGTAAGCGCATCGGACTCAACATCTAAGATGTCGTCCTGAATTTGGAACATGACACCCAGATCCTTGCCAATTTCTGCCATTTGTTCGATCATGGCAATCGGCCTATCCGCCAGGTAAAAAGGAGCCGTTAAAGCTACTTCAATGAGGGCCCCCGTCTTGCCCCGGTGCATTAGTTCTAATGTTTCTAGATCAATATCCTGATTTTCAGATTGCATATCAAGGACCTGACCGCCGACCATGCCGTCTTTGCCTGACGCCTTAGCGATGGCTGCCATGGCAAGAGTTCCCGAGGAAGTCCCACCATAGGTGTTCATTAAGAGAAGCATTGCTTCATTTAAGAGGGCATCCCCGGCTAAGATCGCCAGTGCCTCACCGAATACCTTGTGGCTGGTGGGGCGGCCTCGGCGCAGATCATCATCATCCATGGCCGGCAGATCGTCGTGGATCAGGGAATACGTATGGATCATTTCCAAGGCCATGGCCATGGGCAATACCGCCTCTACAGACAAACCGGCCAGTTGGGCCGATGCGAGGACTAAGAGAGGTCGAAACCGCTTGCCCCCGCCTAACAAGGAATACGTCATCGCTTCTTTTAAGCGTGGTTCACATTGAAATAATTCAGTGGTTTGGATCAATCGATCTTCAAATAATCGCTGGGTGGATTCCACCAAATTCCTCTGTTCTAATTTATTCAAACTCTTCCTCAACTCCCGCCTGGTTGATGATGGAGATCCTCTCTTCAGCGGTTTTTAACATGGTCTCAAGATCCCGGCACAGCTTCATGCCCTTCTCGTAATTGACCAGCTGTTCTTCTAAGCTCACGGTCGAATTTTCCATGGTCTTCATCACCACCGCCAATTCAGCCATTAACGTTTCATAGGTAGCTTGAAGTGGTTCTCCTGGTGCGGCCAGTCTCGGTTTTCTTATTTTTTTTTCAACATTAGTTTCCATCAATTCGGTCTCCTTTTTCATAGCGGACTTCTCCATCCTTGACTCGGATCCGGAAAATGTTAGCTTGTTCCAGTAATGAAACAGAGTCCAACACTTCATCGGATTCATTCTGAATGATAGCATAGCCCTTATCCAGAACATTCCTTGGATTGTAGGCCATCAATAATGACTTTGCCCGCTCCAGCAAACGATCTTCTTGGTCCATTCGCCGGTTCATCGAACCGCTGAGCCGCTCGCGCAGTTCAGCCACCGTTCGGATCTCATTGATAATGATCAAGCGCGGATCATTTTGGAGGATAAAGCGTTGCTGCATTGAAAGGTCAGTTTTGGCCTGGCGCAAGCGCTGGGCCATCCCCTGATGAAGACGACGCCGGACTTCCGTCACCGCATCCAGATACACCGAGGTATTGGGTATGGTCAATTCAGCTGCTTGGCTGGGTGTGGCTGCTCTTAGATCCGCCGCAAAGTCGGCGATGGTAAAGTCAATATCATGGCCAATTCCCGTAACAACGGGTATTTTTGAGGCCCGAATGGCATAGGCGATCTTTTCGGAGTTAAACGACCAGAGGTCTTCAATGGATCCGCCGCCTCGCGCCAATATAAGGGTTGACAGGTCATCCCGTAAATTGACTTGAGCCATGGCTTTGAGCACCTCGCCCTCGGAGGCTTCCCCTTGGACTGATACCGGATAGATCACCAGACTCTGCCCCGGGTTTCTGGTTTTTAAGACTTTGATGATATCCCGAATGGCTGCCCCGGTGGGTGATGTAATAACAGCGATCTTTTCTGGATGAACCGGAATGGGGCGCCGGTTTCTCTCATCGAAGAGCCCTTCATCGGCCAACCGCTGCTTAATTTCCAAGAATTTTGTATAAAGATCCCCGGTGCCTTCGCCTTGAAGATCCTCCACATAGATCTGATAACTTCCCCCTTGGGCATAGATGGAGACCCGGCCTTTGACGGTGACTTTATCCCCATCCCGGGGAAGGACCCGTAGTTTTTGCCGCTCCTGGCGGAACATAACACAATTGATCCTGGCCCCCTCATCTTTTAACGTAAAATAAAGATGCCCGGAGGAGTGGGCTTTAAAATTGGAAATCTCCCCCTGGACTTTAATGTTCTGAAGAACAAAGTCAGCATCAATTAATTTTTTTATATAGTTGCTTAACGAGGTGACACTGAGTACTTTAATATTCAAACTCCGAAGCCTCGCATAGATTTTTCATCAAAATAGTGGTAGTGATGGCGCCGACTCCTCCTGGAACTGATGTAACAAATTCTACGATTTCAACTGCATCACTGGTTTTGACATCGCCGGTGATCTTTCCGTCTTTTTCTGAGGTTCCTACGTCAATGACGGTTTGTCCTGGGCTAAAGAATTCGGCAGTGAACATTTCTGGGCGACCGACGGCAGCAACCACGATGTCTGCTTTTTTGGTGATTTCAGGCAGATTTTTGGATTTGGAGTGGGCAATGGTCACAGTCGCATTATCAGCCAATAAGAGCATGGCCAAAGGCTTGCCGACAATATTTGACCGGCCGACGATCACAACCGACTTCCCTGTGATATCCCCTAAGGTTTCTTTGATGATGGTGTGGGCACTTTTAGCTGTGGCCGGTACAAAGGCTTTATCGCCCATAAATAACAGACCGGCATTCATTGGATTGACACCATCGATGTCCTTTTCTTTGGCGATTGCTGCTGAGACCTTTTTTCCATCAATATGCTTTGGCACTGGAAACAGGACCATGATGCCATGGATGTTTTTATCAACATTTAAATCATTGATGGTGCTAAGCAGTTCTTCTTCCGTTGTTTCTTGTGGCAAGGTGATATTGACTTTGCCCAAGTTTAAAGATTTAGCTACCTTGGTCTGACTTTCCAGATAATACTTGGAGCCTTCGTCATCCCCTACTAAAACAGTGGCTAGTGTCGGTACGGATTTTCCATCTTTTTCCCGCTGGAGCGCGAAAGCCTTGATGTCCTCTTTGTACTTAGCAGCCAGTTCTTTCACATTTATGATGTTTCCCATGTCGATCTCCTAATTTAAATATATTTTTAGTTTCGAATATGAAGTGTTCAGAAAACTCAGATCTTTTTATCCAATATTGCCAACGTCTCATCTCGCCTATGATAAATCGTGCCATTGACAACTATTTTATTGACGCAACGTCCTAATCAATTAATTCATTGGTTTCAATGGGCGAAGGTTATTCGGTTGCAGCCTTGACTTCATTATTTGTAGAACGTTCCGTTTCAACGAATGTCAGTGATCCTTCCGATTGGACTTATTCGATGCTTTCTTTATTATCATCGAGGTCTGATTCCGGGATCTCTATTGCGATATCCTCTACGACAACTTCTGTGATCACCTCTGTCGAATCTTCTGCTTCAACCTCAGTGACCACTGCTTTTGCATCTTCATCTTTAACTTCAACGTCAACCTCAGTGTTTCCGTCTTTGGCATCACTAGGCATAGCATCAGTGATACCCTCTTCTGATTCAGATACTTGGGCCAGATCCTTGACAGCATCCGGGACAACTTCTGCTTCAGCTTTTTCGGCTGCTTCTATTTCAGCTTTTGCATCGGCTTCTGCTTTTG
>JBAQDU010000054.1:0-31600 GCA_049294805.1 Clostridiaceae bacterium
AAGCCCTTTCTGATTTTTTGAAAGATGGACAAATAAAGAAAGTTGGTTCCGGAAGAGGCACTGCATATATTAAAATTGCAGATTCAAAAGAGATTGAAAAATAAATAAAATTAGGACAAAGACTATCGGTCCATTTTTGGGAACAAGCTGCCGAACATCGACCAGACCTATTAATAACTGGGTTTCAATAAAATAAAACGGACTAATTAAAATCAGAATAGATTCTAATTAGTCCGTTTAAATCTTTTGATTTGCAATAACACTTATGTTAATTCCTTCACCGCCCCAAGGTCCTGAAGCTTTCTTACAACTTGGAACAGTGACAGGATCCGTTCAAATCTGACAAGTCAATAATTTTTCAACTTGATCCAGATAATCCAATAAATTTTGAACTGTTTTGACAACTTCATCCAAATTCAGTGTACTCGATCAAAGAAAATCAGTTTTTATTTTTTGCAAACTCTTCCACTAGTCGAGCCAAGTATTCTTGTCGCTCCATTTTATACAGGAGCTCTTCTTCGACCTCTTTCAGCTTTGTAAGTAGTGGTTGAAGCTTTTCAAAATCACTGGCGTATTGTGTCATTTTAGTAGAAATTTGATCGAGCTCCGCTTCCAAATTCTTTATTTCTTCTTCAACGGACTCGAATTCGCGCTTTTCCTTATAGGATAACTTGGTGGCTTTTTCAGTTTCCCTCGTTTCGCTCTTTATTGAAGTGTCTGAATCATTTTCAGTGTTCAATACTTTAATGTTTTCGGTCAGGACAGAATTGGCAATTCGACTTTCCAGGGCATTCTCCTGGATATAATCAAAGTAATTCCCCGTATATTGAGTGATGTTACCAAACCCATCTAAGTGGAATATCTTATTGCAAATCCGGTCCAGAAAATATCGATCATGAGACACTGTGATGACTGGTCCTTTGAAATCGTCAATGTAGGCTTCCAAAACCTTCAACGTATCGATATCAATATCATTGGTGGGTTCGTCCAGCACTAAGACGTTAGGTGCTTCCATAAGTATTTTCATCAGGTAGAGCCGGCGTTTTTCTCCCCCGGACAGCTTACTGATGGGAGTCCATTGAAGATCTGAAGAAAATAGAAAGGTTTCCATCATCTGCGATGCGCTGATCTGCTGTCCGTCGGATGTGGTCACTATTTCTGCTGTCTCTTTGATATACTCAATGGCCCGCAGGGATTCGTTCATATTCCCAATCTCTTGAGAAAAATAGGCTAGTTTCACCGTATCGCCAAGTTCCACTGTCCCCTGGTCAGCTTTTGCTTTTCCGATGAGTATATTTAAGAGTGTGGTCTTTCCAACTCCATTATCTCCGATCACGCCGATGCGGTCGTCCTTTTGGAACGTGTAAGAAAATCCATTTAAGATTTTTTTAACTCCGAAACTTTTGCGGAGGTTTTTTAGCTCGATGATTTTCTGCCCTAATCTTGAATGGATGCTGCTGATCTCAAGTCCCATTTCATTGCGATCGACTTTGGCATCCTTTAACGCTTCAAAGCGCTGGATCCTGGCCTGCTGCTTCGTGCTTCTGGCTTTCGCGCCACGCTTGATCCAGGTCAATTCCTGGCGATAAAGATTCAGCCTTTTTCGTTCCACTGAACCGGCCATTTCCTGCCGTTCAAGCTTTTTCTCAATGTGATGGGTATAATTTCCATTGTAAATATAGAGCTGCCCTTGATCGATTTCCATAATTTTTGTTACTACCCGATCTAAGAAATAGCGATCGTGGGTGATCATCAATAAGGACCCCGTCAATCGCTTGATATGCCCTTCCAGCCAGTCGATCATTTTATTGTCCAAATGATTGGTGGGTTCGTCTAAAATGAGCAGGTCGCAAGGCGCCACCAGGGCACTGGCAAGCGCTACCCGCTTTTTTTGACCTCCGGATAAGCTGTTTATTTTTCTGGTAAAATCATGGATCCCCAATTTCGTCAAAATGGTCTTGATTTGGCTTTCCATATCCCAGGCATCATTTGCACTCATTTCATCGCTCAGTTGGGAGAATCTTTTTTGAAGCTGTTCATCGTCTCCCCGGGCACTTAATTCTTCCAAGGTAGTTTCGTAGTCACGAATCAAGCGCAGAGCTTTGGAATCCCCCTTGAAGACCTGCTCCAGGATGGTAGATTCTCCATCAAAATCCGGGTCCTGCGGTAGGTACTCGATTTTCATCCCACTCGTCATTTGAATAGTCCCCGTCTCACTGGTTTCTAATCCCGCAATGATCTTTAACAAAGTAGTTTTACCCGTTCCGTTGATTCCGATCAGTCCAATTTTTTCATCAGCAATGCTGAAATCAATATTTTTAAAAAGCAACTTGTCCCCAAAACTCTTGGATAGGTTCGTTGCTGTAAGTAAACTCATATTTGTGCTCCTTCTAGTGCTTTTTAAATCAGCGAGCTGGCTTCTATTATATCCTTTACGATCTTAATTCTACTTTTGAGAAGAAAATCTTTCCAGCATGTTTACGGTTCATGAAAAACGTTAAAAAGGTCATTATATCAAAAAGCTGATTATTGCGCTTCAATGATACAGGTCATAGTGAATGAAAAGACCACTAAATATTGTTAGGAGTCCGGGATTATCCTGTTACGAGTCCGCTTATATCAACTGCTCACACTAGGTTTTCAATACCATTTTCTCGTAGTTATTTAATTTTATTCCTGTATAGCACTCAATCGGAAAAGTTTCAAAAACTCAATTTTTGAAGGATAGAACTATTACAGTCAGTTTATAAAAAAAACCAAGAAAATAACGAAATATCAATTTCCCGATATTAAAAACCTCTCAATTGGTGTAACTATGCAGTTAGATTACCGAGAGGTTTTTTTCTTATTCTGTTCAATCTATTTAGCAAGTGAAGCCATTTCATTATCCTAGAATGGGGTCCAGTCGCTATCGGCTAAGGTGCATTGTCCATTAATCAACCTTGAATCATCAGAAGCCAAGAATAAGGCCATCTTAGCAATCTCTAGGGCAGTTCCACTTCTGGGGTTTCCGCTAAATTAGGCATGATCACTTTCATACTGTTTTCATTAATGTGATCCAATGTTTTGATCAAGCAACTGTTCCCCCCATTTCTGGTAGAAATTCGCCTTCAAAACTCAAACTATCTAACACATGATGTTATATTAACTTTTAAGTTACTTTAAATAACTCTCATACATGCATTATTACATTTTGAACTTTATATTGTCAAGGAGCTTCTAATATTCATGATCACCTTCATTATGAGGCCAGCTAAAATGAATAGCGGGACTCAGGATTTTTTATTGACTTAAGCCTAGCTTTAAGGTTTCCTACCTACTTCTTTTCTTTTTGTGAGCTCATAATCAGTTAGGATCGACGTTTTCGGATAAATTGTCCGTATTGGAATTCCGTTAACTTTTGATGTTTTAGAAAGGTTGGTCAGCATCTTTTAACTAACTTTAAGGATCGCCGAAGATATCTGTGATACGTTTTGGTCATTTAATATGCATTCTAAGTTCTTTCATTTACATCTATTTCGAACCCACCTATCATATTTTGATGCTTAACTTCAAATTTATCTGTTTTTCGGAAGCTATAAATAACAATTTTCAGGCTCTTTTATATAATCTTAAGGAGTAATTCCAGTTTTAGTCTGCTTATTGGATCCTCTAAATCTATATCGATCAAATCATTTATATGTTCGATTCTCTTTCTCACTGTATTTATATGAATAAATAATTTTTTAGCAGTTAAGCTATAGTTCATATTTGATTTCAAATAAGTGTCTAAGGTTCTAATAAGCTCCTGGTCTTTATCTTTAGCTAACAAATCGCCTAAGACATTTTTCATAGTATTGATTTCATCCGTCTTAATATCCATCCAGGCCAATGGTCCTAGTTCAGAGTAAGTTATATAATCCAAATCTCCATAGATCATCTTTCCCATTTCTAGAGCCTTGAGCGCCCTTTTAGAGCTTTTACAGATATCTTCCAAGGAAGCTTGGATATCTGATATCCCGAAGCTTAAATTGATCATGGGCATATCGAGTTTTATTGAATTATTAAATTGAGTGATTGCTCGTTTGATTTTCTTTAAGTTATCTTCTTTTGATATTTTTTCATCAAGAGGAATTAATAATAAATAGCTGTTTTGATTTGCTAAGGCGATCCTGGCTTCTAGTTCCCCAAAACTACTTTGAAATCTTCTTTCAATGGTTTCTGTTTCTGTGAAAGTCTTGGTTTGTCTGTCTTTGCCAATCACTAATATATATTCTGCTTTTGTATCTAAGTTCAGTTCTCTGGCTCTTTGCAGCAAAGTATCGTTATCAATTATTTTTTCATTTACTATGTCATTAATGAATTTTTTAAATCCTTTGTCTCTCAAGCTTTGAGAGACCAGTATTTGCTCATAGATTGATTGAATTAATAAAAATCCTATTCTAAGTGCAAACTGATCAAAATAGTCGATCAGTCCTTCCGCTTCTAGTACAACAAAATAAGCTTTTATTGTCTCGTCAATTACTATGGGTATTTTAATCCAACTATAGGGAGATTTATATTTTTTATCAAAAAATCTAAATCTCGTAATCCCTAAATTGTCACATAGTATTTCTGTCGTATGCTTAAATGAAGGATCCCAAAAATCCGCAAGATTTAATTCGGCTGAGATTGTTTTAAACTTAGGTGAGCTAAAGTATGGTTTGTCATTTTGCACATCATATACCATGGCTGGAAAATTCATTTCTTTTTCTATTTGATATAGTATTTTATTTATTTTTCTATTTTGATATGACACATCAGATATAGTCTTGGTACTTATCCCTGCTATTTTAAATTGCTTTATCTTTTTATTCATAACCAACACATTGAGTTGGTTCATAATTTCCATCCAGGAGGGTTCATTCGGAACATAGATAAAAGGTATATTGTACTCATCACATCTGTCCAATATTTTCCGATCTATTTCTTTTATATATCGATCGACTTTAATTGCAATTCCTGAAATCTCTTTAAATTTTTCGTCATTTATATAGGCTTCCAATAGGCCTGGATTGGTTTTAAAAATGTAGCCAGAAGATACGACCAGTTCTCTGCCTTTTGTCCATTTATACCCATCAGGTGCATCTAATATAGCCATTCCCTGAATTTGTTTGTTTAAGCCGCCATGTCCTGCTAGAACTTTAAAATCTTTAAAATAATCCGCTTTAAGCATTTCATTAACTTCTAGTCCCATGAAAAACCCTCCCTAAATGTGCTATATCCATATCCTTAATAGCCTGATCTTTTATCCTCAGGTCGAAGTCCCTGCTGACGACCTGATTTAGGAACTTGGAGTCATGTCTTCTTTCAGCATGGGACACGCCACCTTAAAAGATTTGGCGACAATCCTCTTCCATATGGCTGGAGCGCTCACTCAAGGTATTACCCGCCGGGTTACTGTCAGTCCAGTGTAAGTTAGACAGAGATCCAGCCAATTAAAGTCTGATTCCAGGATGAATTTTCTCGAAAAAGAATAACCTCCACCCAGTTATGAGCGCCCAGTCAGTCAGACCTGACAAAGAACCTGAAAAAAAGCACAAAAAAACCATAGAGATGGCTCAAAGTCGAGTAATCTCAATGGTTTCTTGATTTTTAGATCCCTAAACCCTTCCTATTTGCTCCATACTTAATTATATCATAAAGCGAAAGGGTGATCGTCTTTATCCTAAATTAGCTATTTAGCTCCAGGTAGTCCCAGGCAAATTGCGCGTGCAGAGCTGCCCCAAACATCATATAGTCCTCATCGATATTGAATTTTTCATGATGCGGGAAGTAGATGCTGTTTTTTGCTTTATTTTGATAACCTAAAAGGGCATAGGTACCCGGTGCTTTTTTAAAATAATATGGCATATCTTCTGAACCCATTAAGATAGGCCCGTTCACATTTTTACCAGGTCCAAACACTTTTTCAGCTGACTTCATAGCGATCTCAGCGATTACGGAATCGTTGCTCATGCTAATGGTACTCTCCTCAATGTCAACATCAATTTTGACATCATAGATTTTTGAGAGTCCGGCTGCTAAATCATGTATTTTCCCATGAATAGTTTTTCTCGTCTCTTCTTCTAAATATCTCATGGAAATATCTAGTTTAGCATATTTAGAAATGATATTAGCTTTAGTTCCAGCATCAAACTTACCAACCGTAACGACAACCGGAGACTGAGAATTCACAAATTTAGTGATCATTCCATTAAGTTGAGTTACAAACTCTGCTGCCGGAAGAATCGTATCTTTCGCTACATGTGGCATCGATCCATGGCCAGACATCCCTTCAAACTTAACATAAATGGTATCACAACCTGCCATTCTATACCCGGGAGTAATGTCATAGTAACCAACATCAATTGGCATACCATGCATTCCAAATACAGCATCGACTCCATCCATGCCACCATCGGCTATGACTTTTTTAGCGCCGGAAAAAGTTTCTTCTGCTTCTTGGAATAACAGTCTGACTTCCCCTGGTAATTCATCTTTAACTTCTGTGAGCATTCGAGTGGCACCCAGTAACATAGCGGTGTGACCATCATGGCCACATGCATGCATTACGCCCTCTTTTTTAGATGAATAGGAAGCTCCTGATTGTTCTAAAATGGGTAGTGCATCAATATCAGCCCGAAGGGCAACTGTCTTACCTGGCTTACCACCTTTGATATGGCCTACTATAGATGTTGTTCCAACTTTTTGATAAGGAATTCCCAGCTCATCCAACTGCTTCATAATATATTTTTGAGTTTCAAACTCCTGGCTACTTAGTTCTGGATTTTCGTGCAGGTATCTTCGATCTGCAATCATCTTTTCC
Source organism: Clostridiaceae bacterium (assembly GCA_049294805.1). Taxonomy (GTDB): domain Bacteria; phylum Bacillota; class Clostridia; order Clostridiales; family Clostridiaceae; genus JG1575. The sequence goes on from JBAQDU010000054.1 coordinate 6,827, forward strand.
TCAACGTTTTTTACTTTCTCAATAAAATTCATTTAACTCTTCCTTTCGATCTCTATCATTTCCTCAAATTAAATATCCAACATAAAATTTTTACTTACACAGATTATTTCTTATGATCTGCATTTGCTCTGATCAGAGCGAATATTATTCCAAATACCGCTATGATCCCGGTTGACGATAATGAAAGTAACGATACTACTCCCGCTGGCAAAAAGTTTGGTGAAAAGCGAATAAAAAACATGGTTGCTACTGCAATAATTACTAAAGCAACTAAATATTTTATTTTCAACTTAGATCCTAGCATAACTATCATAGCTCCAAGTATACCTGGCAGAGCAAATCTAAATGAGTTCAGAAATGTCTCTGGAAGGGTATTGACAATAAATTGGCCCGCTACCATAACAACACCTAATATAATTAGGTTTATAAAAGTAGATGAAATGATCGCATAGATACCAGCTACCTCTGCCTCATCTGACCCTGGTTCAAGTTCTAATGCATCTTGAGTTGCTGCAATAACAGGAAGGCGCATGTTGCCTATATTTCCTGACAAGAAGGCCAAATAAGTTCCAGCCGGACCCAGCGTAGGGAAATACGAAATAGGTTCTACAAACCATACTACTCCGACAAATCCTGCTATAGAAATCATTCCTGAGATAATGTCAGCTGGAGCAGGGTAGTGACCTAGTACAAATGTTAAATAAACCGGAATGGATAAGCTACATAGAAAAGCCAATGCTATTGTTATTCTTCCCCATAAGTGAACATCCCTTTGAAATTTATCTTTAGTGCTTGCTTGATTATTTTCCATCAATTGTTCCCCCTTAACTTAATATTGTACCAACAACCATTGCCACTATAACTGAAATACCCATCGCCCATTCTTTGAGCCATTTTTTCGTGGTATCCTTAGCGACGATTTTATTGACTATAACGACCGACAGTGCGCCAGCTAATAGAGCCACAAGTGGAGCTACATCCATTGTCTTTTTTAAAAGGCCTTTGTTTACGACTTCTCCATATCCTAGTGAAAAGAAAATGATAAAAGGAGCAAATACAGACATGTAGGCAATTGTTAACGGGTTCGCTTTTTTAAATTTCTCAGAAAGACTATCAATATGTTTGGTTGCAAAGAATACGACGATTAGCCATCCAGCTCCACCTAATGTCATAATCCAGGCTGCTGCTGAAAGCATCTGTGGTAAGAATTCCGGCGTTCCCGCTGTACCGCCGCTGCCAATTTGCGCTGCAATCAATTCAAATGCAGCAGAACCTATGATACCAACTCTGGCAAAAGTAAGCGGACCACCTACTTGGGCAATCAAAGCTATGGCTACGGCAAAAACGGCGAATGCCGGTCCGATCGTCCCGATCACTCCGATTTTCAACGCTTTCTTAACCTGCTCCGGTTTTAATAGATTCGTAGTTTTTACCCGATTGTTTGCTAGTCGATAGAATACAATCGACTGAAAAATTACATTGGCAATAATCAGTAATGATAAGATCCACATGACCGGACTGTTGGCGATTTTCATTGTTTCATTCATTTTTCACCCCTCCAATTAACTGTTCGATAATTTTTCCCTCTTGATGTAGTAATTTAAATATACTCTTTGCCTATTACATAGTCAGTGTAATAATTTTTAATATTTCATCAGATTGCTGAAAATATTTTCACGTATTATTCCAAATAAATTATGGTGCTGTTGCAAATCTGATCATAAACAGTGTAATGCGGATGAAAACGCCTGTAAAAGTAAGTTATGTGGGTTCAGGAAAACAGTAGATTGGGGGTGCATTTAATTTGCATAAGCTGTCGACCAAAGGTCTGGAAGCAGGCAGAGATGATATTCTTGTCCAAGGGGATCTTATAGGTGAGCAGTCTTTGTAACCAATGGCGCTTAAACTGTCGGATGATGTAACCAATGGTGGATTCGTCAATCACGGGATTTTCTTCCATGATTGGCTGGGAGCTCCGGCCTGACAGATGAGCCTGGAGAATCGCAATATGGTCCTTGAGCAGAACGGAGGAATAGGGCACAAGCCATTGAGGAAGCACCGCATGGGTTTTTCCGCAGGATTTACAGATAAGCCTGAGGACCCTGAGGATTTCAGTTTGCAAAGATCTCTACGGTTTAATCCGCTCCTCCTACCGGGAGAACAAAGTTATTAAGCACGAAACTCTATCGCGTATCACCGGTGTTCCCTTGACCACACTGAAACTCATCCAGGCTGCCTTTCAAGGCAATGTGGTTTTAAAATCTGACTTCAAAGTCCTTAACTCCAAGGAGTATGGGGCCTCTTTTGCATTACGCCAGATCGCCAGATCCACCGGACTGGACAAGGCCATCTACTCTCGAACAGCTGAGCCTTGGGTCCAAGATGCTTTGGCTATGATCATTGGTCGTGTGGTCTATGCCGGGAGCAAATTATCCCTCACGCGTGTGGGCCATATCAGCTCGCTATGGGAACTGTGTGGTGTAAGTGATGAGACGATCGATGTTAATTCGCACTGCTATGAGGCCATGGATCGCCTCATGGAACGGAAGGATGCCATCCAGAATAAGCTGGCGCAGAAGCACCTGACGCAAGGCAGTGTGATCCTCTATGATATCACTAGCACTTACTTCGAGGGAAAGTATTCAGATAGTGAAACCGTCACCTTCGGCTACAACCGAGACAAAAAAAGAGGCCATGAACAAATCGTCATCGGCCTCATCTGCAGTCAGGATGGCTGTCCCATTGCTGTCGAAGTCTTCCGGGGCAACACCAAGGATGAGACAACGGTATCGGCTAAGATCCTCGAGGTGAAAGAAAAGTACGGGATTTCCAACGCCATCTTCGTGGGTGACCGCGGGATGATCACAAAGGCCCAGTTTGAGAAGATCCAAACCGAAGAAGCCTACCAGATCCGCACTATTTCGGCCCTGACGCATTCCCAGATCGAGAAACTTTGTGAACGGGAAGATGTGCAGCTTTCAATGTTTGATGAACAGAATATCGTCGAAGTCCTGGATCCTGAAAAGAGGATCCGTTATGGTCTGTGCAAAAACAATGCCCGGGCTGCTGATGAGGGCCGGACACGTCGCGAGCTACTGGAGAAGACGCGAATCGAACTGGATAAGATCGCCAGAGCCAAGCGCAAAGTCGAGGATGGCGATCTGGGGATCCGAGTAGGAAAGGTCATCAACAAGTATAAAGTTGGCAAATTCGTGCAGTCGACCATCACCGACGGAGTCTACTCCTGGTCCTTCGATGAAGAAAAGATCCGGGAAGAAGAGCAGTTTGACGGCTGTTATGTCATCTTCACGAACGTGCCGAAAGAAGAAATGGAAATCGAGGAAGTAGTCAGAAACTATCGCAAGCTGATCCATGTCGAGCAGGCCTTCCGCAACCTGAAGACAGTCCAACTCCAGATCAGACCGGTGTACCACAAAACCGATGACCGTGTGGATTGCCATGTCTTTTTGTGCATGCTGTCCTACTACCTGATGTGGAACATGAAGCAACGCCTCAAACCATTGATGGACAGTGATGTTGATGGGAAAAATAAGGAATACACCTTTGATTACATCATCGAGAACCTCAAATCGATCCGAAAAGAAGTCGTCGAGTTCAGCGGAGTTGAGAGTGAAGTCATCACAGAACTCAGTAAAGAGCAGAGGAAGATCACAGACCTCTTGGATATCAAGTTTTAACCATACATCGGAAATTGAAAAAGTGCCTCCACGTAAGAGGCACCAGTGGTCCTTGACCTTTTTTTTCTGGAAGATACGTTTATAAATACAGTTCGTTAGCTAACTTAAAATGCAGTCAATAAAAGCAGCAACCCTGAAACCATGATTTGACATCGTCTATCATTGGTTTTAGGGTTGTATGGTTATATCCTACCGATTCCGTTAAGGGCGGTCCCAACCTCTTTTAGCTTTAAGTAATTTCGAGTGTTTTTCCATTCTTTTTTCTATCTGCCCACAGCACTGAACTTCGTGCAAGGATGATATCCCAAAGCCCGTGAACCACTTGCTGACACATCTATAGCTACTCCAACTCTTCCCTTAGAGTCCTGCTACTAATCGCTGTAATATTGATCAGTCAAACCATTTTCCCTTGATCAGATCTTTGGCATCTCTAGTTAGTGGGATCAAGTCCGTCTGATCGAGATAGCTGATATCAAACTTACGATTTAAAGCGGCAAAGTGTCTTAGTCCAAAGGCCAACTTGTTGAGATAGGAAAAGACCCCAATGGCACCCGGTGAGAATCCGTCAGCCGCTTTGCCGTAAAGTGCTCGCAGGTCCGGCAGATCACTGTAGATCTCTTCGATCGAACTACCATACTTCTGGAGATTCTTCGGTACTTTGCCTTCGTTGATCTGCTGTCCAATGTTCTTGCCCATCATGGCAGCAGTCATGGCGGCTCGACCAATTCCCACCGCCATGACATCACCATTGCCATAGGCCAGGGCTTTGAAGACTTGATCCTCTGAGCTAAAGCCGGCAGTGATCGTGATGGCCGGGACATATAGTCCCTTATCTTTCATTTCCTGAACCAATTTCATGACTACTTCTTCAAGAACAACGGTTGGCAGCCCCCATTCATTCATCATTTTACAGGGACTATAACCGCTGCCGCCACCGGCTCCGTCAAAGGTGATCATATCCACTTCGGCCTGACTTCCGATCATCAGAACATGTTTTAGGTCGGCCCGATCATAACCGGCCATCTTCAAATAGATATTTTTAGCACCCATTTCACGTAATTGGGCGATCCGCGGTACGAGATAATCTTCGTCCCAAAGCGGTAACCGGGAATAAGTATAGAAGTTTGGACAGATCCCGTCTTCATCGGCTTTAATAATGGCCGGATCCATTGGATCCGGTAATACTAAGCTGCCCAAAGCTTGTTTTTGGAGAGCTTCCTGGCGATTCTTCACCCGATTCACCGGCTGAGTTCCCTTGGCGCCCTGCCCGAACTTAAGTTCAATAGCCGTCGCTCCCTGGACGGTAATGGCATACTCCGGCACGCCCATCATGTCATCTTCGCAGTTGCACTGGAGAACGATCTGCCCAAAGCCACGATCGTATTTACGGAAGGCATCCAGCATCTTTTTCAACGCCGGGAATTGCACGACTTTTCCATTGGCCATCACTAGTTCAGGATCCTTATTCCGGGCATCTTCGCCAATGACACAACTGACACCGGCCATGGCGGCTCCGCCAAAATAATCTTCCCAATTCATTTTGATCAAAGCCGGCAGGATAATGGGCATGGTCAGCTTGACCGGATTGAACTTGCCGTATTGGCGATCCAATTTCACATTCCAGATGTTGGCTTCCTCATAATTAAGCTTTGCCCCGATTGCCCCGAAGACTCGCCCGTTGATGTTGAAATGAGAATAATCCAGGGGATAATCTTTTTCCGATGCGATCTGATTAGCACCGGTATTGGTCGGATAAACGGTCCGGGCACCCAATACCGCTGATAAGGCGATCTCACAGGTGCCGTCACACTCCTCTGTGCAAAGTGAACACATCCCGGACTGCGGAGCGATGTGGCGACTACGGTTAACCGTATCATTAAAAGCTGACGAGAGTTTTGGTGAGTAGGTCATGAAAAATCCTCCTTTTTCGATGGACCATAGGAACAGTTACACGATTTCATTAGTCGTTCATCAGTTGATCGACACTTGCCAGACGACTGATGAAAACGGTTGTGGTTTAACTTAATTAAACCACATTTGATCAATTATTATTACTTTTTATCTAGAAAATATCAGCTGTTCAAAGAATGGTTATTATTCACACTCATCCTGGTGCATATGCTCATGACAGACTGATCCGGTTGACTTTAGTTCACCTTTAGTCCAGGCTTCAACTGCTGTGCGGGCATCCCCGGTAGCTCCGACTACCACTTCAATGTTCTTATCGTTGAAGATCTCGATCGCTCCACCGCCCATCCCACCGGAAATGATGACATTCACCCCCAGATCATTCAAGAAATTAGGCAAGAAGCCTGGTTTATGGCCCGGATTTGGTATGCTTACCTGCTTGACGATCTCATCGTTTTCAACCTCAAACAGATTGAAATTCACACAATGTCCGAAATGTTCGGTTACCTGAGCCTGTTCACTCGCTACTGCAATTTTTAACATTTTTATTTCCTCCACCTTTTTTATTTGGCTTGTTTTATTTTCCGTCTCATTATTTTTAATCTCAGTTTCATTCTCTCCAACTTCAGATCCGGCTACTTCAACCGCGATCATTTCTTCCAGCTCCATCGCCAGAGCATCTAGCCAGTTACCATGGTAGAGTTCGATCATGCCCCTGTCACAGGCAGCAGCCAGCTTAGGGTCGATGGGCAATTTAGCCAGGACTTTCAACTGATGTTGCGCTGCGATTTCCTCGATATGACTTTCCCCGAAAATTGCATATTCCTTGTCATTATCCGGACATTTATAAAAAGACATATTCTCCACTAGACCGAGGATCGGGATCTTCATCATTTCAGCCATGCGGACGGCTTTACGAACGATCATGGAGACCAGCTCCTGGGGCGATGTCACTACTATAATTGCGTCCACCGGGATAGACTGAAATACTGTTAACGGTACATCGCCCGTGCCCGGAGGCAGATCGATGAACATAAAATCAATTTCGCTCCAAATGACATCCGTCCAAAATTGTTTTACCATATTGGCAAGCAACGGTCCCCGCCAAATCACTGGGTCCGTATCATTGGGCAATAACAGATTAATGGACATGATGTCGATTCCGGTTCTACTCCGGATCGGCATAATGCCGTCCTCGTCAGAGTACGCTTTGGCCGTAATACCAAACGTTTTAGGAATGGATGGGCCGGTGACATCAGCATCTAAGATCGCAGTCTGATAACCGCGGCGATTCATTTCTACAGCAAGTAATGAAGTAACCAGGGATTTACCGACTCCGCCCTTACCGCTGACGATACCAATGACTTTTTTGATGTAGCTCAGGTGATGCGCTGATTCAAAGAAGCCAGTCTTGTCTTCTTTACGATGGGCGCAGTCTTGGGCGCAGTCGGTGCAGTTGTCGGTGCATGTTTCACTCATAGATATGTCTCCTCTTATGATGGATTTCATTTTCTAGTAAGAAGATAGGACTTATTTCCCAAAAATTCTTAAGATGTTTACGTGGTGGTAGTCTTAGCCAAATCTTCAATTTGATCTCGTCAGAGCAAGTCCAGATTTTTCTCTCAATAATAGTACTTATGGGTTGAGTCTTCTGGAGACTTTTTCCATTAGCTCATCTCGATCCTTTGTCAAAGTGCCTTTGATTTGGATGAGGTTCGTTGGATGAGTTGTGTCAAATTGCATCAGGCTGTTCGGATCCAGCTGTTTCAAAAGTGTTTGGATCTCAAGGAGTAGTTCGGCCGGAGAAGCCAAGCTGAATTCTCCACGGTTGACCTTGTGTTCCAGTTCCGTCCCACCAAAGACTTTGAGATTCATGGTGATGACTTTATTGGTCGTGAATTTATTGATCAGGTCAGCGGTAGCACATGCGTTTTCTACACCACGACCGGCTCCGGCAATGCCATACATGATAATGGTGTTGAACGGTAACCTTGCCACATTCAGTTTCTTCGCTTCTCGAATGGCATCTGCCCTGGAGTGTGCTTTATTCATCCACTCCAATACCTGGCAACTGCCGGATTCAAATCCAATATATAAAAGTCGAAGTCCCTCATCATGAAAGATCGCCAGTTCATCCACCGTATATTTTGAAATATTGAAAATAGATGCATAGGACGCAACACAAGCGCAATAAGGCAGATATTGCCGGACTAGCGCAAGGATCTCACGCATCTCGGTAAAACCGATGGCCAAGGGATCCGCCCCGGTGAGAAAGATTTTTTCAGTATATTTATCGGCATTCACCAAAATCATTTTGATCTCTTGTAAGCTGACTTTCTCATAGGGAATATCCTTATACATGGAGCAGAAGACGCATCCGTTATAGGAGCACCCTCTGGTCACAGGCAAAAGGACAGTATTAATTTCATCTTGAGGATAATACACCATCTCTCGTTCTGACATGTTCGACTCCCTTCTTTGTTTTAAATTGACCTCTAAATAAACTGGATGTCTCGCTTTTTATCAAACAGTCGGATGGTTCCGTTAAAAACCTCTCGAACAGCGGTCCCAGCCGGACAATCCACGTCCACCAGGGTCAAGCCATTATTGATGGCCCGGACCGCTTCCGGATCATAGGGGATCCGGCCGGTAAATGCAATGCCACCGGCTCTGCACAACGCTTCAATTTTAACTGCATTAACTTTGTTTGTATCAAATTTATTGACACAGACACAAACATTGGTCCCAAACTTAGCTGCCGTCTGAACGATCCGATCCAGATCGCTGATCCCGGATAACGACGGCTCGGCTACGATCAATACTAGATCTACGCCGCTGATCGATGCAATGACGGGACAACCGATGCCCGGTGAACCGTCGATAACGGCCAGATCAGTCACCGGAGCGGCGCTGATCAACCGTTTCTTAACTTCTGTGACCAACATCCCGGAGGTTCCGCTACCCATCTTGAGTTGCGCCGCTGAAAAGATCCGCTGGCTGTCCCCATAGAGCATCATTTCTCCGGCCGGTGCCGGTTTCAGTTCAATGGCTCCCACCGGGCAAACCACTTCACAGACACCGCACCCTTCGCAGGCGAAAGGATCGACCTCATAGTTTTTATTGATTTGAATGGCATCAAACCGGCAATGTTGCCGGCAAAGATCACATCCGATGCATTGCTCCGTGTCGATCTTTGCTTTGGGCAACCCGTAATAGACGGTACGGTCCGCTTCCGGAAGGTCATGCATCAGTAGATGAAGATTGGGTGCATCCACATCACAATCCGCAAATGCCCTGGCCTTGGCCAAGCGAATAAAAGCTGCTGCGACGGTGGTTTTACCCGTCCCGCCTTTACCACTTAAGATCAACAGCTGTTTCATGGGCCACCTCCTGACTGATCTGTTTTAAAAGTTCCTCAAAAAGCGTCTGATATTCAGACTTTTCCCTGACTAGGATCCGACCGTCTGAATTCAACCGACCAATCTCCTCATCAAAGGGGATCTCCAGAAGGACCTTGATGCCTTGTTCCCGGCAATAGTCTTCTGATGGATTATTGCCGGGCATGCACTTATTTAGAACAACCCCATGAGGTTTGTTAAAAAGTACTACAAGTTCATGGACCATCTTCAGGTTATGCAGCCCAAACAAAGTCGGTTCTGCCACCAAGACACAGTAATCCGCATCCTGGATGCTTTCCATGACAGTGCAGGCCGACCCCGGTGGACAGTCGATCAAAACCGGATCGGAGTTAGTATGCAGTTGAGCAAATATCTCTTTGATGATGGGGATACCGGTCGATTCCCCCGGATTTAAGAATCCGGTCACAACTTTAACGCTTTCAGAGAACCCGGACTGAATGACTCCGATCGGATGATCCGATTCTGATAAGGCTTTTTGCGGACAAAGCAACGTACAGCCACCACAAGAATGACAGATCTCTTCAAAGACCAGTAATTTGCTGCCCACAAAGGCCAACGCATGGAACTTGCAGAAATCAATACAGATACGGCAACCATTGCACAGGTCCATATCCACCAGTGGGATCTTCACCGTGACCGGTGTCTTTGTTAGATTAGTCGGTTTGAAAAAGAGATGACCATTGGGTTCTTCCACATCACAGTCCAGATAGACCGCGTTTCGACAGGCCGCCGCCAGATTAACCGAGACCAAGGTCTTCCCAGTCCCGCCTTTCCCGCTCAAGACAGATATTTTCAGCGGTCCATCTCCTTTAGTGACCATGATGACCGGCATGGATCTCCAGCAAAGGGGAAAGTTTGCCCGCTTCAAATGTCTGGATGTTTTTCGACAAGGATCCGACTACACTTTGGTAAATCTCGACCTGGGCCTCTTGAAGCACTTTGGCGGCATTTTCACCGCATCTTGGGGTCAGCAACGTTTTTGCTTTTGAATCCACTACTCCTTGAGCAGCCTTGATGCCTGCTCCGCCTTGAGCCTGGGCAGCACTATTTTCAATAAACTCACTCTGGCCCGTTTCTGTATCATAAATTAAATAATAAGGTGCACGCCCAAACGAATTACTGACATTGCCCTCCATCGTCTTATCATCTGCCGGTATTGCTATCTTCATTTGTCAAACTCCCTTCATTCATTGATCCATTTTCATAACATCTGCCCATCCGCCCTCTTCGACACCGGTGGCAACTGACCTGACGCTCACTGTCACTGTACAACTGATAATCGCCACCTTCGATCCGCAGACGATGTCCAAACACGATGGCTTGGGCGATCTTATTCCGAGCCTCTTTGTAGATCGACTGGACAGTTGCTCTGGCAACTTGCATCCGCTCGGCACATTCCTCTTGAGTTAGGCCCTCGAGATCGATGAGACGGATCGTTTCATATTCTTCCACCGAAATGGTGATATCACTGATCGGCTCCTGTTCATCCCCCAGCGGACCAAACAGCTCCGTTCCGGGCAGGCAACATACTTTTCGCCATTTGATCGGTCTTGCCATGACCACACCTCCTGTTTTTCAAATAATTAAACTAATAGTTAAAAAAGCGTCAAAGAAGAGCTCCACTTACTTATTGTTCTCAGATAAACTACTAAGCTGGTCGGTTACCCGTTCCAATCGTCTTTGTAACATCGCTTTCTCCCGATTCAGCGTCTCCTGATCAGCTCCGGCTGAGAGCCGTCGCTCCTGCATTCTTCTGCAGCCATAGCCCAGTCCAAATCTTGCACCGCGTGCAATTCGTCGACCAAGGCCGACTCCAAATCTGCGGCCATTTCCTGTTCCAACCCTTGATTCATTCTCAGTAGTCATTCCTCTTCCTGTGAATGCTCCTTGACCCAGCGGACCCGTTCCTTCTCTTCCTGGCATTTTGATTCTCCTTATATATGCCGATCCCCGGACACGTTGTTCGGGGTTGTTGGCATATGTTATCTACTCTTTAATATTAAGTTCATTCTTGGCATATGTCAACAATAAATTGTCCATTTTAGGTTTGACTACTCTCTGCGTTGAATAAGGAGCAATTAAATAGCTATCCGATGGTATTCCTAATTCCAGCACTAAGCTTGAATACATCAGAGAATTAAACCAAGACCAAATCATTCAACTGACCATTCAGTTGCTTAAACAATAGCTCGACAAAAGTGTAATAATCAGAAGCGATAGTGGACGAGGGACAAAATATATTAGGAATTGATTGCGTTAAAATGTGCAACGCAAAAAGCGACGAAATAATTATCGTCGCTTTTAATAATATTAACAAATGTTTCAACTCATCACTTAGAGTCCCCACCTTAGCAAAGCTATAGTGAGGGCTGAGTTCTTTGCTAATAGATCGATCATCCTTCCAGAGGTGTTTGCGGATCGATGCCGTGTGATTCCAGTATTTCGATGACTTTCTCAAAAGTCTGTGCCATCAGACCGGGACAAAAATTAGCTTTGGATATACCGTCCTGTTCCACTAGGTCGCAACATTCAAGACTGACTTGTTCAGCTTCAAACCAGTCCACCAGTTCTCCGACCATTTCTTTATAGAGCTCCGGTTCCGGTTCCCCTTGGGCGCGCGGGACATAGCTGGCAAGGACACAAGTCGCTCCGGTCAATGTCCCGCAGGTCTTGCCGCGAAACATTCCGCCGCCGAGCCCTCCCAGGGAGCGGATCAACAAAGGATCTTCCTGCTGGCGCAAGGCCAGGGACAGTTGCATCATGATCTGACTGCAATGGTAACCTTGAGCGGAGAGTTGCGCAATGTATTCATTCAAGTCTGTCATAGGACCTCCTATTTATCTTCCAAGGATTTTTCAACATGCAAAATTTTGCCCAAAGCCAATTCTTCCGGTATATAATATTGGCCACAGACCGGGCAAGCCGGCAATTCCACCTGGAATGCTGAATTCAGATAACTTAAGGTGATCTGCCTTAGCACGAGATGCTCGTTGCAGCAGTTGCAGATCATATCTTCTGGCTGGTCGATGCCGCTGTCATATACTTTTTTATCATTCATGTTGTGACCTGCCTTCCGAGATATGGTCTGAGACGACTGCCTGCATCCGGTGGGTGTAGGCGTTGATCAAGCGGAAGCCATCGCTTTCCGGCAGATATTCGACCCAGAATGTGACGTTCCCGGGACGATAGCTGGTCGTCAAATGACCATTGGTGGGATTCAGCAGTTTGAGCTGGTGTAATTCAGCCTGGGCAATGGCTTGTTTGATCTCACGCTTTAATATATGCCGGGCTTCTAACTTTTGTTCCAGTGCTTCATCGAGATAAAGGGTCAGTTCCGGTTCTTTTTCCATGGTGATCTTCCAAAGCTCCTCAAGCAAGGCTCGTTTCAGTGCGCTGCGGTTTTCCTGGCGCTCACTAAACGTGGGGGGACGGTGACTGAGCTGATCCGATCGGTGATCCAGCAGTTCAAGTAAAAGCGAGGCTTCTTGGCCATTGGCCAGAAAGCGGTCCCGGCAGTTGACACAGTAGGTCAGGATCGGCTGATGATCGGTGTTTTCAAGTTGCCGGGCTGCTTCTTGCGTCATTTCATCGGCCAAGGCCCGGTCATTGTAGGAAAGTAGTCCCCCATAGCCACAGCAAGGGTGCTCGGTATCCCACACCGGATCAGCCAAGAGGCGGATCCCGCTGGCATTAGCCACTTGCCGGACATCCTCCTTGAGTTCTGGGCGATGCCTTGCCCCGCAGGCATGATGCAGGATAAAGTCCTGGTCCAGGGGCTGAGCGAGGGTTCTTGGTGAGTCGGCCAGTAATTCAAAGATTGAGGTCACAGGCAGCTGCAGCTGATCTTCAAAGGTTGCTGTGCAGGTGGGACAAGCCGAGAGTATCTGTGGCCCACCCATGGCTTCCCAATCTTGCCTCAGCCGTTGGGCCGTTTTAGCAAACAGTTCACGTTCACCGCCCCACTGTGCCATGATCCCGCAACAACCAAGCCACAGGCCTACGCCGCCCGTATGGTCCAACCTCAGCCTGTCATAGAGATGTTTCACAAGTTCTGGTTCAGATGCCGGGAGCTGACAGCCCGGGAAGAACAAAAAGGCCGACTCGGTATGGCCTGGTTCATGAGCGATCAAATAGGAAGCAGCGGATAAACTGTAGTCCATATCGAGCAAGGCAAATTCATGGGCTGACGGCGGCATTTTCTTGTTATCCACCATCTGCTCACGGGCGGCACGGAATACTTCACGCATATCCAGCCCATTCGGACAAATCGCCTCACATTGTCCGCAAAGTGCACAGGTATTGATCATATCATTGGCATGATGCTGCCCCATCGCAATGGAGAGATTATTATAGACTTCACGGACATATTTCCTGGGATAGCGCTGGTAATGCTGCATGAACGCACATTTCTTAACGCATTCGAGACATTCGCACACCATGCAGCGAGCCGCTTCAGCTTTTGCCTGGTCGACATCGAAGCCTTCCGGACCCCCTTCTATTGGCGATTCCCAGCTAAAGGGTTCAATGTTCGTAAAAAGTGTCGTTTCCCGGCTGCCGTCTTTTTCCCGGCCCGCCATCACATTGACGCCTTGGAGCAGTCGGTCCATGGTCGTGGCTGCACTGCGACCGTCATAGACATCATAGATGACTGATGGTTCAGTATGCCAACGACCCGACCGCTGACCGGCCAAAAGCCGGCTTTGTCCCCGGACTAGGAGCCTATCTCCGTCAACTTCGCCAGCCAGTGGCGAGGAACAAGCGATAAAGGCTGCCCCGTGCTGGGTCAGGAGAAATGCTGCAGCTGCCTCGGCCGTAGCTAATGGCACTTCGGTCTGCAAGCGGACCTCCACATCAAATGCAAGCAAGCTTTGGATCTCTTCTTCCAATGTCGCCTCTGGCAGCACCGCCTCCGGTAAGTTACGAAGACGGCCACCCAACTGATCGGATTTCTCGAAAATAGTAACGCTGTAACCTTTGCGCGCCAAGTCCAGGGCGCAGGTCAAGCCGGCCAGGCCGCCGCCGCAGACCGCTGCTTTTTTGTCTTTTTTCATTAAGAAAGGTGGTGGGCGCAGTGAACCGGCCGACCGGACCAAAAAGCGTTCCAATTCCTGCAGACGGATGGAACCGCCCCGTTCTTCCCGGCGACAGGCAAGCTGACACGGTGCGTCACAGGTTGCGGCGATGATCCGGGCAAACGGGATGGTTTTCTGATAAAGCTGCAATGCTTGTGAGAACTTTCCGGCTGCCATCTGCTGGCACAACGCTCTTGCATCCAGGTGGAGCGGACAGGCAGCTGTACAAGCCGGTGGTTCTTCCTGCGTACAGAGCGCTTCCACTTGATGCAGGATATCTTGATTCGTGATGTTTGTGTGATCCAGTCTGATCATAGCAACCTCCTGATCTCGAGTGGTAAGAGACGGAATATAAGGAAATACGGATTACGGGTAAACATTAAAGAGTTGATAGTTGAAGATTAAGGTTTAAGGCCATATAAGTCAAGTCCGGTGCCTCACGGCACCGGACCAATTGGCTTACTTGACTTTGGCCAGTGCTGCCAACACCACATCGGGCTTAGCCGGTATCGTAGTGACTCGGGCACCAGTCGCCTGGTAAATCGCATTGAGGATCGCCGGATGAGGTGCTGTTAACGGTGCCTCACCAACGCCGGATGCCCCATAGGGACCGGATTCGCGCGGTGTCTCAACATATTCAATGATGAAGTTGTCCGGGACGTCTTCAATGTAGGGTAGACCGCATCCCAGTAGCGTTGTATGTTTTTTAAGATCATCGAAATCCTCCGTCAGTGCCAATCCGATGCCCTGTGCAATTCCACCGTAGATTTGACCGTCAGTGGTGGCCTGGTTGATCACGGTTCCAATATCGGCGACGGTACGGAACGAAATGACCCTGGTCTTACCCGTCTTGGTATCCACTTCGACTTCAGGCATGAAGACTTCATACATGTAGTTGGAGAACGGAGCACCCTGCGAAGTTTCCAGATCGCAGTTGCTGCACATGGTGGCTGCCCATTTTCCATCATAGCGGGTCGGGATCTTGGCTTCAACCATTTCATCATAGGTCCGCCATGTCCCATCTGCTTTCTTCATGGCTTTGATCAGCAGCTCGGATCCGACTCGGATCGCATTACCGGTCAGGACATTGGATCGGCTTCCGCCGGCGGGACCGGAGTTTGGAGTGAGCGCTGTATCATTCATCACGAGTTCGATATCTTCCGGTTTAAATCCGGCTACGCGCAAGGTTTCATGAGCCATGGTCAATGCACCCAGATCAGCTCCCTGACCGTGATCTTCCCAGCTGTTGCCTACCAGCACTTTACCGTTTGGCAATAGTTCTACGAAAGCTTCGGAGGAGTCGACCCCATCTAAGCCACAACCATAGACACCAACGGACAGGCCCACTCCGTATTTGAGATCGCCGCCTGCTTCATTCTTTTCCTGGCAACGTTGGCGAGCTTCATAATAATGGGGGCGGATCTTGTCCAGCATTTCCGGGAAACTGTATACTTCCGGAGTTTGTCCGGTAATATTGGTGGAGCCCGGTCGATACACGTTGCGATACCGGAATTCAAATGGATCCAGACCGCAAGCCTCAGCGGCAATGTCTGCCAGGACTTCACTGGAAGTTGAAATTTCTGGTGCACCAAAACCGCGGAAGGCACTGCCCCAAGCATGATTGGTCGCAACCGTGTAACTCTCTGTATTGATATTGGGGACATCATAGCCGGCACAATGGAATTGGGCTAACCGCAATGTGAGCAGGTCGCCAAATTCAGAATAAGGGCCATGATCTAATATATTCTTACCGCGCAGGGCCAGGATCTTTCCATCTTGATCCATTGCCAATTCCAGATGAGCGAAGGTCGGGCTACGTTTTCCGGTATACGTGATCATCTGGTACATGTCATAGACCAGTGAAACCGCGCGGTTGTCACAAGCCAGGCAAGCAACACCCAGGAGTCCTTCCATGGTGGGGCTGAATTTATAACCAAAAGTTCCGCCAGCCGGGTTCTGCACGATCCTCAGCTTGTCGCCGTCGACTCCGATCCCCGCTGAGATCATGGCAGCGTGCAGATGAATACCGATGGATTTGGAATGGATGGTCAGGCGGCCTTCTTCATCTATGTAGGCCTGACCACAGTCCGGCTCCAAGGGAAGATGCGGCTGACGACTGGACCGGCCATCGACTTCAGCGACAAAGGCGGCCTTCTCAAACAGTTCATCAACAGTTTCGTGCTGTCCTTTTTTATTATCGATGCGGAAGTAGACATTGGGCGTGCCGGGATGGATCTCGATGGCATCATCAGCCATGGCATCCAACGCGTTCATATAGGCCGGGAGCGCTTCAAGGTCCAACCGGACTTTCTCTGCGGCAGCTTTGGCCTGCTCAACGGTCTCGGCGGCCACGATGGCCAAAACATCACCGAACTGGAATACTTTTTTATCATTTAGGATCGGCCGATCCCAACCGTCGCCCTTATTCGTGGGGAAGGTAATGAGTCCGCTGATCCGATTGTTTCCTTTCACGTCTTTGTGTGTGATGACTTTATAGACACCGGGCATAGTTTCGGCTTCACTGGTGTCTATGCCATTGATCACGGCATGGGAGACTTTAGCCTGGACTAAAGCCAGATGCAAGGTTCCTGGAGGCATCTGCAGCGACATGTCGGCACCGAAATCCCATTTACCGCTGACTTTGGCCAGCGCGGAGGGTCGATGATAATAGGTTCCCATGATCTTATTGCCAACTGGTTTGAACAGTAGATCTTCCTTCTTCATTTCACCCCGCATGACCTTGGCGGCATCCATTACTGCGTTGACCAAGGGTTTATACCCGGTACAGCGGCAAGCATTCCGATTCTTTTGGAACCAGGCGCGGACTTCTTCGCGGGTAGGTGAGGCATTCTCTTCCAACAAGACTTTGGCACTCATAATAAATCCGGGACTGCAGAAACCACACTGAGCACAACCGTGAGCCATCCAGGCCAATTGCAGCGGATGCAGGTCTTCCGGGATGCCGATGCCTTCGATGGTTTCGATACAGGCTTCATCCGGAACGGTCTTCATTTTCTTGACACAAGCCCGAGTGACCTTGCCATCGAGAATGACAGAACAGGCTCCACACTGACCATTGCCACAGCCGACCTTACAGCCGGTCAGGAGCAGTTGGTTGCGCAGTACATCAGCAAGGCTAGCTTCCCCGTCGGTGATGATGGTTCGTTTGATCCCATTGACGATCAGAACTTTTTTGTTCATGATATTCCTCCCTAAACGATTAGTGAACAGTGCTTTTATTTGAATCTGCCAGGCAGATTGCAATTTATTTACAGGATGCTCTCTTCATGGTTATACTAAGGGCAATAAGATAAATTTGGAGGTTACTATTTATGGATCCTAAAACTGATCAGACTGCCTTGGTGCAGTCTCTCGTTGAATGCATCCGACAGGCTTCTTCAAAACCGGCCGAACAGGCCAGCATTCTGAGAGAAATCCTTGATGAACTGACTTTACAGCTGATGCCGCAAGGCGATATCGATCAGATCCAAGCCCCCAATGCTGTTTTGGAAGTAGTCGATGAAGCCAGTGGACGTCTGGTCCGGCGCTATCTGGAACTGGAGTATCAGGAAAATGATAACGGGATCCGACTCATCGGCGAAGATCTCAATGGACAGGACGTCCGCATTGTCTTCTTATCAAATCAAGCCCTGGAAAAGATCCATGACCTCCAGGGTCTTGGTCTGGATAAACCCCGTTGTGACCACGGATCGTCAGAAAATTAACGACGATCGATACTTATGTTTCTATTATAATAAATCTGCACCTAAAGATGCAATGGTTTACACGTTATTTACAGAATGATTTAATATTTGAATGGGTAATTTGAAATCAGTCTGAACCTGAAATCGGAGAATTTTAGAATGATCAATAAAAATAACTGGCATTCACAATCGATCCGTCCACTGCGCCCGGGTGGGATCCAATTAACGGAGCGCTTACTCGAGCAATGTAACTTTGCGTTAAACAGCCAACTGTTAGATGTTGGCTGTGGCTTGGGCCTTACAGTAGACTATCTGAATGCCAACGGTTTTGTGGCTCAGGGTATCGACCGGATCACCCCGATCTCGCCATTCTGTCGCCGAGGTGATGCAATCAGCCTGCCTTTGGCCGATGCCTCTCAAGAAGGGGTTTTCTTCGAATGTAGTTTATCCCGAATATCTGATCCGGTAAAAGCATTGCAAGAAGCAGCCCGAGTTCTCAAACCGAAGGGCCGCTTGGCTTTGGCTGATCTCTATTCACGCGGTGAACCCGTCACCGGTGATGGACTTTTGGGTACGATCCAACCCTTTGAACTCATTTGTAGACAGCTGGACGAGGCTGGCTTTCAATTGCTCTGGATGGAAGATCACTCTCAATCCCTGATCGATACTTGGGCTCAACTTGTTTTTGAATTAGGACCGGACCAGGCCGGTTCGATCCTTGGTGTCGATCCGATAGGCCTCAAGGCAGCCCGACCGGGTTACCTTCTGGCCGTTTTCCAAAAAAAAGTTAATTCTACGCCCCCGATTTTAAGGGATTGGGTTTTTGACCAAGCCAATCTCCGCAAGCCGGGTCCCGATCTGTTTCAAGCCTGGCAAATGGAACAAGTCCAGCACACCGTTGCACGGGCAAAGTCAGCCAGCCCGTTTTATCGAGACCATTTATCAGGAGTCGCTCCAGAAAAACTAATTGACCTTACTTATCTGGCAAATCTTCCTTTTATGGATGGTGCGATCCTGGCTGAACAAGGTCTGCGCCTCCTTTGTGTTTCCCAATCAAATGTCGAACGAGTCCGCACGTTCCAAACTTCAGGTAGCACCGGGCCCCCCAAACGAATCTGGTTCACCGCCCAGGACTTGGAACGGACAGTGGGTTTTTTTTCAATGGGTATGCAGCATCTGACTGCACCCGGTGATCAGGTGGCGATCCTTATGTCCGATGATACGCCGGACAGTATTGCTGATCTCCTTTGCCGAGGCCTTGCCCGGTTTGGGGCCAACGGAATCATCGGCGGCCACCTTGCCTGGGAAGACCTGGCTGAACTGGCCTGTCAGGCTCAAACAATCGTCGGACTTCCGGCGGAAGTCTTTTACCTAAGCCGAAAACGGCCGGAGCTTCGTCCGAAAGCGGTTCTGCTTAGCGCAGATTATATTCCGCCTGCTCTGGTACAAGGGATCGAAGCAGTCTGGAAGTGTCCGGTCTATTCTCATTACGGGCTCACCGAGACCGGTTATGGACTGGCAGTCCAGTGCCCTCAGCGAAGTTTGCATCATCTGCGTAATGCTGACTTTCTCGTGGAAGTCATCGATCCAAGAACCGGCCACAGCCTTTTACCGGGTCAAGTCGGCGAACTCGTCCTGACCAGTCTTCAACCCCGGGGGATCCCTCTGATCCGCTATCGGACCGGTGATATCGGCTCGTTAGTCGGTGGTTGCACCTGTGGTGACCACCTGCCCGGTCTCGGAATGATAAGAGGTCGCTGGGAAAATCTACGCCAGACGGTGAACATCCATGCCCTAGATGACCGGATGTATCGTCTGGACGGCCTTGATCGATACCAGGCGCGGCAGACCGCCACAGGACTTTCGCTCCTAGTCGAAGGATCTGTCCAAGCGGAGGCGATCCGCTCCTGTCTGGGCGGAAACCCCGAGATCACATTTTGCGAGAAAATCCCCTGGATCCCAGGGAAACGAAGAATCGAGAGGTAAGTTTATGAATTTGAAATCCACCATTAGTCTTTGTCCGGTCTGCCTCGAGCGGATCGAAGCTGACTATACTGAAGTTGCCGGACAAGTCCGTCTGGTTAAAACCTGTCCGACTCACGGCACATTTTCGGTACCGGTCTGGGATGAGGCAAAGAGTTTTTTGAACTGGGTCCAGACTACTCCGGCCCAATCACCAGTTGGGGCTGACTTTCCAATCGAGCAAGGGTGTCCCTATGATTGCGGCTTATGCGCGGATCATCAGCAAGCGAGTTGTTGTGTTCTTTTGGAGGTCACTGCCCGCTGTAATCTTCGTTGCCCGATCTGTTTTGCCTCCGCAGGGGAAACCCCTCTAAAACCGGACCCCGACCTGACTACGATCCGTGGCTGGTATGCCATGCTCCTGGAAAAGGGCGGTCCTTTTAATATTCAATTGTCCGGCGGTGAACCGACCATGCGCGATGATCTGGCCGAGATCATCGCTTTAGGTAAAACCATGGGATTCCATTTCTTTCAGCTAAATACCAATGGGATCCGCCTGGCTAAAGATCCCGCCTATCTATACGAGCTGGTCCAAGCCGGATTATCCACCGTATTTCTGCAATTTGACACCCTCGAAGCAACTACTTCAGTGACTTTAAGAGGTAAGGATCTGATCAGCTTGAAGCAGCTGACCATCGACAACTGCGCCGCCGCCGGTATTGGAGTAGTTCTTGTCCCCACCCTCAGAGCTGATCTTAACCTTAAAGAGGTTGGGGCCATCGTTGACTATGCGGCAACCCGACTCCCCACCGTGCGTGGCGTCCACTTCCAACCAATGAGTTTCTTTGGTCGGTATGATGCTCATGTTAGAGAGACGGGGCGAGTCACCATCCCGATGCTCCTTAGTGAACTGCAGACACAAACCAGCGGGAGGATCCGTTCCCAGGATTTTTCACCGGGCAGTGCGGAGCATTCGCTGTGCACTTTTTATGCGGATTATCAAGTGGACGGTAACACCTGGAGAACAAAGCAACGAAACAACGGAGGTTGCTGTTCTTCACGGACCAGTGATCAGGCCCGTGATGTCGTCGCCCAGAAATGGTCAGCCCCGATCAATTCGGCAACTGAAGATGCAAAATCGTCCAGATATGACGTGAAGTCACTGGATGACTTCCTTTGGCTTAAACAAGTACGGACCCTGGCAATTTCCGGAATGGCCTTTCAGGACGCCTGGACCATCGATCTGGAACGGCTCCGGCGCTGCCATGTCCATGTCGTGTCGCCCGACGCAAATCTCGTACCCTTCTGCGCCTATAATCTGACTGATCAAGCAGGTCGATCACTTTACCGGCCGACTATAGGGTGAATTCTATAGCGCTCACCCTTCCCGGTGTCAAGTATGATTAATTCACTCGAAAATACAATTCAAAGTGCAATATAGAGAAATACAAAATGCGACGAACTTATTATCGTCGCATTTTATACTATATTTGATTACCATCTGCTAATTTAGAGTTTTATGATAAACACAACTATTTTATAAGTTAAGATCGGCTGTTGAACTATTGGTTTGGAATATTGGTTTGGAATATTGGTTTGGATTAACCGCAATCTCATCAATATCAAGCTATTTTTTTAGTTTCTCGATCATTTCTTGAACTTCTTTAGCGCCTTTATCATAGAACTCTTGTTCATCCGGCTGAAGTTCCTTCAGCAATCTTAAAAACTCACCGACATGGACTATTTCTTCGTCGGCAATATCTTTTAGTACGTCGATGGCAAGCTGATTGTCCGTTGATTCAGCTAATTGGGTATAGAGTTGGGCCGCTTCATATTCGGCAGCGATCATGAACCGGATGGCTCTGACCAACTCCTGGTGGGTAAGTTTCTTTTCTTTAGCAAGTCCGGAAAAAGCATTTCCAAAATCTGGCATAATTGTTCCCTCCTCAAATTTTTAATTTATTATTCACGAAAAACATTGAATCGTTCAAGCATAGTATAAATGAATATCCCCCAATAGAATTCTCTATCATCTATCATCTATCACCTATCACCTATCACCTATCATTCCTCAAGCCCGCTCATCTTCCCTGCCCTACCCATAGCATTTTGAATAAGGCTATTCGTTATCTAAAAATTTTCATTAATCGAATGATCAGATTCAAACAACCTCAGTTCAACTCCAGAGGCGATGGCCTCGATTTGATCTCCCAGCATCGCCTTCAACTGAAGATAGCCATCTTTGCCGGTGCAGTGACCGGTGTAGTACATTGTTGGAGTGCCTTTAAGGAATCGTCCAATTTCGTCCACGGTTTTGATCATCGCTCCATCCCAAGTTTCATTGATCAGATGAAATCCGCCAATGACAGCATCAGGGAACTTGCCTTGCTTTGCCCGGAAAGCATCCAGGATATTAACGATACCTTTATGGGCACAACCCATGACGAGGAGTGTTTTGCCATTTTCCCGAATGATCAGGTCCTGTTCATGGTCGAAATCATCCAGCTCATACTGATCCGTTGATTTTTGATACATTACCCGATTATCCGGTGGGTTCAACCAGATTGGTTGGATTTGAGTCAGTATCTCAACTTGATCATTGATCATGAGATCACCTTGGATCCTGATAAAACGCTTCTCCTGTTTCAGTTCAGGAGCTATGCCGATATACTCCCAACCGGTTTCTTTCGGGGTAAAGTAGTCGCCCAGAGCTTTATCATGAATATAGACTGGCGCATGGTCATTGTGCTGGAGGAAGGTGCTCAAACCGCCACCATGGTCATAATGGCCGTGAGAAATGACCGCAAAATCAACTTTTGCCAGATCGACTCCCATGGTTTTTGCATTTTTACTGAATAGATCAGAGGCTCCCGTATCAAACAGGATCGTCTGGTTTCCAGACTCGATGACCAACGATAAGCCATGTTCGGAACCCAATTCAGGGCGGGAAGTATTGTTTTCAAGAAGTGTTCGGATGATCATGAGGAACTCCTTTTTGGGGTTGAGTCGCATTGAAACGATAAATGAGACCATGAAAAAGAAAATCGAGTAATGGTGGAAACAGATCCACAGGTTGATACCTTTATCATACTCCTTTAAATTCACAATGTCCATAAGACTGGCCGACCCGGAAGTTTGACACTTACTCGTTTTGAAAACACCCTGGAAGCCTTGAAAAGGCTTATTTTTTTCGTCAAATTTCAAAAATAAATATAGCGTACTTTATCGTAATATGTTATAATATAGGTATCTAAGGAGGGGTGAATATGCGCTTGAAAGTTTCGGAGTCTAAAAATGCGAAGTCTTTGTATGTCATCAAATCCATTTACAATAAAAAAACAAAGTCCAATACCAGTAAAGTTGTTGAAAAACTGGGTACTTATGAAGATCTTAAAGGAAAATTAAACGGCGAAGATCCCATTGCCTGGGCAAAACAATATATTGAAGAACTAAACAAAAAAGAAGAGGAACAAACTCGTGAGATCCTTGTCAAATATTCTCCGGTTAAGCAACTTCAAAAAGAACATCAATCCAGTTTTAACATTGGCTATCTCTTCCTTCAGCAGCTTTATCATCAGCTGGGATTCAAAAAAATAACTGAGGAAGTTTCTAAGCGGCATCGTTTTGAATATAACCTGGACTCGATTCTATCCCGATTGATTTATACCCGGATTTTATCTCCAGGTTCAAAGTTATCTACCTTTGAACTCTCTTCTCGATTTCTGGAGGAGCCTGAGTTTGAGCTGCACCAGATTTATCGAGCGCTCGAAATCCTTTGTACGGAATCTGATTTTATTCAAGCTCAGCTGTACAAGAATTCAGCAAAAGTCCTAAAACGAAATACCAAAGTCCTATATTATGACTGCACCAATTATTATTTCGAAACAGAGTCTGCAGAAGGATTAAAACAATATGGGATGTCAAAGGAACATCGTCCTAATCCCATTGTCCAAATGGGATTGTTCATGGACGCTGATGGCATTCCACTGGCGTTTAATATTCAAGAAGGAAATACCAATGAACAAGGCACGTTAAAGCCTTTGGAAAAGAAGATCCTTCAGGACTTCGACTTGTCTCACTTTATTGTCTGTACTGATGCTGGTCTTTCCAGCTTAGAAAATCGTCAGTATAACGACATCCAAGGTCGTTCGTTCATCACTACACAATCCATTAAAAAGCTCCCGGGCTTCATCAAAGAATGGGCATTGGATAAAACCCAGTGGCACCTGGCCGGACAAACTAAACTATTTAATCTCGAATCATTGGATGAAGAAAAATACAAAGACCAGATTTTCTACAAGGAACGATGGATCAAAGAAAAGGATTTAGAGCAAAAATTAATTATCACCTACAGCATCAAATACCGTAACTACCAAAGAGCAATTCGCGAAGGACAAATTGAGCGAGCCGGCCGACTTATCGAATCCAATCCCAATAAAACGAAGAAAGCAAAACAAACGGACTATAAGCGCTTGATCAAAGAAGATCATGTTACAAATCAGGGTGAAGTCGCCTCTGCTGTAAAGTTGAGCTTTGATCAAGATAAGGTTGACTATGAAAAGGGCTTTGACGGGTTTTATGCGGTATGCACGAATTTAGAAGACGATGCTGCGGAAATTGCTAGAATCAATAAGATGCGGTGGCGAGTTGAAGAGTGTTTCCGGATCATGAAAAGCGAGCTGAAAGCACGTCCGGTTTATCTTAGTCGGGATGACCGTATAAAGGCACACTTTCTAACCTGCTTTATGGCCCTGTTAATTTATCGGGTCCTGGAACAGAAGTTAAATCTTGACTACAGTTGCCATGAAATTATTAATACATTGCGGGAAATGAATATGATGAAAACCGAACTAGAAGACTATATTCCTACCTACACAAGGACAGATTTGACCGATCAGCTGCATGATGCTTTTAATTTCCGAACAGACTTCCAAATTATCTCGAAACAAACCATGAAAAATATTCTCAAGCACACAAAATCAGAAAAAGTACGCTAAAAATGAAGTAATAA
>JBAQDU010000055.1:0-5199 GCA_049294805.1 Clostridiaceae bacterium
CCATTTATGCCTCTCCTCCAGTTACTTGTTCACCGGACATCAATAATCCAAAATCTGCAGCCGGAGTATCCGGCGGCAAAATTCCAATGACTTCACCCTCGGTTATAATAACGATGCGGTCAGCCACTGATCGCAGTTTATTTAACGTTTTCAATCCAAAATTTAATGGGACCTAAAAATGACGGTTTTAGTTATAAATTTCATTTCCAATGAGTATTTCGCATTCAACCATACCAACATAAATGAATTTACCATTATCAAAAAACCATCAGTTCTTTTAAATAATATCAAATTGATATTAATGAACAGTTAAAATTTTTAATCTTCCCATATTTTATAAAATATATAGCTTTTATCTGACTATTTCGCATTTTATAAAGTTAATAGGTAAATCCAAAATAAATCTCAAAAGTTATAATATTCCAAACCCATCTGGATCGTGAAAAAATATGCATCCCTTGTTCCGACTCTAATAGTAACTCTTCTGCTAGAAATCTCTGTGCTTGGAATCTTAAGTTTTTGATGTAATCCAGGAAACCGGCTCGAGTGTGATCACATGTTCCTAATAAGTCAGCAAATGAGGCTCCTGGATTAGCACTTGACGTTGATCCAGGGTTTAATCAATAAAAAAGATCAAAACAGCTTTCACCGGTTTGATCTTTTTTTAAGTTAAGTTTATTTTTTCTTACCTGGACGTTGCAGGAAGCTTTCATAATCAGCAGGTGATGTACGAACGCGGTCCGGATCCTTGAAGAAATCCTTGGCCAGCTTGGCTACAGTTCCAGAGAGCATGATGAGTGCGATAAGATTCGGGATCGCCATAAGACCATTGAGTGTGTCTGATACGGCCCAGATGATCTGTAATGCACCGACTGCTCCAATGATCGTAGTTCCTACAAAGACAACTCTGTAAGGGACGATGGCTTTTGTTCCAAGCAGATATTCAATACATTTTTCGCCATAATAGCACCAACCAACGATGGTTGTGAAGGCGAACAGAAGAAGACCAAAGGTAACGATCAATCCGCCGCCCTTAAATCCGGTTTCAAATGCTTTTGTAGTTAAGGCTGCACCGGTTAAAACTTTTTCTCCGGCAGCTGTTGGAATTTCTGCAAGTCCGGAAGTTAAGATGACCAAAGCGGTCATGGAACAGATCATGATGGTATCTACGAATACTTCAAAAGTTCCCCACATACCCTGACGAATTGGATGATCGGTATTGGCAGCTGCATGAGCGATTGGAGCAGAGCCCAAACCAGCTTCATTGGTGAAAACACCACGAGCGATACCAAATCTCATAGCCTGCATTACGCCATAGCCTAGGAATCCACCGCCGGCTGCTTTTAGATTGAACGCATTGCCGAAGATAAGACCGAAAGCACGTGGGATCTGGTCAGCTTCAAGTATAAGGATGATCAAAGCACCAGCGATGTAAGCCAGAGCCATGAAAGGAACGATTTTTTCAGCAAACTGTCCGATGCGCTTGATTCCGCCGATCAGGATGATGGCAGCTGCAGCAGCAACGATGAGTCCCATGACCAGGGGTGGGATACCAAAGGATTGCTCCATGGCAGCAGCGATTGAATTCGCTTGGGTCATTGAACCAATACCAAAAGCAGCTAACGCTCCAAAGGCTGCAAATATAACTGCCAGCCACTTTGTGCCTAAACCGTTATTGATGTAGTACATTGGTCCGCCTGCCCATTCACCGGCCGCATTTTTTTCACGGTAGGCAACTGACAATGTAACTTCTGCAAACTTGGTGGTCATTCCGATGATGGCGGCAAACCACATCCAGAAGACGGCACCGGGTCCGCCTGACGTGATGGCGGTTGCGACACCGGCGATGTTTCCAGTTCCGACTGTAGCGGCAAGAGCGGTGGAGACTGCCTGAAATGGTGTGATCCCGTCTGCCGTGCTGTGAGATTTGTCGAAGATCTTACCAAAGGTGTTCTTCATGACAAAGCCGAATTTGCGGTAAATTACGAAGCCTGTAACAAATACAAGAATAAGTCCGGCGCCAATTAAAAGGATGAGCATGGGTGGTCCCCATACTACGCCATTAATCGCGTCATTGATTTGGGTAATAGTTGCTTCCAAATTATGATACCTCCATAAAATAAAATTGTTTACATCTAAATTATAATCATTATTCGGACCAATATTCCCTGTTAATTAAGCTTTCTTAAACTTTACCAATCTGACAAAATCATTGAAGTTGTCACCGCAAAAAATATCACGGCATCATCAAAAATGGTTTCATTTTATCTAGTTAATAATTCATTGGAAATTAATTGATAAATTCATAACGAACCACTGCTTTAATTTTTAATCTATGTGAACAAACTATGTATAACTATCGCTCTGTCAATAGGGTAGCTTGTAAAATTTGCAGTTCTTTTTTATGCCCACCCGGCATTTCACGGCAAATTTACGAGCACTTTATGCTTGATTTCGGGGAACTATTTTCTCATTGAAACAAAAAGCACCAACCAATTATAATCAATCGGTTGGTGCCTTCTATGATTCCAGTCGTGGATTTTGACCAATAAACCACTCTTTTTTAGATTAAATAGTGGGTCAGCTTACTTTTTTGAACGAATGCAGGCATTCCGCGGCATGACCTTTGTATAATTGTCCCGTAGAACCCATGTGAGGATGTAAAATTCTCACATCGTACTAAACTCTGAACCCATCGGGTATTAATCAATTTCTCAGGTGAACCGATATTGGACCCAATCACAATGTGAACAGCTTCGGAATATTTAAGTGAGATCCATTCATTGAGGATTATTCGGATTATTAATTATTTAATTTTAAATTGGCCATTCATTTTTTAGTTTATCTGATTTTATTGGACAAGGATGACGTTCCATCGGAATATATCACATCAACGGGGGTATTCAGCGTTTCATGGGCCCAGATAAATTCTTTCTCCATTATTTTATAATTATTAGGGAACTCCGTCTGATATTGGTCCATCTTAGCCTCTGGAATTATTTTATACATTTCATCCCCTTGGGCATTTATCCACCTTAGGTTATAGATCAACTCATAATCCAAACTGTTCACTGAGATGATTCCATTTTTACGTTCCACTTTCAATTTAAAAATGCTGCCAACATTAATATAATCCCGTAATTTCGTTTGACCTTGATAAAGGTTTCCAGTCGACCAGATCACTGCCTGGTTTTTCTTCTTGCCCTGATACTCGATTTGTCGAATTTCAATGGGCTGCAGCCGGTGAGGATGACTGCCAATGACAATGTCCACCCCCTCTTCTTCTAAGACCTTATATCGGTCCATCTGTGGCTGAGACGGGTATTCAGTGTATTCCTTGCCCCAGTGAACATGGAATACGATCATTTCAGCGCCCGCCTCGCGAGCATCTTTAATCTTTGCCCGAATTTGCTTTGTGGAGTTCAAGTTAATCGAATAGTCATTTGGGACCGGAATAAAATCCGGTGCGAAGGTGAAGGCAACAAACCCAACTTTAATGCCGTTGATGTCTTTAATAAAAGGCTTAGTGGATTCTTCTTCCGATCGATAGGTCCCGGTATGGTCTAATCCGATTTTATCCAGGTTATCAAGATTATCGGTGATCCCTTGGAGGCCATTATCCATGGCATGATTATTGGCTGTCACGACTAGATCCACACCGATCTTCTTCATTGTCTGGGCCAAATTGATCGGTGCATTGAACGTAGGGAACCCATTATATCCATATTGTTCGCCGGCTACCGGCGCTTCCAGATTCACTAAAGTATAATCTGCATCGGATAGCAATCCTGCAACTTCTGTAAACTGGGGTAGATAATCGTAACTACCATCCGGTAATTTCGCAGACTTAGTATTTGTAATGTGGGACACTACATCCCCCGATGCCACCAAGGTAAAGGCTGCATCAGCCGCTGGCGGATCAGTTGCAGCACTTCCCACTGCACCAGTCTTGACAGGCATAGTTCCGGCAGGTTTTGGTTCAGTCGGATTGACTTTGGTTGTCTTGGTCCCGGTAGAAGTTGGCTTGGCAGTAGTTGTTTTATCAACTGGCCCCTTTTGGACCACGGCATTTATGGGATCTTTGCTCTGGGTTTGATCCACCTTAGGCTGGCACCCTGACAACAACATTGCAACGGTCAGCAACATCGCTGCAGATGATTTTTTAAGCATTAAACTTCCTCACTTAATCTAAACTTTGGTACTTTTTCATTTTTTTACTATAGATTCTTCATTTATTGATCACTATCTCTGTTTCCTACCAGATGTTTCATAATGGAAACCTGACTAATTATAATTGATTTCAAAAATGCTTTCTACCTAAGTTTATCGATCATCAAACATTTTTCATTTGATCTTTTTTTTCATTCCTTCGATCCAAACCGACTTGGCTTGTTTTATCCCACAGGTTTTACTGATCAAGTGGGAATAAACCATTTAGGGTCAGGCAAAACGGATGCCCGGCCGGGTCCATTAATACATGCCAAGAATCACCGAATTGCATTGGTGCATCAATGGCACCGATTGATTTTGCAAAGAGCACAGCTTCCTTCAAATCATGAACCCGAAAATCCAGATGGATCTGCTGACCTCGTTCTTCTGTGGGGAACGTTGGACGCTGGTACCCCTCTACTGGTTGAAATGATATGGCAATATGATCCCCTTGCATGGTAGGCATAAAATCTTCGGACAAAGGCTCTGCATTGAATCCAGTGAGTTTAGAATAAAAGTCCATTAGCACTTCGACATCTTCCAACGCACAGTCGATGGTAATATTATCCAGGTTAATATTTGGTCGTTTCATAACAAGTCACCTCCTCCATTGGAGTTATTATAAGGGATTTGACTGGTTTGTAAAAGAGATCGGATCGCTCATAAGCGATATTAAAAACTGGTATTTGTTTGATTCCGTGTCATCTAGTGTTGCAATGGAAGGTTTCGATTCTAGGATCTTCGAGTTCATCGCCAATTAACGGTCCTGACTCAATCGGCAACGCTTCCACCACAGCAATTCATTAGTCACATCCAACTATAATTTCCTATAGGCAGAGAAAACTAAAAAGTGAATATCCCCCAAAAGGAAAATGTCTGAAATCAAATTCTCATTGATTTCAGACATTTTTATGGTTGCGGAGGAAGGACTTGAACCTACGACCTTCGGGTTATGAGCCCGACGAGCTACCAACTGCTCCACTCCGCGAT
>JBAQDU010000056.1:0-16956 GCA_049294805.1 Clostridiaceae bacterium
ACCTTATCACCCTTCATCAACGTAAGTTAGATAAGTTGATGAATATTAAGAAGTCCATGCTTGAAAAAATGTTTGTATAGGAGGTGAATAAACTGTGGTGTTTAATAAGGAATCTGATTTTGAAGAAGCGTTGATTGAAGCGCTCACTCATAAGGGGTGGGAATCTAAAATCTTAAAGAATCCAACCGAAGATGCTTTACTAAAGAACTGGGCAGATATTCTGTTTGAAAATAACCGTGGCATTGACCGATTGAATGACTACCCACTAACTAGCGGTGAGATGCAACAGATCATGGAGCAGATATACACTCTTCGGTCACCTTTAAAATTAAACGGATTTATCAATGGCAAAACCGTTGCAGTGACCCGAGACAATCCGGATGATGTAGAGCACTTTGGCAAAGAAGTCAGTTTGAAAATCTATGATCGTCATGAAATCGCGGCTGGTCAAAGTCGCTATCAAATTGCGCAACAGCCGATTTATAAAAGTAAAACTAAAATATTAAATGATCGTCGTGGTGACCTAATGCTTTTGATCAATGGCATGCCAGTAATCCACCTTGAGTTAAAAAGGAACGGTGTTTCGGTCAGTCAGGCCTGTCATCAAATTGAAAAGTATTCTTATGAGGGGCTTTTCACGGGAATCTTTTCTTTGCTCCAAATTTTTGCAGCCATGGAACCAAATGAGACGGTTTATTTTGCAAATCCGGGCATGGATGGGAAGTTCAATAAAGATTTCTATTTTCATTGGGCCGATTTTAATAATGAACCCATTAATGACTGGAAACGTGTTGTAGCCACGTTCCTTTCCATTCCAATGGCTCATCAGTTAATAGGATTTTATACCGTCCCGGATGACACTGATGGAGTCTTAAAAGTTATGCGTAGTTACCAATACTATGCAGCCAACGCCATCTCCGACCGAGTATCTAAAATCAAATGGGATGGTCGCGATCGGTTGGGCGGATATATCTGGCATACCACAGGATCCGGCAAAACCATGACGAGTTTTAAATCGGCACAATTGATCGCGAACTCAAAAGATGCCGATAAGGTCATCTTCCTTATGGATCGAATCGAGCTTGGGACCCAATCGTTGTCTGCTTATCGTAGCTTTGCTGATGAGACTGAAACTGTTCAGGCCACCGAAGATACGTTTAGTTTAATTTCAAAATTAAAAAGTTCAGATCCGGCCAACACTTTAATAGTTACTTCGATCCAGAAAATGAGTAATATTAAAAATGAAGATGGTGGTATCAATGCTCATGATATTGAGAAGATGAATTCCAAGCGAATTGTCTTTATCATCGATGAAGCACATCGCTCCACCTTCGGCGAAATGTTGAAGGATATTAAAGTTTCCTTCCCGGAAGCCGTTTTCTTTGGCTTTACCGGCACCCCAATCCAGGATGAAAACCAAAAGAAAATGAGTACGACATCAACTCTCTTTGGTGATGAACTTCATCGCTACAGCATTGCTGATGGAATTCGCGACAAGAATGTTTTAGGGTTTGATCCCTACAAAGTTATGACGTTTCGAGATAAAGACCTGCGCCAGGCAGTTGCCCTCCAACAAGCTAAAGCTACGACCGTCGAAGAAGCGTTAACTGACCCGGCAAAGAGCGAAGTTTATTATAAATATTTGGATTCCTCCCAAGTTAAAATGGCTGGGTTTACAGGATCCGATGGTAGCTATGTCAAAGGGATTGAAGACTATTTGACGACGGCTCAATATCATACTGAAGAACATCAGACTATGGTCGTTAAGGACATCGCTGAAAATTGGCTGACCCTGAGCCACAGCGGCAAATTCCATGGAATTTTTGCAACCAGCAGCATCCCAGAGGCAATTGGGTATTATCGATTGCTTAAAGCGGCGATGCCGACTTTAAAGACGACTTGCCTGTTTGATCCTTCGATCAATAATAACGGGGAATTTGCCTTTAAAGAAGATGGACTAGTCGAAATCATCGAAGATTACAATGCGCTGTATGAACAAGACTTTAGCTTGAAGAATTATGATAAATTGAAAAAAGACATTGCAACCCGGCTTGCCCATAAAACCCCCTATCAATTGATCGAACGAACTCCCGAGAAGGGGATTGATCTTCTGATCGTTGTGGATCAAATGCTGACTGGCTTTGACTCCAAATGGATCAATACTCTTTATCTGGATAAAAAACTGCGGTATGAAAATGTCATTCAAGCATTCTCCCGGACAAACCGTCTGTTTGGTCATGAAAAGAAGTTTGGAACCATTCGTTATTACCGGAAACCCCATACAATGGAACAAAATATCGAACAAGCCGTCAAACTTTATTCCGGAGACAAGCCCCTTGGCTTATTTGTTGAAAAACTGGAATGCAATCTTAACAAATTAAATACCGTTTTTTATGATATTACTAACTTATTCACCCATGCCGGTGTGCTAAATTTCGAAACCCTGCCGGAAGACCGCTCAGAGCGCGGCAAATTCGCCTCACTTTTTAAAACATTCAATGACCATTTAGAAGCGGCGAAGATCCAAGGCTTTACCTGGGATAAGACCACCTATTTGTTTAAACATGGCAGTGGCAAACCCACCACCCAGGTCGAAATGACCTTTGATGAAACAACATACTTGGCCTTGGCAATGCGTTATAAGGAGTTATTTATCGGCACCGACGGAGGAGGCGAAGAAGATGTCCCCTTTGAAATTGATGGGTATCTGACTCAGATCGATACCGGAAAAATTGATTCAGACTATATGAATTCGCGCTTTGACAAATTCTTAAAAAGTATTGATCAAGATCAGATCGATGAAGTTGACTTACGCAAAACCCTGGATGATCTCCATAAATCATTTGCTGTTTTGACCCAAGAGGAACAAAAGTATGCCAATATATTCCTCCATGATGTAGCCAGCGGAAATGTGATTTTAGAGAACGGGAAAACGTTCAGAGATTATATTACATCCTACTTGTTCCAGGCGAAGAATGATCAAATCCGACGCATATCAACCACATTGGGACTAAATGAATCAAGGCTTCGAGGATTAATGGCCGCTAAAGTCGACAAGGCCAACATCAACGAATTTGGCCGCTTCGATGAACTAAAAGACTCAACCGATAAGGTCAAAGCCAGAGAGTATTTTGAAGCAACCGAACTAAAGAAATTTAAACTTTTCCAGGTCAATATAAAAATCCATAATTTGCTCCAGCAATTCATTTTAACAGGAGGCTTCGATATCGCTGAAGTCCCCATGATACTTCAGGAAGATTTTGCGATCATTGAATATCCAAAAATTGAGGCTAATAGATTGGATCACGTTGCTGACACCCACTCGATGAGTTACTCAGTCGAGGATGTGATGGAACTTGTGAAGAGCCGAGTTAATAACCAAACATAACATGAAATAAATCGAGAAGGTATAGGAATGGATGGTACAATAAGAACTAATATTGAACCAGGAACAAAAGTCAATGTAGTTCAAAAATAGGATCAAGGCTCCCGTAAATTAACCGAAGGGATCGTTTTAAAGAAAAGGCGGGTAAAACCACAGGAGGCATTTACCACAAGGTTCAGATTGAATTGAGCTATAATTCCAACCATATCGAGGGAAGCCCCCTGTCCCACGACCAGACCCGCTACATTTATGAAACGAATACCATAGGATCAGTCAAATCAATGAATGTGGGCGATATTGTGGAAACGGCGAATCATTTCAAGTGTATCGATATGGTGATTGACCAGACAAACCAACCCTTCAGGGAATCTTTTATTAAACAGCATCACAGAACCTGAAAAATGGTACCAGTGATTCCAGAAATGACTGGTTTGCAATAGGCGATTACAAAAAACTTCCAAACGAGGTAGGCGGTGAAAATACCACTCCTCCAAAAGAAGTGCAGAAGCAAATTTCGACACTTTTCAAAAAGTATAACGCGGTGAAGAAGAAATCCCTCCTTGAACTGATCGATTTTCATTACCGATTTGAGTCCATTCACCCCTTTCTGGATATCCTTTATTCGGTATTCTTAAAGGTATTGAACTATTACAGTGTGCCGTACAATATTAAGAGGGTTGGAGGAGAGTAATAACAAATATGAATGGATTTTTATTGTTAATACCATTTTAAATTGTACGGTTTGGGCTCTTATCGTTTATCAATAAGGATGCATTAAAACGTGCAGCGCTTTTTCCACCAATGCTTGGCAAGGAGATCGGGGCATATTGGCTATACCAGATCTCAAATATCGCGATTTTGATTTTCATGTTTTTCCTTAGGGTCAAAGTAGAGTCTTCCTGGTTATTCTATTTAGGGCTGATCTTCTATATACTGGGTTTATTATTTTATACGGTTTCAGTAGTGAATTTTGCGCGTCCTTCCAATGAGGGATTAAACGATAAAGGACTTTACTGTTTCTCCCGTAATCCCATGTATCTGTCATATTTTATATTTTTTTCGGGATGCAGTTTGCTGACCCAATCGTTAGTACTATGCGGTATTGTCTTAATATTTCAGTTCACTGCCCATGGGGTCATTCTTTCTGAAGAAAGAGGGTGCATTGAGATGTTCGGGGAAAAATACAAACAATATATGAAAAAGGTCAGAAGATATTTTTGAGCAAAACAAATGAAACAAAGATTAGTGGGGGAACAAAGTCTTTGTCTATTCTGTAAGTTTTTTGATCAGAGTGTAAGGGAATATGGTGTTTTAAAAATCAAACATCCTTAGAGTAAAGAGGAGAAGCTATCAATGGACAATCTGAAACAACCGAGTCTAAAACGGATCCTGAAAATTGCGGGAGCATTCATCGCTTGGATGATTGGCTCGGGGTTTGCTACCGGGCAGGAGATCCTGCAGTTCTTTTCAAGCTATGGCTACAGGAGCTATGTCGTTCTTCTTGTCGTACTGGTCCTTTTCATAGTTCTGGGGCGGATCCTCTTTGTCACTGGGTTTGACCACAAAGCCCCTGGCTTTGATCATTTTTCCTATTACTGCGGACAGAAACTGGGCAGGATCTACTCGTGGCTTGTACCCCTCACACTGATTATCATGGTATCGGTGATGACGTCGGCTGCGGGAGCTACTCTTAAGGAGTATTACGGAATCGACCGACAGATTGGCTCAGCGCTCACGGCCATAGCTGTAGTTAGTTCATACCTTGCAGGTTTTGATAAAATGGTTGGTATCGTTTCCTCCATCGGTCCGGTCATTATTTTGTTTGCTCTTGTTGTAGGAGCGATAACGGTGGGGAAAGATCTCGTTTATTTCGCGGAAGTCACTCAGTATCAGGCTGCATTGACCAAGTCATAAGCATCCCCCAGCGGGCTCCTAAGTGCTTTGACTTACTCCTCGCTGTGCATCTTTACTGCAGGAACTTATTTCACTGCTCTGGGACAGTCTTCAGAAAATGGCAAAGAGGCAAAAACTGGGGTAACTGTTGGCGCGGTTGCTTTTATCCTTGTAGTAGTCATCATGAATACGGCAATTTTATTGAACGCGGGGGAAGTGAGCAGCCAGGAAATTCCGACCCTGTATCTGGCAAGACGAATTTCAGGACTTCTGGCATGACCCTTCTCTGTTGTGCTGGTTTTAGGGATGTTCTCCACGTGTGCTACCATGATGTGGTCGGCAGCAAGCCTTTTCTTTAAGGGTGAACATAGGAAGAACCAGGTATTTGCCATCTTTTGGGGAATCATCATTCTGATCCTTGGACAGTTTCCATTCAGCCGGCTATTAGGCATTTTTTATCCAATGGTAGGATATTCCGGACTCATTTACATTGCCTGTGTCCTGTGGAAGGGACTTAAAAGAGAACAGGAGCAAGATCCAAAGTTAGGTAATCCTGAGAGCCCCTCAAAGCTTTTATTGACTGAAATTGCTCTGGGCAATGAAGATGCCCTCGGAAAGTGATCAAACACTAGTTGATCTTAAGATGCTCTCCCAAGGTTTTCTGGAAGACAGGCAATGGATGAAGTAAGAAACTTAGATTGAAGTTACCCACGCAGATCGAAGTCCTCTAAGGGAAATCGTTGGAAACGGTAAATTTTAAAGGAACTAAGCGGATCATCTCAGCTTATTCTGGCATTTGCACCATCTCGCTGATCGCGACAAATAGGAATATGTAAAAAAGATTATTTATATACACTGTAATGGCTGTCTGCATTTGTAGGCAGCTTTTTAAAAAACTTTGTAACGAAATCGAATTTCATTAGTTAGTAAGGTGAGAGGAGGGTCATAATTTGGAAATTGAAAAAGTATATAAGTTGTATTTCAAGGATGTATATACATTCCTGTATGGTTTATCGCAAAATAAGGCCGTTGCCGAAGATATAACACAAGACACATTTTTAAAAGCATTGAAGAACATAGACCTATTTGACGGGCGAAAAGATATTAAAGCTTGGCTTTTTACCATAGCGCGAAATACATATTATACAGAGTATAATCGCCAAAAAATTTTCTCGCCTTATGACCTTGAAGATAATGTGGATGGTAAAACTGATGTTTTGGATAATTTGATTTTAAAAGAACAATCTATTTTGATCCTAAAAATTTTACATAATATAAGCGAACCATATAAAGAAGTTTTTATGTTAAGATTTTTCGGCAGTTTATCTTTCAACAAAATCAGCCTGATTTTCACCAAAACTGAAAGTTGGGCGCGGGTTACTTATTATCGAGCTAAAAAACAAATATTAGAAGAAGTGGAGGGAAATCACAGTGAATAAAATAAACTGCGCAATTATAAAGGATATTTTACCTTTATACGCGGATGACATTGTCAGCGAAGACACAAAAAAACTTGTTGAAGAACATCTACTAAATTGCCATGACTGTAAAAAGGAACTTTCGTTATTAAAAACCGATTTAGAAACACCTAAAGTTGTTATCACTGAAAAAGATGACATAGCCTTTCTGAAAAAATTAAGTTTGGATATAAAGAAAAAAAGAGTATTTACTGCAATACTCGCAGCCACCATTTCCGCAATCGGTGTAATATTATCATTTGCATATCTAACAGCACCCGAATATATACCCTATACTCAATCACCTGAGATTATTACTGCGAATGAGAAAAATGGCAGTGTAACGCTTTCTTTTATAGGAGAATATGAACTAACCCAAAGGGAGCAAGGATCCTATGATATTAGTATTTATAATACAGTATGGAATGAAATAATCGGCATTACAAAATCCCAAACCATTACCGTAAATCCCAATAATGAAAAAGTGAATACGATTTATTATGTGTCAAACGCAGGGCAAGATGATAAAGTAATATATGGTAGAAATCCAATTAGTAACGGCGGTGTTATGACCTTACCCCGATTGTTTTTGAATTACTATTTTACACTTGATCTGTTAATTACATTTGTTTTGGTAGGATTCTATCTAATATTCAGAAAGAAAGAAAAGATTAAAGATATCATAGTGAAGATTCTATTTGTTCCAATTTCTTACATTTTTAGTCATGTCATGATTACAGGATTGAATGCTACCTCCTTGTTTGCAACTCGGGATTTTTATTTGATTTTGCTTTTAGTAATGCCGATCTATTCACTGTTTTATATTTTGTATAAAAAGAAAGATTCGAAATTTGGGTGCTAACTAATGGCTACTGAATAATGTGAAAACCATTGCTACGCCTGCTTTTGAGCCTGTTTATGGTATAATTAATGCATAGAAAAGCCCAGATATTAGCGAAAAAGCTTGCACAAGGAGAACCTCAATGTATAAGTTCAAGAGCAAACAGATTAGCTTTTCCGATTTTGGTCAACCTGTGGGAATGGAAATGAATCCGGATAATCGCTGGATCCCTAAATGTTAACTTCTCACGTTTTACCTACTCAAAGTCCTAATCAGCACCTGGTTTTTAATTTCTTATCAATCAATACTCTCAAAAAACGCCATGATTTCAGCATAAGTTTTGCCACTTTTCTCAACGGCTTTGATCCGTTCGTTTCTTTGAATGGACCTCTGCTTTTCTTGGAGATCTTCGAGTTCCTTCGCCGCATTATCATCCATGGCCTTTGCTTTTTCGAAGTTCTCCTTTGCCTGGACTATCTTCTCATCAAAAGAGATCGTCTTCCTCGTACTTCTTCATCCTTTTCCGGCATTGCGGCCACTTTTATCTGTTCGCTAAGTTTCATTGAACTGGCTTTGACGCTGGTTTTGGACCTGGAAAATATGCGGACGATGTGGCCACGTTTTCCTGCCAGGCCATGGCCAGTCGCAAATTTTCCTAATCTTAAAAAATGTGACATTAACTTAATCAAAATAGAAATGAAAAAATTAAAATCGTCAAGGACAGGTTTCAAAAGGTTTCCTCTGAATATCTCCAACAACAAATACGCCTCTCCCTGGTCACTGGACGAAGGGAAGGGCGTATTTTATACATGGCCTAAATAGCTTAACTACTTGGGGTCTATACTGGAGTGAACTTTGATTTAAGGGTATACTGATACCGGTGCAGGGTTCTAATGATCATGCTGAAAGTCTGGCCAATTCATCTCAAGACTGAAAGTCACTAGTAGGCTTGGCTTAATCATAAAAGAAGGTAGATAAAATGGATGGTAAAGTAAGAAATAATATTAAACCAGGAACCAAAGTCAATGTAGTTCAAAAACAGGATCAAGGCACTGGTAAATTAACCGAAGGGGTCGTTTTGAAGATCCTAACAAACTCTCCGACTCATCCTCATGGCATCAAAGTGATGCTAGAGAGTGGAATTGTTGGTAGAGTGAAGAACGTCTTATAGTTGATTTTTTGGGGAAGGGGAGACCTTATTATTTCCACCCCCTTTTAAAATCAAAGTGTGGAAAAAAATGAAACGGAAAACAGCCAGGATGAGTATTTTTGATCCTTAAAGGTCTCTCATTGTGGCTTTGTTGAGCCAGATGCAGTATATTTGAAATAGTAACCAAAGAAGGGATTTGATTTTTTTGCCAATGTTCGATTTTAAAAAGAACGAAAAGAAACTTTATCAGCCTGGTCCAGAACCAAGCATCATCGATATAGGACCCATGAATTTTCTAACCGTTAAAGGGGAGGGGGATCCCAATACCTCAAAGACCTATCAAACAGCAGTGGAAATGCTATACGGTCTTGCCTATACGATCAAAATGAGCAAAAAAGGCGATGTTCAGCCGGCTGGTTATTTTGATTTTGTGGTTCCACCGTTGGAAGGGATTTGGTCAATGGATGATCAGCTCGTCGCCGGAGAGATCAGCAATCACAAAGAGGCTTTCACGTGGACCATGATGCTGCGTATGCCGGATTTCGTGGACGAAACTGCCCTTGATGTCGCCAAAGCCTACTTCCAAAACAAGAAACCGGATTTTGACTTGTCTCTTGTTAAATTGACCAAGTTTACGGAAGGGCTTAGCGCCCAGATACTTCACATTGGTTCATATGATGAGGCCGAGAAAACTATCCTAAAACTTGAAGAATTCATCAAGACCAAAGGCTACCAATCCGTTATGAAGGGATTGTATCAGCACCATGAGATCTATCTGGGCGATCCTCGAAAAACCGAGCCGGAGCAGCTTAAAACGATCATTCGCCATCCAATCAGAAAGCCAAAAAAATAGTTACCGAGGGACTTTAAATTTGAGTGCTAAAACTAGCGCTAAATTTGTAGCGGCTCCTGCCGTTAGGATCCGCTACAAACTGAGAAGAAGACCCTAAAATAATTAAAACCAGCCCACTCCATTGCGATGGAGTGGGCTGGTTTTAATTGAGCGGGAACTTAACTTTGAACTTACCGGAATTTAACGGCTGTGCCGTAGGCGATGACTTCGGCAGCACCAGCCATGACGGCAGAGGATGCATACCGGATATTTACGACGGCATCAGCTCCCATTGAGGCAGCTTCATCGACCATTCGTTTCGTGGCCAAGGCTCTAGCATCATTCATCATCTCATTATAGGCTTGCAGCTCTCCGCCCACTAAAGATTTCAATCCTTGAGTAATGTCCCGTCCCACATTCTTGCTTTGGATCGTACTGCCTTTTACAAGGCCCAGCATGTCCAATTCTTTCCCCGTAATGTAATCAGTATTTACTAAGATCATCTTCTTCACCACTCCTAATTTCCTTGATTCGTTCATACAAGTTATAGATACTTGCTCCCAAAAATGCCAGCGGAATGAGCCCAGCCAAGAACTTCATCCAAACCTGCGGGAGCATTTCCATTAAGGCGACTGCATAAATGATCAGATAGATACCCAATAACACAGTTATAATGACGGGAGCTATTATTTTTTTCCAATACATCAAATCGCCTCCCTTTGCATAATCATATCATTGTCAAATCCCCTATACAAGGCCCATTAACCAGCGGGGAGTGTTCTCTATCCTTTCAAGCGGGCTCACTTACAAAAGCCAAATCGATCGAATAAAACCTAACTGCAGCAATTAATTACTAATCATCTCCATCAATTAATTTATTGGAAAGATTTTGTTAACATTGATTGGGCATTCCATCCGATCCACTAAAAAACCTTATAGTTAGTAATATAATTCCCAGAATATTGTTGAGAATTAACTTATTTTTTACTCAGGAGGTAAAAATATGTTTGATTTAAAAGGTAGAGTGGTTGTAATTTCCGGTGCGTCTTCGGGGCTTGGTGCTCAAATGACAAAGGGGTTTGCAGCCCAGGGGGCGGATATAGTGATCACTGCCAGACGTTTGGAAAAACTAGAGGAGCTAGCCGTTGAAATTCGGGGAATGGGCGTACGTTGTCTGCCGATAAAATGCGATGTAACTGACTCTGAATCCGTCAATGCTGCGGCTGCCGCTGCAGAAAAAGAATTTGGCAAGGTCGATGTATTGGTCAACTGTGCCGGGGCGGCAAAAAACGCCGGTGTTCTGACTATGACCGATGACGAATGGAATTTTACCATTGATGTGGATCTGACTAGCGTTTTCTATGTGACCAGAGCATTTGCGAACATTATGAAAAAGAACAACTACGGCCGGATCATCAACATTGCTTCCATGTACGGTATGGTCGGTAATACAGCCATGGATACGGTTGCCTATCATTCTTCCAAGGGCGGCGTGGTCAACTTCACCCGGGCCGTAGCAGCTGAATTGGCGAAGTACAATATCACCTGCAACGCGATTTGCCCCGGATATTTTGCTACTGAACTAACAAAAGAAACCCTGGATACCGAGGCTTTCCAGAGCTACATGAAAACCATGGTTCCCATGGGCCGCTACGGACGCGAAGGCGAACTCAATGCTGGTGCCATTTTCTTAGCCAGCAATGAAGCTTCTTATGTCACCGGAGTCATCCTGCCCATTGACGGCGGCTATACTGCAGTATAGTTTGATCAACTAAATAGGGCTGGATCTACTGATGCGAGCCCTCAGTCTCGATGCCACTTTGTCAGGCTCTATCAATAATTTTTTAAGGGTATGAAACCTTCCATTAAACAATGACATTGCCAACAAGTGTGACTGAGTGATATAAACTAGGATGAATGATTGAAGTCTTCCTTAATTCATGATATAAAAAACCTAACAGTCCAATTTACAGTTTTTTAAGGCGGAATCAATCACCCAAACGGAGGGAAAAAAGATGAAAAATGTCATAATTTACAGTACAAACACATGACCTTGGTGTGTCAGGGTAAAGGATTACCTTAAAACCAAGAATGTGCCGTTTACAGAAATTAATGTGGGAGTCGATCAAGCAGGTGCCATGGAAATGATTCGAAAATCCGGACAGCGAGGAGTGCCGGTCATTGATATCGCCGGTGAGATCATCGTAGGATTCGATGTCGCTAAGATCAACCAAAGCCTGAATTTAACATAAATTAATCCCAGAGTCAGCCCCCAAACTAGGGTTGACTCAATAAATAAAACTCCAGGAATTCTATATTCTTGGAGCTTTTTTTCTACTCTCATCAGTCAATTTAAGTAAGTTAGACCAGCTATAAAATGTCAACACCCCAGATTCAGCAAAGCGATTAATCTTCAGAAAATATCAAGAACCGGAATATTAAGTTAACTAGAAAAAAGGGCAGCCCAAAAAGAGCATCTGAAGAATGCTCTGACTATTCATCTGCGGTTATTAGTGTTTATCCCCTCAACTCGTAAGCGCGATTTTCGGACAGTACAGCAAATAGGATGTAGCATAATTTCCGTGCGACAGCGACTACAGCCACCCGATGTGGCTTCCCTCGGTCGCGAAGCTGTTGGTAATAGGCTTTGAGCTCAGGGTCTGACCAGGATGCAACAAAAGCTGCTCCCCACAGGGCTCTACGAAGATAGGGCGACCCTCGTTTGGATATATGGGACTGATCGCCACTGAATTCGCCGGATTCATGCACACTTGCATCTAAGCCGGCATAGGAGACAATTTGTTTTCCGCTAGGGAAACGATGGATATCACCCAGTTCAGATAAAATAATAGCGCCAAAAATCGGTCCTACACCAGGAATTGTGGTTACCGGAGAATCAAGTTTCGTCATATAGGCTTCAATCTCGCCATCAATGCTTTCGATT
The DNA here is from genome assembly GCA_049294805.1 of Clostridiaceae bacterium. GTDB lineage: Bacteria > Bacillota > Clostridia > Clostridiales > Clostridiaceae > JG1575. The sequence goes on from JBAQDU010000056.1 coordinate 12,503, forward strand.
TGTCCCTCCACGAACTCTAGCTGCTCCAACATTTGACGGATCTGGAAACTAAAGGCATCTGTTGCAATTCGAATACCCAGTGATCCTTTGGCAACAGCCTTGATCTCCAAAGCCTTCTCTTTTCCAAACCGACCACGGGAGAGCTTGGACAGAAGATCCGTCATTTTACGGGTGTTGATGGAGGCGATTTCTTCGGGAGTCGTATAGTTCTTCAAGAGTTCTTTGGAACTCATGCCAAAAATATCAGAGAATAGATTCTCATATTCAGGAAATACCTGGTCCAGAAGCGTGATGACCTTACGTTTAAGGTCTCCTACTGTCTGTACCTGCCAAAGTCGGAATCGACACAGTTGACGCAAAGACAGCGTGTCATCATCGGCCACAGCGGTTTCTTGGTATTCGCCAAACATTAATACTTTAGCTACGATTTCTGCATCGATCCGATCGGTCTTGGCTTTTCGAATGCGCATATGGCGAAAAGCATCGGTAACCAACGGATTTATGACTTTGATCTCAAACTCCTTCTCTCGTAGCCATGAATATAGGACCAGCCAATAATGCCCAGTAGCCTCCATAGCGACTAATGAGTTTTGAGGGGTCAGCCCATATTTGTCCAGCATCTTTTGCAACTTATCAACACCTGAGATCGTGTTTGGAATGTTAAAAGAGTTTCCATCCAGGACATCTCCATGTTCATCTAAGAAACACACTTCATGGGATCTCTTAGCGATATCAATGCCAATGTAATACATGCAATAACACAACCCTTTTTGTAATAGTTACAGAGAGGTATTCCTCAAGACTTTACAGGAATTCTACCTTGTGGGAGATACGGGACCAGATCCCATCCAGCTCATTCGAATCCAACCTGTAAAGCTGAGGCGTCATTCTAACTCGCGAGACTAATTCTCAAGGATAGATAACGACGCCCTCAACTGCACAGTTCCATTATCCCACGTGGTATGAGAGAATAAAAGAAAGTGCCAGTCATTGCATCACCGCTCTGACTAACACCAATATACAAGGATGGTCTCATCCAACCACTTACGATCCATTGGGATCCTCCAGACTGTTCTAGAGGATCCTTTACCTATCAGCAACTAAAATATACGCCCAAATACCGGATGAGAATTTAAAGGAAGTCCTGAATTTTTGGCCCTTTATGTTAACAAGGCTTTTTTAAGGGTGAAGTCTGGAACACTAAATTTTAAGGCTCAATTAGAAGTTTCAAAGGGTAGAATCGAGCTAGAGGACAGCCGGATAAAGTGGAGCTGGTGGTCAAACCAAAGTACGTGAGTATGCAAAGAGTCTATGCTATATTAGAATTAATTACGTTGATTTGGAGGTAAGAAATGGATCTGCATCATGGCGATTTGTTTTGGATCAAGACTCAGGAAACGGCCCAATATTTAGAACTCACCGGCAACGATGAATGCGACTGTCTGATCATCGGTGGCGGAATGAGTGGTGCACTGATCAGTTACGGCTTAGTTGAGGCCGGTTACAATACCATCGTCATCGATAAGTCCGTACCGGGCTTTGGGTCGTCTGCCGGTAATACTGGATTGATCCAGTATAATTCCGATAAACCATTGAATGAAATGATCATAGATTTTGGGGAACAGTGGGCTGTGGACTTTTACCGATTTTCTGTAGAAGCTATGACTGAATTCAAACGAATCGCGGGTGGGTTTGACGACGTTGGATTTAAGCCGATCAACAGTCTATTCCTTTGTTCCAAAGAAAGTGACTTGCCTTCTGTCCAGGAAAACTACGCGGCATTAAAGCGCTATGGTTTCCCGGTTCGATGGATCGATGGAGCAACCTTGCGTTCTGAATATAATTTAAACGCCACCGCTGCCATTGGAACCTTAGGTGATGCCCAAATCAATCCGTTTAAATTAATTCAAGCCATCCATACCAGTAATCTACAAAATAAGGCCAGAATTTTTAAAAACGCCTCCTTTGATAAAATCACTGAAGTCAAAACAGGCTATCGAGTTGAAATCAATGGGTTTGAGATCCATGCTAAAAACCTTATTTATGCCACCGGCTATGCTCCGGATATACTGCCCGAGACTGAACCTTACATTCTTCGAAATACTACTTTTTCCATCGTAACTGAGCCACTGGAGAATTCTTGGGGAAATCAGGAACTGATTTGGGATAGCGCAGAGCCTTATATTTATTTCAGAGTTACTGAAGATCAGAGGCTCATCGCCGGCGGATTTGATCAATCGGGTGTACGCTTTAATAGTCAAGCTGAGATCAAGAAAATTGGTCAACAGATCTACACCAAGGTAAAAGACTATTATCCGGATTTAAATTCCTCCATTATTTCCCACTGGCAATCCGTATTTGGTGAATCAAAAGATGGACTTCCCCTAATTGGTCGAACCAACCATAAGACCAATCAGTTCTATTGCCTGGCCTATGGTGGCAATGGAACCTGTTATTGCACCATGGCCTCATTGATCATCCGTCAATATTTAGCGGGGGAGAAACACCCCTATGCCTATACGACGGATCTTGTGACCCGGTCTCTCTAAAAGTAAATGCCAAGATACAATGGCCCTCGTCATTTAGCTGAATTGTTTATCTGAAAGGGCCTCTGATATTTTTCCGATGGCGAAAACATAAAGATCCAGTAACATATATTAATTTTCTGATTAACGATGAAGTTATGCAGTTCTAAGATAAAGTTTCACGATAATCGAAATTTGTCTGGCAAAGAAGTTAAAACACAGAATGATTGAGTAGATGAAACGCCAGGAACCCCTAATTTGAAGACTCTATTCGAGAATTCAAATTAGGGGTTCCTATTAATTTTGAGCTAAGCTCAATGTTAAGTTATAGAGCCACTCAAAATAAAAATCCAAGCCTAACAGGCATCGCCCCTAGGTTTAGCGGGTCACTTCACCACATTTAATCCGTTTTTAGATCCACCTTACTATTTAAGACTTTATGGGCCCAGCTGAATTCATCCACCATATCAGCATACTGAGTGGGGTAGAGCGTTTTATACTGTTCCATGTCCGATTCAGGAATAATTTTGGTGTACCGAATCCCTCCAACAGTTTTAGTTGTCAGGTTGTAGATCAGATCATAGTCTAGACTCCTTACTTTGATTTGACCGTTTTGGCGCTGGACATCGATTTTGAAAACAGCTCCGGTATTGACATAATCCTTGCTGATGGGTTCTGCCCACGATAGGTTAGCCGTCGACCAAATCACGGCCGTATTCTTTTGGATGCCTTGATAGTCAATACTGCGCATCTCCATTGGCTGTAAGCGATGCGGGTGACTGCCGATGACGATATCAACGCCTTCGTCTTCCAGGATCCTGTAAAGGTTGATTTGAATTGGAGAAGGGTATTCCTGGTATTCTTTGCCCCAGTGGATATGAAAGACCACTAATTCTGCCCCGGCCTCGCGCAAATTCTTGATCTGGCGGCGAATGGTCGCCTCGTTATTTAATGGCACCGAATAATCTTCAGTGACGTCCATGCTCAACTTAATCGTAGTGGCTGCAAAACCGGTTTTGATCCCATTGATATCCAATAGATAGGGAGTATCGGCTTCAGCTTGACTGCGCGCCGCACCGGTATGCAATAGACCAATGGCATCCAGGTTATCTAAGTTACTGACAAGTCCAGCCAACCCATTATCTAAAATATGATTGTTGGCGGTGATGACAAGATCCACGCCGATATCTTTTAAGGTTTGGGCCATATTTAAAGGCGCATTGAATTTTGGGAACCCTCGATAGCCGAACTTTGTCCCCGATACGGTAGTCTCCAAGTTGACCAGGGTTAAGTCACCGGCCGATAAAAGACCCGTTAGGGCTTCAAATTGCGGCATATAGTCAAAGCTTCCGTCACTTTGCTGAGCCGCTCGCCAGTTATTCTCATGACTTAGGACATCTCCAGAGATCACTAACCTATATTCTGCATCAGCTTTCGAACTTATGGGGATCGTAAGATTCGGCTCCAGTGGCTTTGAATCAGACGATGGACTCGGTTTAGCAGGGCTTTGCGCCGACGTATTAGCCGAGGTATTAGCCGAACTTTGCGCTGCCGTCGTGGCAATACCGCTAGTACTAGCAGGACTCGAGTCTATTTGACTAGGACCTTGTGTGGAACAACTAGTTGCTAAGCTAAGGGACAGGAACCAGAGGATCAAGTGTTTCTTCATTGTTTTAATTCTCCAACCGTTTATTAATGGACTTATCGTGAGCGTTGAATAATTATTTTAAATGGCAAAGCTTAAATGTTAACTTTTCACGTTTTACCTACTCAAAGTCCTGATCAGCACCTGGTTTTGCATTTCTTATCAATCGATACTCCCAAGAAATGCCATGATTTCAGCATAAGTTTTGCCGCTTTTCTCAACTGCTTTGATCAGTTCGTTTCTTTGAATTGACCTCTGCTTTTCCTGGAGGTCTTCGAGTTCCT
>JBAQDU010000057.1:0-3927 GCA_049294805.1 Clostridiaceae bacterium
ATTCTACCCAACGAAACAAGAGGGATCATCCTTTTATAAGGATCTGTATGATCCTTACCCTGAAATGTTGGCCAAAATCTATGGCGAAGGCAAGCGGGAGCGTATCGAGGCTCTTGATCAATTAAAAGCTCAATTTATGAACGAGGCAGAACCGGACCGATCAAACGTTTATCCGGTCATTGTGTTTTCACATGGACTGGAAGCGGATCGGGATTTCTATTTATTTTTGATCGAGCCATTGGTCAATGACGGCTATATCGTAGTGACCACCGGTCATCTCTATGATACGGATGTGACTTTATTGCCAACTGGTGAAGTCATCAAGATGAAGGAAGGTCTCTTAGGCGAAGCTTCATTTGCAGAGCGGGCCGCCCAGATCGAGGCCAGAGGGTTGGATATGACCTATGTGGTGGATCATTTAAAGACGCTTAACTGTGACCCTGATTTTGCCGGGATGTTGGATTTAAACCTAGTTGGTTTATGTGGCCATTCCCTGGGAGGCATGACGGTCCTTAAAACATTACCCCACCCCTTAGTTAAAGCCGGCGTCCTCCTTGATGCAGCGCTGCGTCTGATTGATGTCGATCAAAAACTTTTAGATGGACAAGCCATCCATAAACCGGTGCTCAATTTCCGGCGCGGGGCCATCAGCTACGGCGATAAGCTGTCGTTCCGGATCGAGAAGCTAAAGGATAAGAGTTGTGAGAAATTCAAGGAAACCATTCTAAAAGAACATGAGGAAGCCTTGGCCGAAGAAGTCAGTTCCCGAAAAACCTTCCAATATGTTAATGGTGAATTTAAAAATTTCATCTATTTGGATAAATCCATCCATATGACGTTCTGCGATTGGTTTACCTTGGTCCCCGACAAATACTATCCAACCCTGATCCCCATCGAAGATGCCCATGGCATCATTAGCCAAGTGGTGTTAGCTTTTTACCGAGAGAATCTTCTCAAAGACGGGAAACCCTACTCCGACCTCATCTACAATGCCAGCCTACAGGGCATTCACATGGAACAGATCTCAATGGGGTAGAGATTAAAAAATAACGTTCAGTACTCGAGAATGACCGGTGGTAATAGTAAGAAAAAGCCGGGAATAATCGGAAATGGACGGAATTAGTCGGAAATAATCAATCACAAGATAGATACTTAACAAACTCTTGAAAAAAATGGTTCTGCAATGGAGTAACCCACCGGAGTTTGTTATAATGAAACCATCTTAAAACTGTAATAATAAAAAGAATAAATTAGACGAGGTGAATTATGCCGAAAAATGTTGAATTGGACCACATCACCATTATTGTGCCCCAGGGCACAGGTGAAGAAGTTCTTAAAATGGCCAAGCAAAAGGGTATCGCGAACGGAACCGTTAGTAAGGGACTGGGAACTGCCAATAAAGAACTGATGAAAGAATTTGAAAAGCACGGCAGAGCCCGTGACTTTGTATCATTGGTAGCAGCCACTGATATGGCGGAGATCCTGCTAAAGAAACTTAGTGAAGATCTTGGTTTAGGCAAGCCCGGACATGGCATCGCTTATGCTGTAAATATCAATGAAGTTTATGCTGAGAGATTGAGTAACATTGATAACGAAGACCGCAATGAATCTGACGTCCAGGTCATTACCTCCATCATTCGTAACGGCAATGCCGAGAAAGTTATGAATGCAGCCAGGGCCGCCGGTGCAACCGGTGGAACAGTGTTAGAAAACACCGAAACCATCGATCCTGATATGAGCTTGTTCTCCAAGGGAACTGACGGCAACGATGAAATTGTCTTGATCATTGCTCGAAAAGAGTGCGTTTCCGGTATTATGGATGCCATTCGTAACAATACCGGCTTGGATACCACCACCGGCGTCGTTTATGTTCAGGATGCTCATTTTGTTTATGGACTAAAGAAACCGGGCGAAGCAAACTAATAACAAAACTAAAACTAAAACTAAAACTAAACCCAAACCCCATATCAAACCTATAATTTTAGACCACAAATTATACCCATACTGTGTTATCATATTTTTATCGAACATAAGTTCTATAAAGGGTGATGCAGTATGGGTATAATTGATTATAATAAAATGCCGTTGCGCTATATCATGTGTATCGATGTGAAGTCTTTTTTTGCATCCGTAGAAGCCATCCGGCGGGGGATCGACCCGTTAGAGGCCTATGTGATCGTGGTGTCGGATGTGCGACGACCTGGCGCAGTCGTTTTGGCGTCTTCACCCAAAGTGAAATCAGAATTCGGCATCAAAACCGGGAATCGTAAATTTGAAATACCCAATGACCCGCGGCTTATGGTGGTGGATCCTTCCATGGCCTTATATCTTGAGATCAATCGTCAAATCAACGATATTTTTCGAAACTATGCAGCTGATGAAGATATACTCGTTTATTCCATCGATGAATCGTTTTTGGATATTACAGCAACAGCCCATTTATTCGGAGACCCCGGTACCACGGCTGTTCAAGTCCGAGACCGGATCAAACAGGAAATCGGTTTGAACGTTACCATCGGCATTGGTGATAATCCGCTTTTGGCAAAGCTTGCGTTAGATAATGCGGCCAAGCATCGAAAAAGCCAGATTGCTTACTGGTCCTATGAAAGCATCCCTGAAACCATCTGGAAGATCCCCAAATTGATAGATTTTTGGGGGATATCCAGAGGTTGGGAACGGCGCCTTAATAAGCTGGGGATCCACTCCATTTATGCCCTGGCACACTATGACCCGCATATTTTAGAGTCCAAGTTTGGGATCATGGGACTGCAGCAGTATTACCACGCCAACGGGGTGGATTACAGCGTCATTTCAAAACCGGTCCCCATCAAAAGCAAAGGGTTTTCCAAAGGTCAGATCCTGATGCGGGATTATTTTGTCAAAGAAGAGATCCTGACCATATTGGATGAAATGATCGATGACGTCGCCATGCGCTTGCGTCGCAATCAGTCTTTATGCAAAAGTGCTCAGTTTTACTGTGGCTATTCTTCTACCATGAATGACCCCGGGTTTGGTATTTCCAAACGATTCAAAGCGGCCACCAATGATACTGCCGAGATCCGCAGCCTTTTTCATTCCGTGTTTAACAAGAACTGGAAGGGCCAGCCGGTCCGCCAATTCAATGTGGCCTTAAATGATTTAGAAGAAGACTCCGGTCAGCAATTGAGTCTGTGGGATTTTATGGGCGACGCTGACCGGGCGGTTGATCATGTCATCGATGATATTCGAGATCGGTTTGGAAAAACGTCCATCTTTAAAGGCCACAGCCTGACCAAAGGTTCCACCTTTTTTGAACGCAGTCAGAACATTGGCGGCCATAAGGGCATGAGTGAGGTAGACTGATGTGGAAAAAACCACGATATGTTAGACCGCAGGATATGATTTATCCGGACCGCTGCATGCTTAAGTGGCAGGGGATGCTCCTGTCCGATCATAATGAGCGGATGCGCTCAGAACGAATTCAAGAAGCATGTTTAAAAGAAACGAAATATCACACAGAAGCCGAATATGAGGACTGGGATCAACTGATTGCTAAATCCAAAGCGGCAAAAACCCCCATTACTATTTTAGTGTCACGACCCAACGAACCACAGTTTACGGTAATGGGTGTGGTCCTATTTTCAAAGGGGCCAACGCTGCGGCTTTGGACTGACAATGGGGAGATCATGATCCAGCGTCATGAAGTCGATGAGATCAAATGGTTGGAACCTGAAAGATAAAATTTGAAGTTATTAAATAGCCGGAACCGAAATAGCCGGAATTTAAAAAGCTGGATTAGAATAATCGGATTAGAAAGTGTCGGATTAGAAAGTGTCGAATTGGAAAGTATCGATTTAAAAAATGTCGATTTATAAAATGTTGAATTAGAAAAGTCGAATTAGAAATAACCGGAGTTGAATTAAAAATTTTGTATTCAATGAATCATAA
>JBAQDU010000058.1:0-5982 GCA_049294805.1 Clostridiaceae bacterium
CACCCCCAGTGCCAAAGCACCGCCGGATCCACCCTCTCCGACAAGGATGGAGATGATCGGTGTTTTAAGATTACTCATCTGGTAGAGATTATCAGCAATGGCCTGTCCCTGCCCGCGCTCTTCTGCCCCGATGCCGCAATAGGCCCCGGACGTATCGATGAAGCAAATAATCGGTCGTTTGAATTTCTCAGCTAATTTCATCTGGCGCAGGGCCTTGCGGTACCCTTCGGGATGAGCCGAACCAAAATTACGACGGATCCGGGTCTTAGTATTACGACCTTTTTCAAGGGCAACGATGGTTACAGGTTTCCCCTGCAAGCGGGCGATCCCAGTGACGATGGCAAGGTCATCGCCAAACTTGCGGTCGCCATGCATTTCCATGAAATCTTCAAAGATCCCGGATACAAAATACATGGAGGTCGGGCGGTCGGTGTCTCTGGCTTTTTTAACGATTTCTGCTGCTGTCATTACACCCCTCCATGGAGACTTAATACTCGTCTGAGATAAGCCTTGATATTGCGCCGGTTGATGATGCTATCGAGGAATCCTTGCTTTAAAACGGTCTCGGCGCGTTGGAATCCATCCGGCAGTTTTTTACGAATGGTATCTTCAATGACCCGGGGCCCGGCAAAGGCTACTAATGCCTTGGGTTCCGCGATGATGACATCGGCTTCCATGGCAAAGGAGGCCGTTACACCACCGGTGGTGGGATCGGTCAATATCGCTATATAGAATAGTCCGGCATCGTTATGGCGTTTGACAGCCGCACTGGTTTTTGCCATCTGCATTAAAGAAGTCAAGCCTTCCTGCATTCTGGCGCCACCGGAGGCACAAAATCCCACCACCGGCAACCCTTGGGCAGTTGCATATTCAAAGATCCGGGTGATCTTCTCCCCAACCACCGATCCCATGGAGGCCATGATAAAATTCGGCTCCATGACAAAAATCGCGGTTTTTACGCCGGAGATTTGGCATATACCGGTGACCACGGCTTCTTCCTCACTTGTGGCGGCTTTGGCTTTTTCCAGTTTTTCCGTATATTTCGGAAAGTTCAGGAAATTTATCGAACTTAAGTTGGCATCATGCTCGATAAATGTATCTAAATCAGCGACGATGGCCAGGCGCTCCCGGGCCGTTAGCCGCAAGTGATGACCGCATTCGGGGCAGACGAGATAAACTTCTTTAAACTTATTTTGGGGCAGATGAAATAAACACTCGGGACAAGTAATTTCAACTTCTTGAGCAACTTCCCGGGCGGCTTCTTTGATCTCTTTTTCCGGAACAAACAAAGATCCGGTTTTCTCCAGTTTATTGATCGATTTTCGAAACAGTATCTTTAGATTCATGTGTTACTTCTCCAGATCCTTCGTAGTGAAATCACCCGATAAGAATTTTTCTTGGGCCAGTAGGTCCAGATAAAAGTCCGTGGTGGTGTCGATGCCTTCAATGATCAATTCGCCTAATGCAGAACGCATTTTGCGGATCGCCTCTTGCCGGGTCGGACCCCAGACGATGAGTTTCCCGACCATGGAATCATAGTAGGGTGAAATGTGACAACCCGAATAAATAAAGGTATCAAACCTTACATTGGGGCCACCCGGGCTATGCAAGAATTCAATTTTACCAAAGCTGGGGGCATAATCGCGCTCCGGGGCTTCCGCTAAAATTCGGCATTCTATGGCATGCCCCCGGGTCTGGAATTCCAGATCTTCGATGGACATGCCGGCGGCCACGCGGATCTGCCACTGGACGAGATCCAAATCCGTGACCATTTCGGTGACGGGATGTTCCACTTGGAGCCTTGTATTCATTTCCATAAAATAGAAGTTGCGATCAAGGTCCATCAAGTATTCAATGGTGCCAACGCCGCGGTAGTTGATGCTGCGCACTGCCGCTTCACTATAGTCATACAAGCGTTTGCGTTCTTCTTCATTGATCTTGATGCAGGGGCTCTCCTCGATCATTTTTTGGTTGCGCCGCTGCACGGAGCAGTCCCGTTCACCCAGCACCCGGTAATGGCCGTGGGTATCGCACAGGACCTGGACTTCAACGTGTTTGACATCGGTCAAGAACTTTTCAATATAGAGCGTGTCATCCATAAAGGAGACTTTGGCTTCTTGGCGGGCCATATCCCATTTAGCAGATAGTTCGGACTCTTCCCGCACTAATCGGATGCCTTTGCCCCCACCGCCGGCGGCGGCTTTTAACAGGATCGGATAACCGACGGCTTTGGCAAATTCTTTGGCTTCCTCGGCATTTTTAATATCTTCGACACCAGGTACCACCGGTACACCGGCCGCTTTCATCAGTCGTCTGGCTTCTTCCTTATCCCCCATCCGGATGATGGTTTCGGGGGACGGTCCGATGAAGACGAGCTTATTTTCTTCGCAGATCCTGGCAAATTCCGAGTTTTCCGATAACAATCCGTACCCCGGATGGATGGCTGTACAGCCCGTTGCCAAGGCGATGGATATAATGGCACCCATATTTAAGTAACTCTCTGACACGCGGCCGGGGCCAATGCAGTAGGCTTCTTCGGCCATTAAAACGTGGAGCGATTCGCGGTCGGGTTCAGAATAGACACAGACCGTATCGATGCCCATCTCACGACAAGCCCGAATGATCCGGACGGCTACTTCCCCTCGATTTGCGATCAGTATTTTTGAAAACATGATCAATCCTCCACAACGGCAAAGGACAATTCAGCTTCCGAATGGACTTTCCCTAACACCTTCACTTTTGCCTTCGCAAAATAAAATGGTTTGCGGGCTTTGACGATTTCCGTCTCAATTTCCAACACATCCCCCGGTTTTACGGGTTTACGGAATTTAGCTTCTTTGATCCCGGTGTAATATGGAGTTCCGGTCAATTCACTCCCCAAAAGGACCGCGCAGGCTTGGGCCATCATTTCACACTGGATCACGCCCGGTACAACGGGGTTGCCCGGAAAATGGCCCTGGAGGAAAAATTCATCGCCGCGCACGGTATAACTGGCCCGGCCGATATTTTCACCCAATTGTTCCGCCTCATCTAACAGGAGCATCGGCTCCCGGTGCGGCATGATTTTCTTTAATACATCTCGATTCATTTCTTCACCACGAACAGCGTTTCGTTATATTCAGCGACCTGTTCATCCTTTTTCATGACCTTGACGATCGTCAAGTCATAAGGGGCTTTGATCTCATTCATGATCTTCATGGATTCGATGATACAGAGCGTATCGCCGGCTTTGACATGACTGCCTTCCCGGACGAAGTTCTGCGCTTCGGGGTTTGCCCGGCCGTAGTAAATGCCTGCCAAAGGCGAGAGCACTTCTTCACCCGATGGAGCCTCTGGTGTCATAACCGGAGCCGGTGCAAAGCTTTGTTCGATATTAGTGGGTGCCTGATTAACATAGGAAACATTGGTTTCCGGCAGGTCCTTTTCTAGGGAGATCTTAACATCGCCTTCTTCAAAGCTGACTTTAGTCAAGCCGAATTCCGTCAGTACTTCAGCTAAAATTCGCAGTTTACTTTCCATGATGATACTTCCTTAATACGATGGAGGCATTGTGCCCGCCAAAGCCCAGTGATGCCGATACAACAAATTCCAATTCTTTTTCTTTAGCGACGTTGGGGGTATAATCCAGATCACAATCGGGATCCGCCACTTTAAGTCCCACCGTGGGTGGTACTTTATTCTGGGCCAGGGCTAAGATCCCGGCAATGGCTTCAACAGCCCCGGCGGCCCCCAGCATATGGCCCGTCATGGATTTGGTGGAGCTGATGGATAATTTATAGGCATCGTCCCCAAACGCTTTTTTAAGGGCCAGCGTCTCCGTTTTATCGTTTAATCCGGTACTGGTACCGTGAGCATTATAGTACGTTTTATCGATGTCGACCCCGCCGGCCTCCTCGACACTTAGGCAGATCGCCCGGGCTGAACCTAAGGCCTCGGGGTCCGGTGCGGTCATATGATACGCATCACAGGTATTGCCGTAACCGACGACTTCAGCCAGGATATGAGCACCGCGCTTTATGGCATGGTCCATTTCTTCTAGGACTAAAACAGCTGCCCCCTCGCCCATGACAAAGCCGGACCGTTCCAGATCAAACGGGATCGAAGCTCGATCCGGGTCGGTGGTATTGGTCAACGCCATGCAGGCAATAAAGCCGGCAATGCCGATGTCGGTGATGGCACCTTCAGCCCCACCGGCTAAGATCACATCGCTGTAGCCATGTTTGATGTTGCGGTAGGCTTCGCCAATGGCATTGGTGGAAGTTGCACAGGCGGTGACCACCGGCAAGCTGGGGCCGCGCAGGCCATAATGGAGTGCGACTTGGCCCGTTGCCATATTGGAGATCATGGCTGGGATCAAAAACGGTGAAACCCGGCGCGGTCCTTTGGCATCAAGATCCCGCAAGCCGTCCTCAAATGTGATCATACCGCCGATGCCGGAGCCAATATAGACGCCGGCCCGGTCGTGGTCAAAGTCAGCATTGCCCAGGCCCGACATCTGATAAGCTTCATCAGCAGCGACCATGGCATACTTTGAAAATAAGTCAAACCGACGACTGTCTTTTTTACTAATCAGGTGGTCGCAGTTGAAATCTTTGACTTCAGCCGCCAACGTGGCTTTATAATCGGTGGTATCAAATCGGGTGATGGGTCCGATGCCGTGGACCCCGGCCATCAGATTTTCTCCGAACGTCTTTACTTCATTTCCGATGGGTGATACGACACCCATGCCAGTTACTACAACGCGCTTCATAATGATAATCCCCCATCCACGACAATCACTTGTCCGGTTATATAAGATGCTTGGTCTGATGCCAAAAACAGACAAATATTGGCAATATCCGCCGGTGTGCCTTTACGCTTCATCGGGATGGCGCTCACCATTTCGTCTTTGGCTTTTTCTGAAATATTGCCGGTCATATCGGTTTCGATAAAGCCCGGTGCGACGGCATTGACATTGATGCCGCGGCTGGCCAATTCCATGGCCACAGATTTTGTCAATCCGATGACTCCGGCCTTACTGGCTGAATAGTTGGCCTGGCCTTTATTGCCATAGATTCCCACAATGGATGACATATTGATGATCTTACCGGAGCGCTTTCTCATCATCAGCGGATAAATCTGCTTCATAAAGTTAAACGTCCCTTTTAAATTCACATCGATGACTTGATCAAAATCCGATTCTTTCATGGATAAGAGCAAGGTATCTTTCGTGATCCCCGCACAGTTGACCAGTACATCGACGGATCCAAAGACTTCGCAAATTTTTGCAACGGTCTGGCCGACTTGTTCAAAGTTACTGACATCGCAGGGAAATTCTTTGAATTTATCCCCCAAAAGTGCTTTAAGTTCAAGGGATAGTTCCCCTCGCCCGGAATGGACAATGGCGACGGCGGCCCCTTGGCCATAGAAGGCTTTGGCTGTTGCCAGGCCGATCCCGCGGCTGCCGCCGGTGACTAGGACTACTTTATCATTAAACATTAATTTTCTCCTTCATCTTTTGGATCATTGCGTCTAAACTCGTCCTGTCACTCACTCCACCGGTTAAAACATCGCCTTGGGGCAAGATCCGTTGGACCAAGCTTTGCAGCGTTCGGCCATAGCCGGTTTCAATAAAGATCCGGACACCGGACTCGTATAAGTTTTCGATCATATCGGTAAACCGGACCGGACTTGTCACTTGTTGGATGATCCGGGCTTTGATCTCCTGTTGAGTTTGTGGGTAGACCCGAGCATCAATGTTGCTCAGCACCTGGTATTTAAAGGATCCGGCGCCTGTCTTTGCTAAAACTTTTGTTAGAGCTTGGCCGGCACTGGCCATATACGGCGTGTGAAAGGCTCCATTGACATTTAGAATGATGACTTTACCGCCGGCTGCTTTAAGCTGTGCGGCAGCCTCGGTGAGGTCACTGCGCAGTCCTGAGATCACCGTCTGCTGCGGTGAATTGTAGTTCACGGCATAGACCGTGGGAAATTCATCTAAGA
>JBAQDU010000059.1:0-19675 GCA_049294805.1 Clostridiaceae bacterium
ATTCAACGGGAATCTAGGCTGGAACAACGTGCCAACCCATGAGAGCCTGATCGGGGAGTATGTTCGGTTCTCCGCCGCCGATGAACCAGTTACCTTTGATGTCACCGGCATGGTCCGAGAGTGGTATGGCGAAGGTCAAAATCATGGCGTGATGCTAAAAAACGCCGATGAGACGGGAAAATTCGCCACCTTCCGCTCCGGCGCCACGACGCTCTGGCCCACCGATACCACCCGTCCCTACATCACCATGGCTTATGTCAATAACGATGGTCTGGAGCCCTACTGGGATTATCAGTCCGCTTCGGCCGGACGAGCCGTCACGGTCCATGCCAATTACTTCACCGGAGCCCTGACCCTCACCCATCCGGATACAGGAGCCTCAGGAAACCGCCTGCCTGCGCCGGTGGCTCATGTTTTTGGCAACACCAAAGCAACCGATAATAAATACGGCTTAGGCTGGCGCCTCAACTACAGCCAGACCATCACCGAGATGAACTTTGGCGGGGTGACCTATTACCGCTATTATGATGAGGCCGGCACCGCCCATTATTTCCTGCAAAAGAACGGAGAATGGGTCGAAGAAAATGATGACGGGTGGAAACTAACCATCAATTCGGCCAGCACTGCCGAACGGTTTAAGCTGGCGTATAAAAGTGGGAACACCCTGACGTTCCGCTATGACACGGTGCACGGTTTGTTATCCAAAATCACCTTCAGAAAAATGTCTTTAAAACTATATTAAGCGGGCTGAGAATGGTCCAGATTTGTATAATTTCCTATAATATAAAAAAATTAAAAATTAAATTTATTTATATTATTTGAAATAATAAGTACCTTGATTTGATTATAGGCGTGTGCTATAAGTTAGTTAATTAAAGCAATTTGTGATATTAAACTGAAAGACCAACGCTATTTACAATCCTGCCTGAAGGAGTCTGTAATGAAAAAAGTTTTTGTCTCTTCACTCTTTGTAGCTTTGTTATTACTGTCTTATTTTCCGGTATATGCTAACGTCTTCGGCTATAATCTACAAAATGGTATCGATGTTATTTACACATGGAACCATTCAACAGCAACTACTCATATTAATGATGAAATTAAGTACGCTAAGGAAAACTGGGAATACCCTGGATGGTGGAACCCAATTGATTTTGTTGCAAAATCAACTAATTCATCCACTAATATGGACTTCTGGGCTTATCCAGCTGCCTATTTTGATGAAGGTGTAGTTGCGTATACTCAGTTTTATCAAACCGGTTATCGTCCCGTGAGTCCTAGCAGTGAAGATTGGTATTGGTGTAAAATATCATTTAATTACGAAGATCCTGCTTCTTATTACATCCGTAAAGGAACTGTCATTCATGAAATTGGACATGCTCTTGGCCTGGCACACAGAAATAGCACTCCCTCATCCATTATGTGTCAACGTTCGTATGGAAGAACTGTTCAGACCATTCAATATTCAGACAATATGAACCTTCTGAATCTGTATGGCTATTAAGGGAAGGAGATTAGGATGAAAAAAATAATTATTTCAGGTTTTATTCTCATGGCACTTCTTACTTCTTGCGCCACTCCACCTTCTATACTTTCAACAGATGGCCCCCCCCCCTCTAAGGAATCCATGGGGAGTGTTTCAAGTACATCTCCCACAGCATCTCTTACTTTAGACAGAACTTTTGTGTACGAATCCTTACCCAAGGAAATATACAATCAAAAGATTATAAAAATTCAATCTGAAGCAGAATTAGCATATAATGCAATGGACCCTACCGTGCTTTATCAAAAGTTTCCCGACATTGTAACCGCTGAAGTCGTCTCAATCGGAGTGGGAAGAAATTATTCTGACACAAAAAAAATGAATACTATGACTTTTTCTCCGATTACTATTAAAGTGGAGCGAGTTTATAAAGGTTCTTACTTTAAAGAAGGAGAGACAATCAGTCTCTTCGTTAATGGCGGCTACCTTCCTTACCGAGAGATGGAAAAATCATTTCATCTGGATGATGTGAAAGCTCAACAGACGAAGCAAATCCTTAGTGAAGCAGAGAAAGATTCCACCTGGTATTTTGATGAAATAGATGGCAGAAGCTTCCTGAAAGTAGGGAAAAAATATCTCCTTCATGTTCATCAGAATGACTATAACGAACATTTTATCTCTGGATGGGGATTGGGAATCCAGGAAATCAATCCTGATACAGGCAAACTGCCTTCCCTTCAGTCTGTGGCTGAATATATGAAAAAACTCAAGTAGCAGTGTCCTAGTAAAAGCTAATGCGATGCACAAATAACGACCCGAAAAATCAGCGGTTCCAAGTGTTTCACTCGTCTTTCAAAACGAGCTGAAATTCTGGATACCGCTATTTTTATATTACTAGACTTTTGAGGTACGAAGACCTATGACCCCACCGGTGGCTATCTGACATCGGTCCGAAATTTTGACAACAATGGACTGAATCTGTCCTATACTGCCGTCAAGCCCTATAAGACAACCCAGATCACCGAGGTCGAAACCACTGGAGTTTTGGTAGCTCCATCAGTCTGGACTATGGCTTAAATTATACCAAAGTCACCGATGGCACCGGCCGATCCAACACCTACCAATTCAACCATATCGGTAAAACCATTTCGATCCGAGATCAGGAAGGCTCAGCGGCCTTCTCTGAAGACGACAGTCCTGCGCAGCAAAACTTTCAATTGCTTTCAGATTACCACTTTATTAGGTATGGATTTAAATGTACTTGGGTTATCGGAAAATGTCCGGCTTCAGGATCACGATCCAGATCAGTATAAATGTCAAAATCGGCCAAAGGATCACAATGAGACGCTTCTGTTTTTTCGTCAGCTTGTCCTTGATCAAAATCAGCTGGATCACTGTGGATGCCGTGGTAATAATGAAAATCAGTTCCAATGTATAAGCTGGCATGTCCCCTCCTAAATAGCATATATGCTATAGATTAGTGCCCAAGAGTAATCGAGACCAAGTTGGCTGTAATATTTTAGCTGCTCTTTCAAATCATTGGATACGATCGAAAGATATCCGGAAGATACCATCACGGTCAATTTTGCTGCTGCAATTGCAGTTCCTGCCATAACAATGGCTGCACTTGCCGCGCTAAAATGCAACCGGACATAGTCCAGATCATTGATATACACCAGAATTCCGCTTTTGGAAAAAAACTGATATCCAACGCCCCACCAGTAGACGGTTGGGCTGCGATAGCCTCCACTGGCTACAGTTCCAACCATTCCCTTCATTGCCAGTTCATTTGCATAAAAATCACTTAATTGGTTTTCGATCTGATCGTAAATTCTCTCAGGAGACTTGTTTTTGTGAAAATCTATTTTCTGTAATTACACTTAGATGGCATAATCACTAAGGCTGATAATGCGGGACCCGTGCATGATCTCAACGGCAGGGACCCCGACTACAGTAGAATTCGGCCTGGTGTCATGTAAGACCACTGCATTGGCACCTACCTTGGTGCCGGAGGCAATATAGATGTCCCCCAGTATTTTGGCAGATGCCCCGATGATGACATTGTCCCCCACCGTGGGATGCCGTTTGCCCTTCTGATTTCCAGTCCCGCCCAGGGTGGAACCATGGTACATTAAAACATTATTACCAACTACTGCAGTTTCGCCGATTACGACGCCCACTCCATGGTCGATAAACAGACCTTTTCCAATGGTCGCCCCAGGATGGATCTCGATCCCTGTGGCTTTTCTGGCGATATTGGAAATGAACCGGGCTAAGAAGAACCGGTTTTTCAGATAGAGCCGGTGGGATATTTTATACGCAAGGAGGGCTTTGATATGGGGATATAACAATAAGATCTCAATCCGATTCCGGGCTGCCGGGTCTCTGTCAAATACCGAATCCACATCCTCCAAAAGGGATCGAATCACTCTATACATTTGGCCGTCTCCTTTGTTCTAATATTTGACCATTGAAAAATACTTTTCGCCGCCATCTGGAGATATGGTCAGTATCTTTTTATGACTTCCGTATTTCAGAGCGAGTTTTCTGGCAGCTGCTACATTGGCACCAGTGGAAATCCCCACCAGCATTCCGATCTTTCCGGACACCTCAACAGTTGCCTCGAACGCCTCCTCATCTGTTATCGTGAGTATTTCGTCGACAAACTCGCCACTGTACGCCCCTGGGATAAATCCAGCTCCGATCCCCTGGATCTTATGGGGGGAATGGTTGCCGCCGGACAAAATCGCTGATTTGGCAGGTTCTACGGCAACGGTTATGATGTTGTTATTGTATTCTTTCAGTCGTTTTGACACACCGGTGAGTGTTCCGCCCGTTCCGACACCGGCTGCAAAAATATCAATATCACTCAGCTGGCTGATTATCTCAGGTCCGGTGGTATTATAATGGATGGTCGGATTGGCCAGATTATTAAACTGATCGGGCATAAAATAAAGAGAATCTTCTCTTAACAATTCATTGGCTTTTGCAATGGCTCCGTTCATGCCTTTGGAGCCTTCGGTAAGGATCAGGGTTGCTCCATATGCCGTGATCATGTTTCGTCTTTCCACACTCATGGTCTCCGGCATGACGACTATTACTTTATAACCCTTCAGCTTGCCGATCAAAGACAGGGCAATTCCCGTGTTGCCGCTGGTCGGTTCCACAATCACACTGTTCTTTTTCAATAGTCCCTTGGCTTCAGCATCCTGGATCATTCCCAAAGCGGCTCGGTCTTTTACACTTCCGCCCGGATTAAACTTCTCCATCTTTAAATAAATATTCTCTCCGGGTATTTGAACTACCGGAGTATTCCCGATCAAACTCAATGTGTCATAATTTTTCATCTTTACTACCTCTTTCTTTTTTCCCACCAATCCAGAACTCCATACGACTCATAATGAAAGCTAAAATTTCACTCACCAATTTATTTAGGAATACAAAAAACCGTCTCTTGATACAAGAGACGGATCATATCCGCGGTTCCACTCTAATTGGTAAAGCCCACTCAACATAGCACAACCATGCTACTCCACTGTAACGGATGGTTCCGCAGCAGCCTACTTGATTCGGTGCTGTACTCCAAAGGGCACTTCACTCATAATTCCGATAAGCATCCTTTCATCCTGGAGATGCTCTCTCTGTAAATTCGTTATAAGTTACTTTCCTTCTTCGCTGTATTTCCTACTAATTTGGTTGGGATTATATTATTGAAATTATATAACACTATTTCATTGTTTGCAATGAGATTTTTAAAAACTTTTCGGTCAACTTTCAATAGCCTTTCTGATCGGGAGCATTGCAAATTAAAGTGAAAGAGATTTTAAGCTAAGCTAAAATTAATTTAGGTTCATTCTGGATGGGGACTTTCCCCTCGGCTGAGACTTTGGTCAGGGCTGTCGTTACTCGCTTTTTTTTGAGCTCCTAGGCACTTTTTACGGAAACTTTTAGCATGAAGGCAAAATAAACTTCCCGAGTGCAGCTAGCTTCTTGGTTTGCTGATCGATCTTTCGATCCAAAAGACAACTGAATTGATTTGGAATTATATTTTTTTAAATTTTAACTCGGCAAATTGTCCATATTTTTTAACTTCTTCTAAGCTGAATCGCTTCAAGGCTTCTTTTTGTGCGAATAATGGTATTCCACTCCCCAATAACACAGGGGCAATCTGGATTACCAAAATATCAACCATATCCAGATCCAATAAAGGCGCTAATATGGTGTTTCCACCGACAATCCATATATTTTTGTCCTGCTCGATTTGCTTCACAAATTCGACCACATTGCCGCTTACTGCTTTAAATCCCTCAACAGGCAGCCTCTCCTCATGTGTAAACACATAATTTTCGGTGGTTGAATAAAAGCTGCTGATATTTTCCATCTGTTCAATTGTCTGAAAAGTTCTTCTGCCCATGACCGTGACATCCATGTTTTTATAGAAGTTCTCATAATCAGTCTCTTCGATTGAGCCAGTCTGATAAAGCCAGTCAAGATTATGATTTTTATCTGCCAGATAACCATCCAGCGTAATGCATCCATAGAAATAAACACTCATAATTAACCTCCTCGAAAATCATTTTAAAATTTGTAAATGGGTATTCCCTTGGATATGAAACAAGCGGACTAACTTTTGCAGAATTTTGTTAACAACAACAAACCAAACAAAGGAGATCCTCTTATAACTCTGAATTTACCACAGAATTAATGGCCGCACTATTTTCTGACAAGCTGTGTCCTCTTCTTTGGGTATATCCATTTTATCGCTGCATCCATTGTACCCCGAGGGGAATTCCCGGTTCACCGTCGATAAACCTCCTAAGTTGCAGATAAAGCATCGAAGCCGCGAAACATCGCTGCCGCGAAGCAGCAAAGTGCCTGGTGGGTAAATCCTAAACTGTGGATTTATCAGAATATCGCTAAAAAAACAGAGCTTATTTTTAAAGCTCTACTTTAACACCTAATTATTGCTCTGGAAAAGAAGAGACTCTATTGAACTCGCAGGTCTCAACGGTAAGAGCACCTCATCGTGCTCAAATCGTTTGATCTATGCATGAGTCATTTGTTATGTTCCGCTCTGGTTGAATTGGGATTATACGCCCATATCATCAATAAGCCATGGTGAATTACCATCTTTTCTTATGACAAAATACCACCAATCATAAGTCCCACTCTCTTGTGGTCCCACTTCATCTTTATACTTCACTTCATATTTCACTTTAAAAACCTTAAGGTTATCTCCTGTCGTTCCATTGATCCTGCCTCTTCCGTTACTCAAATACCCCCCCCTATTTTTAACAGTTATATCTTCTTCAATCCTGATTAACTTGATCTGATCCAAATGCTCAAATCCCCATACTACATTGGGAGCCTTCCAATGATCGGTAAGGGTAGTTAATATTTTATCCTGATTTTTTTCGTCTTTATATTTAAAATAATTCTCAACAACAGTTTGAGCCGAGACGTTATTGAGCATCTCAACTTTTAAGGCAGAGATGAGCAACGAAACGTCCGCAATGGGACTGTTTTTATCAAGTACCAGGGAAATGTAGCGACCATCCATAAGCAGGGTGACCATTCTTCCATTATCAGGTTCTTCAATGAAATAGGACACATCTCCCTGCCTTTGAATGCTGAGTCCGGTCTTTTTCAAGTCCTCTTCAAAGGCCGCTTTGGGGTCTTTGAAGTCATGAAGTGTTACGATGATCCGCCCCAGATCGCCGGCTTTGAGATAGTTGGTTTTAACGGTGGTCTCACCAATGTCGATTCGGTCTAGTTTGGCATTGAACTTGTCTGTGTCCAGCACCAGTACCTCATTAATATCACTTAAAGAGGGGTCGGTTTTATTGTCCTTGGCGTCCTTGACAAGGTCCATATTGGCATAGTGAGTATCCCCTTTAGTTTGGGTTGGAGTTTGAGCAGATACGGCACATCCCGTGATCATCAGGCTGCTTAATAAAATCACACAGAGTTTCTTCATTCTTGCCTCCCTCATTTTAATTTTCTATCAATTTAATTATATAGTATTTTGACAGTTTATTCACTCATTGTAATCCTGTGTGGAACTCTAATAAACAGATTTTAAACAGACTTTACTTTGGATAGTGTTCAATTTCTTTAACGTGGATCTTAAGATCCTAGTTCTGCTTTTGTCTAGTAGAGCTACTGCATGGGACCTCACAGATGGATTTCTAAGAGGTGATTGACATCGTCTAAAATCCAAAATACCTGAGGTAACATTGCCATTATCCTTCCCCGCTATCCCGCCATCCCGTCATCACTTCTTGAAGTACCAGGTAATCATAGGAAACACCTTGGGGTTACATGTGCATTGCATAATTTGGATAGTTGCTTGAACAATTTTGATCATTAATTTTAAATCGGATTTAATGAGTTGGTGGTTCTATTTATTTCGTTCTATTTGGTTCACTCTATTTATTTCTTACTATTAATTTTATGAGATCTTCAATGGAAAAATCCACTTTTGACGGGGTTTGAAGAGGTGTTCTAATAGGAATCGACATAGAGGACACCCGTTACGCTTAACTGACAGGTTCCTGTCGTAGAGATGTTAAATCAAATCATTTATAATATAAGAAAATCACATTCGAATGAGGTCGATAATATGAAAATTGATTTACATAAAGTTAAAGCGTTAAGGCTAAATAAGAGTTGGTCGCAAGAACAACTTAGTGAAGTTAGTGGCTTAAGTCTTCGAACAATCCAACGCATTGAAAATGGAAGCAATATTTCCATAGAGTCACTTAAAGTATTAGCGATGGCTTTAGAGGTTGACCCTAATGAGCTATTGATCCAAGAAAAACAACTTCCAAAAACACCGATAGAGTCGGTTAAAATGAGCTTTCGGGAATTTGCTAATTTTTCAGGGACCGCCACTCGGTTTGAATATTGGTGGTTTCTTCTATTTATGGTATTGGTGATGGCAGTAGCTTCTCAAATTCATGATAGACTAACTCAAATTGTTGCGATTGTATTTTTAGTGCCATTTCTGGCTGTGGGGGCCCGGAGATTAAACGATATCGGGCAAAGTGTTTGGTGGCAATTGTTTTTATTCGTTCCATTTGGTCAGATCATCGTTTTATTCATGATGGCTGAAAAAAAGAAGAATCCCCCAGAGGACGACCCTGCAGGGTCAATTAAAAAGGTCTAGTTATTAACAGAAATCCCCCCCGCTTTATCCGACAATATTAAAAACCGCTCTGATAGCCTTACCTAAGGTGATCAGAGCGGTTTTCAATTGATATTCATTGGATCCTCTTGGAATCACTTGATTTAAAATGACTGATCGGGGTTGAACAATGATCTTAAGGGAATGCCAGGATCTTCCCATTCATTGTAGTCCATTACCCAAATATATCACTTCCATCATTAGATCCTCGGTTGATTTTGGAGAAATCTGTATTCGTAAAGGATATGGTGGATAGTACTAGGAAGATTAATCCGATCACCATGATGATGCCAAAGGATAGGAACGGAGTGATGATAAACCCGTTAAAATCAATGGCCAACCCTTCTCTAATGAGTTGCTCGGTGGTTAGGTTCGTTTTTTCTAAAACAACCATTCTAAAGAAGGCCGTTGCATAGGTCATGGGATTAAAATATGCCACATATTTGAGTCCGCTGGGTAGTATCGATAACGGGATATAGGCTCCTGAAATAAAAGTTAACGGCAATACGATGGCGGTTTTAACGATTTGAAAGGTCTGTCCGCTTTTAATGATGGTAGATAGGAATAATCCAACGCCAGAGAATACCAAGCCAACACTGATCATTGATAAAACAACGTAGACCGGTGTTAACCACGTTGTGAATTTGATTCCAATGAACATTCCAATCACTAAAATTAACAGCCCCTGCAATGTTGAGACTGTCGCTGCAGTCAAAATTTGTCCGGCAGCAACTGATACTCGTTTGACCGGCGACACTAATACTTCTTTCATAAAGCCACTGACCATATCGTCGACAGTGGATGAGGAAATCGTTAAGGCACTTTCAAAAACATTGACGATGATCACTCCCGAGAGCATATAGGCCACGGGGTTTTCAATGAAATCATTTTTAAAAATAGCGCCAAAGACATAAATAAAGAAAAATGGGATCAAGATCGAAAAGATCAAACCGGCTTTATTTCTAAAAAACGCCTTGAGTCCCCTTTTCCATAATGCCAATACTGTATTCATGTTATGCCTCCTCCCGGATCTTCTTACCGGTGATCTCTAAAAATACGTCATTGAACGTCCCTTTTTTAATTTCAATATCCGTAATAACATCTTTTTCAACGCTCAATACCTGCAACAGGTCATTGATATTGGTAGCGATGATTTTGTAGTAGCCGTCTTTTCTTTTAAACGGTAATTTATATTGATTTAGGATTTGTTCAAACCGTTCCGTATGTGGTGTTGTAATGTACGCTGTATCCTTGGTGAATTTCTTTTTCAACGCATAGGGAGTGTCGTACGCAACGATGACTCCCCCGTCAATGATCGCCACTTTGTC
The DNA here is from genome assembly GCA_049294805.1 of Clostridiaceae bacterium. Classification (GTDB taxonomy): domain Bacteria; phylum Bacillota; class Clostridia; order Clostridiales; family Clostridiaceae; genus JG1575. The sequence continues at coordinate 9,995 of JBAQDU010000059.1, forward strand.
ACAGATCTCAGCTTCTTCCATGTAGTGAGTCGTTAGGAAAATGGTAATATTCTTTTCTTTTTGGAGCTTTGTAATATACTCCCAGATATTAGCTCGAGTCTGGGGGTCAAGCCCCGTCGTAGGTTCATCCAAAAATAAAACTTTTGGATAGTGGATCAGACCGCGGGCAATTTCTACTCTTCGCTTCATGCCGCCGGATAGTGCCGCAACCAATTTATGCCGTTCTTTGAGTAGATCCACCAATTTTAAAACAAATTGGATTCTCTCTTCCACTTCTTTTTTGGGGATGTCATAAAAGACACAATGCATTCTCAGGTTTTCGTCAATGGTCATTTTGGCATCCAGGGTCGATTCTTGGAAGACAACTCCGATAGTGGACCGCACTTCCCTCTTTTGGGTGCTGACATCTTTGCCGTCGATCAAAAGAGTTCCCGAGGTCTTTTCAAAGATGGTACATAACGTATTGATGGTGGTGCTCTTACCCGCACCATTGGGTCCTAGGAAGGCAAAGATACTGCCTTCTTCAACTTCAAAGGAAATGTTATTAACGGCCGTAAAATCTCCATATTTTTTAGTGAAGTCTTTCACTTGGATAATTTGATTCATATATTTTCTCCTTACTTTTTGGCTTGGAATCAATTTAAGCGGCTTCCCGCCTAATGAAGTATTTGTCATATTTTATCACCCAAATATGACAGAAAATCTCTACCTTACTGCTTTTAACACATTTTGTGAAGTATATGCGCGAAAAATATTTATAGTTGCAATATTTTTAACGCCATGAATCGTTTCCAGCTTATTTTTAAATCTACAGGGGTGATGGTTTGGATGTTAGAGGCGGTTTACTCCCAAAACACCAAAAGAGCACAACCGAAGCCATGCTCTTTTCATATCTTGTTCTTTTGGGGTCAAGTCAGCCGAATTAACAGCCGCCACAGGGCTTAATAGCCGCTTCGTCATGCTTAAGGCATCCGGCTGCATAATTCAGTGCGGCGATTCTGGGATCACCAGAGACACCTAGGATGACATCAACACCGGCTTCTTTCATAACATTAACCGCACCCTGGGCAACGGTTCCGCCGATTGCTGCATCAACGCCTAATCCGGCGATAAATATGGGGGGAGTTACTCCAGGAGCATGTCCGGGATTCTTAAGTAATTCTTCGTTTATGATCTTCCCGTTTTCTAGTTCGAAAACAAGGTAATTCTCACAGGTCCCAAAATGGTCTGAGATAACATTTCCATTAACTGATACCGCTATTTTCATTGGTATAAACTCCTTTTTTGTCTTTAACAGACGTTGTGTAATTTTGACCGATCCCCAATCCGCAAAAAACTTTGAGATTCGATGATTTATGGCCTACTAATAAATTATAAGCTATTTTCCATTTTCAGTCACTCAAATAATATTGAATCTCATTTAGCAAATTCATTTCCTACGAAAACTATTTTACACTGGGTGAATTGATGGAACCTTGTTATTCCATACCAAACTTTAAGTGTCTGCGTTAACGGCTAGAAAATATCCTCTGGAGCATTCAAAGGCTCTAGAGGATATTTTTATTATTCTTGACTCGTTTATTCGGCTATTTTATCATTTTTTGCTAGTCTTTTATTATTTGCCAGCAGTTTAACCATTCTGAATCTTTCGCTTCCTCTTCTGCCCGGTGGTTATTTCTTCTTTTTGCCTCTGGCTTCGGATTTACGTCTGCCAAAGCCTTTCTTTTTACCAGCCGGTTTCACAGGTCCCGCTTTTTGACTATTTCGTTTGTCATTGCGTCTGGGCTTCTGACTTTTATTAAAGTTACCAAGCAACAATGGTTTGCGCTCATCATGGAGATCTTTGCGTTCTGTATATTCCCCTTCCGGGCTGACCTTTCCAAGGAAGTTGAAGTTGATCTCATGATTATCCACATCGACGGCTGCAACGATTATCTTGACCTTTTGACCCAAGGCGAGAATGCCATGGCCATCGGATTGCAGGATCATCCTCCGGTCATCATAAACAAAGTCCTGGGGCAAGTCCGAGATATGGACAAGTCCTTCAATGGTATTGGGCAGTTCGACAAAGAAACCAAAGTTCGTAACTGAAGAAATTACCCCAATGAATTCCTCACCTAAATGGGCATGCATATATTGGGCTTTCTTCATATCATCAACTTCGCGTTCGGCTTCTTCGGCTACCCGCTCCATTTCACTGGAGATCACAGAAGTTCTTTTAACGATTTCACTCAAGCGGTCGATCTCTTCTGCATTAAGTTGGCCGTTTAACTGTTCTTTGATGATCCGGTGGATCTGAAGATCAGGATACCGCCGGATGGGTGAGGTGAAGTGGCAGTAATATTTTGCAGCCAGTCCAAAGTGACCCACATTGGTTGGTGAATATTTCGCCTGCATCATACTGCGCAGGAGAAGTTTCGACAAAACATGCTCAGAATCAGTTCCCTTGACTGCTGCTAATACGGTTTGAAGATCCCGAGGCTCAATATCCTTACCAAATTGAATTGGGGTACCCATGATGGAAGCCATTTCCGAGAATACCTGGAGCTTTTCCGGATCCGGATTCTCATGGATCCGATAAACAAACGGAGTATGCAGCCCGAAGTAAGTCTCTGCCACAGTTTCATTGGCCGCTAGCATAAACTCTTCAATGATCCGGTTGGAAACGCCCCGAACAAATGGCCGCACTTCAATGGGTTCGCCTTTTTCATTGAGTTCAATATAACTTTCGGTGAAGTCAAAATCGATGGAGCCCCGGTCCATTCTCTTTTTATTGAGGATTTCAAAGAGGTGTTCCATGTTATTGAACATTGGCACCAAATGAGCATACTTTTCGGTGAGCTCCACATCATGGTCCGTCAGGATGGCATTGACATCATCGTAGGTCATTCGTTCCGTGGTCTTGATCACTGATTCAAATACCTCTGAATGTTGAACAACCCCCAGTGCATCGATTTCCATTTCACAGGACAACGCTAATTTATCAGTGTGGGGGTTTAATGAACAAAGATTATTCGACAGCTTTTGCGGCAACATCGGAATGACTAAATCAATGAGATAAACCGAAGTCGCCCGCTTTAAGGCTTCTTCATCCAAAACCGAGTCTTCTGCCACGTAATGCGTAACGTCTGCAATATGAACGCCCAGCTTATAGTTCCCATTTTCTAAACGGCTGACCGTAATGGCATCATCTAAATCTTTGGCGTCAGCTCCATCGATGGTCACAATGATTTCACTGCGTAAGTCGCGGCGGCGGACAAGCTCAGACTCTGGAATGGATTCTGGGATATTCTCCACATAATCCAATACTTTTTGCGGGAATTCCTGAGGCAGGTTAAACTTGGTTAAAACCGTCAACATATCAACGCCAGGCTCGCCTTTTCTGCCCAATACCGAAATAACTCGACCTTGAGCACTTTTTCCCTCTGCGGGATATTTAGTTAACTCAATTACAACCACATCGTTGTTTTTGGCATTGAGATTTTCACCCTTGGGAATAAAGATATCTTCACGGATCTTCTTGTCCTCTGGTAAAACAAATCCAAAATTCGGATTTTCCTGGTAAACACCGATCACGGTTTTGGTATTGCGCGACAGGATCTTAACGACTTCGCCTTCCTGCTTGGTTACATTTCGAAATTCTTTGGTCGTGACTTTAACTAAGACCGTATCTCCGTTCATCGCATTTTTCGTTTTATCAGGCGGAATAAACACATCATCCCGGGTTTTCTTGCCTTCATCTTTTTCCTGCATCAGGAAACCAAAGCCTTTTTGATGGAGTTGGATCTTTCCTGTAAAAAAGCCCATATCCTCTGGCAGGCCCAATTTGCCTTTCTTGGTTCGAATGATTTCTCCGGTCTGTTCCATATTGTCTATGATCCGGTTCATCTCGACTAAGTCGCGTCCATTTAGCTTAAGTTCAATCCCTAATTCTTCTGCGTTTAATTGCTTGTTGCTTTCTCTTTCTTTTAGAAAGTCACGTATTGTATTTGAATCCATCTAATATACCTCATTTCTTATCTATCTTATTATAAGCATCTTCTTGGCCGGATTTCCGTATTTTCTTAAACTTTAAGGTTTCCGTTACATTTATGCCGTAATCTAGCAATAAAGTGCTGACTATTTAACAGGGTCTCGACTGCCTTATGGCTGATTATAGTGCTGTCTCCGGCATTTTTGGCGTTTAGGATCTGGTCAGTCTGTTCTGGAATCATCCATTGTAATTCTTTAGGTTCGAATCTGCCCAACCTATTTTCGGCTCATTGATTGAATCCTGATATAGATCTAACAAAATAAAAAGTGAACCTCTTGGATCAGATAATAAAAACCGACCCAGGAGGTTCTTGATTTACTTGCTATTTCAGGTTGCCATGTCGGTCTAGACCAGGTAATGTTCAACATCGGCTTGATAGTCGATGTCGGACTGGTTAAAACCAAACATATTTAAAAACGCCTGACGGAATTCTTCGGGATCTCCGATCCCATCGGGTAGTTCTTCATTTTCTTTGATCATGTCCCACTTTTGATTTACCTGGGCTTGGATCTCATCACTTAACTCATATTGATTATTGATCACTAAGGTCGACTCCGGATCAGCCAGGAATGACTGTTTCATCATGTTTCGGATATGAGTTTGGATCGAGTTGTCATAACCTTCGGTCTTGTAGATGTTCATTAGGACGGTCATATACAGTGAGATGGACGGGATCACTGAACTAGATTGGGTAATCACAGCGGGCTGGGAAATAACATAGGCGCGTGATTTTCCTGCTTGTTTTATTTCTCGGGCCGTCTTTAACAGGTGATCTTTCGCATTCCCGATGGTGCCGTCATTATAAACGGCCCTAGTGTGCTGGGAGCCGATGTAAGTATAGGCAAAAGTCTTACTGTCAGCTTTTAGGACGCCCGCTTCATTTAATGCATCGATCCACAGCGACCAGTCTTCCCCGCCCATGACTTTACGGGTGGACTCTATCTCCACTTCGGTTGCGGGCATCAAGTTAAGTACATGAACCAGGCCGGTGTCAAGATCTAAGTTTAAAGTCTTGACAGCTCCCCCAATGGGTCGAATGGATGATTTATAGGTATGATCCCCCACGATCCGACGGGCCGCTGCGATGCTGTAAATCACAAGATCCAATCCTTGCGGGAAGTTTTCCTTGATCAAGTCAATGGCTGTTGTCTTTGTATCCGGTGCAAACGCATCCGCATTGAGATCAACATGTGTGGTGGGCAACTTCTCCAGTTCTCTGGCCAAGGCATAGCTATTATACCAGCCCGCTGTCCCCTCTTTATTTTCTTTGGGGGGACGGGAACTAAAAATACCCATGGTATTGGCGTGCATGGAATACGCTGCACAGATCCGGGAACTTAATCCAAAGCCATTGGAACTACCGATGACCAAGACGTTGAGTGGTCGATCCGCAATGACAAACTGTGTTGCGGCTTCGATCTCCCGTTTCACATTATTTGCACATCCTACCGGATGGCTGTTGATACATATAAACTTCTTACATCTTGGTTTGATCACCATATAATTCTAACCTCATCGATCTATCGATTGTCAAATTGTTTGACTAACTAACTATTTTATATAATACCACATAAGTTTAGGAATCAAAAACAAAATGCCTTTTTCTACAGGAATCCAGCCGAAATTATTACGCAAAAAATTAAAAATCCGGTTTCCCGGATTTCATATTGTTTTAAACGAAATAATGCATGAAAATAGTATTAAGCGCTAACAGTCCTGCAATAATGACAGTGGCTCTGGCAAACATAACTTCACTGGTTCTTCCCTTGTTTCTGGAGAAGAAAGTATCCTGAGCTCCGCCGATAAAGCCTCTTAATCCTTCCTGCTTTGATGGTTGAACCAATACAAATACTATTAAGAGTATTGCAAGTATAAATTCCATTACGGTTAAAAATGTTCCCATTAAATGACCTCCAGATTGATTGTATCTTACAAAGATTTATTATAACATTATCTATTAATTTATTCAACCATTACCTGATCTAGCGTGCATCCTGCCTCCCGGGGTGATCCCGGGGTGATCCCCGGACTTGGCTACCATGTCCTTATTAATGACTTTTAATAAAAGACTGGATTTTTAGTCTTGCCCCCGAGATGGCCCAATCTTACTTAAAGTTCGCCCAGGCGCAGCTTGAAAAACCTCTTTTTTCCTACCTTTATAATACACCCATCCGAACAGCTGGACAACTCATTTACTTTGACTCCATTTACGGCGACGCCACCTTGAGCCAAGAGCCGTTTGAATTCACTGCTGCTTTTAATGTCTGCCGCAACCATAAGTTTTGTTTGAATTTCGCCTTCCTCCAGTGTGTTGACCCTGATCTGCGGCACATTCTGCGGCAAAATGCCTCTGCTGAAGGTATCGCTGAAAAAATGTTCCGCTTCTTGAGTATCCTCGGTTGAATGATAGAGTCCTGTAATCGTCCGAGCCAGATTTAGTTTCTCATCCCGGGGGTTAACGCCGCCGTCTAGGCGTAGCCTAACCTGCTCAATTTCCTTTGGGGTCTCATCGGTCAATAACTCAAAGTAGCGAAGAATCAGCCCGTCCGGAATCTCCATTATCTTTTTGAACATCACGCGGGCTTCTTCTTTCACTCCAATGTAGTTTCCCAAACTTTTACTCATTTTTTGGACTCCATCGGTCCCCTCTAAAAGAGGAAGCGTAATAACAGCCTGTGGCGTCTGATTAAAGTGTTTTTGCAAGGTTCTTCCCATCAGCAGATTGAAGGTCTGATCCGTCCCGCCGACTTCAATATCCGCTTCCAATGCCACACTGTCTCTGGCTTGGAGCAAGGGATACATAAATTCATGAATCCCGATCGGTATTTCTGATTCAAATCTTGACTTAAAATCATCCCGTTCGAGCATTCGGGCTACCGTCACCGTTGATGCCATATCCAGAGCATCCGCTAAAGACAATTTGCCCAACCATTCACTGTTGTAGCGAATCTCAGTTTTTTTGGCATCTAAAACCATAAACACTTGTTCAAAATAGGTCTTGGCATTTTCCTTGATCTTCTCATCCGACAGCTGGACCCGAGTTTTGCTCTTTCCCGACGGGTCGCCGATTTTCCCGGTAAAATCACCGATGATGATCACAATGTGATGACCTAGATCCTGCAATTGCTTCATTTTGCGAAGAACCACCGTATGGCCCAGGTGAATATCCGGTGCGGTGGGATCAAGTCCAAGTTTTACAGTTAAAGTCTTTCCAGCTTTCAATTTTTCAAACAGCTCCTGGGCTCCCACTACTAGATCTGTTCCTTTATGGATCATATCCATGGTTTCTTTTATTCGTTCCATTCGTTCATCGATTTGTTCCATTTCTTCCATTTCTTCCATTCGTTCATCCATTTGGTTGACTCCTCCTACGCTCGTTCATCCCTGTCTTTTTTCACCAACTGCCAAAAAATAAAAATGCCCCTTTGCTGATCTAGCAAAAGGACGGAAAATTCCGTGTTACCACCTTATATTTACTTCCGCCTCACAGCGGAAACCTCTTCGGGTACATACATACCCTAGCATTGTAACGTATGCAGGAAACGTCGCGACCTAAAGCAGTCTGTGCTTTTCAGTGCGAAGCTCAAAGATGTATTCAGCAATTGATTCCATGCACCTCTCATCAACCGGTCACTTTCTGTTCGGGACCCATATCACTTACTCGTTCTTATCATAGCCATTGATATTGAGTTAATTATATCTTACTGCACTAAAAAGTAAAGATAATTAAAACCAGGTGTTAGTCCAGTTGTTAGTCCAGTTGTTAGTCCAGGTCTTAGACCAAGTATTAGTCCAGGTATTAGTCCAGGTACTAGTCCTTGTGTAAGGCTCCAAAGCTTAGCATCCCCTGTCTTAGGAACGTCCCAATTTTTAAGTTCATACCTGACTGTTCCGGTAAATTACCTGTAACCGCTTTGAAAGGAGTTGCCTTTTTCAAATGTTATAATAAATCTGCACTCACTACATGGAATCTTAAGGAGAAAATTGAATGAAACGACAGATCACACGAGTATTTTCAGCACTGGCTATAGCAGGAGTAATTCTCAGCTCTCCCGCCATCGCTCGAGCAGAACTAGTTAAAGCCGAAACCCCTTGGGCAAGACCGACCTATGTTTACGGCGCCGGATTAAATCAATCGGAAATTGATAAGACAGCCGAACATCTGGGCGTTCTGGGCAAAGATCTTCTAACAATGAACATTGACGGGAAAGATATCCAACGTTATATCAACGAAACGTCTTCCGATAAGGGGATGATTTCATCTGCTCTGGTCACTAAATTGTCCGAGGGCAGCGGTGTGGTCGTGGAGATCAAAACTCCGGAAAATATAACAGAGATCACGAAAGTTCAATATGCCAATGCCGCAATTACAGCCGGTGTTAAAGACATCCAGATCGATGTAGCAGCCGTTCGAGCCGTAACCGGCAGTTCTGCCCTGACCGGCGTTTATAAAGCCATGGAGGCCAATGGGGTTCTCCTGGACCAAGATCGCATGGTGGTTGCGCAGGATGAACTCAATACCGTCAATGAGATTTCTCAAGACAATGAAGGCAAAACGAATTTTGAGCAGAAAAACTTCGACACTTTGATCATCAACATTAAAAATGAATTGAATATTTTCTATACCAACTTGCCTGCCGATCGACAGATCTCTCGGGCAGATATTGAAAAAATCGTCAACGACGCCATTGCCAAGAACAACCTGAAAGATGTACTGTCTCAGGACAATATTCAAAAATTGGTTAGCTTATTTGAAAAATATGCCAAAACTGATGCCATTAACTCTGCAGACGTCGTATCCCAGCTTAAAGATCTATCCGGCAACATATTAAATAAAGCCAAGGACCTTTATGGAGAAGCCCAGGCTTCCGGATTATTGGACCAAATCGTCAAGTTCTTTGGCGACCTTCTCCAGGGAATCATCAACTTCTTTAAGAATCTTTAATCCTCTTTAAGAAGATCCCGAAATTCTAGGTATGGCTTGCTGGATTCATCCAGCAATGGACCGATGGTTGAGCACCTTAACACCAATAAAACCGAGGAACAGATTCTATTCTGCTCCTCGGTTTTGTGGTTTTTTGAATACCCTGTAAGCGTAAAATAGATACCATATAGTAAGCACCCCTGCACTCCTGAGATAATGGAATCATTAAGTGTGGGGGTGTTCACTTTGTCCAATTACTGCGGTTTTAAACCGGATTCTAAAATATATCTGATCATCGATCCCGTCGATTTTCGAAAGGCGGTCGATGGTTTGACGATTATCGTCCAGGAAGTTTTAAAGTTGAATCCCATGGAACAGGCCTGTTTCATCTTTTGCAACAAGCAACACGATAAAATCAAGATTATTGAGTGGGATTTCAACGGGTTCTGGTTGATGTATAAACGTCTGGAATCCGGAAAATTTAAGTGGCCCAAGTCCGCACAAACTGTAATCACCATCTCCAATGAGCAATACAATTGGTTAATGAATGGCCTGGATATCTGTCAAAGAGATGGATTTTCTGAGGTTTTAGCACGCAAAGTCATATAGAATCGAGCCCAGAAATACAGATTTTTAGCTGTTTTCGGGCTTTTTTTGTCGTCCCATTTCCTGTATAATTAGAGTATGGAAAACGGCATAAACACATCAAAAAAAGAACTTTATA
>JBAQDU010000060.1:0-4677 GCA_049294805.1 Clostridiaceae bacterium
GTTTATTTGGTTCCGGACGATACCCTTCAGTAACACGGATATAGGTCTTAACGGACCCATCCTTCATTATTTTCTTATCTTTACGAATCATAATATCAACTCCTATTTATATTATATAGCATAACAAAGCATAACGCAATAAAAAAATTAAAAAGCATATAGAAAAATCCGGAGAAAGCTTAAGCAAAGCCATCTCCGGATTTTAAAACCATTAGTTATATTCATTTATTTCTTAGCTAAGTGTAAAAGTCAGGCCGTCGGATCAAAAAAATCCGTTAAATTACGGATGGAAGATAGAAAAGCTGGAACCCTTTAGAATCCATCCGTTAGCCAAAAGGAGGATAAGGCGTGGCAGCGATCAGATGTCTTTTATACAATTTAATAGCAGAAAACGTTTTTCTGCTATGGTATAATGTTACAATATAAGAACAAACCCAATCAGAAACAGTTTGGTTAGACCCGAATGAGTGAAGAAGGATGAGGATATGCTAGATAAAAAAGGAAGAACCATAGATTACCTAAGAATTTCATTAACAGACCGCTGCAATTTGCGTTGTGTTTATTGCATGCCGGAGGATGGTGTTGACAAAAAATATCATGAAGATATTCTTCGGTATGAAGAAATCGAGAAAATCATTGATGCAGCAGCTTCACTGGGCGTTAAAAAAGTTCGATTCACCGGTGGGGAACCATTGATTTTAAAAGATCTCGAAAAACTAATTGCCTATACTGCCAGCATACCGGCCATCAATGATATCGGGATCACGACCAACGGAATCCTTTTAGCTGACAAAGCCGAAGAACTTCAAAAAGCCGGTTTATCCAGAGTCAACATCAGTTTGGATACATTGGATAACGATAAATTCAAAGAAATAACCAGAGGCGGCGATATCACCAAAGTGTTTGCAGCCATTACTAAATGCATGGACCTGGGGATGTTCCCGATCAAACTAAACACCGTATTGATGCGGGGCTTCAATGACAATGAAATTGACGATTTCATCCAATTGACCATGGATTATCCGATCCAGGTCCGGTTCATTGAACTGATGCCCTTGGGACAAGGTGCATTGGATTATAAAAGCAAAGCGCTACCCATTGATGAAGTCATTGCCCAACACCCTGAATTGATAAAAATCAAGGATAAAAGCAAAGTGGCTCAAGTTTATCAGCTTCCCGGCGCCCTGGGTTCTGTCGGATTTATCAGCCCGGTCAGCTGTAAATTCTGCAGTGATTGCAATCGCATCCGGCTAACTTCATCGGGCACCATCAAACCGTGTCTGCACTCCCAGGCTGAAATTGACCTGCGGCCATTCTTAAATGATGAAGAAGCCTTAAAACAAGTTTTGATGGATAGCATTTATGAAAAGCCAGCGGAACATCATCTGGAGATCGATCATAAGAGTCAGACAAATCGAATGATGTTTCAAATCGGCGGCTAAGCCAGCGTATTTTAAAGACAAGTTTGCCGGTTCCAAGCAGCACCTAAATCTCCGAACTTTAAATGACACAACTGACCCAATAACATCCACTTACTAAAAAATATAAACGGGTGGCACCATAAAACAAACCAAGAGGACCGACTCCATTTTGAGTGGGCTCCCTTGGTTTGTTTTGATGTATTTTAGAAATAATTTAGGAATTTTTCTCAGAACTCACACATTTTAGTTAACGGATTGGTAGTCTGCCTAGATGTCAAGATCCAACACGGAATAGTCTTGGTTAAGCAGATCGATCAACAACAGTTTTTTACGGAGCAGTTCGCCTTTTCCAAGCAAGTACTTCACGACCTCTGCAACTTGAATGGAAGAAACGATGGCCGGTGTAAAAGCCGGGTTGCCTAATTTTTGCTCAATACCAACTTCTTCAGTTCCCGGATAAACTAAGTTTAGCGTATCATCGCCCGGGGCAATGAACGAGACCTGACCATACCATCCGCCGATGGCCCCATAAACCAAGGGCAAATCCAATGTTTTGCAGATGGTTTGAAGTAATCGGCGAGTTTTGATGTTATCCACGGAGTCCACTACGATTTGAGCATCTTTTAAGAGCTCTTTGGCATTGTCTGCCGTTACGGCCCCATCGAAGAACTCATAATGTAAGCTGGAATTGATGGCCATTAAACGGTCTCTTGCACCGTCGACTTTGCGCTGACCAATGTTTTTTTCGGTGGCAAAGAGCTGCCGATTTAAATTGGTTTCGTCAAAACAATCCCGATCAATCAATATTAATTTTCCGATGCCCAGGCGGGCCAGCTGCTCCGCCGTATTACCCCCTAAGCCACCCAAGCCGATTACGGCAACACAAGAGCCGGCTAGTTTGGTTTGGTCTTGCGAATTGATTAAACTTTTATTTCGTTGATATCGAACTTCACTCATGGGCACACTCCTGGAATATGAAATAGTGGGTAAGGTCGGTAAGGTTGTCGGCTTTTTTTTGCGCTGGTTTCTTAGTTCGGCAGTTTTTTGTCTCGTCTTTCCCCATTTTACTCCATCCGGGCAGCTTGCAATAGGCTTTTTGACTACTTACTACCGGGCTGGGCAATGGAATCATACCAATTGTGGCACTCCACGGCGGCCCTTTCGGTGAAAAAGGTGGCGGAGTTCCCTAGGGTCTTGATCTTAAGCTCCAGTGGTGCCGACAAACTCTCGAAAATGGTGGAATCCATCATCCCTTGAACTGGACTATTTAAATGGACACCCGGTTGGGGCATGATCCGAGCAGCCGCCATCAGATCGGACCGGGCCAGACCGATGCGAATATCGGCTGGGTTGCCTAAGACTTTACAATCTGAGAAATTCCAGGTCGCAAAGGTGAAGTTTTTCTCCTGCAAAGTTAAGTTCGCGATGAAACCGGTAAAACTGAGGTGGTCTACCCGGACGGTGGCAATGGAAAAGTAAAAGGCGGCATTCTGGCGGGGGAAACCGGCCTGACACCAAATATAGCGCTGGGGAAAAGTATCGCCCCAATCTTTCTCGACATACAGACCTGATTTAAACCGGCCTTGCAGTTGAGCTGATTCAAGCGTCACTTGGGCCGATCCACTGATTACCAATAAACCGTGACTGCAGGGCATCCTGGTATGGAACCAGCGGAACGGGCCCATAATATCACCGGTGTATTGATTGAGGTTTTGAAAGTGAACACTCAGCTGGAGTTCATCTTCTTGAATTCGGATGTCGGTTTCACTGAAATAACTTTGGCCCAGCACCAGGCGAAACGGCTGGAGCGTGAGGCTGAAACTGCCTGAAGGATAGGTCAATGCAAAGGATCTAACATCTTGTCCCTTTGCCAGGATCCATTGCAAAGAAGCATAGCTAACGTCACCTTGCTGATGCAGCGATGGGATCAATGACAACGTAGTTTCGTCAGTGAGGTTTAATTTAAAATACCAGCCTTCAAAATAAGCCTTTCGACGTCCCGGTCCTTTATATTGATAATCAATTAAGGGGGAAATTTTTGAATTTACCATAATTATGTCTTGTGGTCTCCTTTTTGTTCATCTAAATCTCGTCCCGCCGGACCTTCGATGACATAGCCTTCTTTCGTAAAACGGGACCCATGACACGGACAGTCATAGGTTTGATCCAAATCATTCCAATGCAGCGTGCAGCCCATATGGGTACAGGACAAGTTGACGAAGTTAGGTTGTCCGGCCGCATCGACCCAAACGCCGGTTTTTTTACCCCCGACTTTGACAATGCCGGCTTGGTTGATGCCAATGTCTTCGAGGTGTTTGACTCTCTGGCGCTCAGTGATTGCATTGATCACCATTTTGGTCTTATCGACGGTCTGATCCAATGCAATTTTTACCAGCATGTCGCGAGCTGGTCGAAAGGTTTCAATTTCCGGCGCATTTTCTTTGATCAAATCAGTCAGGTACAGTCCAGTCCAGATCCCAAAACCCAGTCCCCATTTTCGAAAACCGGTTGCTACAAAGACCGTTTGATGTTCTTCTTTTTCGGTAAGCCGGCCAATATAAGGCAAAAGGTCGGCTGTTAAATAGTCCTGAGCACTCCAGCTAAACGCCGGGGTGGCAGCCCCAAACTGAGTTTGAGCAAACTGCTTCATGTTATCCTGGAGCGATTGGACACTGCTTTCAAAAGCGACTCGATGGGATCCGCCAACGAGGATCAGATAATTCTCGGGGGATTGTGAATATCGAACGGAGTGGAGGGGCTCCTCCTGGGAAATATACATCTTATGTTCAATGGTCGCGCAAGGGTAGGCCAACGCCAAAGACCGTGATGGGACCAAGCGGAAGGAATAGTTACCGCCCCCATCAATGGCTGGATATCCGCTGGCGATGATCACATATTGAGCCGTGATCGTAAAGTTGTTGTTGACTTTAACTTGGTTGCCAGCTGGGGTCAATTCCAATTCATTTTGGGCTTGACTGTGTTCGAATATTAAAACCCCGCGCTGGGATAAATGATCGGCCAACGCATACACATATTTAGCGGCATTGATCCCGATCTGACCGTCCACCGCCAGGCCCCGGCCTTCTTCGAATTCAATGGCGACTACTTCATAGGGGATACCCAATTGATCATAAGCCGCTTGTTCTTTGTCAATGACCTTTAATTCCGATTTGGTTCGGCCGTAGAGTACTGCCTTGGTTTCGATCTGATCGCAATCAATGTCCAGTTGAGCCGTGATTTCGCGAAAGCGAGCAAT
>JBAQDU010000061.1:0-2590 GCA_049294805.1 Clostridiaceae bacterium
TTGAGTTATTTAGATGACGATCTGCGATCCATCGTTGCCCAATGGGACGAGTTCATCGGAAGATCACAAGAACAATTCAAATTTTTGACAAAGTATATTGGTAAATTCGCAGAGGTTGATCAGCTTATGGGTGCCGGTCAAACGAAAAATGATTGGTCATTAACAGAAGATGAGGTCATTATGGATCCAACTGACGAAGAATTACCGGCAGCCGACACGGGTGGGCCGGTAGTGAGTTTTATCGAAGAAATGGGTCAATTCGGCCAAGCGCAACCTGAATATGATTTGACGAACTATGAGGACATTCTAAAAAAGGCTGAATTGAAGAGCGGAGGAACGGAATCCGCATCAATTCGAAGTGCTAAGGGCAGTGAACTGGATGAGAGCTATATTCTAGCATCTATCATGAAAAGCACTCAGGTGGATTCATCGGATGAATCGTCTATTTTACAGAGTTTTAATCATGGCACGGTACTAAATTGGTTAAAGCAGCTCAAGGATATTGACGACCAGTCATCTTCAAGAAAACTACGGGAGATCTATTTGGAAATTGGTAAGATCAAAGAGACCATAGCCTACTCCATTGTAGTGGATGATGATGAATCCAGTTTTTTCAAACGGAAAATGGTTGAAGAGGACTCTGTTGCCAAACCTTATCTTAAATTAACTACCGATGATTTGATCGCAAAGTGGAATGCGCTCAATACCCAATACTGGGAATTGACCTACCCGGATAAGTCTTGGCCGCCGAGGTTTGATGGCGAGCAGTGGTTACTTTTTGTCCGGTATGAGGGTCTTCGCGGCAAAAAATACGAAGGGGACAATAACTATCCAGATGAATGGGGAAAACTCCTCAAATTATTTTGGATCGAAAATTAAGGATTTGATATGGAGTGGTTAAACACAGTCATTCAGAATTTTAACGATATGAGTTAAGGATATTGCCCTCAGTTCTATGGTGCGTAACAATCCAAAAATACAGTATTTAAGCCAAAAATTGACACTTTTCGCTTTATTTCTCATACTACATTTGGTATAATAAAACTACCGATATTACCGATATGTATGTGAGGGGGAAAGCTTATGCCAGGCAGAATTCCAGAGGAGATTAACCAGTACCGTCCAGAACCGTGCACTGAAGTCAAACTAATCAGCGGGCATTATTACGTTTATCGTTACAAGTCAGTCAAGCTCCCGAGCGGAAACTGGGGAAAGAAGACTGGTAAATGTATCGGTTCCATTGTCGCTGGAGTTGGGTTCCGGCCGAATAAGAACTACAACGATACCGTCCAGGATCGTATTACTGTTCTTGAATACGGCCAGTATGCGTTTATCGAGGCAGTTTCCAACTCCGTTAGGGAAGACTTGCAAAAATGCTTCCAGATTGACACGGCTGCTCAGATCTTCGCTTACGCTGTCCTCTTATACGCGAACGGATTTGTCCATGTCGATCAGGTCCAGCGTTATTACGAACAGAGCTGGCTTTCCGTCGAATATCAGGACTATCCGTTCAAAATGGGGCATACCGCACTGGGAACGCTCCTCGACAACTTGGGTCGCCGGACAAAACGAGTCGAGGCATATGAGCAGCTTTGTCTGGATTCCTGCTCTGGGGAAGTTGCCATCGACGGTCACGCCATCCGCTCCTGTTCTGATGAAAATGATCTGGGCGAAGCCGGTTACAAGTTCAATGCACTGGGCGAAGACCAGGTCAACCTCCTAATGGGCTACGACGTCAACACAGACAAACCGCTGTTTTCCAGAATATACCGTGGTTCCTGCAATGACAAATCAACGGTCCCTGACCTGACGGAATACCTTCATTTTTCCGGGATCCAATTTATCATTGACCGTGGTTTCTATAGCAGAAAGAACCTTGATCTGCTCTCTGCAAACGGGAATTCTTATATCATCCCGGTGCCTTCAAATACAGATGTCTTCAAAAGGGCCATAACCGATATCAAGTATACGAGCAGCTTCTATTATCGTTCCGGGAAGAAACATTTCCGCATCGAATTCCGGATGATGAAGATCTCCGAAGATGAGAAGGTCTATATCTATCGAGATATCGATGAGAACGAAAAGTGTCGTTACAATTACCTTCACTGCATGGAACTCGGGAAGAAGGGCTACACTCAGGAAGGATTTGAAAAAAGTAAAGAGACGTTCGGCGTGTACGTGTTGCAGACCAGCAGCAAGAGAAAAGCCGAAACAATCTTCACCAACTACAAGAAACGCTGGGGCATCGAGACCTTCTATCACTACCTCAAGAACCGTGGAGATTTCAACGATCTGATGATTCAGGACTACTACAAGGAGCAGGGCTTTGCCTTCATCATGCTGATTGCCGGTCAGATCCATCGACAGGTAATCAAAGCTGTAAAGTCTTTGAATGATAATACCGTCTCCGTCCATGATGTGTTACTCATGTCGAGGTGCATGAAACTCGAATTAAGAGGCAATCTCTGGAATCTGAAGAACACACGTGAGCGTGATCTCAAGATCCTCGAAAAAATGGATTTCAAGCCCCAGCTGACAATAAGGGCGTGAGTTCACAGGCGGCATATCCGTAAAAACCTACATGACTGTG
>JBAQDU010000062.1:0-13305 GCA_049294805.1 Clostridiaceae bacterium
TGAAAAAGGCTTTCCAGCGCTTCTACCGGGCCGGCATCTATCAGGAAATTGCTGATGGTCCGATCCGGCCCTCAGCCGAAGAATGTTCGACAAACAGCCGAGCCCGGTCTGCGAAATTAAGATGGGCCATCAAAGCTTAGTTGGAGCTTAATTAAAAATAGATTTTACCGTCAACTTTTGTAGCAAAAATTGCTATGGCAGTTGACGGTTTTTATCTATGAAAAAGAAGTAGAAAAAGAAGTAGAAAAAGAAGTGAAAAAAGAAGTGAAAAAAGAAGTTGACAATAAAAAGAAAAGGTAATATATTATCTTTATAGGTAATGTATTACCAATATTTTGTAAGGAGGTGCTATTTTTGAGTAAAATAGAATCTTTAAAAGACCGGAAATTTGTTTTTGGATCCATCCAAATCGTTGCCAATAAAATGGACACCTTGTTGGAAAGAGATCTTAAAGAATATGACATTACATTTAAGCAGTGGTTTTTGACCATCGTTGTAGAAAATTCGTTTGATTCCCCACCCACGATCAAAGAAACGGCCAAAGCAATGGGGACCTCTCACCAAAACGTCAAACAGATCGCCTTAAAACTAGAGCAGAAAGGGTTGATTGCTTTGGAAAAAGATAAAAAAGATGCCAGAGTCACACGGATCAGATTAACTGATTTAAATTTTAAGCTCACTGAACGATTGCAAACAAAAGCAGCGTTTTTTACAGAGAACCTATTCTTGGGGATCACCGAGGACGAAATGGCGAAAGCCAGAATAGTGCTTTATAAAATGATGTCTAATCTGGCCAAGCTGGAACTGAATGATCGGTAAAATTAATAATTAATGCAAAGTAAGGGTGAGTGAAGTGAATGAAAAAGAAAATGAGGCGAAAAAAAATGGTGTGGATTGTCTTAGGGATAGTAGTATTAATGATCATAAGCTTAGCGGTATATTTTAGGATTCCTTACTCTAAACTAAAAACTGATTTCAATCATACCGCCCAAACCTTACTGACTGAAGCAAACCCTCCAACTGAGATTTTTACAGAAGAAGAGATTAAGGATCTGCCGGCACCGGTAAAGAAGTATTTTAATTACTGTGGGTTGATCGGAACTAAAAAGATGTCCTTTATGAAAGCAACTTTCAAAAACGTCACGTTTAAGACCGGTAAAGATAAACCAGCCCTAAAGATCGACTATACCCAATATAACTTTGTCACTAAACCAGAGCGAATTGCATTGATCGATAGTTCACTGTATGGCATTCCATTTCAAGGCTTCGATTCGTATTTAAATGGAGTCGGGGACATGAAAGGGGTGCTTGCCAAGACCTACACGTTGTTTGATCAAAAAGGTGAAGCTATGAATAAGGCCAGCCTGGTGACTTTTTTAGCAGAAAGTTTTCTTGCGCCTAGTGTTGTTTTACAGGATTACATTAAATGGGAGAGCATGGATGAAACTCATGCAAAAGCCACCATATCCAATTATGGCATTTCGGCAGAGGGGATTTTTACGTTTAACGATAATGGAGAAATGACATCATTCACTACGAATGATCGAGTCGCCACCGAAATCGACGGAACCACCCAAAAAGTGAAGTGGACAGCAATTTGCAGCGACTATAAAGAAAACAACGGTATAAAGAAACCAACGAGTTTGAAAGCGATTTGGCATTATAATGAAGGGGATCAAACTTATTTCAATGGGGATGAAGTCGTCATAGAGTATGATTAGGTTATAAGAAGTCCCTTATTTGATTGGAATTTTAAGCTGTTGGGGATAATCGCGGCACTTTGGAGTAAATCAGGCAGTGACCGGATATGAAATGGGTAAGGATCGGGGGGAACGATGAAGCGGATACGAAAAAAACGGATCTTAGCCGGGGGGATTGTATTAAGTCTAATTGCAGTTTGGCTTTGGTGGGGGAACACAGCAATTCAAGTTAGTCAAATTGAGCTTCGTTCTGAAAAAATCAGCATCGGGTTGGATGGCTTTAAAATCGTTCAAGTGGCGGACCTCCATAATGATGAGTTTGGAAAAAACCAAGAAACCCTGCTCAATGCGATTCGCCAGGCCGCGCCGGATATTATTGCGGTGACCGGAGACTTGATTGATTCAACCCATACAAATGTGGCTCGGGCCATGGAATTTATCAAAGGGGCTGTTGCTATTGCCCCGGTATATTTTGTCACGGGCAACCATGAAGCTTGGTCCAGCCAGTATCCCAAATTAAAAGAGCAAATGCTTTTAGCCGGAGTGAAGATCCTGGAGGATGAGGCGGTCCCACTTAAAAAGGATGGTGCAGTCCTAAACTTAATAGGAATAAATGATTTAGAGGTGCCAAAGGATGCAGGATATGAAGGGGCTGACCGAGCTACACGGGTAGATATACTATTAAAGGATTTGGTCGGAGCCAATACCGAATTCACCCTATTGTTATCCCATCGGCCGGAGCTGTTCGATGTTTATGCAGCCAATAAGATCGATCTAGTGTTAAGCGGCCATGCCCATGGCGGCCAGATCAGATTGCCTTTACTGGGCGGCTTGGTGGCACCGGATCAAGGCTTCTTCCCGAAATATGCTGACGGTCAATACAGTGAACAGGGGACCCATATGATCGTTAGCCGGGGATTGGGCAACAGCATTATTCCGCTGCGAGTCAACAATCCACCGAACCTTGTGGTGATTACGCTCAAGCGGAAGTAAAGAGTGCAATCCTGCACGAGGTAGAGAACGGTCAACATGGGGGGCTCAGAGGGCTTTCTCATTCAATCTTTTTCAATCAGAAGTTTTTAATAAACGTGGGAACAGACAAGAAAACGAGGTTCTGCCATAACCCGTTCGGCGATCGTTCCAGCGATTGAATCCAGTCACTAATAACTAAGGAGGCGTTCTATGGGGAAAATAATCCGTAAGTATAATTTAAGGACTTTTTATATCATTACATTTATCGTTAGCTTTCTTCTGTTACCCCTAAATTTTGTGTTTCAATCAGCCGGTGCCTATTCGGTTTCGTTTACTCAATTCGCACCGGCCTTGGGTGTGTTCTTAATCGCGCTTCTGTTAAAGGATCCAACCATTTTACAGGATCTAAAAAACCATTTAATTCTTAATGGGACTGGTTTAAAATGGGTGATTCCGGCCGTGGCAATTCCAAGTAGTTGTATTTTGGTTACCAGTTTGATCCTGAGTTATTTTAAAATAAACTTTGTGCCATGGACTGGCGACTTCGCATTTTACATGTTGAATGCGCTGGCTATTTTAGTCGGCTGCACAGCCGAAGAGATCGGTTGGCGGGGCTATTTATTACCAAACCTGCAAAAGCGGCACACCCCTTTTATAAGCAGTCTTACGGTGGGCGTCCTTTGGGGCATCTGGCACTTAAACTTTACCGGTGGTGGGTTAGGCTTCATTTTATATAATGTAACAATTATCGAAATGTCGATTCTAATGACGTGGTTATATAATAGAACCAATGGAAATTTACTGCTGATGATTATTTGGCATTTTATGTTTAATGTCACATCTCATGTTTTCTTGTGGGATCGGTTTAACACCTATTTATTTATAACTGAAACCATTGTGTTTGGATTAATGAGTTTATATATTTTAATCGCTGATAAAAAGGTATTTCTGAGAGCACCCAAGGTCTTAATTAATTGATGGGGATCCTTTCATTGGAGATCCCAAAACCAGACGACTTTTATAATCATTTCGAAAAGTGATGAGACAGTCTATGTACTGTCCAAGCAGATCCAGTTAGCAACGCTAACTCAAGTATTTTAGAAGATTAACTGTATTAGTAAATTTCAAGGAGATCAATTGGATTTGAACAATATTTGGGAGCAGATGGCGCTCCGGTATGAAACATCTGAGAGAGTGAACGACACTAAGATGATCGTTCAAAAGATCCGCTCCCAACTAAAAGAAACATCCCTAAAAACAGCCCTTGATTATGGGTGTGGGACCGGACTGATCGGACTGGGGTTAATTGATTTGTTTGCATCGATGCTTTTTGTCGATTCCTCTTCGAAAATGCTCGAACAGGTCAATCTAAAGCTCAAAACTAATCCGAGAGAATCCGCCAGAACACTTTGTGTGGATCTATTAGACGCAATTCCACCAGGATTGTCAATTGATTATATTATCATGGCTCAGGTCCTCCTGCACATTCCAAACACCCAATTGATCTTATCCCAATTATTTGAAGTATTAAAACCGGATGGACATCTGATTATTGTTGATTTTGACAAAAATGAAGACATTATTTCCGACAAAGTTCATAATGGATTTATCCAGTCAGAACTTAAAGACTTACTTCAAGAACTTGGGTTTCAATGGGTAGAATCAGAGACTTTTTATCATCGGGCAGCGATGTTTATGAATAAAGACGCATCGATGTTTATCCTACATTGTATAAAATAAGAGCCAAACTAAAAGACTCCGACTAATTGTGAGCCAGTTAAATACTTTAATACATTTATTTTCGATGTTTTTAAGTAAGGAGCGATTTTCTGTACAGCTGAAACGGACCCTCCTAATTAAAAGAGAAGAATCCTTCAAGCGCTTGGAAAACACAAAGTGTTGACTGACGAAAAAGACTGAATATTCATGCATTTCCTGATATAACTACCCAATAGGAATAAAATAAGCATAGGATTCAGACTAGAATGAACCCATAATTTAACAATTATTGGTTTGACCTTAAGCCGATTGACTTAGTCAAGTGAATAAATCAGCGGTAATCGGTGAAGAATGCCTGGTTTTACAATCTAGAGAGGAGTTTTCTATGAAAAATCGAATCATATTAACGGCAGGGTTGATCTTAACGTTGCTGTTTGCACCAATTACAGCATTAGCACAAGGCGAAGGTCTTCCCAGTGTGGCCGATATTATTACTAAAATTGAGCAAACCCAAGGAGTTACGACACTTCAGGCAATTGACGTTTCCAAAGTAGGGGCTGATCAGCTCGCTGAACTGGGTGATTCTGTCATGGAGGAAGTTATCGGTAATACGGTAATGCACGAACAAATGGATGCTCGACTAGGCGGAGACGGATCTTCGTCGTTGGCAGATTACCATCGGCAACTGGCTCAACAGTATTTAGCGGGTTATCCGATCAATCGAATTAGTTTAATGAGTTTTGGAATGATGAATAATAATTACTATCAATATGAAGGAGGGCGAAACAATATGATGGGTTATGATTGGATGAGATATGGCGGATTAGGGGCCATATTAATTGGATTGGCAATTGTGCTGATCATCGTATTAGTGGTTGCTTTGTTAGTGCGACGTAACCATGTACCAGATCAACACGTCAACCGGATGTATGAAACAAAACAAGAGGGGGCAGGCAATGCCCTGGCAATTCTTGCCGAACGTTATGCCAAAGGTGAAATAACCGCTGAAGAATATGCCAAGATGAAATCAGATTTAAAACAATCCTAGTACGAAATAAACGATGAATAAATCAAAATAAAATCGAGCGAACTTCAGGTTTTCTCGATTTTATTAATATTAAAAATATTGAAATCAGCCCATACGATGCACTTAGACCTACTAGATTCGTTCCATCGAAAGAGCGAATTTACAGTCTAGTTTTAAGAGGTTAAAGGGCTGTTCAAGGGGTGTTCAAACGGGCATTCAAAGAATGTTAAAAACATCCAACGTTTCTAAAAGGATTAATATTATAGGCCTCTTTCAATCAGTAGAAAAAATTACGATGTATATTTATATTCACAATGAGAACTGGTGGATAAAAGGATTGAACAGCTTGAGCTGTTAAAAGACTCACCTGGAAGCCTAAATGAAGGAGTGGAATATCATGAAAAACAAGAAAATTGTCAACATTGCACTTATTGTTTTAAGTTTATTGCTTCTGGCTGGAATTGGTTCTTTTATTTACAACAGCACTCAAAACTACAAAATAAATAATTCGTTTGTAAGTCTGCCCCTTCACTTTGATCCGGAAGATTCCTCATCAACCTATCAAACGAAGAGTGGCCAAGTGACGGTCTACGGTGGGTTTATCAAAGGCATTCAAACGGATCCATCTGGCTTGGATAGTATCGTGATCAGAGCGCTCTCACCTTTGCCCAGGATCAAAGTACAAGGTGTAACTTCGGGGTCAGTTTCCTTGTTGCTTGAAAATATTAACCCGGATTTTTATGCCGGCAGTACCATTGATTCCAAACTACCGATGATCAAAGTAGCCGCCAATACTTTAAAAGTAAATTTTGATGTCAAGTCGGCCGAAGTTATAAATGTTGATCCGGTAAAACCCAGTAGTATCGGCGATTCCAGCAAGGATAAGTACATCATTCTGGGGGACAACCGCGACGGTTATGATACCTTTGGACAAATCATTCAGCAAGTGAATGCCGAAGACCCCGTCTTTGTGATCGATAATGGCGACCTGGTATTCAGCGGGAAACCCAACCAATATCGGCTGTTTGACCAAATGACTTCAAAGATCGCAGCGACTTTATTGACCAGTCCGGGCAATCATGATATCCGGGGGGATGGCCGAACTATTTATACCAAGTTGTATGGACCGGCCTATTATTCCTTTGATTATGCAGACAGCCATTTTATTTTTTTAGATTCCTCACCGGGCTGGGACCACCTAAAAGCAATTTCTGATGAACAATATCAATGGCTGGAAAGAGATTTACAAAAGGCCCAGGGACAACGGATTCTTGTTATTACCCATATCCCGCCCAAGGACCCGAGAACTGGCGTAACCCCAAATGAAATTCCCACTTACGTTAATGAAGTCAAAAGCATCGGCGGTTGGTTGGAAGGCAAATTAAACAATTATAGCGCGAGCAAAAGTATGGATCATGGGTTCCAAGACCCACAGGAAGCGGTAAAGTTTGAAAGTTTAATGAGCACCTACCACGTAGATACCGTCTACTTGTCGAATATTCACAGTTATTTGGAATACACTATAGATGGGGTTCGGTATCTGATCACAGGCGGTGCCGGAGCTGAGCTTTTAACAACGAACAGTTATTATCACTATATCATTGCAAGATTACGCGGTGGTAATACTGAAATGATTGTCGAACTGCCATCACCGGCCAATAATTATGTGTCCCGTTATGGAGCAACGGTGACACTCTTTGCTACTGCGCTATATAAAGAAAATCCATTGGCAGTGGTTTTAGTGGGCGCTGGGTTGGGATTGTTCGTCTTATTACTGATCCTTAAGTTTTATTTGTGGAAACAGTTTGGAACTTTATGGGAGTGGATTAAGGAGAGTGCAAAGTTTTCGAAAAAGCGCTTTAAGGAAATGTTTAATAAGAAAAAAGAAAACTAAGTCCGGGCAAACTAATCTGGGCAAACTTATCCAGGCAGACCAAGCTATTTGGGAAGAATGGGTAGATACAGTCTGGTCTACTAAGAAATAAAACGATAGAAATCCAATACCAACAAATCGATGACGATGAAAAAACCGTCCGAAATCTGGCCCCTGGGCATGATTTGGACGGTTTTTTCAATTAAGTTGGGTTAGGCAGGATTCGATAAATTTAGACAATCCCCATTCCGATTTCGACAGCTAAAGCGACGACGATGACCAGGGCAGAGATGATAAAACCGTGGATCATGGGGTTAATACCTGATTTCTTCATTTCACTGACATTGGTATTAAGACCAATGGCTGCTAATGCTGCGATCATCAGGAACTTACTGGCCGCTCGCATGCCGGTGGAAAGAGCCAAGGGTATTAAGCCAATGCTGTTGAACATCGCCATGGCTAAGAAGCCAAGGATAAACCAGGGAATGATCGATGATAGATTGGAAAACGTGGGTTTGGTAGCGCCGTTGACTTTGGATTTTTGACGAGCTTGGTAAATGGAGAAGATGAGCACTACTGGAATGATGGATAAGGTTCTGGTCAATTTGACCATAGTGGCAAAGTCTCCGGCCGCTTCACTAAATGCATAGCCGGCAGCTACGACACTGGACGTATCATTGACAGCTGTTCCGGCCCACAGACCGTAGGCCATATCCGAGAGATTCATCATCCTGCCCATGATGGGGAACAAAACGATCATTGCCATGTCAAACAAGAACGTAGCGGCAATGGCGTAGGCAATATCATTGTCATCCGCTTCAATGACCGAAGCGAGGGCAGCGATGGCAGATCCGCCACAGATCCCTGTTCCGGCGGAAATCATATTGGATAGTTTCCAGTTCAAATTTAACCACTTGCCCACGAGATAACCGCCACCAAAGCAGGTCATGAGAGTGAACACCATAACGGTCAAGGAGAGCTGACCGATTTTTAAAATTGTTGCAACATTGAGGGATGCTCCCAGCAAGATAATGGAGAACTTCAACACTCGTTTTGACGTAAATTTAATTCCCGCTTGAAGGGTGGGGCCAGGGGGAATGACCTGGCGTAAGATAATTCCGATGAATAACGCTAAGACTGAGGCTCCGACTAACTTGACCGGCAACAGGGATTCAAGAAAGCGGGCAACAAAGGCAATGGATAAAGCCAAGATAAAACCCGGCAAAATGGATTGGATTTTTTTCATGGGGACCTCCCAAATATAAAATAAGAAGTAAAAATGGATTATTTCTATTTTTGATTTTATCCTGCCATAGTGATAAAATCAAATTATGAATTCTTATTTACAATAAATTATATTTATGATTAAGCAATGTTGAACATCAAGATTCAATCCTTAAGCGGGCGAACATCCTTTGACCCTAACTGGAAAGGTGGAAATATGCTGGATCCCAAAATAAAAACATTTCTAAAAGTAGCTGAGTTGAAGCATTTTACCAAAGCCGCTCAGGCCCTGAATTTGACTCAACCAGCGGTTTCCCAACAGATCCGCCGTCTGGAGGAGTATTATGGTACTCGCCTGTTAGAAGCCTCTGTGAAAGGGGTTCGACTAACACCCGAAGGTGTTGCTTTGATGCGTTACGCACAATTTCAATTGGCCAATGAAGAGCAATTGTTTGATCAGTTTAAAAAACTGGAAAAACCCTTACGGATCGGAGCTACGTTATCCATTGCGGATTATTATCTGTCGCAACTAGTCGGACCATTCATGGTGCATAATAAGGAGGCCATCTCCATAACCGTTAAGAATACTCAAGTGATCCTCGATATGCTCCTACGCAATGAATTGGACTGTGCCTTTGTTGAAGGTCTATTTGATAAGAGTGTGTTTAGCTACGAGGAATTTATCGAAACTAAGTTTGTAGCAGTAGCCCGCTTCGACCACCAACTGGCGAAAAAAATCGCTTCCCTTAATGAGGTCCAGTGCTATCCGTTGATCCTTCGGGAAATCGGCTCTGGTACCCGGGAAATCTATGAAAACTTCCTTTATCAGCACAATGATTCCATTCAATCGGCTGGTCAAATCTATGAAGTATCGAGTTTTGGCCTGATCAAGCAGCTGTTAGCTCAAACGGATGGGGTGTCCTTTATGTATGAAGAAGTCGCCAAAAAAGAAGTCCAAGAAGGCACCTTGACCATCCTGGAGATCGAGGACTTAAAGATCCAACGGCCGCTTTACTATATTTACCCCCGAAACGGCATTGACCGGGCTAAACATGCGGAGTTTTATCGAAAATTAATGGAGCGGTCATAAAGGAAGCGTTGGGGGGTATTTAAACTAACCGAAACCTAAGAGTTAAGAAATGGAAACATCCAGCCGGAAAATAAAAGAACGGAGCATGGGAGCAAGGCAGAAAACTTGAAAGATAATTGGTGAAATTGGATTGTTTAACCCACCAACCAATCAACATAAATGAATAAAACAAATTGAATGAATGACAGAAACAGGCGGATCCAGCGGTAGGAAGTTAGGATTGAAATCGGTGATTAAACGGATTTACAAGCGACCAGGAAGTCGAAAGGAAGTATTCTTGAAATAGTCAGGAAATTGCCGAGAAAGTGCCATGAAAATGTCAATACTATTTTAAAAAGAGGAGATTGAATAATGGACCCTATTAAAGACTGCAATAGTAGCTTCCCTGCAGATCAGGCCAATCAACCCAATCATGCCAATCAGGCTAAGTTAGATAAATGTCCGGTCTGTGATAACAAGGGAATAGCCGTAAGCGAGGTAACCGTGAAGCACTTAGTCATACCGAGCGCACACTCAGAAATTATCCCAGGCGACTACTTTATTTGCATGAATGGAGCTTGTGATGTGGTTTATTTTAACCCCATAGCGAAAATCAAATTCAGGAAAGATCAGGTGACCATTCCGATTTGGTTTAAACAAGGGGCAGAGCCTAAATACGCTTGTTATTGCAGCGAAGTTACCGAGGACCAAGTTATAGAAGCCGTTTTAGTTCATGGTGCAAAGACTGTAAAAGAAGTGAATGCTTTGTCAGGGGCAATGAAAAATTCGAACTGTTTAGAGAACAACCCGCTGGGTGTTTGTTGCCATCAAATCATCCAAAGTGTGATTGATCAGGCCCGTTCCCAAACATAATAGATCCCATTTTTCTCTATGGATCCAAAGACAGAGGAACTGAGTTTAAATAAGGCCCATTGAGATGGGAAGTTCGGTTAATAGTTCGCTGTCCGGACTGATTAGGTTGGGATCCACGGCATTCGAGCTGAGTCCTAAATGGTTGAGACATCATCATAAACAAACCGTGAATTGAAACTAAGGGCTTAAAAAAATAGCTATAATAGACTAGAACCATTAAGAATTATGAAAAACATGAGGAGAAAATTATGTTAAATTTCAGGTATTCAATCCCGACCAAAATATTTTTCGGTCGAGATCAAATAGAGGTGCTGGCCAAGCAAATCAAAGAATATGGATCAAGAGTGTTACTGGTTTATGGGGGCGGCAGCATCAAAAAAAGCGGTCTGTATCATAAGATTGTCGATCTGTTCAATCACAATGACATCAGTTTTTGGGAACTTTCCGGAGTAGAACCAAACCCGAGAATCACCAGTGTAAGAAAGGGAATTGAAATCTGCCAAGAGCACCAAATCGAATTGATTCTGGCAGTCGGCGGCGGCAGTACCATTGACTGTGCTAAGGTCATCGGAGCTGGTTTCTATTATGATGGGGATGCCTGGGATATTGTTGTTGACCCCAGCAAAATAACGAAAGTTCTGCCCATTGCCAGCATCATCACCTTAGCTGCAACGGGCTCTGAGATGGATTCTAATGCTGTCATTACCAATTTAGATACCAATGAGAAAATCGGTACCCGCAATAAAGATATGGCGCCAAAGTTTTCAATTCTTGATCCGACTTACTCATTCTCAGTGCCTAAGAATCAAACAGCCGCCGGTACCGTCGATATTATGAGCCATATATTTGAAGTCTATTTCAGTAATACCAAAAGTGCTTATTTACAAAACCGAATGGCTGAGGCGTTGCTTAAAACTTGTATCAATTATGGTCCCATCGCAATGACTGAACCTGAAAATTATGAAGCCAGAGCGAATTTATTATGGACGTCCAGCTTAGCCATCAATGGGCTATTGAGCTATGGAAAAGACACCGAGTGGAGTGTTCATGCCATGGAACATGTATTAAGTGCATACTATGATATTACCCATGGGGTTGGACTTGCCATATTAACGCCGTATTGGATGGAGTACTCGTTAAATGAAAAAACCTTGGCTAAGTTTGTCGAATACGGAGTTAACGTCTGGGGGCTCGATGCTCAGGCCGATCAGCAAGAAATTGCCCATCAAGCCATCAATAAAACCCGGGAATTCTTTAACTCTTTGGGAATGCCTTCAACCTTAAGGGAAGTCGGAATTGAAGAAGATAAATTAGAAATGATGGCAAAACAAGCTACAGCCGGTGGGGAGCTGGGTGATTTCAAACCACTCAATGCTCAGGACGTATTAAACATATTCAGTGCCGCTTTCTAGTAAGACTCTGCAAGAAAAACTAAAATAACTCGAACCATACAGCCACTGAAAATGAAGCGATCCGCCAAATACTACCAAGCACTGGACCATGGATCCCAAGGGATCATCATGGAATCATTACGACTAACGGGTGCCAAGTGCATCCGTTTGAATTTTAACTTCTGGAGGCAGCAAATGTCCTATTTATTAAGCCCTTTGGACAAAGGGAAATTAACGTTAAAGAACAGATTAGTGATGCCGCCGATGGCGACTTCAAAATCGGAAAAAGACGGCCGGGTAAGCCAAGCAATGTTAGATTACTATGATGAAAAAACCCGAGGTGGGTTTATTTCATTGGTGATCGTTGAACATAGTTATATCACTCAGCAAGGAAAGGCAAGTGAGGGACAATTATCCATCGCTGAGGATAACCTCGTGGCAGACTTAACGAAATTAGCCGAAGTCATTCATCAAAACAACTCCAAAGCGGTGATGCAAATTAATCATGCTGGCAGTGCTGCAAGTCAAGCGGTGACTGGGTATGAGCCTGTGGGACCGTCTGCAATCGCTAATCCGCGTCTGGGCACTAGCCCCAAAGAACTAACGGCAGATGACATCAAAGGGTTGATCGAACAGTTTAAAGCGGCTACTCTACGAGTCAAAGCGGCTGGCTTTGATGGAGTAGAGATTCATTCGGCCCATGGTTATTTATTGAATCAATTTTTCTCGCCGTTGACCAATCAAAGAACCGATGACTACGGCAAAGATGTGCTGGGTCGGATCAAACTTCATTTAGAAATCATTAAAGCCTGCCGCCAAGCAGTCGGGGAAGACTTCCCGATCTTACTGCGATTAGGTGCATCAGATTATCAAGAGGGTGGCAGCACCATTGCAGACAGTTTGATCGCAGCCGTCGAATTTGAAAAAGCCGGCATAGATCTCCTGGATATTTCAGGTGGTTTTTGTGGATACATTTCACCAGATTCAAAAGATCAGGGGTATTTCTCGGCATTGACCCAAGCTATAAAGCAAGTTGTGACCATTCCGGTCCTTTTGACCGGTGGCATCACGGATGCCACGTCTGCAGAAAAACTTCTGGCGGACAAAAAAGCAGATTTGATTGGGGTAGGTCGAGCCATTTACAAAGATTCAACCTGGGCAAAAACAGCAATAAAAAGTCTTAAATAAAGGATCACAAAAGAAGCTCACTCCAATCTAACAATCCGTAAGACCCCATATCAATTAAAACCTCCCATTGAATCGATGGCTCACTACACTTTAAAAGAATCACACCAGATCAGTTTGGCAATTAAGCATTGCACTCAGAAGTCTTGATCCTTAGACTGAACCAAGTGAAATAATGCGAAGTTAGTGATTGGCAGTTAAATGATTAAAATAGTTGCATAAAATCATCGAATCCAATAATATTAGATTGGAGCTGGATGGGTATTTATGAA
>JBAQDU010000063.1:0-47201 GCA_049294805.1 Clostridiaceae bacterium
GCATTTACTCCCATATAGGTATAAAATATACCTATATGGGAGGTGGTTTCATGCTTAGAACTCAAGTCATCAATGGTGTCGAATATGTTTACGAAGATCAACCTTACTGGGACTCAGAAAAGAAACGGGGATCACACAAACGGGTCTATCTTGGCAAGAATGTCGATGGTATCTTTGTACCAAACAAACGCTATAAGCTCCAGCAGGAATTGGAAACATTAAAGTCAGATCCAAAGCCTGGTCCGGCAACGACCGAGGTCTGCACACGTGACTTCTACGGGGCCACTTATCTTCTCGATGAGATCGCAGAGAAGACAGGTGTTTCAGAAGACTTGAAGAGCTGTTTCCCCAAGGAGTATAAGAAAATCCTCTCCCTGGCTTATTATTTGACTTTAGAAAGCCATAACCCCATGTATCGCTTCAATCGATGGGCAAAGTCTCATCATCACCCCTATGTTAAGGATCTGCCTTCGCAACGGATCAGCGAGCTGTTTTCAACCATTGATGAGTCGGCCAAAATGGATTTCTTCAGCAAGCAGTCCAAACGCAGATTGGAGAAAGAATACTTGGCCTATGACACCACATCTATTTCTTCCTACTCCCAGTCCCTCAAGCAGGTGAAATACGGAAACAACAAGGAGCATGACCTGCTCCCCCAGATCAATCTGGCACTGCTCTTTGGCGAGACTTCCGGTTTACCGGTGTATTACCGGAAACTCCCTGGCAACATATCTGATGTCAAAACCATTAGTCATCTCTTAAAAGAACTGGAATTCCTGCAAATTGACAAGGTCAACCTGGTCATGGATCGAGGCTTCTACAGCGAACATAACATCAACGAGCTCTATCAGCATCACCATAAATTCCTCATAGGCACCAAGACTTCTTTGAAGTTCATTCAGAACAAACTCAATGACATCCGAGAGGGATTCGTTTCCCGGAGCAACTATCATTCCAACACGAACCTTTACATGCAGTCCTTTACGATGGACTGGGCCTACACCCAAACCAAGCCAAGAAGCGGCGAGGTGGTCAAAGAAAAACGGCGGATCTACGCCCACTATTATTACAATGACCAGCATGCCACGGATGACAAGATCCGGCTGAACAAACTTCTCGATATCTTAGAAGGAGAACTGACCCAGGGCAAACGCACCCCCGAACATGAGAAACTCTACGAGAAGTATTTCCAAACGGTTGCCACACCCGTACGAGGCGTCAGGATTCAGCCAAAACAGGATGCCATCGACAAAGCTCTCAAGGATTGCGGCTATTTTGTGTTGGTGAGCAATGACATCAAGGATCCGGTGGAGGCACTGGAGATCTACCGAGCCAAGGACCTCATCGAGAAAGCGTTTGGCGATCTCAAGGAACGCCTGAACATGCGTCGAGAATCGGTGGCTTCGGAAGAAAACCTGGAGGGGAAGCTGTTCGTTCAGTTTGTCGCGCTGATCTTCATGTCCTACATCAAGAAGGCCATGGACAAAGGCGGACTCTTCAAAAACAGGACATTGCAAGAACTGATCGATGATCTGGACGTGATCGAGCGCTACCAACATCCGGGCAAGAAACCACAAATCGGAGAAATTACCGAAAAACAAAAGACACTCTATGCAGCTATGGCAGTAGAGTGTCCTGTATAGGTATAATTGGCCGGGACTTCAGGATATAACCCATATCAGAGAGGAGTTTTTCAGATGAAGGAGTTAGAAATGTACAGCAAAATTAAAGACTTGCAACGAAGATATAGGCGGATTCCGCCTTATTAACTAGTTATGATAGCAAAATTAGTGTAAGTCATGTAGAATTTTGTTAGAATGTATAAATTTCAGCATATCTGTCCTTCTCTTAGCAGTTGAGGCTGAATGATACTTTTACCAGAGACTAATTTCTTGTTTATTTCGAACAGGTAAGGGGAGTGCTCCGTGAATGATTTAATTAAACTGGTTAAGCCCGCACTGTATCTTAAAGATGAATATATAAATTTGCTGAGGGAATTGAAAGTTGCAGGTGAAGAACTTATTCCCTGGAGTCTCCAAATGGATTCTTTTGATTTTGAGGGTATGGTGAATGACCTGACTGGGTTTAGCAAAGGAGTTGGACTTCCGGATGGCTATGTCCCGGTTTCAGTCTTCTGGCTGACCGATGAAAATAACCGGATCTTGGGAGTGATTGATATTAGACATCAGCTGAATGATTCCCTTAAATACCGTGGCGGCCACATCGGCTATGGGATCCGCCCCCCCGAGCGAAAAAAGGGATATGCCACCGCCATGCTTCACCTATGCTTAAAAGAATGCGAACGCCTGGGGATCAAACGAGTTCTCATTACTTGTTCAAAGAGCAATGTGGGTTCTGCTCAAACAATCATCCATAATGGCGGTATTCTTGAATCTGAGAACGATGAGGACGGTGTAGTTTTTCAGCGGTACCGGATCAAGTTGTGACTTTAAGTGAATTTTTTGATTTAATTCTTCCATCCGAAATAAAGGAGGTGTAACCTTGAATCTGTTTCAAATCATCCCGGAGGACTTTTTCAAGCCTTTGACCAGCAAGTATAAAGCGACTTACATTGACTGCCTGCGGATGATCTACAATACCTACAAAACCGAATTGTCTTTTGGTGTGGATCGGGAGGTCATTATTACTGAGTTTGAACATTATTTTGATAATGAGGCCGGTTCGGATCTGGTGTTTGATGAGGACGACAATGAAGTCGCGGGAGACTCCCGGGCTAAAGCCAATGCGATTCTCCGTCGACTTAAGGACAGCGGCTGGCTGGAATATGAACTAGACTATGATCACAGAGTAAAGGTTAATCTCTTTGACTATGCCGCCACCACCATTGAATCATTCAATAAAATCATCAAGAATGAAGAACTTGAATACCAAAGTTTAGTGTCTCAGATCCATGCCACTCTGTTGAACCAGGAGGGCTACGCCAAGCCTTACGAGTATATTATCAAACGGGTGGTGGAAAACACAGACGAACTCATAGTGGGTCTTAAGAAACTCAATACAAACATTAAAAAACACATCGACGCCATAACCAATGAAAAAACCGCCGGTGAGATCGTCCAGGATTTCTTTGTATATCATAAGGATGTGGGGTCGAAAGCTTATCATCGGATCAAGACCAGTGACAACATCTCTTATTTTCGGTCAACCATTATTGAAAAACTGAATTTCATTTTAAATGATGAGCAGGTCTTCAAGCGAGCGGTCCAAGGATTCATGGAAGTCGAGCAAATTACGGACCAGTCTGAAGCCCAGAACTCCCTGCGAGCTTCGATTAAAAGCATCATTTCAGCCTTCCGGAATTATGATGACATCATTTCAGAAATCGACTATAAGCATGCCAAGTATATGGGCAGTGCCGTGGGTCGCGCGAAATTTTTATTGAACAACACGAACAATGCCGAGGGTAAGATCTCGAAGATCCTCAAATACCTGGCGGAGGAATTCAATCGGGAGGAAGGGATCAATCTCCAGGATGATGTTGCTGATGATCTTTTGGAGATCTTCAGCATCTTCCCTCAGAGTTTCATCGACAGCGATTCGCTGTACGTAGTCCCCATCAGCCGGAAAGTTTCCCTGCCGGAGGTGTTGAGCGATAACCTAGGGATCTCCGCCGAGGAGCGTGCCCTTCGCAAGTTCACCATGCAGGAACGAAGCCGCAACAGGTTTTCCCGGAAGAATATCAATGTTTATGTGGAAGAGCTGCTGAAAGATTCTGATTCGATCCTGGCCTCCACGCTGCCCCTCGTTACTAAACGGGATCTGATCAAATTGATTTTTATCAGCCTCTACGGCCGGGATAAAAAATCGATGTACAGCGCCAGGCTGCTTGACGACGCCATAACGACCAACGAATTCAGATTCCGCGATTTTCTCATAGAGAGGAAGGAAAAATAGCCATGGAAGTATGGAAGGAAAGCCCGGTCCAAAAAGAAAAATTTCGCAGTGCGGCCAATAAACTGCTTAACAGCTGTTTTGTGATCAAGAAGAAAGAAGATAATCGTAATGATTATATTTACATTCTTCAGAACAGAGACCTGTTTGTCGAATACTTTGACCTGCTTGGTTATCGCATCGACATCAATGAAAATCAGGGAGTGGTTTCTCTGTTTAACATCAACGGAACGGGACGGCTGCGCTTGAAGAAGATCGAGAGCATTATTCTGCTGCTCTTAAGGCTGCTTTATATCGAAAAACGAAAAGAATTGAGTTTGACCGATGATGTGGTCATCTTGACCGATGAACTGAATCAAAAGTACAATATGCTGAAAATCGAGTCGAAGACATATCTTGACAAGACGACTCTGCGGGAAGTCTTTCGCTTGTTTAAACGGTATAATATTGCCTATGCCATCGATAAGGATGTGGCCCTGTCGGATGCCCGGATCAAAATATATCCGTCAGTCCTGTTTGCGGTGTCCAATTCCAATCTTAACAACTTCTATGAGGTAGTGCTTCAAAAACTCAATCAATATGCACAGGGAGGAGAGTCCGGCGATGATGAAGACCTTAACCAGGATTAGGCTGATCAACTGGCATTATTTTATTAATGAGACCATTCGTGTCAATGGTTCCTTCTTGATCAGCGGTGAAAACACCTCCGGTAAATCCACAGTCCTCGATGCGATCCGGCTTGTCCTGACCACGAATTACCGGAAATTCAATACGGCAGCCAATGAAAAGAGCAGCCGGGATCTAAAAGGCTATGTCCGTTGCAAGACCGGCAACGAAGACAGCACCTATATGCGGAAGGGTAGCGTCATCACCTATGTCGCCCTGGAGTTTTACGAGGAAAGAACGGCTAAGTATTTCACACTGGGTGTTAAGATCGATTCTCCCGATGAGGAGAGCAAACTCACCATCAAATGGTTCAATGAAGAAAGCCGCCTGGAAGAACTCTCCTTTATCACTTCCGGCCGGCCGTCTACCTCTGAGGAATTCCGAAAGAACGATAAAAAACTTTATTTGATCGCCCAGGCATCAGAGGCCAGAAGCCGGTTTGACCGGCGCATGGGCAATGTTGGCGACCGTTTTTTTGAAATGATACCGAAATCGCTGGCATTCAAACCCATGGACAACGTCAAGGATTTCATCAATCGGTTCATCCTGTCGGAGCGGGCCATCCAAGTAGAGACCCTCCGCCATAATATCGCCACGTTAAAAGAACTCGAAGAACTGATGGCCCTGACCAAAGAAAAAATCAGTGATCTTCAACGGATCCTGGCCAAGCAGGAGGATATCATCGAAAAGGACCGAGAGATCAAAACCAATGAAGTGATGATTCGAAAGGCTGAAATCGAAGCCGCAAAGCTTGAGATCGAAGCGAAGGAAAAAAGCAGTCAATTACTCAGACAAAAGCTGGAACGGGAAAAAACGAACCTGGAGGAGCTCAATGCCAGGCTTAAAAATGAACGAGCCCGGGAGACGGAGCTTCAGGTTGCCCTGGGCCAGAATGAGACACTGCAGCTGATCCGCGAAACCAAGCATCGGATAGAAGTCCTTAATGTAGTTAAAAATAACCACCAGAAGTCCCTGGATAAGCTGAACAAGCTGTTAAAGACTGCAGCAGAGGCCCTGACCCTGCTCCAACAGACCGGTACCTTCATCCTATCCAAAGAGGAGCTCTTGTCACTGGGCTCCCCGGAGGCCGACGCTGCGTTGAAATCAGAACGGCTTTATAAGCTGCGCAAAGAACTTGACGGCCTTTTAGACAATTATTCTGCCGAGAACTTCAGATTGTTATCGTTATTGGACAATTATAAAAAGCGGAATATCAAGCTGACCGAAGAGATCCGGAGCCTGAAAAATAAAAAAATGCTGTATCCTGATAATACGACAAAGCTCATGGCTGCAGTGGAAAAAGAATTCCTTAGCCTGGGTATCCAAAGTGAACCTCGTATTTTTTCGGATCTGTTGGAAATCACAGATCCCAAATGGCAGGATGCTGTGGAGGGATACCTTAATACCAAGCGGTTCTATGTCATTGTTGAGCCGCAGTATTACAGCACCGCCCTGGGTGTTTATGACCGGATCAAAAAAGACGTCCACACAGTTGGTCTGGTCAATAACGGTAAACTCGATGTCCAGACCGGACAAGACATTAGTAGCCTGGCTTACGTGATCAAGAGCGATAACCGCTGGGCCAGGGCTTATGCGGTCTATCTACTCAATCGGGTCATCCGCTGCGACGATGTATTGGACTTTAAAAACCATAAAGTGGCCATCACGCCGGACTGCATGCTGTATCAGAATTATGCGGTCCGAAAAATCGACGAAAGAGTCTATGAGACCCCCTATATCGGGTCCCACGCCTTTATAGTCCAGCTGAAAAACAAACAGGCGGAATTGGAACAGGTCAATGGGGACCAGGCGGCCGCCCAAAAAGAATTGGATCGGATCCAATCCTTGATATTAAAACTTCGAGCCTGCAACATGGCGGGCATTGAGGAAAATCTGGAAGCTCCCTCCAACCTAAAAACGACCAATGAATCTCTTAAAAATGAAAAGACAGAACTCAAGAAAGCTGAGCAGGACCCTAGCTTTGTGGAAATTCAGTTTCGCATCGAGGAGTGCAGCCGGCTGGTCCGGGACCTTCAGAGCCAGTCTGACGAAAAAAATCGCCGTAACGGCAGCCTGAAAACCCAGATCGAGACCAATCTCCAGCTCATCCTTGAGCAGAAGAACAAAGTTGCGGAGCAGGAAGCGCATTTTTCAAAACTCTGCGCCAGCGACCTTCAGGCGTCAGAATGGGGATTGGCCAAGTTCAAAGAGCAAATCAAGCTGAAGGCAGCCTCCACCATAGTATTTAACTTCAGCCCCCTGAAAGTGGGGCTGCAGAATAAGAAAAATGAACTGGTCAATGATCTCATCAGGCTGCAGTTGAATTTCTGCAATAAAAACAATGCAGGATTGGGATCAGGCATCGAAGCAGTCCAGGAATACGTGGATGAACACCATAAACTGGTGGCATCCGATATCATCAAATACGAGGGAGACCTTGAAAAAGCCAAGGAAAACTGTCATTTGGAATTCAGGGAATCATTTTTGGCCAAACTGAAAGAAAACATCGAAGAGGCCCGTACAGAATTTAAAAATCTAAATGGAGCGCTTCGGGATATTTATTACGGAGAAGACAGCTATAAATTCGAGTTGACCTTCAATAAGAAAAAAGAGAATATCTATCAGATGATCACTTCCAACAAGAATGAACTCGGCTTTAACCTGTGGTCGCAGTCCTTTGACAGCGAATACAAGGAAGAAATGGAAGACCTGTTTGCCAAACTGACAGCCTATGATGACAAGGGGGAGAACGTCCTGTCGGAGTATACAGATTATCGCGGTTACTTGGACTATGACATAATAGTTGAAAAACGAGATGGGACCCTCCAGCGTTTTTCCAAGATCTATGGCGAGAAAAGCGGCGGAGAAACTCAGACTCCCTACTATGTCGCCATCGCTGCTTCCTTTGTCCAGCTTTACAAGGGGGGCGATACGATCCGGATCATCATGTTCGATGAAGCTTTTGATAAAATGGACGACAACCGCATCAGTTCCATGATGGATTTTTTGAACAGCCAGAAATTCCAGATCATATTGGCGACCCCTCCAGCGAAGCTCGAAGTGATCGGGGAAAAAGTAGATACTATTTTGATGGCGATGAGGGGAGGGAGCAACAGCATCATTGAGGAGTACGACCTATGATCAGTCGGTATGAAAAAACCATCCTCAACATACTGTTGGATAAGTATGAGCGCAGCAAGAGCTTTACCCAAAGCAATAAAGTAAATCAAAGGTTCTGTGTTAACGTTGCCGCCTTATTTCCGCAATACACCGATCACGCCGACTTTGAAACATTTCAGGCTGTCAATGATACCATCGATGTGTTGATCCGAAAGAAACTAATATCAGCTCAGCGCAGCAAAGCCAAGGTCTACAGCGAAATCTGTCTTAATTTGGAAGAAGTCTCCCAGGTTTATACGTATCTTGGGCGAGTCCATAAAAAAGATATCAATGCATCGGTAGTGGACCTTTTAGAGGAATCTAGAGATAAGAACGAAATTCTCAAAAAATTCCGGGATGTCCAGGTCGAGCGGATCCGTTTAAACAAGTCCATCGAATATTTTAATCATGACCTGGTAGAATTTGGAAATATTCTCCGGGCAGTAGAAGAGCTGTTTAAGGTCGATTCGGAAACGTTTGCAAGGGATTTTTCAGTCCGGTTATTCAGGGATTCTAAAATGTTTGACCGAATCCGCTCAAAAGTGATCAACTTACTGTTCGAATATGGAGATTTCCCGGAAAAAAATCAGGTGTTGGAAAGCTTGAATATTATTGATAATCCGACCTATGTCAATTTCAAAGGCGCGGGCGTGATCACCATCGCACGCCAACGGATCGATCTTGGCCGGCTGAAAAGTGATATCGCCATTTCTTCTGCGCTTCTGGAAGAGGTGGAACACATCGAGATCACCGGAAACAAGGTTGTCACCATCGAAAACCTGACAAGTTTCAATACAGCAAAAGACAGCGAGGCATTCCTGATCTATCTGGGTGGATTCCATAATCGAATCCGTAGGAACTTCATCAAAAAAATTTACACTCAGAATCCAAATGTCGAATTCAAGCATTTCGGAGATATCGATGCAGGGGGCTTCTACATTTTGGAACACTTGCGAAAATCCACCGGAATTCATTTTGCACCTTACCGGATGGATTTGAATACCCTGATTCAATATGAAAACTACACCAAAAGATTGACCGATATCGATCAAATCAGATTGCAGCACCTATTGGGGTTAGGTTATGACGAAGTGATCACTTACATGTTGGAGCATAATTGCAAACTGGAACAAGAAGCCATTCAATACTAAAAAAACAGAATCAAATAGTTAAAAAGCAAAGCAATAATTAAAATTTAGCGTCAAACGATTGGACTGGATTTCAGTCAAGTGGTTTGATGCTTGTTCATTGTTTAATCCGACTATTATCTCTGATTTGCAGTATCAGATTTCTTGACGTTCTATAATTAAACGGGCGAGCAAATCAGCAGGTCGTAATATCAAGTGAATTCTGGAGCCTCGTTAAGAAAAGCCGCAAAAACGGACAAGGAGTAGGCGAACTTCTCGAAATTGAGGGAAGGCTGTGGACGGTGTCATGAACTTGGTAGTCAGCACCAAAGAATCTCTCGGCGTATATCAAGCAAATGCTGTAGATAGACTTTAACAAACGTGGGGTAGAACAGTTTGAGCTTTGATCACAATGGGTGTGGCTCGTTATTGAATCAAAGTGTGATATTCGGATTTTTCCTACCTTTTTGTCTGATCAACATGATAGGATTTTATATAGTAAGCATATCGAATCAAAACGCTAAATTATGATAAATTATTCTGCTGTTAGCATAAAAAGAATGGAGCAATGAAACATGATCAAATTTGTTCAAAGTGGCGATTTTCACTTAGATTCAATAACAGAGACCAATGGAAATTCTTTGACGTCCCATCTTTTATTGCTGGACTCCTTTGGAAAAGTAGTGGAGACTGTCAAAGAGGTTGGGGCGAACCTATTATTTTTGACCGGAGATGTATTTGACAATGAAGGGATCCGGTCAGAAACCATCCATTATCTAACCGCAAAACTGGAAGAGATCCCTGAAACAAAAGTGTTTATTTCACCTGGAAATCATGATTACATTGGCCGGAACAGCGCTTGGATCAAGGTGCAGTGGCCGTCTAATGTCCATGTGTTCACTGATTTTGAATCGGTGTTTCTCGATGATTTAAAAATTATGATCCATGGCGCCGGTTTTCGAGAACGGATTCAAGAAGCAACGATCCTTCCGTCATTGGCACTTCTAGATCCGCGGTGGCCCAATGTTTTGGTCATGCATGGTGAATTGGCGCAAACCAGTAGCTATAATCCGCTGGATGCAGTTCAACTAAACCAATTTGACTACTGTGCCCTGGGACACCGGCATGAATTCCAGCAACTTGGCCAGAACGGCACCATGGTCTATGCAGGGAATCCCTGCGCCCGAAACTTTTTAGAAACCGGGGTCAAAGGGTGCGTGATCGGAAGCATCGACAATGGGATCGTTGATGTCAAATTTAAACCCTTTGATTTTCCGGCCTTTTATTCCGTCGATTTGGATGTGACCGGGGTCCTGACCAACGCTGCCGTTCGAGACCTAATCAACGGGCTCATCACCCGGGCGTCGGATCATTATCGGATTACTTTAACGGGGAGAAATACCCTGGAGCCTGATCTAGCCTATTTGACCAAAGAAATTACTGCCGGATCCCTTGAAGTTGTCGATGACACGAAATCCCCCAGGGATTATGATGCGTTGAGCCGTGAAATGTCATTGCAGGGGGTATTTGCCAAGCGGATGCTCAAGCTCTACGAAACCGAACCATTCGCATTAGAAGCATTGGAAGCGGGCTTAGATGCACTGGAAGGTGAGTCCACCCTATGATCATTATAAGATTGGAATTGGATCAGTTTGGCGGACTAAATGATTATAAGTTGGACTTGACGGATGGGATCAATGTCTTTTATGGGGATAATGGGACGGGTAAGACCACTCTGGGCTTATTCATCAAAACAATGTTGTATGGGGTGAGCAGTGACCGCAAAAAGACTGATGTGACCCAACGAATGCAGATCATTCCCCTGTCTTTTCAAACCGCCTCCGGTCGAATGACCATCGAGATCGGCGGACGCCGCCTAGAAATTGCCCGAACTTTTGGAAAGACCAAAAAACAGGATCGACTGGCTATGACTTGGCTTGATGACGGCACTCGACTTGACATCTCCAATGAGCCGGGGGAGTATTTTCTTGAACTCAATGAAGAAACCTTTACCCGGACTTGCTTTCTAGGTGAAATGAGTCATACCGTATTGCCCACCACCGACGGAGAAATGACATCAAGACTGATGAATCTTTCCATCACGGGCCATGAAAACATGGACTATCACAAAGCCCATAAAAATTTAACGGCGGAAGCCAAAGCCTTAAGCAACCAGCGCGGCAGCGGCAGTCTGGATCGTCTGTGTGCTGAAAAAAAAGACCTTGAGGCAAAGCTTCATACAAAAGATCAATTACTGGCCGATCGAGACCAAATTGAGCTTCAACTTGAGAGGGACCAGGTTCGGAAGCTGGAGTTGACCCAATTGATCCAGCACTTAAAAGAAAAGTCGGCTTCCTTTGACCAATTAAAAGAAATGGAAGATTATGAGCGGGCAATGTTGCTATTAGCCCAAAAATCCGATTTAGAGGCAAGAATTGAACGGATCAAATCGCCCATCGATCAAAGCGAAGTTGCCCGAATAAAAAATGATTTAGAAGTATTTGTCGATGAACAAGCCCATTTGGAAGAGACGGTCAGTCGCCATAATGAAGCAGCTAACGAATTGGCCCAACAAGAAGGGGGTTTTACCCCGGAATATGACCGGTTGTTTGACCCGGCCAATGAGAAAGTCGTCCGAACCTACCTCTCCCGCAAAGAAGCATTGGAGGCTAAAATAGGCTTAGTCAAGGACTGCACTTTGTCCGAAAAAGCGGATTTAAGTACCTGGAGCGAGCAGTTAGCGAATTCGTACCGGTTGGCTAAAAGGATCAATGAACTTAAATATTGGGGACCGGTTGCCGGACTTGTCCTTTTTTTAATGCTGTATGGAATATCCGTGGGGTCCGATACTTTGATCATAATTGGCTTCATGGGAAGCATTTTCATCGCGCTGGGATGGTTTTTTATAAGAAAAACAGCTTTAAAAAACCAGATCCACTACCAGCAGGGGATCAAAGAGAAAATCAGGGCTTTATTAGGGGAACAAGCTGGAGCCGATTTTCTTCTGATGCAGGCACAGAACCCCGAATTTTCGCTGGATCGGGCCTTGGCACAATGGACTGAGGAACAGGAGACATTGGCCGGCGAAGTGAAAAAATTAGGGTTACAAATGGAGGATCTGGGGGATTTTCTAAAAGAACAAGTTCAATACCAAAGCCAAAAAGATCACTGGCAGCAGCAGGTATCAGAGATCACGAAAAACCATGGGCTCCTAGAAGAGGCAGCGGCGCAGTTAGACACCAGACGAGTAACTTTAGGGAACGACCTGTTGCCCCTTGATCTACCTTGTGATAAATCGTCGTTGAGTCCACTGGAGCGACTGTTAAATCAATTGGAATTTCAAACCCAGGAGATCGCTGAACTTGACCGGACCATGGCGGAATTGACAAAACTCAGTCTAGACCGAAACCTAAATCCGATTTTACTGGAACCGAAAAGCCACAATGAAAGCGGTGTTCGCCGGGAGTTGGATATGCAGCGACAGTTGCACGTTGAATTGGATCAGGCCAATGAAGAACTGGCCAATGTAAACATCCAGATGGTTACAGCCAAAGGTCACTTGGACCTCCTAAATAATCACCTAGCCGATAAGACAACCCTTGCACATCGGTTGGTCGAGACGACGCTCCAAT
The DNA here is from genome assembly GCA_049294805.1 of Clostridiaceae bacterium. GTDB lineage: Bacteria > Bacillota > Clostridia > Clostridiales > Clostridiaceae > JG1575. The sequence goes on from JBAQDU010000063.1 coordinate 12,497, forward strand.
TAGAGCGCGCCTGGCACCGTCGGCAAGTCCTAGACCTTGCCATCGACAATCTGGAGGAGAGTTACCGGGAAATTCAACGGGATTACCTGCCACGGGTCAGTCAGGAAGTGTCACAGACATTCCAGGCGTTGACCAAAGGACGCTATGAGCGGGTACTATTGAGTGGGGACTTTAAGATGAAGATTCCAGTAGCGGGGCAATTGAGCAGTATGGATTATTTGTCTCGGGGCAATCAAGATTTGCTTTGGCTTGGACTAAGATTATCTCTATGTGCTATAATTGTTCATGGTGAAAAGGCGCCGTTAATCTTTGATGATAGCTTTTTACACTTGGATGAAGAACGGTTGAAAAATGTACTCAATTACCTGAGCGAAAGGATCGATGGTCAAATCATCATTCTGACCTGCCATCACCGGGAGACCAGATTATTGAAAGAGATGGACCTGTTATAACAATTATGGATTACGTTATTATTGACCTGGAGTTTAACAACCTGCAGGGCGTCTACCAGACGATGAATCAGTATCTGAATCGTGAAAACTCCTTTAAACGGAGACTTTATCCCAATGAAATCATCCAAATCGGAGCCGTTCGTCTCGGTGAAGATCTCGCCGTTGTCGATGGGTTGAATATAATGGTGAAAAACACGTTCTATAAAACTCTTAATCCAATGATCAGCGAAATGACCGGTGTGACTCAGGCGATGATGGATGAAGGAATTGGCTATCCCGAGGCAGTCAAAGTACTGGAAGAGTTCTGCAAAGGTGCAGTGGTCTTAACCTGGGGCGTATCTGATATTTATGAAATCATCCGAAACTGTCATATGCATCAAACACCCATTACCGTCTTAGGGCAACGCTATCTTGATCTGCAAGCTTGGATCGGTCAGCGTGAAAATGGAAACCGAACACCGAGTCTTAAGTCCATTATGGAACTATATGACATCGAAATTGATGACAATTTGCTCCATGATGGCTATTATGATGCTCAATCCACCGGACGCGTTTTAGTGGCCGCCATTAGGAAATACGGCAAGCTGGATTCCTTTAAAACCTCCCGAGTGCTCTTCACGTCGGACTCGGTTTTTATCACCGATATTCAAGTTCGGGATGTTCCCGACACGGAAGTCACCATGGTGTGCCCATTATGCGATGGCCACATTGTCTATGATATTTCCATGACCAATGAACATGGTAAAATTCGCTCCATGTATCATTGCGAAGACTGTAAAAGCTCATATCTAGAGGATATTCAAGCAAAAGAGAACATGCTGGGAGAGCGGACTTTTTTCAAGAAAATCAAAAAGGTTCCGTTGGACTATTTCCGAGCCATAATTGCGCAGCGCCAGCATAAACGGAGCGAACACTATTAATTAGATCGTTTTAAAAGCCGTTGAAAAGCCGTTGAAAAGCCGTTGAAAAGACATCGAAAAGACATCGAAAGGCGCTAAAATACAGCGCTGAAAATACGACGCTAACATCAAAAGAAAAATACTATCAATAAATTAAGATGAAAATTACTGGGAAAATAAAAAAATATTTTCCCATATGACAAGTTTCATGTTAGACTATAACTACCAATGCACAGGAGATGCGAATGAACATAATGTTTTTTCTCACGCCAAAAAGTGAAACAGTCTTTGATACCCTGGATACCACACTGCAACAGGTTTTAGAGCGCATGGATCACCATCGGCTGACGGCAATTCCGGTCATTGACAAAGACGGACGATACATAGGGACTTTGACAGAAGGGGATATCCTCCGAGTGATCAAATCAAATCCGGAGCTTACCTATAAAGATGTGACAAAATACCAGATCGGAACTTTTCCGCGACGGACCATTCACTTAAGTGTAAAAGTGGATGAAAAAATTGAAAACATCGTTAAACTGGCTATGAGCCAAAACTTTGTCCCGGTTGTCGATGACGAGGGCGTCTATATCGGAATAATCAAACGTGCCGATATTATTGAATACTGTTATAATTCCATGATTAAGAAGCCTGCAAAGGCTCTTTAATAAAGGCTGAGGGAAAACTTCAGCTTTATTTATCGAGAGATAAATAATCAGATTTCGGTCGTCGTAAAGTGCGATAGACCCAGGAGGGAACAATAGAATGGAAAATGAAAACAAGAACACTCAGGAAGAGGTTTTAACTTCTGAGAGTCCGGTAGTCGAGAGCGAAGTGCTTGAAGCTGCTGAAGAAGTACAGGCTGAACCACAAGTTGAAGTAGCTGTGGAAGTCGAAGCACCGGTCGTTGACGCTGAAGCACCTGTTGCAGAAGTCGAAGCTCCTGTTGCTGAAGCGGAAGTAACTACAGAGGCAGTAAGTGAAGAGACTGTATCTGAGCCAGTAGTGGCTGAAGAGACTGAAGAAGGAGAAATGTCGATGGAACAGGGCATGGCAGAGATGACAACAATGAGCATCAAGCCAGGTCAAGTTCTAAACGGTAAAGTCATCAAGGTTACCCCTGAGAATGTATTTGTTAATATAAATTACATGTCAGACGGCGTAATCCCAAGAAATGAGTTCATCAATGATCCTGAAGCAGATCTTACAACATTGATTAACGAAGGTGATGAAATCAAGGTTTCAGTCATCAAGGTTACCGATGGAGAAGGAAATGTACTTCTTTCCAAGAGAAGAGCCGAAGCCGATGCTTCCGTTCAGAACATTGAAAGATCATTAGTTGAAGGAACACCTGTATTATGCAGAGTGAAGGATGCTGTTAAGGGCGGACTTCGCATGGATGTTATGGGCCTTCAGGGATTCATGCCAGCTTCATTGGCATCCGATTCCTATATTCCTGACCTGTCCGTTTTAGTCGGCCAGGAAATGGAATGCCAGGTTATCGAATTTGACAGAGCAAAAAGAAGAGCAGTCGTTTCCAGAAAAGAATTGGATCGCGCTGAAAAATCTGTTAAAAAAGCCGAACTGCTTAAGACCCTTGTAAAAGGTGCTGAAGTAGAAGGTAAAGTTACAAAGCTCATGAACTACGGTGCCTTTATTGACATCGGTGGTGTTGAAGGGCTTGCACATATTTCTGATTTATCATGGGGAAGAATCAAGCATCCTTCCGACGTGGTCAATGAAGGAGATACTGTCAACGTAATCGTTCGTGAAATCAACCAGACTACTGGAAAGATCAGCTTATCCTTAAAGACGGCTGAATCAGATCCATGGACTAACGTTGAAAAGTATCAGGTAGGTCAGACTTATACTGGTACTGTCATGAATATCATCAAGTCCGGAGCTTTTGTTGAGCTTGAACCCGGTCTGGAAGGCTATCTCCATATCTCTGAACTGTCCGAAGGACAAGTTGAGCAGGTTGAAGATGTTGTTCAGAAGGGCCAGGAAGTTACAGTCCGTATTAAGGACTTCAACGTAGGCACCAGAAAGATGTCCTTATCCATGAGAGAAAATAGCCCAGAACGTGAATTCAATCGGGAGAGACCTGCACGCCAGAATCGTTTCGAAAATGCACCATCTGAGCCACGTAAAGAAAGAAGCCCTAAGCCTACCAGAGAAAGAGCTCCAAGACAAAACAGAGGAACAGCTGAAAAGCGTTTTGTTGACAGAGGATATCATGATAAGGCAGATAATCTGACCTTAGGTGATCTGTTTGGCGATCTTAAGGATAAAATGAATTTTGACGATGAAAACTAATTAGTTTTCTCGTAACAAGCAAAGTGGCATAGTCAAATTTTGGCTATGCCACTTTGCTTATATTCATACTAATTTTTATAAGATTAATAGGTTAATTCTTTTCAAAGATCAATCGCTGCCCGGTGAAAATCTGTTATCGTATAATCAACATCAATCATTAAGGAGTTTTAACATGAAGAATTTTATGAATCCGGCTGAGTTGGATCAGCTTGATGAAGTTATTATTTTAGATGTTCGTCAAAGTCTGCAAGATCCGGAATATGGTATTTGCGAATATGAAAAGGAACATTTAAGAGGAGCTTACTATTTAAATTTGGATGCGGATCTATCGGGCCCGGTCACCAATGACAGCGGCAATCACCCATTACCGACTCAAAAGGCTTTAACCGACAAATTGGAACAAATCGGGGCTACCAATGAATCCTTGTTTGTGGTCTACGATGAGGGCATTAATTTCACGGCTGCTCGAGCCTGGTTTGTCTTAAAGTATTTCGGCCTGGAGAAAGTATATGTGCTAAACGGCGGGTTTAAGGCGGCTAAAGAAGCAGGCTATGCCATGTCAACGGAACACCCCCGCGCAAAACAAAGTTACATTGAACTCTCACCCAATGAATCCATGGTGGCTTCCTATGAAGAAGTTTTGGCTTATTCAACGAATCCGGATAAGGAGACGGTGTTGATCGACTCTCGACAAAATTCACGATTTACCGGAGAAGAAGAGACGCTGTATCCCATCGCCGGTCATATTCCCCATGCGATTAATTTAGAGTATACCGGAAATTATGATGACTTTGGAAAGTTATTGGCCGATGAAGAACTGGCATCTCGGTTTGAACCCTTTGCTCAAACAAAGAACCTCATTCTTTCCTGTGGATCTGGCGTGACGGCTTGTTCTAATTTCATAGCCATGGATGAAGTAGGGTTGGATCCAAGATTATATGTAGGTTCCTACAGTCAATGGCTTAAAAAGGGAAACAAGGCAGCTCAAGGTAAGTAATCATGGCTTATATTGGAATGAGAACTCTAAAAACTGGACTCACCGTATTTTTAGCAGCTTTGATCGCTCGGATCATCAATCCGCAGGATCCCTTTGTCATGTTGTTTACATCCTTGATCGCCTTGGAAAATACGGTATCTGCTTCTTTTGAAAATGGCTGGCGGCGAATCGTCGCCACCATCGTGGGAGCCGTTGTTGCCAATGTGCTGGTTTTTTCGGGACTGCCCATTGAAATAGCGGCTGCAGTATCCATTATGCTGCTGATCATTGTTTCCAACGCGTTAGGGCAGGAGGGTTCCATTGGAGTCGCCGGATCCGTTACCCTATTGATCCTTTTATCCGGTTATGCGGGGGAAGATCCGGCCCGGTACAGTTTGATCCGATTGCGGGATACCACCATTGCCATTACCTTGGCGGTCCTTGTGAATCTCTTAGTGTTCCCGCCCAAACCATCAAAACGGATTCGGGAGCAAGAAATGGCCTTGTACAATGAGACGTTGGCGCTGGTTGAAAAAATTTACCTGTATCGAGTGGCCGATAATCTGGAGGACTACCGTAAAAGCGTGGATCAGCTGCAGAGCGCACTTCAAAAAGCGGAAGCAGAGCCTGGGATCATCCGAAACATCGCAACTTCAAAATTGGCCGTCCACAAAAAACTGATCCGAACCTATCAGGTGATTTATATTTATTCGGAAAATTTATCCCTGATGGGTCAAGACAACCGGATCGTTGATTCCAACTTGAAAGCCTTGACCGATTTGTTTGGACACAGTGAAATTTTAGATAATAACTGGGATGAGAGCACCATGTCAAACAATGAAGCGATCTATAACCATACACTAAGTCGACTGATCGAAGATCTAAGAAAAGTCAAAGCCTTAGAGGCTTCCCTCGATAAGCGGACGACTTAACGAAAACCAATGATTCTTTTTGAATCAACAAAACACGATCATTGGTTTTCCTTTTTTTTAGTGCGGTCATTGCGGTCATTGCGGTCTTTGCAGTAGGGATCCGGTGCCCTTGGGAAGGAGGATCAACGAAAAAAAGGTAGGATTGAACCTACCTTTTTGAGTCATTGGGATCAGCCTGCTGCCATTCATTCTTATGAAGAGACAAATCTCTTTGACATCCGGCAATTTGACCAATTCGAAGGGTTAAAACCCACGGCCTTTGGGGGTTGGCTTCATGCGGTTAACTCAAACAAGTTCATTCGAAGGCCGATCAAATTTACTTTTGAATGATTTTCGTCAAGGGGCTGTGCGGAAGTGTTGCTGCAATAGTTTGATCAAGGCAGTGGAATAATCACTTAACTTTTCGCCCTTTCGAGATAAAGTTGAAATGGTTTTAGAATGCACTCCCGAGGTAATGTTAAATTTCTGGATATCCTTTAGGTCTAGATGTTCCAAATCTTTTTCCGGGATCAGCGTGACACCGAAGTTTTGTTGGACCAACAAAAGAACGGATTCCATCGATTTAAGGGGCATGACACTGGAGGGGGATATGTTGTAATTATTTTTTAGGTAATTTGAATAGTAGGTTGCGTCTTCAACGGGAGCGTGCAGCAGGAACAGCATGCTGTTTAATTCATCAACTGTAATTTCGACGTTGGGATGTTCAGAATGGTACTTAGCGAATTCATTTTTATTGGAAACCAGCAATGCGACCATATCTCTCGAAATGATCGTTTCCTCATAACCAGGAATCGATTTTTCCACAATGGCAAAATTAATTTTATGCTCATCGAGAAGGATTGATAGATTGTCTTCGTCCGTCACTTCCTGGACTTCCACTTCGATATCTGGGTATTGTTCCTTAAACTTTGGCAAGATGGCCGGCAAAATAATGGGGCTTTGCCAGTAGGTTAAACCAAACGTAACTTTCCCCCGAGCACCACTTTTTAAAGCAGCAAACTCAGAATTGAATCGTTTGCCGATCTCTAATATTTCTTTGGCCCGGGCGATGTATAATTCACCAAGGTAGGTTGGGGTGATCCGTCGATTTTCACGGGAAAATAACAACTCCCCAAAGTTATTTTCCAAATTTTTAATGTAAAGGGATAGAGCTGGTTGTGAGATGTTTAGCTTCTTGGCGGCTTTAGTGAGGTTGCCGATCTCAGCCAAAGTCACGACGTACTTTTGCTCCTTAAGTTCCATATTTTACCTCTTTTCTGTTGTGTTGACCAATGGTTATATATATTTTTCTATCTATAACTGTATTATATTACTTTAGATAAGTATTGTTAATACAGAGTGTCGAAACAATTAATATTTAGTAATTTAACAGAAAATAAGCGGTGAAATTATTAGCTTTTATTCACAATCTGTCCATATTAAAAGGCGGGCTTATCATGAGGCTTCGATCAAATAAAATATAGTTGCAGGTTTTGTATTGAATCAAAATAATGACAATGGTAATATTAATAGGAATATGTCTTAATTTCCAAGGGAACTGTTTATGAAAATTATATTAGCATCTAAATCGCCGCGCCGAGAACAATTAATGTACTTTCTAACCGATGATTTTCTGGTGATTCCGTCTGATTTTCCCGAACGAGACGTCAGCTACAACGGAGACCCAGGAGGCTATTGCGAAGAGTTGGCCTTAAAAAAAGCGTTAGCGGTAGCTAAGGATTTTTCAAACGATGCGATTTTAGGGAGCGATACCGTTGTTTTTATTGACGGGACGATCTTGAACAAACCACGGAATCGGTCAGACGCAAGGGCAATGATGGAGAAAATGCAGGGCCGGACTCATGAAGTCCTAACTGCCTATGCCATTGTAGTCCCTCGTCAGGGCATTGAAATTGTTGATCACGTGACGACCAAGGTGGTATTTTCTAACATGTCTCCCGCTGAAATTGAATCATATCTCGATGAGGAAGACTATATGGGCAAAGCCGGCGCATATGCCGTCCAAGGCGCAGCAGCCAAATTTGTTGAGTCTGTGGACGGGGATTATTATAATGTGGTTGGTCTTCCAGTGGCTAAACTATATAAAGAACTCAAAGGCTTAGGAATTTTATCATAAATGAACTGGGGAAATCTCGATAAAACGATAGGAGATTTCAATGGAACAAAGAGTAAGGGACTTGCCATTTCAAGAACGACCCCAGGAGCGCCTGGAAAAATATGGTGCGGCGGCGTTGTCCAACAGCGAACTATTGGCGGTTATTTTACGAACCGGGAACTCTAAAACCGGAATTTTGAACTTGACGGCCAAGTTATTGAATACCTTTGGTGGTCTCAATGGCGTGATGGAAGCAGACTTTCATGAACTCTCTGCAATGAATGGCATCAAAGCAGTCAAAGCCACTCAAATTTTAGCAGTCTCCGAACTTGCCAAGCGCTATCAAAGCTTTCGATCCGGGGATGAATATCGAATTTCAACACCTCAGGACGTGGCGGATCTCGTTATGAACGAAATGCGTGATCTCAAAAAAGAAATATTAAAAGTGCTAATATTAAATACGAAGAATATCGTCACCGGAACAATTGATGCCTCTGTCGGTACGTTGTCCTCATCCATTGTGCATCCTCGAGATATATACAGAGATGCCATCCGACGAAGTGCCGCCAGTATTATTTTGGTCCATAACCATCCTTCGGGGGATCCAACGCCTTCGGGGGATGATATCAATTCAACCAGACGAGTTAAAGAAGCCGGTAAAATCATTGGGATCGAACTGTTGGACCACATCATAATCGGTGAGGGCAAGTTCGTTAGCCTCAAAGAAAAAGGCTTCTTTTAAAAAGGAGAGGGAATGAATTTATTTAAAAAGAACAGTGAATTGGCCATAGACCTTGGGACGACCAATTCACTTGTATTTGTCAAAGAAAAAGGGATCGTGTTCAACGAGCCAACGGTAGTTTGCTATAACATTGAACAAGATGTCGTGGAATCCGTCGGCGAAGAAGCTAAAAAAATGATCGGCCGCACCCCCGGCAATATGGTGGCGGTAAAACCCATCAAAGATGGGGTAGTTGCCGAATATGATATGACAGTGGAAATGTTGCGCTACCTGGTCAAGAAATCCTTGACCAAGTCCATGTTTACGAACCCTCGGACCATTGTGTCCCACCCGTCCGGCGTGACCCAGGTGGAGCGTACAGCCCTGCGCAGAGCTGTTGAGGAAGCCGTCGGGGATGATGTCCTTTTGATGGAGTCGGCACTTTGTGCCGCCATGGGCGCAGGGATGCCGGTGTTTGATCCCATGGGGACCATGGTCGTGGATCTGGGTGGGGGGACCACCGAAATCGCTGTTATTTCCATGGGTGGCATCGTCATCTCCAAATCCCTGCGGTTAGGTGGAGAGGAATTGGATGAAGCCATTGTTTCCTACATTCGTAAGCATTTCAATCTGCTCATTGGTGAGCGGACGGCTGAAGATATTAAGATCAACCTGGGAACTGCCTTCAAATTTGAAGAAGAGGCAGACCGGGCTTCGAATTACAAAGATCTGGAATACGAAAAAACCATGAAGGTCAAAGGCCGTGATTTGGATACCGGTCTACCCATTGATATCACAGTGACTGAGGGCGACGTTGCCAAGGCACTATCCTATCCCGTTTCGCAAATCGTTGAGGCTGTGGTGACGACTCTTGAAAAATCACCGCCGGAACTGTCCGCTGATATTATGGACCATGGGATCACGTTGACCGGTGGCGGAGCGTTGTTACGAGGCATTGACACATTGATCTCCAAGGAGACCAGAATGCCGGTGTTCATCGCCGATTCACCTCTGACTTGCGTGGCGGTGGGTGCCGGGATCGCTTTAAACCGATTCGATGAATTGATGCGGACCCTCAGATGAAAATCAGAAAAAAACCAACCGTAGTTATTGCAACGGGTATTATTAGTTTGCTGTTACTGATCGTTATCGCCACCACTGAACTGGCCCAAATGAATAGCCCGGTAGTCGGAGCGGCCGGTCTGGTCTTGAATCCGGTGCAGCGGGTCGGCTATGCCTTGAACGACCGGATCGAGCAGATCATTGATTTTTACTTTAATTTCAGCGGCGTTCGCCTAGAAAATGAAGCGCTCACGGAGAAATTGGCCGGTTACGAAGAAAAAGTTCGGCAGTTTGATCAACTTCAAAAAGAGAACATCGAACTTAAGGCAATGTTTCAATACAAAGACCGATATGCCGAATACAACTACATCGGGACCAATGTGATCAATCGGTCCATCAATGGTCTCTCACCGTCGTATACCTTGGATAAAGGCCGACTGGACGGAATTCGTAAGGGCATGGTGGTCATTACCTATGAAGGCTTAGCCGGACAGATCACAGAAGTCTTTGACCGGCATTCGATCCTAGAAACCATCTCGTCTGAAAACGTAACGGTGTCCGTCGTATCGGCTGGAAAAAAAGATTTTGAAGGAATGCTCTCAGGAACAACCATCCTGGGCCGATCCAATATGGCCATCGTCACTGAAATGTCGTTAGAAGCAACTATTTTACCGGGTGATGATATGGTCACCTCAGGGATCGGCGGCTTTTATCCTCCCGATATTTATGTCGGTAAAATCGAATCCATTGCAGAGGATCGTGGTAAATTGATGAAAACGGCCATCGTCAAGCCTGTGGTTCAATTCACCGGCTCGGAACGTTTCTACATCGTCTTGCCGAAGAATCTGGAGGACCTGACCTACTAATGTATAAAAAAATGTTAATTTTATTAGTGACCATTGCTCTGTTTTTCGTGGAGTCTGTTTTCCTGACCAGGTTTACCTGGAGTGGAGTAACACTCCCGTTGACCTTTGCATTTGGCCTGGCTGTGGCAGTCGTTGGTGATGAATGGGATACCATCTTCATCGCTTTAGTAACCGGTTTTTTAGCGGATAGCTATACGAATCATTTGTTCGGCATCAATATGCTTTTGAACTTATATATTTTCTTAGGCCTGCATTTTGGTAAAAACTATCTGCGCCATGAAAAAAATATCTTGATGGCCATTGTGATGGGAGCCGCCGCGTTTATTCGGTTTGGTCTGCTGTTCGGCTTAAATGCAGTGACCGGCCTTATGGGAAACTTTAATCGAGTACCGATTTTGACCATGCTGGTTTTAATTGCCGCAATTCCGGTACTCTTAATGACCAGACGAATTTTAAGAAAACAGCTCCCAAGAACCCGCCTTAGGTAAAGACTGCGCAAGCAGTTTTTCTTTTGAAGAGGCACAGTTCAATAATGCGCTAATTTGTGCATTATTGATGGTTATGCATGAATTAAGACATAAGGAGTTTCCAATGATCATTTCTTTTTTAGCCCCCAGGGGAGGCGTCGGATCCAGTACACTGGCAGTTTTGACGGCCAGCCACCGAGCCCTAACGCAAAGAATACTCTTGATCGATGCGGCTCCGGATTATTCCATTGACCTTTACACTTCAACGGAAAACAGTGTGCCAAACTACTACAGCGAAACCCACCAGTTATCCGATGAATCGGTCCGAGGCATGGACAATTGTTGGGTGGCCAGGATCGATCCGGATCGTCCGCTTCATTTAGAGGAATTTGGGGCCTGGCTCCAAACCGACAGGATTTCCGATGTGATCATCGATTTTGGAGTAGCTTCCAACAAGGCACTGGAGCTAGCGCTAGCCATCAGCGACAAACTGATCGTCGTACTGACCCAGGATAATCCGGTGCTTAGGGCATCGGATCACCTATTGGGAAAGATTCGGTCCACCCGAGGCGATGCTGGCTTTATCATTAATCAATGGGAAGCGCGGGATATCAGCGAGTTAGGCGATCAGGAAGAAATCTTCAGTCTATTGGAAGAGGATTGCGTTGGAGTGGTCTCCTATGATCACAACTTAAGATTTTTAATGAATCAGGGAAAACCACTGGAAGTACCGCACCATGTTGCTGCGGAAATCCAGGGAATCTGTGATAAAATATATCAGGGTTCAAACCCTCCGGAAGAAGGCACATCTGAACCAGAAATGATGATTGACGCGGTAATCACCTCCAGTGCAAAAATCACCTCAGATATAGACATTACAACTATTGTAGAAGTTGCCGATGAAACAGAAACAACCGCTGAAATGACTTTGGCGAAGGATCCCATTGATGAATTTGATCTGACAGCGGGGGATGAATTCAAGTCTACCGAGGTTCAACTTGAGTCTCTCGATGATGAAATTGAGTCGGTAGAGGGTGAAAGCGATCTTAAAGATGCTGAAATCAAGTCAAACCCGGCTGAGCCAGGTTTGGCTGATCTGCAAGTTGAACAGTCGGTTCAGACAAGCGGAACAGAACGTTCCGAGGGCGGTAAGGAACCTGAACGAGAAGGGGTCTTAACCAGGATTCGATCGTTTTTTCGGGGTGGGAAAGGATAAAGTAACCAATGAATGTAATTAAAAAACTGTTTCGGTTCCGACTCAAAGATCTGGTGTATGTGGATTATGTGCTTCTAATTACAACACTGGGGATCATTGGTTTTGGAGTTTTCAATATTTTTATTTCCACCAGAAAAGATTATGGCACCTATTATGTCCGGATGCAGTTGGTATTCTTGGCGGTCAGTCTGGTCACCATGGCGATCATCATTGCCTTGGATTATAAAAAAATCGTACCATTGATCCCTTATTTTTACTGGATCGTAAACTTCATGTTAGTGGCGGTTCTATTTACAGAAGCCCGTGGCGGGGCCTCCGGCTGGTTCCAAGTGGGACCGGTGTCGATCCAGCCGGCGGAATTCGCAAAACTCTCCATTTTATTGATGACGTCGAAAAACATCCAGGATATAAATGGTGAAGTTAATAAGCCCAATAACTTTTTGAAAGTTGTCGGATATGCTCTCATCCCCATGGTTTTAATGATGCTGCAACCAGAAATGGGCCTCACCATGGTCTCCTTTTTTATCGTGTTGTCCATTTTCTTCATTATGGGACTGAAACTGAGGGTGATCTTCGGTGGATTTATTCTCTTGATCGGCGGCATCATCGGGGCTTTATCCACAAATATTATTCCCGATCACTGGAGAAGCCGGATCTATGCGTTTTTATCATTATCGGGCGATAATACCGGCTATGATACATTCCAACTCGATGCGGCCAGAATATCAATTGGTTCGGGCCAACTCTATGGCGCTCAGAATCCAGGGTATTATAATTGGATCCCCGTTAATTACACCGATTTTATTTTTGCAGTCATCGGTGAGAACTTTGGTTTCGCTGGGTCCATTGCTCTATTAGTGGCTTTTTCAATCATTTTATGGCGAATATTGGTGATCTCCAAGGCAGGTCAAGATATATTCTCCCAATGCATTGGTGCCGGGATGTTTGGATTGCTGTTGTTTTCCATTTTGCAAAACATCGGCATGACCATCGGCTTAATGCCGATTTCTGGAATTACCTTACCCTTTGTTTCCTACGGGGGATCGTCCTTGTTGACCAATTTAATGCTCATCGGCGTAGTGTTGAACATCGGCAGATGGAAGAAAACCAGACGATACTAGGTAACAATACTAGGGGACGATTCGAGGGGACGAACGATCAACCAAATCTTGAAATGAATCAAGGCACTGGATCCAAGTGATTCCAAGCTTATTTACTTAAACCGATGAGAGAATTTCCAGCATGGGGAGTTCTCTTTTCCTTTGAAATCAAGGGTGGCTAAGCTTAAGATCGGACTTTTTTTCGAGTTTCAATGATGAAAAAGAATTTAGAGTTTAGAGTTTTGAGTTTAGAGTTTTGAGTTTTGAGTTTAGAGTTTTGAGTTTTGAGTTTTGAGTTTAGAGTTAGATGAATATAAAAATGAATTGAGAAAGATAATTAAAATTAATTTAACGGGTCATTGGACAATTGAAAACTCATGAAAATCGTCTGATGGAAAAGGGAATGGAAAATATGATAAAACAACAAATTAAGATCGATCCGGACCGGACGATTGATGACGATGTCCTCTTCCAGGTGATGAAACCATCCCGCTATACGGGCAAAGAATTAAACATGGTCGAAAAGGATCTATCGGAAGTGGATCTGCGCTTTGCGTTCTGCTTTCCGGATGTTTATGAAGTGGGAATGAGTCACTTAGGGTCGCGGATCTTGTATCATACAATGAATCGCCGCCCGGACACCTACTGCGAACGAGCATTTTGCCCTTATCCTGATCTGGAAGCCATCATGCGTAAAGAAGGCATTGGCTTATCGACACTGGAGACCGGAACTGTTCTTTCAAAGTTCGATGTGGTGGGCTTTACCCTGCAATATGAAATGAGCTATACCAATATTTTAAATATGTTGGACCTTTCGGGGATTCCGTTAAGATCCAAAGACCGGGGCGAAACGGATCCATTGGTCATGGCCGGTGGACCGTGTGCCTCCAATCCTGAACCACTTCATCAGTTTATCGATTTTTTTGAGATCGGAGAAGGTGAATTTATGATGGATGAAGTATTATCGGTGATCAAGTCCTCCAAACAACAGAGTTTGTCTCGACTGGATACTTTAAAAGCCCTAGCACAAGTCCCTGGTGTCTATGTGCCGGCTTTTTATGAAGTCTCATACCACGAGGACGGGAAGATCAAGGAACGCACTAAGCTGTGGCAGGGTGCACCAAACAAGATCGTCAAGCAATTGGTAGTGGATTTTGATGGGGTGGACTACCCAGCCGATTTGATCGTCCCTTATTGTGAAGTCACCCATGACCGGGTCATGGTGGAGACCTTCCGCGGCTGTACCAGAGGCTGCCGGTTCTGTATGGCCGGCATGATCTATCGTCCGGTCCGCGAAAAGACGACCGGTCGGATCCTGGAGCTTTCGGATCAGCTGATCCGAGGATCCGGCTTTGAAGAAATTTCCCTAACCAGTTTATCAACTTGTGATTACTCCGACATCGAACATCTGGTCAAACTGCTGGTGGAGAAATATAAGGAAGAGAAAATTTCGGTTTCACTGCCCTCCATTCGAGTGGATGCCTTTGGCGTTGAATTGATCAATGAGATCCAGAAGATCCGAAAAACCGGATTGACCTTTGCACCGGAGGCCGGCTCGCAAAGAATGCGGGATATCATCAATAAAAATGTCACCGAACAAGACATTTTGACCGCCACGGGCAATGCCTTTGCCATGGGGTGGTCCACCATCAAACTCTATACGATGATCGGTCTTCCCCAAGAAACCGTTGAGGATGCCATTGCCATCGCTACGATGACTGAAAAAATAGTGGATCAATTTTATCAGATTCCCAAAGAACAGCGCCATAAGGGATTGAAAATCAACTTATCGACCAGCATCTTCATTCCCAAGCCGTTTACCCCCTTTCAGTGGGCGCCCCAGGAACGAAGGGACAGTGTCTTGAATAAAGTATATGAGATCAAACATCACTTAAAATCAAGAGCCGTCGTTTATTCCTGGCATGAATCGGAATTGTCACGCCTTGAGGCCATTGTCTCCCGAGGGGATCGCAGAGTGTCGGATCTCATTTTAAAAGCCTTTGAACTAGGGGCGCGGATGGATGGCTGGACCGAATATTTTGATTTGGAAGCCTGGACAACTGCATTGGCCGACTGTGCCACTGATATTGATTTTTATGCCTACCGTCAACGGGACTACGACGAGATCCTGCCCTGGGACTTTGTGGACATCGGGGTCAAAAAAGAATACTTGATCCAAGAAAATGAATTGGCCAAACAGGCCGTTACGACCCATGACTGTCGAGACGGTTGTACGGCTTGCGGCATCAATGAAACCTATGGAAGGGGGATCTGTTTTAATGGCAGTTTATTACATTCAACACACCAAAGCTGATTGCATAAAGTTTGTGGGTCATCTGGACCTTCAGACCACCATCCACCGCAACATCAATCGAGCGGAACTTAAAATTGCCTTTTCCCAAGGGTTTAGCCCTCATATGCTGATGTCTTCGGCTCAGCCGCTCTCCGTGGGAGTCTCCTCCGAGGCCGAATACCTCATGGTGGAACTGGACACTGCCAAAAGTGAACTGGAAATTCTAAATGATCTCAACCGCACCGCACCGGCCGGGATCTCGTATAAAAAAGTTCGGCTGATGGAACCGGGGACCAGTTCCCCCATGTCACTACTAGATGCAGTGGAATCTGTGGTCAAGATCCCATCGACTCAAGATTTTGCAGAAACCATCCGGACTGCCTTGAACGGCAATGACCCCATGTTGGTGGTAACGACGAATAAAAAAGGGGTAGAGTCCACCCGAGATATCCGTCCCTTGATTAAGCCCGGCGCAACCGTTGTCTGGTCCTATGGCTATACGACCCTTACCCTGACGACCTATGCTGGGTGCCGGCGCCATCTTAACTTGGATCATCTTTTAAAATATCTAAAAGAAACGGCTCCAGGAGTCAGCCCTAATCGGTTCATCCACATTCGGCGGCTCGAAATGTATACAGAACGAAATGGTGAACTCATCAGCCTGGGGGATATTTAATGAAAGAAGTTTTTATAGAACGGGATGGCTTCCTACGGGCCGCCCTGTGCGAAGACGGCAAATTAAAAGAACTCAAAGTCATTAAAGATACCGGCAAACCAACGGAAGGGGATATTTTTTACGGGACCATTAAAAATGTATCCCATTCCCAAAATGCCGTATTCATCGACATCGGAACGAAAAAGAATGCCTATTTGTATGTGACGGATAAATCCAAACTCCAGGGCTATCATGTGGGTGATGGCATCGTGATCGAAATTCTCCGGTCGGAGTCAGGCAAAAAAGGGGCCAAAGTAACGGACAATATTTCCCTGACCGATGGGATTTTAGTGGTCATGGTGGGGCAGGGTCACAGCTTTTCGAAAAATGTTGATGCCGAGCGCTTCCGGAAAATACATCCGGTCTTGTTGGATTATAAAGGACTGCATCTGCTCTATCGCAGCAGCAGCCTTGACCTTGAACCATCTGAACTCTTGGCAAAAACCCAAGAATTGGTTGAAGAATTTCAATTAGTCCAAAATCAGGCCAAACAGATGGTGGAACCAGGCCGGATCTACAAAGACCGACACATTTTAGACGCTCTGACTAAAAAAGCGACGACGGCCTCTCAAGAGATCTTAATGATCCACAGCAATGATCCCGCCATTACGGCGGATCTTAAACTAAAATTCCCCAAAGCAGTGCTCCATGAATACCCGGCGCAAACTCATATCTTTGCTGCGCACGGGTTGGAAAACAGCATTGAGCGGCTACGCAACAGGGTCGTCGCACTTTCCGGCGGCGGCACTCTGGTCATTGAAGAGACCGAAGCGCTGACGGCCATCGATGTCAATAGCGGCTCTTCTACCATCAAAGGCAATCACCAGGGTGTCCTAGAATTAAACGAGGAAGCCCTGCGCACGGCCTTGGATGAAATCAGGCTGAGGAATCTAGCCGGCATCATCATCATTGATTTTGTAACGATGAAACATGAGAGTGACCGGATCCGATTGCTTGAAATAGCCACTGAATTGACCAAAGGGGTGGTTCCATTGACCAAAATTTATCCCATTACCGATTTGGGACTGATGCAAATTGCCCGGCGCCGCCATGGCGAGAGTCTCTCTCGTACCCTATTTGCCTCGGACCATCAAAAAAAACTGCCGGTCTCTGCCAGCTATCTCTATAAACTCATCCGAATCAAGCTGGATGATCCGGGCTTGGCCTATCAAAAATTCAAAATTACGGCAAATCCCGCCTATACTTATGAACTGAAGGCCATTGAAACCATTCTTGGCCAGGACTATCCGGACTTTTCGTTCCGAATCGAAACCAGTTATGAAACGGAGACGGTGAAAATAAGCCCGATGATTTTTTAATTCGTCCCAAGCCAATCGACAAAAAATCAGTAAAATTCTGTGGCACGATTTGAGTAACGGATGTAAGCGGACTGCATTTAATGGACTGCATTTAGTGGACAGAATTTTAGTGGACCATCCTTCAGAGCCTAGTTAACGTACCCTATATTTCATGCAATTCTTGGGGTGGAATCGCTCAAAACAATGAGAAAGCAATGAGAAATCAAGGATGATCGAAAATAACATTAGACAACACCTAGCTGGGTGTGTTAATATAACTCGGTAAGGCCGCACAGTAACGGTTTAACTAAACACGAAATCGTGTACCAGAATGGCGAGTAACTGATAAGAGGAGGTGTTTTCCAATTATGTATGCTGTTATAAAAACAGGTGGCAAACAGTACAAGGTAACTGAAGGTGATGTGCTTTTCGTAGAAAAGCTTGAAGCTGAAGTAGATTCAACCATAGAGTTGACCGAAGTTCTGGCTATTGCCAATGAAGGGTCTTTGACCGTAGGTGCTCCATTCGTTGATGGCGCAAAGGTAATCTGCAAGGTTACTGCTCAGGACAAAGCAAAGAAGATCATTGTCTTTAAATTTAAGGCGAAGAAAGACTACAGAAGAAAGCAAGGTCACAGACAACCGTATACCAAGCTTGTAGTTGAACAGATCATCGCTTAGGCTATGATACAAGTCAAAATAACAAGATCATCCGGGGCTTTGTTAGGATTTTCCTACAAAGGACATGCAGACTATGCAGATTATGGTCAGGATATCGTCTGTGCCGGTGTAACCGCGCAACTGATGATGACCTATAACGGACTGGACGAGATCCTCGGTATTCCCATGTCCATTGATATGGATTCCGACGGTGGATATCTGGCTTTTGCCATAAACAGCAATGATGCAACGGATATTGAAAAAGCACAGGTTTTAATGAAAACATTGAAACTGGGGCTTGAAGCAATTAAACAACAATACAAAAAAAATATCACACTCAAAATAGAGGAGGTGTAACATAATGCTTATATTAAACCTGCAATTTTTCGCTCATAAAAAGGGAGTAGGTTCCTCCAGAAACGGACGTGATTCCGAGTCCAAAAGACTTGGCGTAAAATCCGCTGACGGACAAACTGTACTAGCCGGAAATATTCTGGTCAGACAAAGAGGTACAAAAATCCACCCCGGCAACAACGTGGGCAAAGGTAAGGATGACACATTATTTGCCAAAGTTAGTGGTGTCGTAAGATACGAAAGAGTCGGCAAGGACAAAAAGAGAGCTAGTGTTTATCCCGTAGTTGAAACAGAAACAATGGAAGCAGTTTAATTTAAAACTGCTAGGGAAAATATAGGACCTGCCTTGAGGCAGGTCTTTATTTTATCGAAAAAATAAACGCAACGCCAAAATCCTTGATGGGTAGGAGCATTAGCTTACGATTTCGAGTACTTACCAGGTGAGTAGCAACTTACTAAGTGAAGATCAACTTACGCAGTGAGGGTCAACGTTCACACGGAGTGTTCAACATAGCTAGAGAGTGATACCAACCAATCGATCCCTAAGGGACCTCGCTGTAAGATAAGTTCTGGTTGATCAAGGATCGAATAAAATAAAAAACAAATAATTAATAATTTTAAAATGTATCCATAAAGGCAGTGAGTTATGTTATTGCTTTAGTATAATTGAGATACAGGCAGGTAAAAAACTATGAATATGTTTATTGATTACACTTCGGTGTACTTAAAATCTGGTAATGGCGGCAATGGACATGTATCCTTTCGTCGCGAAAAATTTGTCCCACTAGGCGGTCCCGATGGCGGTGACGGCGGCAAGGGCGGTTCTATTATTTTCGTCGCTGATGGCGGAATGACGACACTTCTTGATTTGAAGTATAAAAGAAAATATTATGCAGAGGCCGGAACCAATGGCGGCGCTTCTAAAATGTATGGTAAAGACGGCAAGGACATCATCGTTCGAGTTCCGGTCGGTACCATCTTAAAGGAAAAGTCATCGGGTAAGATCATTGCCGATATGAATGTAGACGGAATGCGTCTAACACTTCTGCGAGGTGGCAAAGGCGGCAAAGGAAATACAAAATTTGCCCTACCGACTCGGCAGGCTCCGGATTTTGCGGAACCCGGCATGCCCGGCGAAGAATTGGAAGTGATCTTGGAGCTTAAGGTCCTGGCTGATGTGGGGCTTGTTGGATTCCCCAATGTAGGCAAGAGCACAATTTTGTCCATGGTATCCAAGGCACAGCCTAAGATCGCCGACTATCATTTTACAACGCTCTCACCAAATCTGGGTGTCGTCAGCCTCAAGGGCATTGAACCTTTTGTGGTCGCAGATATCCCGGGTATTATTGAAGGAGCCAGTGAAGGGGTCGGATTAGGACTTCAGTTCCTAAGACACGTCGAGCGGACTAAGATCTTGATCCATGTTGTTGATATTTCGGGATCCGAAAATCGCAACCCCATGGATGATTTCGATAAGATCAATGAAGAATTGAAGCTCTACTCAGAAGTATTGAGCCAAAGACCCCAAATCGTGGTGGCCAATAAAGCCGACATGATGGAAAATGACAGCCAATATGAAGAATTTAAAGCCTATGTCAACAGCAAGGGCTTTGATCGAGTTCACCTGATCAGTGCCGGAGCCAATATGGGTTTAGTTGAAGTCATGAAGGATGCGGCTCAACTATTGTCGGTCACGGTTGCACCGGTGGATTTGTACGACGCCGAAGACATGTACATACCGGAAGAGAAGCATTTCACATATGAGATCGAAGTAGAAGACGGCGTCTATGTGGTGAAGGGTTCCTTTGTGGAGCGGATCTTAAACTCCACCAATATTAATAATCCGGATCATCTGCGTTATTTCCATAAAGTCCTTCGCAATAAGGGCGTCATCGACGAGCTCATCAAAATGGGCATCCAAGATGGAGATCTGGTCAGAATGCGTGATTTCGAATTTGAGTTTTTGAGGTAAAAATATGATAACAACTAAACAAAGAGCATTTTTAAGAACCAAGGCCAATGGCCTGGATTCGATTTTTCAAATCGGCAAAAATGGGATCGAAGAGAATTTTCTGACTCAGGTAGACTTAGCGTTGGAAAAACGAGAGCTCATTAAGATCAATGTGTTAGAGTCTGCAGATATGTCTGCCCGACAGGCGTCGGATGTAATTTGCGAAAAGCTTGGCTGCGAAGGTGTCCAGGCCATCGGTCGAAAGCTGGTTGTGTATCGGATGGCCAAAGATCAGGTCAATCGGCAAATCGAATTACCCAGATGAAAATCGGGATCGTCGGAGGAACCTTTGATCCCATCCATGCAGCCCACTGCTATTTAATGGAAGAGTGTCAACGGGTACTTGGTTTAGACCGGCTCCTGGTGATACCAAACGGTGATCCGCCCCATAAGCTTTCAACCTCTGCCAAAGCCAGCCATCGTCTGGCCATGACTAATCTGGCTTTGGCAGATTATGAAGGCTTGGAAGTTTGTGATCTGGAAGTGGCTGACCCACAAGTTAGCTATACGTTTAAAACCTTGACAAAATTGAAGGCCATGCATCCCGAGGATCCCTTTTATTTTATTTTGGGGGCAGACTCCATGATCAATTTCCAGCAATGGAAACATACCGAAGTCATCATTCAATTGGCAACTTTAGTTTGCTTTGATCGGCCAACCTATCGGGCAGAAGAAGTGGATCAGGCCATTGCAATGGTTCTGGCCCAAGGCGGGCAGGCCATACGGGTCAATTCCTTGGAACTGGAAATTTCATCCACAGAGATCCGGCAAAGGATCAAACAACATTTGCCCCATCGGGCCTTTTTACATCCACTGGTTTATGACTACATTCATGCCAATGGGTTATATCAAAGTAAAGAGGCTGAGCCAACTGATTAAATGATAAGAGGCAGCTTTGGCGATGGATCAAAATCTAGAGATAAAGGCGACCACTCATGGGATTAGTTCGAAAAATCAAACACCATCTGAAACAGAATTTACAAAAGGACCGATACAAGCATACCTTAAGAGTCCGCCGAACTGCATTAGACTTGATAGAAGGCCATGTCCGGTTTTCTTCTGACCAGGCTAAGAAAAAGTTTCGGCGCAAGGTAAGCTTGGCGGCCCTTTTGCATGATGTGGATAAAGGCACCGATCCGGCCCAGCTTTGGCTAAAACTCCAAGGGGACCCCCAGGTTCGACTGGATGATATCAAAGACTCCCGGGAAATCTGGCATGCCTTCTCAGCGGCCCTGACTGCCACGGCGGAATTTGGGATCACCGACCCGGAAATTTTGGATGCCCTTCGCTATCACTCCACAGGGCGAATGGGCATGACGACCCTTGATAAAATAATCTATCTGGCTGATTACATCGAGCCGGGCAGGGACTTCCCCCAAGTGGCGGAGATTAGAACCGCAGCAACTCAAGGCATCAATTGTGGCTGTCTTTGTGCCCTGGAACACTCCATTGCCCACCTAAAAACCAAAGGGGTGAAGATCTCACCCTACACCATCGAAGCGAGAAAGGACTTGTTGGATCATGGCATTTTCCGAACCCACCCCAGTAAAATTAAATAAAAAACGAACTCGTAATGTCATGAAAGTCCCTTTAGAAGCCAAGGACAAGGGAAAACGGCTGCGCGATTATCTGCGCAATGATTTAAAGCTCTCCGGGCGCAACATCAAACGCCTGGCCATGGACCGAGGGATCTACATCGGTCGCAAAAGTGTCCATTTGGACTACATCATCAAAGGTGATGAAAGCTTGCTCATAAATTTGGACCGGGCGGAATCTCAGGATATGGCCAAAGTTAAAATGACGCTGGACATCGCCTATGAGGATTCCAGCCTCATCGTTGTCAATAAGCCGCCTTATCTTGTGGTCCATCCCACCCGTAATCACCAGGATGATACCTTGACCAACGGTGTGCTGTATCATTTTGGGGAAACGGGGGACCCCTCCATTGTTCGTCTGGTTTCAAGACTGGACATGAATACATCAGGGTTAGTCCTAATTGCAAAAAATCAATTCGTCCATTCTTCGTTTGCTCGCTTTAAGGGCTCGGACAAACCGATCAAGACGTATCTTGGCATCACCTCCGGGCTTTGGGAATCCAAAAGCGGGATGATCGATGCCCCCATCCACTGGCCCGATCCCGATGATTATCGACGGGTAGTCGATGAATTGGGACAACCCAGTCGAACGGGTTATGAAGTTTTGGCACAATTCAATGATACAAGCTTGGTCCGGTTTATCCTAGAGACGGGTCGAACCCATCAAATCCGCGTTCATTCCAAATATATGGGCCACCCACTGGTCGGGGATCAGCTATATGGCGGCCGCTTGGAAGGGGAACGACCAAGGCAATTGCTCCATGCCTACGCTTTGGAATTTACCCATCCAATGACTCAGGAACGGATCAGTCTCACTGCAGCCATGCCCGATGATATGCAGCAATACATCATTAATCATGGTGGAAGTGAATTTGTACCGGATCAGACCAAAGATGAACACTGTAAATAATTGATCTGCTAGATCGTCGGGTTTTCGATTGGTCTAATTGAGACGAACCGGATCTTTCATAGTTTGGTCGAAGAACAATATAATGGCCGGGTCAACGATAGATTTAATGATCTGACCGGACACTATTTTTTGATGGACGCCCAATTCGTATAGAAGAAAGCCATCTTTTCATTTTTCAAAAGCAGGTTTCGACAAATTTACCCAGGAGTGTGAACCAATGGAAAAAATCCAGTTAGGTAACAGCGATCTGTCCGTATCCCGTTTAGTACTAGGCTGTCAGCGCATGGGGGAAAAGACCGTGCCGGAGGCAGCTTCTGTTTTAAAGGCCGCCCTGGCGGGGGGCGTTAATTTCTTTGACCATGCGGATATTTATGATGGCGGTGAAAGCGAAGTTCGGTTTGGCGAAGCATTTGCCCGCTTAGGCTTGACTCGTCAGGCAGTTTATCTTCAAAGCAAGTGCGGCATTCGGGACGGTTTTTACGATCTGTCGCCCGAGCACATAATGGAGTCAGTGGAAGGCAGTTTAAAGCGCCTGGGTACGGATTATTTGGATGTGCTGCTGCTGCACCGGCCAGATGCTCTAATGGTGCCCGAAGAAGTTGGACGGACCTTGGATGACCTTAAAACCAGGGGCATGGTTCGCTGGTTTGGAGTCAGCAATCACTCCTCCAGTAAACTGGAACTGGCTTTTTCAAAAGTCACGGTCCAACCAGTTCCCATCATCAATCAACTGCAACTGAGCTTATCCCATGCGGACATCTTAAGTGCGGATCTTAATTGCAATCGGTCTGGGGCACAGGGTTCCGATCACACGGGCTATGTGCTGGACTATTGCCAAACTCGTGGAATTACGGTTCAGGCGTGGTCGCCGCTGCAAAGGTCATCCGGCAATGGATCGTTTATTGGGGCCCCCGACCAACTAGAACTCAATGCCAAACTATCTGAGTTGGCGGTAAAGTACAGCGTTTCACCTGAAGCGGTTGCCATCGCCTGGCTATTACGCCACCCGGCCAAAATCCAGCCCATCATCGGGACAATGAACCCAGTGCGGATCACTGCGCTTTGTAAAGCCACCCAAATACAATTGACCCGTCAGGAGTGGTATGGTTTATATCGGGCCGGTCAACATTTTCTGCCTTAGAAATTATGGCAACGGATTTTTAAAGGAATCGCCGACTTTGATTATTTGCTGAATTTTTACAGAGTTTGGGTAGATTTATTTCCATAATTCAAGAAACTCGTTAAAAACCCGTTAATATTGTTTAAAATAAATCAAAATCAAGGTCGTGATTGTCCTAATCACGACCTTTTTTGTTATTATAAAGGTAAGGATCCATTAACGAGAATGATTATAATGAACATAGAATCAAACTTGATTGATCGAATACAAAAGACAAGTTCATTACTTAAATGCAGAACACGAAATTTAGTTCTCAAAAGGAGTAAAATGATGCAATTAAAAAACAAAAAGACGGAAGAGCTGACCTCTGAATTTGACGCGGCTTATTTATTCAATACCGGGGACAATTATCAGGCCTATCGGCATTTGGGGGCACACCGCGAAGATGGCTACTGGGTTTTCCGAGTCTGGGCACCGCGTGCGGCCCACATTGAACTCACCGGCGATTTTAACAGCTGGGGCGGTCAGGAAATGGTGCCTAACGTTGCCACCGGGATTTGGGAAGGCCGCGTTCTCGAGAACATTGAAGGGTCTTTATATAAATACCGAGTTCATCATCACGATGGCAGCTTTGTCATGAAAGCCGATCCCTTTGCCGTCAGAAGTGAATTGCGACCGGGCACTGCTTCCGTGGTCACGGAACTTTTGGATTACCACTGGAAAGATTCCTCCTGGATGCGGCGCCGCCGAGTCTGGAATACCTATAAAAACCCACTGAATATTTATGAAGTTCACTTGGGGTCCTGGATGAAACATCCCGATGGACGTCTTTATAATTACACCGAACTCAAAGAAAAACTCATTCCCTATGTCAGCGAAATGGGCTATACCCATATTGAGATCATGCCCATCATGGAACATCCCAATGATGAATCCTGGGGCTATCAATTGACCGGTTTTTACTCCATCACCAGCCGCTACGGGACCCCCGAGATGTTTCGGGATTTTGTCGATGCCTGTCACTTAGCCGGCATCGGGGTCATTTTAGACTGGGTCCCGGCTCACTTTGTCACCGATGATCACGGTCTTCGCTATTTTGATGGCACTGCTACCTATGAACCCATGGATTACAACAAGGCCTTCAACGAAGGGTGGGGAACCATGCACTTTGATTTTTCCAAAACTGAAGTGCAAAGTTTCTTGATGTCCAATGCGTTTTATTATCTCAATGAATTTCATGTCGATGGACTGCGCCTAGATGCCGTATCTTCCATGATCTATCTGGATTACGGCGATAAGGACTACATTCCCAATGCGGAGGGCGGTAATACGGATCTGGAAGCATTGGCCTTTATCCGAAAACTAAACAGTGTGATCCGTGCCCAATTGCCAGGGGTATTGATGATCGCCGAAGAATCCACCGCCTTTGAAGGGATGACCAATCCGGTGGAAGAAGGGGGCCTGGGCTTCCATTACAAATGGAACATGGGTTGGATGAATGATATTCTGCGCTACATTGAAATGCTGCCGGAGCATCGGGTCTTTAACCAGCGACTGTTGAATTTTTCCTTTGTCTATTCTTTCAAAGAAAAATACATCCTGCCCCTATCCCATGATGAAGTCGTCCATGGCAAGAAATCAATCGTCGAAAAGCAGCCCCTTGATCTTTACAATCAATTTGCAGGCTTCCGTCTGCTGATGTCTTATATGCTGATGCACCCCGGTAAAAAGCTGAATTTTATGACCAATGACATTGCCCAGACCATGGAATGGCGGTATTTCTCAGAGCTCGAATGGGTGGGACTCGACAATGAGCGCCACGCCGGAGCCCAAAACCTTATGCGGGAATTAAACCATTTGTATTCCACCAGCAAAGCGTTGTATGAAATCGAAACAGAACCGGAATCCATCGATCTACTGGACGTAGAAAATGACAAGTGTATTGTAAAGTTCCTGCGCCGCGGCAGCCGCAAAAAAGATTTTTTAGTTTGTTGTTTTAATTTTGACTTCCAGCAAGTGGAAGGCGTCCGCTTGGGGGTTCCCTATGAAGGGACCTATGAAGAGGTCATCAATACCGAGCTAATGGAATTTGGCGGCATATGGACCAAAACCCAAGGTCAGTTTAAGACCAAACCGGGCGAGACCAATGGAATGCCATTTTACATTGAAGTGATCAGTCCCTCCTTATCCGGGTTGATCATTCGGCCGGTGGCCCTAAAAGGGGACCGTAAATCAGCCAAAGCCAGCGACAATTAATAAATCGAAGCAATGATCAATATAAACCATTCAACCTAAACCAGATCCAACTAATCATTCAAACCAAACCAGATCCAACTAAAAAAGATCTAGAAAAAAAGATTTAGAAAACCAGATCTATAAAAATATCTCAATGTAAAATAGATCAATCGAAACCAAACTATACAACTCAGCTCCGTAAAAGAGTTCCAAAATATGAGGGAAAGGATATGCTACCAATACGGTCTGCTCTTGACCGGAATTTATGACTGGTATTCGACCAGTAATTACGGAGGACATCTGATGGAAGGTAGCAGGTAATTAAATGAAAGATTCAATGCTCGCCATGATCCTGGCCGGTGGCCAAGGATCAAGATTAGGTCCATTGACCAAGAATTTGGCAAAGCCAGCGGTTCCGTTTGGCGGAAAGTATCGCATCATTGATTTTGCACTGTCCAACTGTGCCAATTCGGGGATCCGCAAGGTTGCCGTACTGACTCAGTATCAACCCTTGATATTAAATGAACACATCGGGAACGGAAGTCCCTGGGATCTCAACTCAAGAGATACCGGCGTGACGATCTTGCAGCCCTTTGCCTCGGCCACAGAAGAAAAATGGTTTAATGGAACAGCCCATGCCATCTATCAAAACATCACCTACATGGAATCAAAGGACGTTGAATATGTCCTGATCTTATCCGGGGACCATGTTTATAAAATGAACTATGAAAAAATGCTCAAGTATCATAAAGCGAAAAATGCAGCCTTGACCATTGCCGTCATCGAAGTTCCCTGGGATGAAGCGCCGCGGTTTGGAATCATGAATTGCGACAGCAATCTATTGATTACAGAATTTGCCGAAAAGCCCAAAGAACCCAAGAGCAATCTGGCATCCATGGGGATCTATATTTTCTCCTTTGATGCGTTGATGAAATACCTCACCATGAAGGATGAAAACGGCGATGGCATGATCGATTTTGGCCAGGATATCATCCCGCGCATGATCGAAAACAAAGAAACCGTCATGGCTTTCCCCTTTAAGGGCTATTGGAAAGATGTTGGTACCATTCAATCCCTGTGGGAAGCCAATATGGACCTCATCGACCGCAATTCCGAATTGGATATTCAGGATCAATCCTGGCGGATCTATTCGGTGAACCACACCAATCCGCCGCAATACATCACCAAAGACGCATTGATCCGGGACTCACTGATCGTTGAAGGCTGCACTGTCCGGGGCGAAGTCGACCATTCGGTCCTTTCCATGGGGGTAAAGATCGGGAACGGGACGGTGGTCAAAGACTCAGTCATTATGTCCAATACGGTCATTGGTGACAATTGTGTGATCAGCAAAGCCATGATCGGGGAGAATGTTAAAATTGCAGACGGTCAGATCATCGGTGATGGAATCGAAATCTCGGTGGTGGCGGAAGCATCTGTAATCGGAGGAGATAGATAATGGCTAACAATAAACGATTATTGGGATTGATCAATTTGATGGAACCGGACTACCAGATGAAATCCTTGACGGCTCATCGGCCCGTAGCTGCCATTCCCTTTGGCGGACGTTACCGCATCATCGATTTCGTCTTGTCGAATATGAGCGCTGCCGGCATCGATACCGTGGGCATCTACCTACAGGATAAAGAACGGTCCTTGATGGACCATATCCGGTCGGGCCATCCCTGGGATATGGACCGGATGTCCGGTGGAATCTTCTATTTTTCACCCTATTCCACCCCAGACTTAAACTTTGACTTAAAAGGGGATATCCTAAACTACTACAACAACATTGATATTTTAGATAAATCCAATTGCGAATATGTGGCTTTATCAGGCTCTAATATGGTCATGAACATCAATTTGAAACATGTCTTAGAGAGCCACATTGAATCCAAGTCCGATGTCACGGTGGTGTTTAAAAACTACGATTCAACGGACCACTATTATGACAATGCCTATGTCCTTAATACCGATGATCAGCTGCGGATCAATTCCTTTGGCATTAAAATAGTCAAACGGGGCAGCCAGAACAGATCTGATATGACGAAAGTCTCCATGGAAATCTACATCATGAAAGTCAGCCTCTTAAAAGAACTGATCGAAGATGCCGTGTCCAGTGGAGTGTCAATCTATATGAGAGAAGTTCTCCACGACGCCGCCAGGATCTATAACTATAAAGGCTATGAATTCACCGGCTACATTGCCTATATTTCTTCCATTTATAACTACTATCAATCCAATATGGATCTCTTAAACGAAGAACATTTGATGGATCTGTTTTACGGTTCCACTAAGATCAATACAAAGATCCGCAATGAGCACCCGTGCTATTACGGACCGGATTCCAAAGTCACCAACAGTCTCATCGCCAACGGCTGTGTCATCGAAGGTGAAGTGGTCAATTCCATCTTGTTCCGCCGGGTCGTGGTTGAAAAGGGGGCTAAGATCGAGAATTCGATCATTATGCAAAACGGCTGCATCAAGGCCGGCGCTCAGCTGAAGAACTGTATTGCCGATAAGAACGTCACTGTCTCTGAAGGCGAAATTATGTCCGGAACGGAAAAAAACCCATTGGTTTTGGTCAAAGATTCGGTCATATAGAGGAGGGGAACCCTTGAACGTATTATTTATAACATCAGAATGTCATCCCTTCATTAAAACGGGAGGACTGGGCGACGTCGCTTGGTCCTTGCCCCGGGCCCTTAAAAAAGCCGGGGTCGATATCTCAGTGATCATGCCTAAATATACCCAGATCCCAGCAAAATATCAGGCTAAAATGAAGCATGTCACCGACTTTACCGTCAAAGTATCCTACCGGAATCAATACTGCGGCGTGGACAGCTTGAAGATTGACGGGATCACCTATTATTTTATTGATAATATGTACTATTTCGACCGAGAAGGGATCTACGGCTACATTGATGACGGGGAACGGTTCTCGTTCTTTTCCATGGCCGTCGTCGAAGCCCTGGAAAAAATCAAGCTGATCCCCGATGTGCTCCACTGCAACGACTGGCATACGGCGATCATACCGCTGCTCTTAAAAGTCAAATATCATTGGATCGAAGCCCTGCGCGAGATCAAAACCGTCCTCACCATCCATAACCTTAAATTCCAGGGGATCTATCCCTTTGAAGCATTGGGGGATCTCCTGTCCATTGGCGATTCCGTGATGCTCGATAGCGGCGTTGAATATTTTGGCAATGTCAACTACATGAAAGGCGGCATCAATTATGCCGACTGGGTCACCACCGTGTCACCCACCTATGCCCGGGAGATCAAATATCCGTTTTACGGAGAGGGCCTCCATGGCCTCATGGAACGCATCGATTATAAACTCTCCGGCATACTGAACGGCATTGACACTGAGCTCAATGATCCGGCTACGGATACGTATATTCCCTATCCTTATTCGGCCAAAGACTTAAAAGGGAAGGCCCGTTGCAAATCGGCGCTTCAGGAAGAACTAGGACTGCAACCGGTACAAGTTCCCTTGATCGGGATCATTTCCCGTTTGACAGATCAAAAGGGTTTTGATATTCTTTCAAGTGTTTTGGAAGAATTATTGAACCAAGATTTACAGATGGTGGTGGTAGGTACCGGGGATAAACGCTATGAAGATCTTTTCCGGTATTTTGCCGGAAAATACCCCGATAAAATATCCAGTCAAATCAAATTTGACTTAGGCTTGGCCCAACGAGTGTATGCTGGATCGGATATGATGCTGATCCCTTCGCGATTTGAACCTTGCGGATTAACGCAAATGGTTGCCATGCGCTATGGAACAGTCCCCATTGTTCGGGAAACCGGGGGACTGGCAGATTCTGTGATACCCTATAATCCAATTACTGGCAAAGGCTTAGGCTTTAGCTTCCGCAATTATGACGGGCAGGATCTAAAAGACTGCGTCAATCGGGCCACGGCTGTATATAAAGATAAAAAAGCCTGGCTGAAGATCCTTCGCGCAGATATGGCAGCAGATTTTAGCTGGACCAGATCCGCCGAGGCATACGAACAGATCTATGAGAAATTAGTAGGAATGGAGTAATATGAAACAAATCACAAAAGAACAGTTTAAAGACGACTTCAGGCGGACACTTTTAAGAAAGTTTCCCATCGAACTGGAGGATGCTTCCGATTATGAGCTCTATCAGACACTGGGCTCTCTAGTCAAAGAGTATCAGGCTGAAAACTGGGCGAAGACTCAAAAGAAATATAAGCAATATAAAGAAAAACAAGTCTATTATTTTTGTATCGAGTTCCTGTTGGGGCGCCTGTTAGGCAGTAACCTCCTGAACTTGGGCATCCGGCCCATTGCCCAGGAAGCCCTGGCCGAATTAGGCGTGGATCTGTTAAAGATCGAAGCCGTAGAAGTGGATCCGGGCCTAGGCAACGGTGGTTTGGGACGACTGGCGGCAGCTTTCATGGATTCCATGGCATCCACCGGGATCCCCGGGGCCGGTGTTGGAATTCGTTATAAATATGGCTTATTCCGGCAAAAGTTCATCAACGGCTATCAGGTCGAACTTCCCGAGAACTGGCTGCGCGACGGCAACGTCTGGGAATATCGCCGGGCTGATGAAGCCTTGACGGTGAAACTGTACGGCGATGCCTGGATGGAACCCCAGAAAGACGGTTCCCTGCTTTGCCATCACACCGGTTACGATGAAGTATTAGCGGTTCCCTATGATACGGCCATGATCGGCTATGACAACAAGACCGTCAACAGCCTCAGGCTGTGGTCGGCGGAAGAACCGTATTATCCAACGGGCATCAACATTGAAGCGTTAATTGATTTTCAGAAAGGACTGGACCGCAAACGGAGTATCGAAGCGATTTCAGAAGCCTTGTATCCCGATGATTCCAACTATGAAGGCCGCCTGTTACGACTAAAGCAAGAGTATTTCTTTGTTTCAGCCGGAGTCCAGGATATCATCCGCCATTACAAAGATCTGGGGGAACCCATCGAGAACATCCATGAATTTGTGGCCATCCACATCAATGATACTCACCCGGCCCTGTGCATCCCTGAATTTATGAGGATCTTGCTGGATGAAGAAAAATTGGAATGGTCCGTCGCCTGGGAAATCACTCAAAAGACCATGAGCTATACCAATCATACGATCCTGGCTGAGGCCCTTGAAAAATGGCCCATTGAAATGATGAAAAAATTATTGCCGCGGATCTACCTGATCATCGAAACCATCGATCAGTTTATGCGCATCGAATTGAAAGGCATTACCCGGGATGATCAGTTGACCGAAGGCATGTCCATTATTTCCGGCGGTCAAATCAGAATGGCTCATATGGCGATCCTGGGAAGTCATTCCGTCAACGGGGTAGCCAAGCTCCATACCGATATCTTGATCAAGCAGGAACTCAAGCCGTTTTATGATGCCTATTCCTATAAATTTAACAATAAAACCAATGGGATCGTCCATCGTCGCTGGCTGATGCTGGCCAATCCCGAATTATCCAATCTTTTGGATGATGCCATCGGTACGTCCTGGCGGCGCACGCCCACGGATCTTAAGCTGTTCAAGGACTTTAAACGAAACAAAGACGTCCAGGAACGGGTGGAGGACATTAAGTATCATAACAAAGAACAACTGGCGGCATTCATCAAAGACACCACTCAAATCGTCGTGGATCCCAATTCAATCTTTGATGTCCACGTCAAGCGGCTGCATGCCTACAAGCGGCAGCTTTTAAATGCGCTGCATATTATGCATCTTTACCATGAGATCCTGGAAAAACCGGGATTCACCATGCATCCCAGAACGTTTATTTTCGCCGCGAAAGCTGCTCCGGCTTATTTCTACGCCAAGCAGATCATTAAGTTTATCAATTCGTTGGCCGATACGGTGAATAACGATCCTCGAGTGAGGGGCCTGATCAAGGTCGTCTTCCTGGAGAATTACGGAGTATCGTTGGCAGAGAGGATCATTCCTGCAGCGGAAGTATCCGAACAAATTTCAACCACTACAAAAGAAGCCTCGGGCACATCCAACATGAAATTTATGATGAATGGAGCTATTACCCTGGCTACGTTAGATGGGGCCAATGTTGAAATCCTGCGCGAAGTAGGGGATCCCAATATCGTGATCTTTGGATTGGATGAGTCCGAGATTCTCCATTATTCCCGCCATGGCGGCTATGTCTCAAGAGACATCTATAATTCCAATAAGAACGTCAAACGTGTCCTAGACTCCCTGGTCAACGGCTTCATCCCCGGCATGGCCACCGAAGGTCAGGATATTTACCGCTCCCTATTGGATTACAATGATGAGTATTTCCTTTTAAAGGATTTTGACTCCTATTTGGATGCCCACATTAAAATCAATAATTTATACAGAGACCGGTTTGTTTGGAATAAAATGGCCATTGAAAACATCTCCTCTTCCGGCGCTTTCACCTCAGACAATACCGTTCGCCAGTATGCGGTGGGGATCTGGGGAACCAGATCTTTTGAAAGATAAACCAACTGGTCGAATAGGAAATCAATATGAGTACGATCCATGATGTTTATTATAACTCCCACGATTTAGCCTGCCGGTCACCGTTTGGTGCGGTGACCCCCGGCACGGCGATCACTTTTCAAGTCGATACGAAAGACCTTTCGAATGTTACCTGCTATTTAAATTACTATCAGGAAAAACCCACCCCAAAAGTTATAAAAACCCTAACCATGGACCAACAAGGTGGCATTCATAGTGCCACCTTACAAGTAATGGAACGGGGTTTGTTTTTCTATTGGTTTTCGGTGAGTGTAGAGGGCCGGACAACTTACTTTGGAAATAGCCATGATTCCTTAGGGGGGCTGGCCGTTCCCTATGACCAGGAATACCAGATGCGAATGTTTCAGATCACAGTCCATGAATACAGCCAGCCGGCTCCGGCTTGGTACAAAAACGCAATTTTTTATCAAATTTTCCCTGATCGGTTCCACAACGGAAACGCCGACGGGCACATCAACCACCCCAAACCGGGCAGCTTCTTATATGCCCATTGGGAAGATACACCGTATTACATCAAAAATCCCAAAGGGGCCATTGAGCGCTGGGAGTTCTCCGGCGGCAATCTCTTAGGGATCAGGAAAAAGCTGGATTATTTAACGAAACTTGGAATTACGGGGATTTACCTTAATCCGATTTTTGAAGCCAGGAGCAATCATCGCTACGATACGGGGGATTATCATAAGATCGATCCAATGCTGGGGACCAATGAGGAGTTCTCGGACCTTATGGCATCATGCCAGGAACGCAACATTGGCGTGATCTTAGACGGTGTCTTTAACCACACCGGGGCGGATTCATTATATTTCAATGCCAGAGGCACCTATCCCACCATGGGGGCCCATCAAAGCCTTGACTCACCTTACAGTGAGTGGTATACGTTCCGCCAATTTCCGGATAATTACGAATGCTGGTGGGGCGTCACGGACTTACCCAATGTGAATGAAACCAAAGGATCCTATCAGCAATTCATCATGAATCCCGAAACCGGCGTGATCCCGTATTGGATCAAACGAGGGGCTCTGGGGTGGCGTCTTGACGTGGCCGATGAATTGCCGGACTATTTCATCCAAGGGATCCGTGCAGTCATGAAGAAAACCGATGAGGCCAACCAAACCGTCTTGATCGGCGAAGTTTGGGAAGATGCTTCCAATAAGATTTCTTATTCGCAGCGTCGAAGCTACCTCCTTGGTCAAGAACTCCACGGTGTGATGAACTATCCCTTTAAAGATGCCATCATCCGGTACTTGTCCGGGCAGGCCAGAGCCGAGGAAATTTACCGGGTCTTGATGTCCATTAAAGAAAATTATCCCAAAGAAGCCCTCTACGCCAACTTAAATTCACTGGGAACCCATGACACCCGACGGATTCGGACGGAGTTAAATGATAACCGGCTGCTGCGTCTGGCGGTGGTCATGCTCATGAGCCTACCAGGCGTCCCCTGCATCTATTACGGGGATGAAGCCGGACTCTATGGTGAGCGCGACCCCTATAATCGAGCCACCTATCCATGGGGCAATGAAGACGAGACGGTCATGGCGATCTACGAAGAAGCCATCGCTTTAAGACAGAGTGCCCAAGCATTTACCGGGGGTGAATTTTTCCCGTTCTTCCAGGGCGAAGTCTTCGGCTATATCAGAGTTGACGAGGAATCCCTTCATCTTCTGGCCTTTAATCCAGGCGAAGGGCCGCAACCCTTCAGCCTAAACCATCCAGTCCTAGAGCGCAAAGAACCCATCACGGCCACCATTTCCGCCGGCGATTTTGTCCATCTAAATTTTGTTCGTTAAAACACAATTAATAATTCGATTTATAACTCGATAATAATGATAAACACCATCATCCGGATCTCGCACAGAGACCAGATGATGGTGTTTTGACATTATTTCGGTAAG
>JBAQDU010000064.1:0-2182 GCA_049294805.1 Clostridiaceae bacterium
GAAGACCGATCGGTGAGACCTCAACTCCTTTCACTGGTAAAATCGCAAGAGTTACTCAAACGTTTACTCTATGAATAATATTAGCAGAATAAGAAAACGGTGTCAACAAATTTTCTGAACATCTCCAAATAAACTTCGACTTTACTTAACTGATTGATAAAAAGTAAACACATACTCTGATGGAACTGATTTTGAAAATTCCAAGATAATTAAATTATTAACAATAGACAAACCGCTGAAAATGTGGTTAATTTAAAGTATATTAGGACAAAAAAAGGGAATTTAACCATGATAGTAACTATAAAAGACATCGCGAAAGCCCTTGATGTAACTTCCGCCACGGTTTCCCGGGCATTGAACGGAAAAGCCGGCGTCAGTGAGAAACTGCGCCGCCAGATCGTCGATACGGCCGAAGCATTGGGTTATCAACCCAATGCAATTGCCCAGGGATTAGTTAAAAAATCTACAAACACAATCGGCCTGATTATCCCAGATATCACGAACCCCTACTATCCCATGATTGCTCGGAGCATCGAAGAAGCTGCCAGGGAACAGAATTATCAGCTCTTCCTCGGAAACTCCAATTGGGAGAAAGGCCGGGAGAGTGATCTAATCCGTACCATGATCTCCAACCGGGTCGGCGGGATCATCATCGATCCGGCAACCACGGATATCGGCCACATCCTAAATTCTGGGATACCCACCGTCTTCCTAGCCAACGAAAGCAAGAATGACGCAGTATCCTACGTCGGTATCGACAACTCCGCCTGCGGCTTCATTGGTGTCCAGCATCTGCATAGTAAAGGTTACAGGCGCATCGCCTATATCGGTGGTACTGAAAATTCCTTCTCCAACAAAGAACGTGTTAATGGTTACCGGAATGGTCTGCGCGCCTGTGATCTCCCAATTGATGAAAATCTCATCCAATCCGGTGAATACACCACCGAATGGGGACAAGCATCTGCCGCCCTACTCATCGAATCACTTCAACCCCCAGATGCTTATCTTACCGGTAATGACTTGATCGCCTATGGTGTGCTCAATGCATTAAAAGAAAAAGACATCGCTGTTCCTGACCAAGTCGGCGTCTTGGGCATTGATGATATTCCCACTTCGACTCTCCCGCAAATATCGCTTTCTTCAATGGGTATCTCCAGACAGAATATGGGCAAAAAAGCTTTCCACCAGCTTCAGAAGCTCATGGGAGATATGAATGCTCATGAAAAACATCTGATGAAGCCAATCATTGCACAACGCAATACGACAAATCGTAAACCCCGGTAATTTTTCCACAAGAAAAGACGGCTCATATCGCATTTTTTATTTCATTAGCAGACTCGAACTTTCAGTTCTTCAGGGTTTACAGTGAAATTACAAAGGTCCCATTTGTCCATGAGTATCCATTTGATTTCCTGCTTTAACCACATGTTCAGTCTTAGCTGATTGAACATGGCTAAATCTGCCGGATCGTCTTTGACTTGGTTAAAAAATGCTCCTGACTCTCTCTATTGTAATGGTATGTCCGAGACTCGGATTGGCCTTATACCAGTTTTTTTCATCTTCAATATCCGCATCATCATCCAGTCCATAAATGATTGACAGGAATGTTGAATCTACTCTTTTTCTTTCCAGGATATCCTTCGCCTGCTGGTGCATTTCCCATCCGTAGTCGGAGAGCTGATTTTCCGCTGTGGTGAGGTAGAGAAAAAGCGGTTGTGTTCTCACGTCCCCGGACGCCGTGGTCAGTATTTTTGCGAGGTCCGGATTACGATAAGTCCAGATCTCATCCAGAATAACGCAGGAAGCATTGATTCCGGACTTCGACTTGACATCTGAGCTTAAAACCTGATAGAAGCTTCCTGTCTTTGGATAGGTGATTCGCTTTGTGGACCGAACCAGGTTTGTCACCTTAGAAAGCGTCGGATTCCCTTCCACAAAGTTCATGCTGGTGTTGAAGATGATTCTGGCCTGCTGTCTGTAACAGGCGGCTGTATAGACTTTCGCATTCGGCTCTCCATCTGCAAGAAGCATGTATAATGCGATGGCTGCACCGAGCTCGGGCTTCCCGTTTTTCTTTCCGATTTTCAAATAGGCCGTTTAGTAAGCTCTCCAACCACGTTAAAATTTCTTGGGGATTGTTGTTCCCCAAATTATATGATGGTTAAGTCTTCAAATTAAATGA
>JBAQDU010000065.1:0-2831 GCA_049294805.1 Clostridiaceae bacterium
GGATTAGAAAGTGTCGAATTGGAAAGTATCGATTTAAAAAATGTCGATTTATAAAATGTTGAATTAGAAAAGTCGAATTAGAAATAACCGGAGTTGAATTAAAAATTTTGTATTCAATGAATCATAAAAGCAGGCACAGACTTATATTAGTAGGGATGTGCCTGCTGATTTTAGAGCGATAAAAAATAAAAAAAAGAGCTAAAACCAGTTTTCAACTAGTTTTTCAAAAGCAATTTACCAACAAATATCTTGACATTCAAACCAATAGAAATATAATTAGGTTATCAAACTAATCAACGGAGGAGTCATGGAAGGTTTTTTCAGTCAGTTGAATAATATCATAATCAGCGTCTATGAAAAAATAGGCAAGGTTGAAACGCAGATGAATGAATATACGGATCTGAATTTAACCATCAATGAGATCCATATCCTTGAAAAGATAGGTGAAAATCACGGGATCAATATCCGTGATCTGGCGCTATGTCTTGGCGTTACAACGGCAACGGTCACAGTGGCCATTCAAAAACTACAAAAAAAAGGGTATGTCCTTAAGGAGAAAAGCCGCAGTGACTTGCGCGGTGTGATCCTTTCTCTGACCCCGGATGGAACCAGAGTAGTGCGGTCCCATAATATTTTTCATATTCGAATGGTCCGCAGTATGACGTCGGGACTGACCAATGAAGAAAAAAATGCCCTATATGAGAGTCTTAAAAAATTAAACGGTCATTTATCGGATTTTCTAGAAAAAGAAAGCAATGAGAAAGTAAGAGGAATTAGTATATGAGCTTTGATATAATTGGAACCGGCAGCGCCGAGCCGGACTTTAGACTAACCAATAAAATGTTGGAAGAAATGGTGGAAACTTCCGATGAGTGGATCACGCAGCGAACTGGCATCAAAGAACGCAGGATCTCAATCGATGAGACCTTGCGTAGCTTGGCCTTAAAAGCGTCAAAAGCCGCCGTTGACAATGCCGGGATCGACCCCAGCCAACTGGACTATATATTGTTTGGAACCATTAGTGCCGAATATAAAACACCGTCCCAAGCATCGATCCTAGCCATGGATCTTGGTGCCGACTGTACTGCGATGGATCTTAATGCCGCCTGCACCGGTTTTTTATATGCCTTGGATCTAGCCGATGCCTTGTTCAAGGCCGGTAAAGCTGAATATATTCTAGTGGCCGGTATGGAAATTATGAGCCGCTATATCGATTATACGGATCGCCGGACCTGTGTTCTCTTTGGAGACGGGGGGGGCTGCGTCATTCTTAAAAAAGGCAACGGCCTTAAAGCGATCCATACCAGTAACCGGGGCAACATCGAAGCCTTAAATATCCCCAATATATTCCGGGATACGCCGTGGCATAAGGAAACACAAACCAGGGATACCGTTGAAATGAGCGGTGGGGAAGTCTATAAATTTGCCGTGGGTTCATTTATGACTGAATTGGGGATCTGCCTAGACCAGGCTAAATTGACCATCGGCGATCTTGATTTGGTCGTCCCTCACCAGGCTAATTCTCGGATCATCGAAAGCGCTCGTGAAAAACTGGGCTTATCGGAAGATAAAATTGTCAATGAAGTCGCCAAACGGGGCAATACCTCAGCCGGCAGCATTCCTTTGCTCCTGGATGAATTGAATCGGTCAGGCAGACTAAAAGCCGGTATGAAAATTGCCATGGTTGCGTTTGGTGGTGGGTTGACCAGCGCCGGTGCCATCATCGAATGGACTAAATAGTCCAAAACTACAACAGAACAATCTAACAGAGCCGATTCAATATTAAAATATATAAAATTTTTGGAGGTCAGGTACAAATGGTATTTGAAAAAGTAGCACAGGAAATTGCCGATTACAAGGAGATCAATGTCAGTGAAATCACATTGGAATCCACATTCGAAGGATTGGGACTAGATTCACTGGACATGGTCGAATTGATCATGAAGCTCGAAGACGCCTTGGATGTTCAGCTTGAAATGAGTGAAGATCTCAAGACAGTGGGAGACGTGGTCAAGGTCATCGAAGGTTAATTTTAATTAACAATGGTTCTGAATCCTTCGAGATCGTAAGCTTTCGGAGGGTTCCCGGACTTTCGGTATTTGGTGGGTGATATAGACGTGTTCTTTCATTTTAAAGTTTTGTTTAATTTTAAAGAAGATCCATATCGCATTGACCAGTTTGGCCCGTCTGTCTTAGTTGTCTAACTGTCATAGTTATCGAATTGAGCCAGCGACCCGCACTTTTTATTTAATTATTTATTGTTTATGCATTCATTCGATTGAATCGATTGAATTGATTTAATTTTATTTTTACAGATCGAAACATTTTGGAAGTCTCAGCCACTGAGACTGACGGATGCTTATGAATGAAAGGAAAAAACATGACTAAAATCGCTTTTCTCTTTCCAGGTCAGGGAAGTCAGAAACCAGGCATGGTCAAAGAACTATTTGATGAGCTCTCAAAACCAGAGCAGGATGTGTTCGAAGCAGCCTATCCCGGTATCATTAAAGCTGTATATAGTGAAGACAAAGCAGACACCGATGCCATGGCCGCCCAGCTGGTTTATGTATCGGGTCTTTTGAGCGCCAGGGCTTGTGTTGACGGCGGGATCGTGCCGGATCAGCTGGCGGGATTTTCTTTAGGCGAAATCACTGCATTGAGCTTTTCCGAAGTTTTCAGCGCTGCTGATTCAAACAAGATCCTAGCAGACCGGACTACGGCCATGTATAAGGCCAGTGCCGAAATTGACGGAGCCATGGCTGCCGTTAACGGGCTGTCTGTAGCCAATATCCAGAGTATCTTAGATGAATTTCCCACGGTCTATGCCGTGA
>JBAQDU010000066.1:0-22037 GCA_049294805.1 Clostridiaceae bacterium
CTTTACGACAGTCTGCTGATGCCCCCCGAACTGCGTAAGGCCCACCAGGCAAACGACAAAGCTGTGTGGGAAGCATATGGCAAAGCTTGGGACATTACCTCTGAAGAGGATTGCGTGGCACATCTGATGAAGTTGTATTCGGAGATGATTAAAGCTGAAATAACTGTAAAATAACTGTATGATAAAGTTATGTCTTAAGACGATGCAAGAAGTGATAAGTCTAAAACCAAGTGATACCAGTGATTCAAGAAAAGATAAGAAGCTATACAATGGCGTTTTGGGGACGCAGAAGTCGCAGGTTCGAATCCTGTCATTCCGACCAAAAAAACAGGTTTCAGTTTTTCTGAAGCCTGTTTTTTAATGCAATAAATAATTTAGCTCATAATTTTCTCGAAAATCGACACAAAATATCCACATTTTACTGTTTATGACACAGATGAGAAGGACGTAAGCAGTTGATTAACGGATTACATCCCGATTAGAAGATATTATTTTTATGTCCAAGCATTTCCATTTTTGGGGTAAAGGTTATGGATTATTTCTCGTTTCTATGAAGAAAGTTAAAGAGTTCAGTGATATATAATTTATGTCTTCCTATAGTAAGATCAGCCGTCTGTTATTGTTGGAACTCTAAATCAATGGGATAGCCAATTTTTGATGCGGCAAATTCCAACCATTTTTTTGAGGCAAATGACAGGTAACTGTTTCTCTTCCAAATTACCAACAGGTTGAGATAGATTTGGGGATCTTCGATTGGAATGAACCGAATTTCCGGACGATTGGTTTTTTGACAAATGTTTTCCGGCAGGAAAGTGATGCCCATATTGGCCGCCACCATTTCTATGATGAAATCCCGTTGCGAGCTATGGCATACAATGTTTGGAATAAAGCCATTTTCATGACAGCGGTGAATGATCAGGTCGTATAGGCTGAAGTTTTCCTGCATTAGGATCAAGGGCTCGTCCTTCAAATTCTGAAAAGAAATGACAGCTTCCTCTGCCAGGGGATTCAAAACGTTGATTCCTGCCCGTAGAGGGCTTTTAAGGTAGTGCATCATATGATAGGCGTCCGGTTCCTTGGGCAGGGAACAGACGACCCCTAAATCGAGTTCCCGGCGTTCCAGCATCTCTTCAATTTTCTTGGAGCCTTCTTCGATCAGGCGGATTTCAATGTTGGGGTAAAGAACTTTGAATTCACCGATGATTTGCGGGAAAAAAGCCGAGCCGGTAATTGGCGGGATCCCGATGGTGAGAGTTCCGCGATTAAGATCGGCAACTTCCTGAATATCATTGGGGATACTCTCGATCAGAGAAATCAAAAGATCGGTTTTTTTATAGAACTCTTTTCCAATATCGGTGAGCTGAATTTTTGGGCTCCGAATAAATAAAACCATACCCAGTTCATCTTCCAGAGATTTAATGATTTTGCTGATGGATGATTGAGTAACGTACAGTTCATCGGCTGCCTTTGTAAAGTTTAAGTGTTTTGCAACAGTAGAGAATACTTTAATTTGTCGGATATCCAAGTGCAACCCTCCAGATGATGTTAAGAAATAGTGATGGGTACTAAATGCAAGTTACTTAATGCAAGTTATTTATGCTAGGTGCTAAATGTTATATTTTAAATGCAAGGCATTAGGTGGTAAGTGACAGCCTTATTTTAATACAGCCGACTAGTTTACTCAACCTCAACCTCTGGTTCCAACTTACATCCTAATTTCAGATCAAGATTATCCAAAGTAACTTAAAAGGTAGTGTAAGGAACAGTAGCCTAAGAGTAGGGGAAGTCAAGATCGACTGGAATAGATTGGACTTGAAAAATGGAGCGAAATTGACGAATCGAGGTTAACCTAAAAAGGAGCGAGATCTTTAATTAAGAACTCGCTCTTCCAAAATGAGGATGGAGGTATCATTTTGCTATCTAGGGAAGGATTTTTGAGAATTTACGTTAAACTGACAGCAGCTGCTACATCTTCTTCAGCATACCGTTTCTGTAGCTTTGAGTGTACGTAAGTTGTTACTAAGGGGCACAGAACGGAAGTGACCACACAGGCAGCTGCAACTTGAGCGGTAGCACCGGCAGCATAGGGAGCCCAGGTTGGGTCGGAGGTACCAATGGCTTTGGGAGTGACAACTGCATTACCGGCCGTATTGGCAACACCTAGACCGACAGCTGTCCGTCTCTTTCTGCCAAAGACCAGATTGAAGACCCAGTAGGAAACGAATCCAGTAAATACTAGCGAAATCAGACCGAGGATAATGCCGGGCACTCCAGCTTTGACAACATCAGCCAAGTTCATCGTAGCACCTAACACGAAACCGTTAAAAGGGATAACTAAAGGGGTACCTTTTTCGCAGATATCACGGATATCATCATCAAGGTTACCAAGGATTAACGGGATAACAACTGCGAGTGACTGTCTGCGAGGCATTATCGACGTGACCTGCGACTTCTATATTAAAGAAAATTACATCCGTTACGATAAAATTTTCTAGAGCGCAATTTCTCTGGATCGCAAATCTGTTAGATTGGAAATCTTTAAGATCGTTGATTTGATGGTTTATAGTGAACTTAAAAAAAGCAGCAAGTCTTCCTCAATGGGAAAAACTTGCTGCTTTTTTAAGTTTTCGTTGAATGAATTTTAAAATCCAGAGCACAGCAAACTCTAGCACAGCAAACTCTAGCACAGCAACAGACAATGACCAAAAGGAGTCTTGCTTTTACAACTACGAAGGGGTACTTCAATTTGGCGGTTCCTCGTTCCGAAGGACTCTGTTGAAGCAGTTAAAACCCAGTGATCGCAATCTCTATTCCAATATGGAATCAACATTAGGCCATATATGAATTTAACTTCTGGAGGAAGACAACGTATAATTTAAATTAGAAGATATCCACTTAACAACCCGATGAATCCTTGATGAACAAAGACTTAAAAAAACTTATTCAACAACACAGAAAGGATGAAACTAATGGAAAACAACAATGCTTTAATTGATGTACAGAAGAGACTAAAAGATGCCTGCGGGATGCTGGAACTGGACGAGAGCATCTATAACGTAATGAAAGAACCCTATCGGCTCATGGAAGTATCAATACCGGTCCGCATGGACGATGGTGTAACCAAGGTATTTAAAGGATTCCGGTCCAGTCATAGTGACAGCTTAGGACCCTCCAAAGGCGGAATCCGGTTTCATCCGGGAGTCACTCGAGACGAAGTCAAAGCGTTGTCGATTTGGATGTCATTGAAGTGTGCCATTGCCAATCTTCCCTATGGCGGTGCTAAAGGTGGGGTCATAGTCGATCCATCGAAACTCTCAGAACGAGAACTGGAACAATTATCCCGCGGCTACATCCGAGCCATCCATAAATATTTGGGTGAGAAGACGGACATTCCAGCCCCGGATGTTAACACCAATGGTCAGACCATGGCCTGGATGCTGGATGAATATATCCGCCTGACTGGCAATCAAGCCCTGGGCATGATCACCGGCAAGCCACTCTCTTGGGGCGGCTCCAAAGGACGAATCGAGGCCACCGGATATGGTATCGCCGTCATTGCAAAAGAAGCCATGGATAAAGTGGGGATCGATGTTAAAACAGCAACCGTTTCGGTCCAGGGATTTGGCAATGTCGGCAGCTACAGCGCACGGTTTTTGGAAGAAAAGGGTGCCAAAGTAGTTGCCATCGCAAAGAAGGACTACGCTATATTTAATCCAGAGGGTCTGCATAATGCTGACTTAGTTAGTTTCTTAGCTAAGGATAAAGACTTAAGGAACTTCCCCGGTGTCCAGGTCATCACCTTAGATGAGTTCTGGCAATTGAAGGTCGATGTTCTGATCCCGGCAGCTCTAGAGCATGCCATCAATGCTGGCAACGCTGAATCCATCGGTGCTAAGATCATCGTCGAAGGCGCTAACGGCCCAGTTACCCCCGAAGCCGACGATATATTGGATCGGCGCGGAATCTTGGTGGTACCGGATATCTTAGCCAATTCCGGCGGAGTCACCGTATCCTACTTTGAATGGATCCAGAATCAATACGGTCAGTACTGGAGTGAAGAGAAAGTCCTTGGCAAGGAGCATGAAATGCTCATCGGAGCATTCCATGACCTGTGGAACTTCAAGGAAACGCGCAACTGTACCTTTAGAAAAGCCGCCTATAAGCATGGTGTCAAAAAGATCAGTGCCGTCATGAAAATCAGAGGCTGGGTTTAATCGAGCAACATTGACCAAATGGTTTTAAAGATGATAATAAATTAAGAAGTGAAAGGATGATATGAAGATGAAACAAAGAATTATGATGGTAGGTCCAACAGTGGTGCCGGAACGAGTCCTCAATGCCATGAATCGCCCGTCCATATCCCACCGGTCCCCAGAGTACATGGAAGTACACAAACGAGTTCGCCAAGGGTTGAAACAGATCTTCCAAACGGAGAATGAGGTATTTATTCTAACCTCTTCAGGAACCGGCGCCATGGAAGCAGCGATCCAAAATTGCTTTTCCTTTGGTGATGAAGTCGTGGTTGCAGTCTTAGGGATCTTCAGCGAACAGTTTGCCCAAATGGCCGAAGCATTTCAGCTTAAAGTAAAGCGAGTGGCCGTGGCTCCGGGCGAACGGGTCAATGTGGATGAACTCATGAGTCATGTTTCACCGGCAACTAAGGGTGTATTTATCATTCATAATGAGAGTTCAACCGGTGTTTTCAACGACTTGAAAGCTTTTGGGGATCGCTTGAAAGATACCGAGACCTTGCTCATCGTCGATTCAGTCAGCGGAGCGGCCGGTCTTCCGGTGAAAATGGACGAGTGGCACATCGATATCCTGTTGTCCAGCTCACAAAAAGCTCTGATGACCCCCGCTGGTTTATCCTTTATTTCACTCAATCAGAAAGCTTGGAGCCGAGTAGAGACTTCAAACATTCCCAAATATTATTTTGACCTACGCAAAGCCCGGGATTTCCAGGAAAAGAACCAAACCCCAAATACACCGGCAGTCTACAATGTATTTGCAGTGGATGAATCCTT
Organism: Clostridiaceae bacterium; assembly: GCA_049294805.1. Taxonomy (GTDB): domain Bacteria; phylum Bacillota; class Clostridia; order Clostridiales; family Clostridiaceae; genus JG1575. The sequence continues at coordinate 5,025 of JBAQDU010000066.1, forward strand.
AAAGATGATCTTTGAAGAAGGGTATGACAACGTCCTGGCCCGCCATGAAGCGAACACCCAGCGGCTCATTAACGGAGTAAAAGAATTAGGCTACGGCATTCTTCCGGTCGAAGAAGCAGCAGCTTCCAGAACGCTGACCGCCGTCACCGCCAAGGGCCAAGCTAAGAATATTGTCGAATTCCTTGAACGTGAAGGGATCATTGTGAACGGTGGCTTGGGTGCTCTTGCCGAAGATATGTTCCGAGTGGGCATCATGGGTTATGTACTACCTGAAGATGTGGATGCCTTCCTGAGTGTATTGGCTAAATTCGAAGGATAAGTGCTAGCAATAAATTGAGTTAAAATCAGAAAACCTAAGATCCCTTGCCATGCAACGGTGATCTTAGGTTTTCTACATTTAGGTTTTCATTAATGTGACAAAATCAAGTTAAATTAGTCTTTCTCGATGGCGTACTTTGCATCGACCCAAGCAATGATTCCGCCCGGATGTCTTACGATATTGGTGAATCCCTCTTCTTTGGCAATGAGAGCGGCGACATGAGAGCGTTCGCAACTGACAAAGCCACAATACAAGACGATTTTCTTAGCCTTGTCAGTGCCGAATTTTGCAACCAGGGCTGCTCTTTGTTCGGCGGTAACATCAGAGAGTTTCACTGGAACTTCAGCATTGACTGCACCGGGGATCCGGTTAGTCTTAAAGCTTGATGAGGGCATCGTATCGATAATGATCATAGGCTCTTTAGCATCCACCATTTTTTTCAAGTCTTCGGTATTGACTAGGGCATAACCTCCGTCAGCGACAGCCTTGACCAGCTTCATAGCCGCCGTCTCGATCTTTTGCTCATTGCCATCCTTGGCACTACCAACCGTACCTGTAGTTGCTGTTGCTTGAGTACAAGCTGCCATAGTCATTAAACTAGCAATGGTCAATGTCAATAATTTTCCGATTTTTTTCATAGTTTACTCCTTTCAAAAAGCAATTCTTATCAATAGTATAAGAGTATGTTAAGGAAATGACAAATAGTTAGAATCGATTGGATATCGCTTTTGATTGGTGTTTTAGATAACAAACTAGACTTAGTCCAAGTTCTCATCGTCATCCTTCATTCGTATTTTCCATAATCCACTAGTCCATTCAATTAGTTTAGAACCAATAAGCTAAAAAGCCGTTAATCCATGCACTTTTGGACATGAATCAACGGCTTTTTTATAAACTTATAATAGATTTTAATGATACTTGAGATTCGATCAAGGTATTAGAGGCAACGAGCTTTGTGCTGAATAATCGTCTAACCCAAAAGAATATTATGTAGATTAAAGCATATCCTGATAATAAGTTTGCCAATGTGTTCTGATGAGGTAATCAGAAACATCATTTCCCTTTTTTTCTTTGAGTAGCGCTAATATTTGACGATGTTCTTCATTCACTTCGAGTAAAAGTTCAAACAATCGATCCTGATCTTCAGAATAGTAAAGGTAAGAAGGAATGTTGTTTTTAAAACTCATGATTTCCCGCTGCAAAGGAAGATTATCGCACTTGTCGATATAGATTTGATGGAACTGTTCCTGGTAGAGATTGTAAGTAACATAATTTTTATACTTTATGGCGATATCAATCAAATCGATCAATTCGATCAATTCGTTCATTTTGAGGAAATCCTCTGGCGCTAAATGGGGAACTGAAAGTTTGGCAGCGGCCGCATCTAAAATAGCAAGGACCAGGTAGCTATCCAGCTTTGTTTTTAAATCGAATTCCCGAACTTTATAGCCCTTTTGCGGAACAATGCCCCCTTAAAAGACCGAGCGCTCCGTGCCGAGTATGATCAGCAGGCGATGTCACTGGTTGAAAAGTTCCAGGCTGATGTGATCCTCCTGGCCGGTTATGTGTGGGCAACTACGGACATCGTTTTAGACCAATATGTCATCGTCAACGTTCATCCGGCAGATCTGGCGGTCCTTAAGGAAGATGGAACCCGCCAACTGGCAGGCGCCAATGGGATCAAGGCGGCTTTTGTTATCGTAAATGTAATATTATCTTCATTATTCATGATAGTCATTACCTTTCATTTGATCTGATTAATGATCAGCTCTTTAGTTATATTGTAATATAAATTTTTAGTTTAATTAAGTTTACAAAACTATATATTACAGTTAATGGAAAAAATTTTCAGTGTAGTCGAGCCAAACTAAAAAGTTCAACCTTTTAGTTTGATTATAAAACAAAGGCCTCCACTGTAGTTATTTTTACACGGAAATTTAGGACGGTCAATTCGATTGGTCCAATGTTATAATTAACGAAAAGTGAATACGAGGTAGTTGGAAATGGATTCGATGAACATTAGCTTTGATGAAAATAACGTTGTGTTAAGTTTTAATGAGAAAAATAATAAGGTTCCACAAAATTATGGAGGTTCACAAACTAACAAAGGGCTAGAAATCAGTGAAGTTTCTCAAAATAACGATGTTCACCAACAAAACATAGTCGTTGATCTATCTGGTTATAGAGAATATCTGGCGGGGATCCTCACTAAAACAAACTTTAAGGGGGATCCTGTAGAATCCTACTTTGCCTACCTGATCAATTTCATTGTTGCCAACAATTTGGCAAGTCTGATTTTGGATCTGGCCCATCAATTGAACTACCCTCACATTGTGGTGGAGGGCCCGGTTCTTGAGGCGATGGCCAAGTCCTTGCAGCTAGATGGGTTTCTCATGGTGGGGGAGCACTTAGGCAATGCTTGCCGCCTCTTACTGGATTCAGATGAATATCGGGCGGGGGAATTTAGCGTTGAATTTATGGAGGCGGCGAATAGTGGCATTGCCCCGGTGGGAGAGGTTGAAATTCTCACCATGGCGGCGCTGTTAAATTTTCAGCCCCAGGCAGTTAAAAACCGAAAAGAGCAGCTGAGGGACGATCTGATTGCATTTCAGTTTGTCAAAAAAACCAATACCAACGAGAAGGGCCGCTTTACTTTGCCCATCTATGTTGAGGACGGGCTGGGGTTTGACACGCAACAAAACATCCAAGGGTGGGCATCCATGCATTATCTAGAGATGTTGAGCAAGATCCATGGTTTTTTCATTCAGCGCTATGGAATGGATAAATCAATGGGTTCTCACAATGATGACTTGATGGTTGCTCTGATCGATCTACTGGATTTTAAGCTAAGTCCCTATCCCACCGGTCTTCAAAAATCCTTGGAAGTCGGCCGCTCAACGGCGGGCAAATGTGCATTCATTGCGCAAGCCCCGCCGGTCATTGCCATCCCAGAGGAAATTCGGATCACCTTGCAGGCCAAAGATGCCCTGGGGATCGTTCCCCGGATCCAAAAACTTCCTTTGAAAGGAGTCTGATTTGATTACCATCAAATGCAATTTATTTGGATCGGTCAAAATTACCGAAGGCGATACTCAAGTTTTTATCCCAACCGGTAAAGTCAGTGAGCTATATTATTATTTAGCCGTAAAAAAAATAGCCCGCCGCGAAGACTTGGTGGGGCTGCTCTGGCCGGATACCCAGGAAGAGAATGGGAAAAACAGCCTTCGAAATACGCTCCATAAATTAAAGAAATATTTCCAGGCAGACTTATTTAGTACCCCTAATAAATCCTTGATCATCCTCAATGAAGCCATCCACTTTGAGCTTGATCTGGATTTGTTTCGTCAGGATCCATTAAACAATCTCTCTCTATATACCGGTGATTTTTTAGCCGGCATCACCGTCAAAAACTGTTTCGAATTTGACTGTTGGCTGACCGAGACCAGGGAACACTACCGGATCCTGTTTATTAATAACGCCCAAATTAAAATTGCTCAACTGTATGAGCAAACCAGTTTTGAAGCCATGGAGACTCTGATCCAGCAGATCCTCCTCGTCGATGAATTTAATGAAACAGCCTTTTGGTTTTTGATGAAATATTATAAGACCCTGGGACGCTACGATAAGATCATCAATGAATATTATCATCTGCAGAAGATCTTAGAGGATGAACTGGGCATTGAACCCACCGAGGAAATTGAGAGGCTGTTCCAGGAGGCCTTGTCTGCAGTTCGAAAAAAAGAAGTGGGCCAGTCGGGGACGGTGGGGGATCCTGAGGATGTCTTCTTTTATCGGACCTATGAATATAACCAGATCCAAGAAGTTTTGGCCCAATTTGAAACCGGTGGAACCCCCTGCTCGATCCTTTTAAAAGGCGAGAGCGGGGCTGGCAAATCCACCCTAAAGAAGAAGATCAAAGCCGCCCATCTAGACCAGTTCACGTTTCTTGAAGTCCAATGTTCCTTAATTGAACGGGTGATCTCTTATTCGCCCTGGATGAGAGTCATCAATCAAATGGAAATGGAGCTGGACAAACAACATCTCAAACGGCCGCCCCACTGGAAAAGCGTTAAGAACAACCTGGTGTTTGACCTTAAAAAGGAAAATTACCCAACCCCCCAGATTTTGGAGACTTCTGAAAATTTCAATGCTGATCTTATTTTTAAGTCCATCCACAATGCCTTGGGCATCCTGGGTGCGCATAAAAAGGTCGTGATCATTCTGGAAGATATCCAATGGCTTGATCAATACAGTGTCCGACTCTTAGTCAATCTCATTTTAAACAATACTGAGAATGCCTTGTTTTTATTGACCACCTCCGATGAAGCTGGGGATAGCTTTGAGAATCTCAATATTCTGGTGGAATTAAACAAACTGGCAGTGATTAGCCTCAAACGGTTTAATAAAGTCGAAGTAACGGGGATCTTGAAGAAATTCTTTAAAACAAAAAAAATCACACCCCAAATCGCCGATGACATCTATGAGAAATCTCGGGGCAATGCCTTTTTCCTGAAGATCTATATTGATGTTTATCTCCACAACACCGATGAGAAATTGATCTTTAAAATCATGCAAAACGTCCTAAAAGAGAAATTTACCGGGTTTAACCAAACTTCCATCAAGATCCTTAGAGCCATCGCAGTATATAACGGCGACATCAAAGTGGAGTTTTTGCTGGAACAATTGGATCTCAAAGCCTTTGAATTAATCGACGCCATCAATGATCTGGTGCGATTCAACATTTTAGAAGAAAAGCGGGACGACACCGGCTTGAAGATCAACTTTATTCATGAGTCCTATCGAGACTTTATATATGAAGAGTTAAGTGAGACCACAAAACTCATCATGCATCGGGAAATTGCCCAGGCATTGGAACAGAAACTTTCCTCCAGGGGTGATATCCAAAGTTATTTAACCCTTCGCTACCACTATGAATTGGCCAACGATAAGGTCAAGCGGCTTAAATATGAAGGGATCATCCTGTATTATCACCTTAATTTCAGCCATGAACTGTTCCCTTCCATGGACGATTTTGAATTGACCAATCAAACAAAACTTAAGCTGAATAACGAAAGTGCCCTAAACTGGATCCATGAAGTCGAAGTTGAATTGCAAAAGGTCATCAACCTCAAAGGGGGTGATCAAAACAGTGACATTGAAAAGATCGAACTGCTCTTCTTTTACTGCAAAGGCCGCTATTTAATTCGCTGCGGCAATTATCAGGAAGGCATTCGCATGATCCGAAGAGTCATCGTCCTATCCGAGCGCTCTGGTGACTTGAAATCAGAACTCCAGGGCCACAAGCAAATGATCATTTACGGCATTCAGACCAATAACCCGGAAATTATGCTGCTGCACATCACCAATGGCATCAAGGTCGCCCGCAAATTCAACAATGTGTTGGAATCGGGGGTGCTCTATCGACTGTATGGTGTGTATCACCTGATGCAGGGACGCGGCGAGACTGCTGAGGCCCTGTTTATGAAATCAATTAGTCTAGTCGGTGCCACCGATCGGATCACCAATACGAACTCCATCAATCTGGCCGCCAACTATAATTACATCGGCGAAATTCGAAATCAGGCCGGTGCCTTTGACGAAGCCATGGATTATTTCAACAAAGCCATCCATATGTGTGATTATTTTGAACCCTCCGCGTTATCCATTTTTTATATAAATGCCGGTAAAACCGCCTTTTTAATGAATAATGGGCCGCAAATGGCCTGGTATTTAGACAAAGCGGCCATAGCCCTGGACCAGTTTGATTCCTTCTGGAAGAAACCGGTATTAGAAGCCCTAAGAGCGCTGCATGCATTCCAGCTCAATGATTTTGAAACGGCCCTCAAGCATCTCAAGCGGTCCGTGGACTGTGTCAATACCATCAACAATCCCAGAGACATCGGCATGGTGTACTTTGCCCAGGCCATGGTCAGAAAAGGCCTTGAGACCGATCCAAGGATCAACTTGCCGGATATGACGGAATTTTTAAGTAAGCCATCCGGGATCTATTTCTTTGAAGCACTGAAACATCTGGATCCTTATCGGGATCGGGCCGAAATCGAATATTTAAGAAAGTTGATGTAGGAGCGAAACGGAATTTGGATGCAATGAAGCTAGCCGCCGGGCAAAAAGGGAGGAAGACATGAACAATACAACACGAAAAGCCTGCTTATTGGCGGACTTTGGCAGCACATATACCAAGGTCAGTTTGGTGGATCTTGATCGAGCAAAACTGCTGGGGGCCGCCAGTGCCTTTACAACCATTGCTACCAGTGTAACGGAAGGCTTTGCCGAGGCTGCCGCGCGCCTGGCAGATAAGGTCGATCTATCAGACGTTGAGATCGTAGCGCGCCTGGCATGTTCTTCTGCCGGCGGCGGCTTGAAGGTCGTTTCGGTGGGTCTGGCCCCGGACTTTACAGTGGAGGCGGCCAGACGGGCAGCGCTGGGGGCCGGGGCCAGGATCCTAAAAAGTTACAGCTATTATCTTAGACCAGAGGAGCGGACGGAGATCGAAAACTGCAAGCCCGATATCATCTTATTGACCGGAGGTGAGAACGGCGGCAATAAGAAATGCATCATTGAAAATGCCGGGGTCCTTTCCAAACTCTCGCTTCCGATCCCGATCATTGTCGCCGGCAACGTCGATGCCCAAGGCGCCATTGCGCAAATTTTTGATGCGGCCGGTCAAGAATATTATTGTACGGAAAATGTCATGCCCTCGGTCAACCACTTGAATGTTGATCCCGTCCGGGCATTGATCCGCCAGATTTTTATGGACCGAATCGTGAAAGCCAACGGGATGAAAGACGTTGCGAGTTCGATCAGTAATGTCTTGATGCCGACACCCACCGCCGTTTTAGTGGCAGCTGAACTCCTCGCCAAAGGGACCGGTCAATATCCCGGGGCCGGGGATGTCTTAGTCATCGATATTGGCGGGGCGACCACCGATGTCCACTCCGTCAGTGCACCCCGCCAAGATAAGTCCCTGTATTACGACGGCTTGGAAGAGCCTACCGCCAAGCGAACGGTGGAGGGGGATCTGGGCATGCGCTATTCGGCCTTGAGTCTATATGAATCCCTGGGCGAAGCCGCGTTTGATAACCACCCGATAAAATTCAGCGATATTAAAACCCAATGCCGCTTTAGGACCCTGCATCCAAACTTTGTGCCCACTGAAAGATCGGACATCGCATTTGATGAAGTGATCGCTAAAAACTGTGTAAAGACGGCTGTGCGCAGGCATTGCGGGACGGTGCGGCAATCCTATTTGAACGGCCATCCGGTAATGGTCCAGTCGGGCAAAGATCTCCGCAAAATTAAATGGGTCATCGGGACCGGCGGCGTGATCATCAATAGTCCGGCTCCCGATGAAATTTTAAAGTGCGCCGTGATAAACGAAAGGGATCTATTGGCACCGCAAAACCCCCGGTTTAGCTTCGACCGGGAATATCTGTTCTCGGCCATGGGCCTATTAAGCACCATTTACCCAGAAGTTGCTTATGAAATTTTAATTGATAATTTGTCAACACTTGACCGGATTTCAATGGATATTCCATAAGGTGTAAACGATAGAATAACGAAAGAGGATTATGATAGACACAGGAAAGTGAAAAAAGCTTCCAATCATAATCTATAAGGGGTGCCAAAATGAACGGAGAAATGGGACTGTATTACAGAGAGAATCCGGAAATACTGTATCAAGTGACAACGCAAGGGGGCGGACTGAAAGATTTAGAGTCGCTTCGCTGCAAAGGCTGGCGTCAAGAAACGATTTTAAGAATGCTGGAATTCAATATGGAAAACGCGGAGATCCCGGAACTTTTGGTCATCTACGGCGGCAACGGCAAGGCGGCCCGTAACTGGGAATCCTACTGGGCCATTGTGGATTCCTTAAAAAATCTCGAAGATGATGAAACACTGGTCATCCAATCCGGCATGCCGGTCGCCATCTTCAAGACCCATAAAGAAGCACCTTGCGTCGTTATGGCAACGACCAATATCATGCAGGCGACCTGGGAGCGGTTCTATGATCTCCAGGACAAAAACTTGACCATATTTGCTCAATATACAGCAGCCCCTTGGGAATACATCGGAACCCAGGGAGTTATCGAAGGAACTTTTGAGACGCTATCGGCTATCGCCATGAAAAAATACAATGACAGCTTAGCCGGAAAGATCTATTTGACAGCCGGTGCCGGCGGTATGGGCGCCAATCAGACCTGGGCCATGAAGATGCATGGCGGAGTCTGTATTGTCGTCGATGCCAGTAAACAGATCCTCCAAAAGAGAATCGAGAAGGATTATCTGGACGTCATCGCCAATTCCCTGGAAGAGGCCATTGTTATCGCTCAGGATTATGCCGCTCGCAAAGTACCGATGTCCATTGGGATCGTCGGCAATGCGGCCGATGTGTTTGAAAAAGTTTCAAAGCTCGAGTTCCAGCCGGACATCTGTTCAGAAATGTGTCCTTGCCATGATCCGATCTCTTATATCCCATCAGGCTACACACCCGAAGAAGCGGATCAGCTAAGAATCGCCGACCGTGAAAAATACCTGGAACTTGCCCGGGAGACTATGAAGCGCCAGTTGGCGGCCATGATCGCGTTGAAGGCAAAAGGCGTGGAAGTCTTTGAATATGGGACGTCGATCCGTAAAGAATGTATGGATGCCGGTTTCCCAAGAGAAGAAGCCATGAAGATCAACGGATTTGTGTACGAGTACATCAGACCCTTGTTCTGCGAAGGCAGAGGACCATTCCGCTGGACCTGCCTCTCCAGAGACCCCCAGGATCTAAAAGTCACCGAACAGATCGCATTGGAAGTTTGCAAGGGCGACAATTTGGTCGAACGCTGGATCAAGTTAGCCAGCGAACATCTGCCCATCGAAGGAATGCCGGCGCGGGTTTGCTACATGGGCTTTGGTCAAAGAAAGAGATTTGGCCTGGCCATTAACCAGGCCATCAGAGACGGCCGCATTAAGGGAACAGTTGCCTTCTCCCGGGACAACTTGGATTCAGGATCCATTGTAAACCCAACTTTTGAATCGGAGAAAATGCCCGACGGCGGCGACTACATTTCCGATTGGCCATATTTGAATGCCCTATTGAACTGTGCAGCCGGATGTGACCTCATCGCGATCCAGTCCAATTACTCCATGGGGGAAGCCGTTCATACCGGTGTCACCATGATCGCCGACGGCACCGAAGAAGCCGACCGCAGATTGGAAGCGACCCTGACGACGGATTCGGGGATCGGCGTTGTCCGCCATGCCCAAGCCGGCTATGCGGCCGCAAAAGAAGTCGCCAATGGCCATGGCAATTACACCGACGAATCGATCAAGATCCCACTGTGGTGGCAAACTGCTGACAAGGTAACGTTTGGACCAGACGGCATGTATCGGTAGGCGTTGAACTGGAATCAATCCGAAGCTGGCGAAAGGGTAAAATAAAGATGATTTATTCTACCCTTCTCCATTGAATGACAACAAAAAAATAAGATGCAAAAGGGGATAATCATGTTACTTTTTAACCCGATCGTTATTTCAGTTCTTGTCCTATCGATTCTTTGTTTACTAAAAATGCCCGTTATGGTCGCACTACTGATCTCTGCGCTAACGGCCGGCTTAGCCGCCGGTATGGGATTGACCGGCACGATGTCGACCTTAGTCGGCGGAATGGGCGGCAATGCCAATACTGCTCTTAGCTATGTACTGTTGGGCGCCTTGGCCTACACCATCAATAAGACCGGCGCTGCCTCTATTTTGGCACGAAAAATCGCATCGTTGGTCAAGGGCAACAAATTCACCCTGGCCATTATCATCATCTTGGTATCGGTAGCCTCGGGTACCATCGTACCGGTCCACATTGCCTTTATTCCGATCCTGATCCCGCCGCTATTGACCTTGATGAACAAGATGAAAATGGATCGCCGGATGGCAGCCATCTCCTTTGGATTCGGTCTTAAAGCGCCTTACATCACGATCCCCATCGCTTACGGTGCAATTTTCCATGGAATCATCAGAGACTCCATGGCAGCGGCCGGCTTGAATGTTGAATTGTCATTGATCTGGCAGACTAACTGGATGGCAGGTATTGCAATGCTGGTTGGTCTGATCTTCGGGTTGTTCTTCTATTCCAAAGACCGGACCTATGCCGCCGTTGAAAATGAAACCATCATTGAAACCTCCGGGGAAAATATCGTCGTTGAAACCAAACATTGGCTGACTTTAGTTGCCGGGATCATCGCCTTAGTGACTCAGCTGACCACCGAATCACTGCCCTTAGGTGCTCTGGCTGCTTTAGCATTCCTAGTCATCACGCGGGTCATTAAATGGTCCGATATTCAAGATGTCTTGGAAGGCGGAATTGGCTTAATGGGCTTTATTGCTTTTGTAATGCTCATCGCTGCCGGTTATGCCGCAGTGATCAACGAATCCGGAGCCGTTACTCAATTAGTTGACTCAGCCTTTGGAATGCTGGGCGGATCGAAAATTGCCGGTTCCTTCACCATGGTCCTGTTGGGCTTGATCATTACGATGGGTATCGGTACGTCCTTTGGAACCGTACCGGTCATTGCAGCGATCTACGTACCACTGGGACTTAAACTCGGCTTCTCACCCGCTGCCATCATCTTTATGATCGCAGTGGCAGCCGCCTTGGGTGATGCCGGATCACCAGCTTCTGATACGACCTTGGGACCCACCGCCGGACTAAATGCCGACGGACAGCACGACCATATGTGGGACACTTGTGTACCGCAGTTCTTATGCTACAACATCCCATTGATGATCGCAGGAACCATCTGGCCCCTGTTCCTATAAAGGAGAGTTATGTCTGACCTATTATTAAAAAATTGCCGGCAACTATTAACAGTTGCTGAAAAAGCCGATGATCTCATCGGCTTTTTCCACAATAAATCGGTATTGATCAAAAATGAGCGGATCGCTGCCATCGGGACCATGGAAGAAATCTTTGGCGATGATCCAGTGGACGATGTCCAGGTCATCGACTGCAGTCAGCATGTCGTCATGCCTGGATATGTGGATTCGCATACGCACCTCATCTTCGGCGAGAGCCGGGTCGATGAATATGCGGCCTCCTTGACCATGGAACCTGACCAAATCAAGCAAGTGGTTTCGCGCCTCGGTCTGGAATCCTCCATCTATTCAACGACCCATGCCAGCGATGAAGAATTACTGCAATCATCCTTGGCCAAATTAAACCGGATGCTGCAAAGCGGCACCACGACGGTTGAGATCAAATCAGGCTATGGCATCGATAAAATCCATGAACTGCGTCAGCTTCGCATCGCCCGAAAACTACAGGCCCTTGCTCCCCAGACTATTTTAGCAACGTATCTGGGCGCTCATTATTATGATACAGCCATGGGTAAGTCGGCGTACATCGACTTTATGATCCGGGAAGTTATGCCGGTGATCCAGGCTGAAGACCTGGCTGATTTTTGTGATATTTGGGTGGACTTTGGCTATTATACAGCCGAAGATGCCCTAAAACTTCTCTCGGCCGCCCAACAGTTTGGAATGCGGCCGTCCTTACACACTGAGTGCTACTCCGCCATCGGCGGGGCAAAAGCGGCCGCAGAACTCGGTGCGGCCAATGCCGGCCATCTCAACTACTTAAGCCCAGAGGATGCTGCACGACTGGCTCAGGCCGGTGTTGTGGGCATCGTTTTGCCGGGCACCGATTTTTCAGTCAACCATAAAAAGCCCTTTGATCCGGGATTTATGGTGGAGGCCGGAATGACCTTGGCCATTGCCACCAACTTAAATCCGGGCAACTGGATCGAATCCATGCCCATTGCCATGACCTTAGCCTGCCGCAATCATAAAATGACAGTGGAGGAGGCCATCCGGGGGGCAACTCTCAATGGGGCCAAAGCGCTGGCTATCGAATCAGACTTTGGATCGCTGGAAGTTGGCAAGTTTGCCGATATTCAGATCTTAAAAGCCGACAGTTATAAAAACTGTGTCTACAAATTCGGAGTCAATGAACTGGAACTGGTCATAAAAAAGGGCCAGGTAGTGTTCGACACTAACGGTGCTCGATCAAACTAGCCAGGTTCAATTCAAGAGAAAACCCCCAAGAAGAAAGTCCGGGGAAAGCCACGTCGAAGAAAGTCACTAGAAAAAAACAGTCCCCAGGAAAAAACAGTCCCCAGGATAAACTAGTCACGAGGATAAGATACTCCCGAGAATAAACCAGTCCCCAGGATAAACCAGTCACGAGGATAAACCAGTTACCGGAATAAAATAGTCTTTAAAATAAATGAAACCGAACAGGAGATAATAAATGGATTATAAAGGAATCATTGAACTCATTTTGGATGAGACGGATTATACCGTCGGTGGCGGCTGCGCCTCAGCAATTGCCGGAGCCATGGCTTGCGGCCTCTTGGGCATGGTTGCCAATCTCTCCAAAGGCAAGGATTACGGCCAGACCGATGAGGCTTATGACCAAACTATCGTTGAACTCAATGAATTAAAAGCTCAGCTGCTTCAAGGGTCCGTCAAAGACAATGAAGCTTATCTGATGATCGTAAACGCCTTTAAACTACCCAAGACCACTGAAACTGAAATTGCTGCTAGAAAAGGAGCCATCCGCAGAGCGGGCGTCGAAGCAGCCAATGTACCCTTGGAGAATGCCAAATTAAATCATCGGGTCCTGGCCATGGGAAAGGCCTTAGCGGGCACATCAAATCCCGCCTGTGGAACTGATTTACAAGCCGGGATCGATTTGGCTAAGATGGGGTTAGCCTCTGCCAAAGCCAATGTTCTCGTGAATCTGCCGTTGATCAAAGATGATACCATCATCGAGAACTTTAACAAAGAACTAGGCTCACTATAACCACCCTTTAGAAATCCACTTAACAAAATATTCTTTTATAAAAAGGAAACATATAATGGACAAAAAAACTAAAATGGACAGAATTATTAAGATCAACGGCAGTGACCTCACCATTGAGGACGTTGTGGCCGTAGCCCGGCATTATGCCAAAGTAGAACTTGACCCAGATCAAGTTGATGCCATCCTGCAGTCACGGCAGTTTGTTGAAGATGCCATCGCCAGCGGCCAAGCCATTTATGGAATCAATACCGGCTTTGGCAAATTTGCCAATGTGCCGATTTCCGGTGCACAACTGGATCTTCTCCAGAAGAATCTGATTTTCTCCGATGCCTGTGGGGTTGGCGATCCCTTTGATACAGAAATTGTCCGGGCCATGATGGTCCTGCGGTTGAATTCGATCTGTAAAGGCTATTCCGGGGTCTTAATGGCAACCATCGACTGTCTGATCAATATGCTCAATGCCGGGGTCCATCCCATGGTCCGCTCCAAGGGATCCGTGGGATCTTCCGGAGACTTGTGCCCCTTGGCCCATATGGTATTGCCCATGTTGGGTGAAGGCGAAGCCGAATTCGGCGGTAAGATCATGTCGGGTCGGGAAGCCATGGCAGAGGCCGGTGTTCCCACCATTACATTAAAAGCCAAAGAAGGCCTGGCCTTGATCAACGGAACCCAGGCCATCATGGGCAATGCTGTTTTGGCAGTCTATGATGCCGAAGTCCTGATGAAAGAAGCAGATATTGTCGCCGGTGTGACCATTGAATCACTCCGGGGCATCATCGATGCCTTTGACGAACGGGTCCATGCGATCCGGCCGCACAAGGGCCAGATCAACGTGGCGGCTAATCTCCGTAAATTATTGAAAAACTCTAAAAACGTCACTCGCCAGGGTGAAGAGAGAATGCAGGATGCTTATTCGATCCGGTGCATTCCACAAGTCCACGGTGCTTCCCGCGAGGCGTTTGACTATGTTAAACGGACCGTCGAAACGGAAATCAACTCCGTCACCGATAATCCATTGATCTTCCCGGGGGAAGACGGCTCTTGCATCTCCGGCGGAAACTTCCACGGTCAGCCCGTTGCCATCGCCATGGATACTTTAGCGATCCTGGCCTCTGAAATCGCCAGTATTTCCGAGCGCAGAACCGAACGGCTGGTCAACCCGGCCTTGTCCAATGGCCTCCCGGCTTTCCTGATCAAGAACGGTGGAATCAATGACGGCTTTATGATCCCCCAATACGTATCCGCTGCCTTAGTGTCAGAGAACAAAGTATTGGCCCATCCGGCCAGCGTGGATTCCATCCCGACCTCTGCCAACCAGGAAGACCATGTCAGCATGGGAACCATTGCTGCTCGAAAAGCCCGGACCATTGTTGATCATGGCATGCATGTGGTCAGCATTGAGTTATACTGTGCCGCTCAGGCCATGGACTTTGGTGATCCCTCGAACATGTCTGAGGGGACAAAAGAAGCCTATGATGTATTAAGGGAGCGCGTGGACTATATCGAGAACGATGTGATCATGTACTATGACATGGACAAATCCTTTGAATTACTGGAATCCGGAGAATTGCTGGATCGCGTTGAGAAAGTCGTCGGACCCTTACTTTAAGTGAAACAAGGAGATCAATAATGAGCAGAATTTTAATGGCAGAAGTAAATATCAGTGAAGGAACCAATTTGGAATTAGTCAATGAAGTCAAAGCCGCTTTCATGTCGGTGGAGGGTGTTGAGATCGTCGATATCGATTCCAATGCTGACCACAACCGGACGGTGTTCACCTATAAAGGCGAACCGGAACAAGTCTTGGAGTCGACCAAACGCCTGGCTCAAAAGGCCGTTGAACTCATCGATATGACCAAGCAGCACGGATCCCATCCTCGCATGGGCGCCGTGGATGTGGTGCCGTTTATTCCGGTCAAGGACATTACCTTAGAAGAAGCTGTGGCTATTTCCAAACGCTTCGGTGAATTCTTGGGTGGCCTTGGTGTCCCGGTCTATTATTATGAAGAAGCCCAACCTCTGGAATACCGCAAAGCCCTACCTAAGATCCGTAAAGGCCAATATGAGGCGTTGGAAGAGAAGATGAAGGATCCTGAATGGGCTCCGGATGAAGGTCCCCGGGAATTCAATCCCAAGTCTGGTGCAACGGTAACCGGATCAAGATTCCCCCTGGTCGCCTTTAATATCAATCTACAGACCAGTGACCTTGAGATCGGAAAAAAAATCGTGAAAGCCGTTCGCTCAGCCACCGGCGGGTATGCCTATATCCGGGCCATTGCACTCCCCTTGGAAGAAAGAGGCCTGGTCCAGGTGTCCATGAACATGATCAACTATGAAAAAACGCCCATCCATCGGGTCTATGAAACGATCAAGTCCGAGGCCAATCGCTACAATGTCAATATCGCTGACACGGAGCTGGTCGGACCGGTTCCATTGGCTGCCCTGCGTGACGTCTTAGATTTCTATTTAAAGATCAATGACGAATTCTCCATTGAGCAGATCTACAACTAACCAAAAGGGCTGAGCGGTCGGGACATTCTAAATATCAAAAATTAACAATCACAGGACCTGATCCGTCGTGACAGACAAGTCATCGCGTTGGCCTCCCGGGCTCAATATTAACCAATGGCCACAAAGACGAATCAAGGTGCTTCCAGCGCCCCGTTGTAATTTCTGTAGAAAACTGCCCGAGTTAAAATCACTTCGAATGACCCAAAATTATTCCATATTAAAAGCGAGATCCCATCAGGGATCTCGCTTTTAATAAATAGAACCTTTTATAACTTTTGTAAGTGGGACTTTGGACGCTTCATATTGTACCTAGGACTAATAAGTACTTCAAAAGAGGTCCATTAGACTGCCGCTTTGTACTGAGTTCAGGAAGTCTTTAAAGGGTATGGATCAGCTCGACATAGAAGCGACAGGCTGCCAGAACTTTTTCGATGGAACAGTGTTCATCGATGGTGTGGGACAGTTTGTATTCGCCGGGGCCAAACCCGATGGTGGGGATGCTTAAAGCAACCGGAGTAACCGCATTGGTGCTGATCTCCCAATAAGCATACTGAGAGGATTCTTCCCCAAAGGCAGAGAGGTAGGCTTTTCGGCAGGATTGGGTTAAGGGATGTTGTTCTCCGATCTTCCAGGGCTCATGCACCGGGTTATAGATCATTTCTTTTCCGGTCCAACTGGTCCGGCGAATGGTTCCCGGTTCCCAATGAGCTGCTTTGTCTTTGATCAAGTCATCCAATTCTTCCGTGACCTGCAGGGTGGATTCACCCAGATAGATCCGCCGGTCCAGGTAGATTTCACATTCGCTGGGAACGGCATTCAAAGAGGCCGATTGACAGGATATTTCGGACAAGACGATGGTCCCGCCCTGTGGTTCAACTAATAATTTTTTATTTAAGGCTTCCACTCGTTCAATGATTTCAGCCATCTCGTAGACCGCATTGACACCTTTTTCCGGGGCGGACCCATGGGCGGAGATCCCCTTGGTTTTGACGCGGGCTTGAACCTTTCCGGTGTTGCCCAAACTGATCAAATTGTCGGATGGTTCGCAGATAATACAATAATTGGGTCGGATCCCACTTTCTTGATAAAATTGGGCCAAACCGATGCCATCACAGTATTCCTGACAGACAGAGGCAGTGATATAGACGGTTTTTCCCTCTAACAGTCCGGCCGTTTTGGCTAAAGCCGCCGCATAAACCGAGGCGCTTAATCCGCCTTTCATATCAGCGGAGCCTCGACCATAGACCATGCCATCGACGATGCGGCCTTCCAGAGAAGGGACTGTCCAGCTGTCTTCATCTTTGACGGGAACCGTATCCAT
>JBAQDU010000067.1:0-28208 GCA_049294805.1 Clostridiaceae bacterium
GTGAGGGGTGTAAGTGCAGCAATGCATGCAGCTGACTCATACTAATAGATCGAGGGCTTGATCTTAAACAAAGTTAATTAAAAGGTCTTTACGTAGACAAATCTCTATATGCAGTCTTGAAGGAACAGATTATTATAACCAATAAGACTGTTTCAACTTAATTTGAAAATGGCTTCATAGCTCAGTTGGTAGAGCAATGGATTGAAGATCCATGTGTCCTTGGTTCGATTCCAAGTGAAGCCACCATATTTCAACGGCGCCATAGCCAAGTGGTAAGGCAGAAGTCTGCAAAACTTCTATGCCCCAGTTCAAATCTGGGTGGCGCCTCCATCTAAATATTATAGTTTTAATATAGAAAGAAAAAAATCCGCTTTTATCGCGGTTTTTTCCATTTTAAACTCAAATTGGTCCTACCATGACTAAGTAAAGAATATTAACCGTGAAATAGTGCAAAACAGATATTAAAGTATCACTAAATTGAGGATAGTATTTAATTAGGGTACTTTGACATTCCCGAGCATTATGGTATACTTTATTTTGTAATCAATCTGGCGCTATAGCCAAGTAGTAAGGCAGAAGCCCGCAAGGCTTCCATACTCCGCTGTGCAATTCCGGATGGCGCCTCCATAAACCAAATATAAGATCACTGAAAAACCCGGTAGGATTTCGTAACGAAAGTAACGAATTCTGCCGGGTTTTCTCGATATGGAAGTAATATAGACGTTCCTTTCCAACGGGCCGGTTCAGATGGTAGGACCCGGATCAAGCGAGGCCAAAGATCCTAATACCTCCCCTTTATTTGCCTTTCGATTTTTAATTGAATATAATGTGGATAGATTCCATCGAAGAACTTCACACACAAAGATTTCAATGGAAGGTCAAAAATTAACAAGGTTTAGAAAGGGATTAGTTATGAAACAGAAAACGTGGTTAAGGTATGTAGGCTACTTAGTTTTACTGGTTGCATTGATAATTCTGCATGGCTATGTGGGAGCTCTGCACGATGACTTTATGGGACGAACCTATGGTTATAGCTTTACTTTGATCGCCATCGGTATCGCCATTAAAGTATGTATCGGATTGGTCTTGGGTTTTGAGTATCTAACCAATGAAATGAAAAAAGTTGGATCCTTGAAGATCAATTTACCGAAAATCATAGTTTTGGTGATTCCGTCCTTTATCTTGTCCATTAGTTTATTGGTGGAATTTTTACCGGGAGAGATCTTTCAAACCTTCTTCTCTAAGGCAGTCTATCCCTTGTTCCAGAACAACTTGGGATTTATCTCTATTTTCCAAGTCTTGTTGGGATATTTTCTAATTACCAGTTTTTATAAAACGCCTGATACAGAACTAAATCACTAAATCACTAAATCAAAGAGTGATTCCGTTTCGTGTGGGGTCCTGAGATCTCTAAACATTAGGATCTAAAAAAAGGAAAACATTAAAGTTTTCGTTAATCATCAACCAAATATTTAAATAGAAATCCGGTAAGGACATGTTACGATCTAACGTTGTCCATACCGGGTTTTTTAAGAAAAGCTGGAACGTGATCCATGAAACTTAGAACATATCACGTTTGCTTAAATAGTAGAAAGTAATTGCCATTGCAACGATCATAATAACGCTAACGAACAGAGTTCCGTTAGGCCCTTGGGAGAAGGGCATACCACCGGTATTCATTCCGAAAAAGCCAGCGATGATCTGAGGAATCGTCAACAAGATCGTGATGGCAGCCAAGAGCTTCATGACAATATTCAAATTATTGGAGATGACTGAAGCAAAGGCATCCATGGTGCCGGCTAAGACGTCACCATATATATGAGCCATTTCAATGGCCTGACGATTTTCAATGATCACATCTTCCAATAGTTCGCGGTCTTCATCATAGCGCTTCATCAAGTCCAGCTTCATCATTTTGTCTAAAGTGACTTCATTGGACTTTAAGGAAGTCGTGAAGTATACCAAGGATTTTTGAAGGGAAAGCATGTGGATCAGTTCCCGGTTTTTCATGGATTTATAAAGTCGTTTTTCCACCATTACGCTTTTCTTGTCGATCTGGCGCAGGAAGATCAAGTAATAGGCTGAGATCCGTTGGAGGATCTGAAGAATAAACCGAGATTTCTTATACGTATAGAAGGTTCTGACTTTCCCATAGGAGAAATCATCAAGAATCTTCGAATCTTTTAGACAAACGGTTATTAAATAATCCTCGGTATGAATAATGGCCAATGGGTAGGTATCATAAGTCAAGGAGTTTTCTTCAGTTTCAGTAAAGGGGATATCAAACAGGAACATCAATGCTCCATCTTCAGCATCAATTCGGGAAGTTTCTTTATCATCCATGGCAGCGCGCATAAACTCTAACGGGACACCGGTGCGCTTGGCAATCAACATCAACTCCTGTTCTTTGGGGGCAATGATATTGATCCAGCAGCCTGGTTCCATAACGGTTACTTCTTCCAGCTTATTGTCATTATTAATGTTGCTTCGATATATCTTAAGCATGTAGTTCACCTCGTTGTATTGTAGTCTTTAGCCGGAGTATCGGTTATAGAAGAAACTATGAAGAGACAGTTACGGTAGTTCAATCAAAAGGGTATTACTCACACAGGAATCATCATAGGTCTAAACCATTAGGGGTGGCTCTAGTTCTAGTTCTAATTATAGGTTTAAATCATTAAGTTTTATAGCCTGCTAGCTAAATTAATAAAAATGACAAAAAATAACAGGAATTGCCGGAACGGTAAATCTCTCGAAATTCAAGACAGCAATGCATCAGGATCGATTACGCCCGCCATCGGGCCAACCTAGGGGGATGTAACCCACCCGTTTGATTCGGTACATTTTCAGGTATAATAGAAGAGGTGAGTGCTTTGGGAATTATTAAAAATGCTTTAGATAGCATCCAGTTGAATATAACGGTGCGGGCGGCAATGCCTGGCCATAAAGGAAAAATAACAGTAAGCGGAAGTCATGATGTGACAGAATTGCCCGGAATGGATAATTTGCAGGATCCCCAAGGGATCTTACAGGCAGCTCAAGAGGCAGCGGCTAAGATCTACGGAACGGCACTGGCCAGATTTCTGGTCAATGGGTCGACCTGCGGCAATCTGGCCATGATCTTCAGCTTTTTCAATGAAGGCGATGCGGTATTGCTGGAACGAAATTGTCATAAAAGTGTTTATAATGGGGTTCTCCTAAGAAAACTGGAACCTCATTATTTGTGGCCGGAAACGGATGAATACCAAAACAGCCTGCCACAGAGCCCTATAGCCATCCGGGATGCGCTGGAAAGTAATCCTGGGATAAAGGGCATCATCCTGACTCAACCCTCTTATAAGGGCTGTTTTAGTGATTTTAAGGCAATTTGGCAGATTGCCCAGGACTACGGTGTGTATTTATTGCTAGATGCTGCTCACGGCGCACATTTGGCTGGAATGACGGAGTTTCGTGATTTTTACACAAGCTGTGATGCTATGGTGGTCAGTACTCATAAATCCATGGATTGTCTAAACCAAGGAGCGGTGCTTCTTTTAAACCGACCAGAGTTTGCCCAGAAGATCTTAAAATACAGTAATATGTTTCAGACCACCAGTCCATCCTATTTGATCCTGGAATCCATTGAACATTCCTTAGAGGGATTGGAAGCCGGTAAGTACCTAGATCCGCCAGATTTCAGAAACCAATCCTATCATAATCTTACATTGAATCCACTGCTGCCCGGGATGAGGATGGATCCCTGGAAGCTGCTGATCCATGCGAAAAATCAAGGTGCCGTTATGGAAACCTATCTGGAGGAAGAGGGAATCTATCCGGAGGCCCACGATCCGAACAGTGTGCTGTTAATGCTCAGTCCGTTCAATACTTTAGCTGAAGTGGATGTTTTAAAGAAAGTTTTAGTTCAAATGGATGAAGCCTTTGCAAACAATGCCAGAGAGCGCGCCGACTCAAAGGATTTAAACAAGGACCAAGACTTCATCAGGGATCTAGTCGGGAAAACAGAGGTGTATCCCAAACCGCCCCGCCGGGTCCTGCCGCCACATCTGGTGGGAGATGATTATATTGAACTAGACCTTGATCAATCAGTGGGTCACATCGTCCAAGAGCAGGTCATACCCTATCCACCGGGTGTTCCGGTTCTGGTGCCGGGAGAAGTCATTGACGCCGACATGATCGCTTATCTCAAACACCTCATTACCCAGAACGTCGTAATTTTGGGTCTAACTAACAATCAACTAAAATGTCGAAAAGGAGGAGTATAAATGGGGATATTAATTGCCATCGAAGGAGTCGACGGCTCAGGAAAACAAACCCAGTCGGACCTCTTGACAAAAAATCTAAAATCCTTGGGGTACCAGATCATGGAGATCGGCTTCCCGGATTATCATTCGAAATCATCGATCCTGGTCAAAATGTATTTGATGGGGGATTTTAGTAAAAATCCAAAAGATATCACAGCTTATCAAGCCTCCACATTCTTTGCCGCAGATCGCTATGCCTCCTGGATGACAGGGCAATGGCGGGATCATTATCAGGCAGGGGGTATTGTCCTGGCAGACCGCTACACAACGGCCAATATGGTCCATCAAGCCGGTAAAATCAAGGACTTGGCACAGCGGGATCAATTCCTGGACTGGTTGTATGACTTTGAATTTAAACTCTATGGGATCCCCATTCCGGATCTGGTATTTTTCCTGGATGTTCCTCCTGAATTTCAAAAGGTTTTTGTGTTAGCGCGTAAAAACAAAATAACCGGCGGTGATGAACAAGACATCCATGAAAGCAGCGAAGAACACATCAAAGAGTCCTATGAGGCCGCTCGGTACGTTGCAAAAAAATACAATTGGGTAACGATCAATTGTGTTGTCAATGGAGTTCTTCGAACGATTCCAGACATAGCAGACGAGATCCTTTCAGTGTCTTTGCAAAAAATTGTAGAAATCCTCCAGTTTAAATCATAGAACTTAAAAGCGGTTAAAGAAGTCCAAGAAGGCAAAGAAAGCAATGAAGGCAAAGAAAGCAATGAAGGCAAAGAAAGCAATGAAGTCAAAGAAAGCAATGAAGTCAAAGAACTTAAATGGCTCCACAATTATAAAACCAGACCTAAGTGGCTGATTCGCATCAACCCTTGGGTCTGGTTTGGTTTTTAATGGAGCTAATTATTGGTCCGGGTCTTTCCAAGATTTTTGGCGAGGCTTTTTAGAACTGCGGACCAACTTTCGGGATTGTTCTTTTTCTCGAACTTTAGCCTTTGTTTCAAAAAACCGGGCTTCCCGGAGCATTTCATAATAATCCTCTAGATCAGAGGCTTTTAATTTTCCGGAACGTAGGGCAGCATTCACTGCGCAGCCGGGCTCATTGTGATGGGTACAATTGGCAAACTTACACTCGGTCATGATTCGGGTGAGTGGTCCAAAGACATCTTCGACGGCATCGCCGTCATCTTGAAGGTAGATCCGCCGCATGCCGGGGGTATCGATTAGACAGCCTACATTTGGGATCACGATGATTTCACGGTGAGTCGTTGTGTGACGCCCCTGATCATCAGAGGATCGGATTCCGTTGGTTTTTAACCTTGCCTCACCAAGGATGAGGTTGATCAGTGTCGATTTTCCGACCCCGGAGGCACCCAATAAGGCAGCGGTCTTTCCTCCGGATAAAAGGGTTAGGATGGGTTGAATGGATGCGCTTTGATCCATTCGAGTAACGATGATGGGGACGTTGGTCAACTCTTGTGCTTGAGTTAAGAATGCGTCATTTTCTGAAGGCGAATTTAAGTCAGCTTTGGTCAGGATCAGAACAGGTTGGGCACCGGAGGAACTGGCGGTGATTAAGAACCGTCTGATTTTCCGTAAATGGAAGTCCTGATTTAAGGAAATGACAACAAAGATATAGTCGCAGTTTGCAACCAATCCTTCACTTAAGGCGGCTGAAAACAGGTCCCCTCGGGTGACCAGATTTTGGCGAGGCAGGATCTCTCGAATGAGTCCGGCTTCATCAGTGATGACAAAATCCCCGGTCAAAGGATACTGGGAAGTTCCGGTCAGGGTCCCAAGATCCTTTCCAGGTAGATGGCAGTTGATTTCTCCGGATTCGGTAAGGACGGTAAATAAACCGTGAGATTCCCTGGATATGCGTCCTGGGATCCCTTTGGCGGTCAAGGCTTCTATTGTTTGGGGGTCAAACCCCAGATCGGTTAGTTGAATCATAATCTCCTTCATAAAAAAGTCCGGCAGGAGCCTTCCATGAAGTCTGGAAGGGTCAGTTACAAATGCACCTTGGTTTGTGGATCAATTTTTTCATAAGTCATCGACTCCTTCACTAAGTAGTTAGGTTAAGTATAGCTCTTCATGGGAAATGTTGGCAAGATAGAGTATAATAATAGTAAGTACTTTCCGATGAGATCAGTCGATCAGTCGATCAGTCAAACAATCGATGGGAAAAATGGTCGACCCAATGAGACCTGATATAACAGCTCAACCAGAATAGAAGGAGGACCTCACATGAAACTAATCATAGCCATCGTCAATGACGAAGATGCCTTGGACCTGTTGGATGAATTGACCGACAAAAGTTTTCGGGTCACAAAACTAGCCTCCACCGGAGGATTTTTAAGAAGCGGCAATACCACGATGATGATCGGTATTGAGGAAGAGAAATTAAATGAAGTATTGACCTTGATCGAAGATACCTGCAAAACCAGACATCAAACCGTTTCAACGCCATCCCCACTGTCAACCACCACCGGCGTTTACGTTCCTTATCCGGTAGATATTGAAATCGGCGGTGCTACGATTTTCGTAGTAGATGTTGATCAATTTATCCGAATCTAGGGGGTTATTCACTTGATCGGATTTGATAAAATAAGAGAAAGCTTGCGGGGTGCCTCAAAACAAGGCACCCTGGCTCATTCCCATATCCTGGCCGGTCCCGATGGGATCGGCAAATCTCCGATGGCAAAAAGTCTGGCTGGTTTGATCCTAAGACCAGATAGCACCGTAGAGCGTAGTTATGTGGATATCATTGAAGTACGCCCATCGGGAAAGTCCATTGGCGTGGATGAAGTTCGCCGGATCATTGGCGAGGCCAATATAATGCCCTTTGAGGGAAACCGCAAAGTCATTATTATCTACAATGGCGAACTAATGACCACCCAGGCTCAGAATGGGTTACTTAAAACCATTGAAGAACCTCAGCCCGGTGTGTATTTCATCATTTTAACGAAGACCTTGGATAATCTATTGCCGACGATCCGGTCGCGCTGCGCGATCCATCGGCTGGCTCCGTTATCACGAGCTGAAATCAGTCAATATATTGGTACCGTGCATGGTTTAACGGGAGCGGCTCAAGCGGAAGCCACCGCAATTTCCTTGGGGATCCCCGGCCAGGCGGATGCCTTTTTAAATAGTCCCGAAACCAGACTCTTTTATGATGATGTGACGACTTTTCTGGATAATTTGGCCCAGGTCAAATCCTTAAAGGATCGGAGCTGTCTGCCCATCTTAATTAAAAATCAGGCCATCCTATCCTATGGACCTCAGCGATTCTTGGAAGTTGTCCTTCTGGCCGTGCGAGATTTGGCTTGCCTTAAAACTTATAAAGATTACAAAACCATTATATTTTTGTATAATAGAGACAAGATGGTGGCTCTGTCGCAAAAATATACAATGGCACGGCTTAGCCGAATCGTCGATGTCTGTGAAAGCGCAGCAAGACTTTTGGAACCCGGACGCAACATCAACCGGGAAACCGTAGTCGATGGAACGCTTTTTAAACTTGTGGAGGAAACTTAATGGTTAATATAGTCGGAGTTAGATTCAAAAAGGCCGGAAAAATTTATTATTTCGACCCGGTGGAATTTGACTTGAAACTCGATGACGCCGTCATAGTCGAGACTGCCCGAGGGGTAGAGCTTGGGGTCATCTCCATGGCATTTCGGGAAGTGGAAGAAAAAGAAATCGTGGCTACCTTAAAACCGGTGCTTCGTAAAGCTAGTGCCGAGGACTTGGAACAGCATCGCCGTAACCTTTCAAAGGAAAAAGATGCCTTAGTCCTATGCAAATCAAAAATTGCCGCCCATAATTTGAACATGAAATTGGTGGACGTGGAATTCACCTTTGATTCCAATAAAGTTATTTTCTACTTTACCGCCGATGGCCGAGTCGATTTCCGAGAATTGGTCAAGGATCTTGCTTCGATATTTAGAACTCGAATCGAATTGCGTCAGATCGGCGTTCGGGATGAAGCTAAGATGAAATCTGGAATCGGACCCTGTGGCCGAACCCTGTGCTGCTCATCTTTCCTGGCCGATTTTACATCCGTGTCCATCAAAATGGCCAAAGAACAGAACTTATCCTTAAATCCGACCAAGATCTCCGGCATCTGCGGCCGACTCATGTGCTGTTTAAAATATGAGCAAGAAGGCTATGAAGAAGTCCGCAAACGTCTGCCTCGACAAGGCAGCTTAGTGAATACGCCATTAGGTCGCGGCGAAGTGATCCAAAACAATACCATCAAAGAACAGATCAAAGTTAGGATCCCCAATGGCTCCGATGATGACATCGTTCAATATTTCCCGATTTCAGAGTGTCAGATGATCAAAGGCAGCTATGAGGATAATTCGGGAAAACATGAACCCATTAAGCTCGAAATTGAAGATGAAACGGATCTTCCGTTGGTGAAAAAACTTCTGACGGACAGCTAAATTAAAAACAACTGTCGCAAAGTTCAAATTCTGAAATTCAGATTGAATTTTGTTTGAAATCCAAATCCGATCGAGCTCATCTACGAAGCATAAAGATGATGTTCGAATCGGCCAATCGATGATAAAAGAGACTGTCCATTAAGTTGGGCGGTCTTTTTTGGACTGGTGAGACATTAAGGTGCTTTTTTGTCTGCTTAGTGGGGCAGGGATCATTCGAATAGGAGCTCATTTTAATCAAAAGTTAATTCAGAGTAATATAATCTGAATTGATTTTTAAGCGGTCCCGTATTATACTAATAGTAAGTTCAGAACATACGTCCTGTTTTTAACACCCAGATATGGGTGTTTTATTAAAATTTCCGGGAATTGTGTTAATAAAGTCGAACCAACAAGAAGTTTCAGAGAATGACGATATAATAAGAAGAGGGTATTAACCCATTTAAATGTAAGTATATTTTAAGGAGGTGTCTGAACTGGAAAACTATTTTGATTCACTGGGTAACCAGACTACGGTTCAGGAATGTCCAAGATGTGGCAGTACGTTTGCAGAATATCGCAAAACCAGCTTGGTCGGCTGTCCCGTTTGTTACCGATATTTCCGGGAGCTGTTGATCCCATCCATCCGCAGGGTCCAGTTTACGTTGCAACACGATGGAAAATTTCCGGCTTCGACCTCACTGGAATCACGGTCACGCCGAAGGGTCAATCTGCTTCGACAGGAATTATCGGTGGCAGTCGTCGCTGAAAATTTTGAGCGGGCTGCTGAATTAAGAGATGAGATCAAACAATTGACGGAGCTTCTGGAGAAGGAGGCATCCCATGATCGATAAAAATAAACTAAAGATCAAATCGAGGATCCGGCTGGCCCGGAATATCTCTGACTATAATTTTCCTCATAAATTAGATACTGAGACAGCCCGAGAGTTAGTGAAGAATGTTGAAGATGCATTTTTTGTATCTCGGCCGTTGGCGGAGGATTTTACCACCAAACACCTGTGGCAGGAAAAAGGGATAGATTACTTATCCTGGTTTGAAAAACATTTGGTCTCAGAGAAGCTCATCGACAATGCGGACATTGGTGCTTTTATTTGCAATAAAACCGAAGATGTATCCATTATGATCAATGAAGAAGATCACCTGCGCCTGCAGACGATGTCTGCGACAAAATCCTTGGCGGAGTTATTTGATGTGGCCGATAAACTGGATTCGCTCCTGGAAGAGCGGCTGGCGTGGGCCTTTGATAACAACTTAGGCTACCTGACGGCTTGTCCGACCAATCTAGGCACGGCGCTACGAGCTTCGGTCATGGTCCATCTCCCGGCGTTGACCTTTAAAGACAAAATCGGCCTGATCGCCCAGAAATTGGCGCAGATGGGAATGACCATTCGAGGCATCTATGGGGAGGGATCCCAAGCTTTGGGAAACATCTATCAGATCTCCAATGAAGTGACCCTAGGCATTTCTGAGAATTTTATCATCAAGAACATTCAAGAAACCATCGATGGGATACTGACCATGGAAGCAGCTGAGCAAGCTCGGCTGTTTGACCTCACCGGAGACATCGTTCGTGACAAAATATACCGATCCATGGGCTTACTTTCAAATGCCCGGATCATGAGTTCGGATGAAGCACTGAAGTTATTATCCACCGTCCGACTGGGCGTCGAGGCCGGAGTCATCGAAGAATTGGACACGGCAGGGATCGATCGAATGATCATTATGGTGCAGCCAGGTAACCTTCATCGGGATCTGGGCCTGACCGAGCTCATGGCTGAGCCGGATCGGGATCTATTACGGGCAACCGTACTAAGAAATGAAATGAAAAGGAGGCTGTCATAATATGTTAGACAGATTGACAGAACGTGCCAAAACGGCACTGATGAGAGCACAAGAAATGTCCCGCGAGTTCGGGCATGGCTATATTGGTTCAGAGCATGTACTCTTCGGGGTAACGGCTGTGGACGGCCTGACAAAGGATCTCTTGGCAGGCTACGGAATTACAAAGGAAATGATCTACCAGTTCATCATGCAGAATGTTGGCCGGCGCACGACGGTATCGAGTATGCCGCAAAACGCCATCGCCATGACCCCACGGACGAAACGTCTCTTGGACGGATCATTGGAGATCGCCAACAGCATGAACCACAGCTATATCGGACCTGAACACATCCTGTTGGCGGTCTTAAATGAGCAGGAAGGAATTGCCTACCAGATGCTGATGAGCGCCGGCGTGGACATTAACCATTTGAAAAACGACCTCTATATGGGTCTTTCAAGCAGCCCGGAAGGCGAGCCGGAAACCTCCGCCAATGGCCCCGGACAGGGTCCTCAAACTAAAATATTGGATCAGTATGGCCGGGACTTAACGAAGATGGCCCGGGAATCCCTATTGGACCCCGTCATCGGCCGAGAAGAAGAAACCGAACGGATCTTAGAGATCCTCTCCCGGCGGATCAAAAATAATCCGGTG
The DNA here is from genome assembly GCA_049294805.1 of Clostridiaceae bacterium. Taxonomy (GTDB): domain Bacteria; phylum Bacillota; class Clostridia; order Clostridiales; family Clostridiaceae; genus JG1575. Next base: position 11,175 of record JBAQDU010000067.1, read on the forward strand.
TTGATCGGCGAGCCCGGCGTCGGTAAAACGGCTGTCGTTGAAGGACTGGCTCAGCGCATCGTCAAAGGCAATATTCCGGAACTCCTCCAGGATAAACGGATCGTTACCTTGGATATGAGTGCCCTCTTAGCCGGTGCCAAATACCGTGGCGAATTTGAAGAACGGCTGAAAAACGTCATGGATGAAGTCCGCAGTGCCGGCAACGTCATTTTATTTATTGATGAAATCCATACGATTATTGGCGCCGGTGGTTCCGAAGGGGCGATCGATGCGTCGAATATATTAAAACCGGCTTTATCCAGAGGTGAACTCCAGGCCATCGGAGCGACAACCATTGATGAATACCGCAAGCATTTTGAAAAAGATGCGGCGTTGGAACGCAGATTCCAACCGGTTTTAGTGGGAGAACCCAGTGAAGCGGAAGCGCTCTTGATCTTAAAAGGTCTGCGCGATAAATATGAATCCCACCACCGGGTCAAGATCCTTGATTCAGCCTTAGAGGCAGCCGTTAATTTATCAGCTCGTTATATTCAGGACCGCTATTTACCCGATAAGGCAGTGGATCTTATGGATGAGGCAGCTGCAAGAGTCCGGATCCAAAACCTGACTGCACCACCGGACATCAAAGAAGTGGAACAGGAATTAAAAGCCGTTACCCGAGAAAAAGATGAAGCCGTTAATATTCAGGCTTTTGAAAAAGCCATTGAACTACGGGACAAAGAACGGGAACTCAAAGAAAAGCTAAAAGACATGAAGGGCAGCTGGAAATCTGGCAAGGGAACGTCATCCCTCTTGACCGTGGATGAAGATGATATTGCCCATGTGGTAGCCCGCTGGACAAAGATCCCCGTAAAACGGTTGACGGAGTCCGAAAGTGAAAAGCTGTTAAACTTAGAAGAAATGCTCCACAAACGGGTAGTCGGCCAGGATGAAGCCATCAATTCCATCTCCCGCGCGGTCCGTCGTGCTCGAGTCGGTTTGAAAGACCCCAAACGGCCGATCGGTTCCTTTATTTTCTTGGGACCCACCGGAGTGGGTAAAACTGAAGTGTCCAAGGCACTGGCGGAAGTTATGTTTGGCGATGAGAAAAACATGGTCCGCATCGATATGTCCGAATACATGGAAAAACATACCGTTTCCCGTCTCGTGGGATCACCGCCCGGCTACGTCGGTTACGATGAAGGCGGTCAGCTGACGGAAGCCGTTCGGCGAACACCGTATAGTGTCGTCTTATTTGATGAGATCGAGAAAGCTCATCCGGATGTATTTAACATCCTGCTTCAAATTTTAGAAGACGGCCGACTCACGGACGGAAAAGGTAAAACCGTTGATTTTAAGAACACTATCCTGATCATGACCTCCAACGTTGGGGCCAATCTTCTCAAAAAAGAGCGGACCATCGGTTTCACCTTAGGTGATAACGTCAAGGGCGAATATGAGAAGATGAAGGATAATATCCTAGGTGAACTCAAACGCAACTTCCGGCCGGAATTCCTCAACCGCATCGATGACATCATCGTCTTCCATTCGTTAAAAGAAGAGGATCTCAAGCATATTGTCAAACTCATGACCCAGCAGGTGGCCAAACGGATCGAAGGATCTGAGATCTTTTTGACCTTCTCCGATGAGGCGATCCGCCATCTGTCAGAGAAAGGCACCGATATGGCCTTTGGCGCCAGACCTTTGCGCCGGGAAATTACCAAAGACGTCGAGGATGCACTTTCTGAGGAGATCTTAAAAGGTGTGATCAAAAAAGGTGATGAGATCACTGTCAACACCAAAGAGGGTGCCCTGACCTTTGAGAAGACGGGAAGTCGGCCTACCCGAAAACCGGAAGATCGCCAGGCATCCTTTGAAATTGAAGATGCTGCCAAAGAGCAAGACGAACCGACCAACGAAGACGAAATTTAAAGTAACAATAGATTTGGCGGCCGGATCGTAGAAGTGGGTGACGAACGGGCCAATGGTCCGGTAAACAATTATATTTCAGTAATCAATGGATCAAGCGAGCAATGATTCGAAACGCAATGATTCGAAACGCAAAGGATCCAAAATCATCGTTTCAAAAAACCAAGTAAGAGCCGTTCAATATGAACGGCTCTTACTTGGTTTTTTGTTTTTTATTGGATTTTCTTGGATCGATCCGGCGTCTTGCCCTCTTAGTTTGACCCAATGAAAATGACCTTTCGAAAAAAGAAGTGCCGTGTCCTTTATTAATGGACACGGCACTGGGGTTCAAGGTTTGGAATTTATGAGGGGATTAGTAGTTCAGTTTGGCAGTCCCATCGTCCCAATGGCAGATAAGACATCTTATATGGATTAAACGAAGGACAAGAGGTGATCCCTAAAACCGAACTATAAAAACAAAACCAAGCTAAACCTAGCTAAAGATAAGCTAAACCAAACCGACCAAAGGAAAGGCTGGGCTAAACCAAAGCTAAAAGCTACAGCTACAGCTACAGCTACAGCTAATTTTAAACCTAGTTCAACCTCACCTTGGGCAAGCTAAAGTTTACTAACTTTAAGCTGATTAAAGGATCATCCTCTTCCAGGGGAAATAGCAAGAAAGTCATAATTTGAAGAGGAAAAACCCCAGAGGATCCCCAATAATTAGGGATCCTCTGGGGTTTTTCGTTGTTCGAAATTGCTGCAGTTCGTTATGGTGGCTGCAGTTCGGTATAGTAGCTGCAGATCGTTATTGTTGATTCTAAACATTGGCATTAGGTTTTAGATAATAGGCATCCCAAATGGATTCTATTCGTTTAAAAGGAGCTGTTTCGACTCTTCAAGCTTTACCAATTCCTCAGGGGCCAGAACTGGATAAACCAGGTTTAATTCCTCCATTTTTTGGACGATTATTTCAGAGACTAAGAGACGGGCAAACCATTTACGATCAGCGGGGATGATGTGCCAAGGTGACTTTTCAGTAGAAGTGTGCTTGATCGCATCTTCATAGGCGTTCATATAGTCATCCCAAAGGGCTCGTTCGGAAATATCTCCGGCCGAGAACTTCCAGTTTTTTGATGGGTCTTCAATTCGATCCAGGAAGCGTTGTTTTTGCTCATTTTTTGAGACGTTGAGGAAAATTTTGATGGGGATAATCCCGTTTTCCACGAGGTAATCTTCAAAGTTACGGATCTGACCAAACCGATCAACCCAAAGGTTTTTATCGATGAGGCGTTGGGGCACTTGGGATCCATGAACCAAATTATGTACTCGCACAACTAACACATCTTCGTAATAAGATCGGTTGAAAATACCAATGCGGCCGCGTTCGGGCAGATTCTTAACGCAACGCCACAGATAGTCATGATCCAGTTCTTCGGTAGAAGGTTGTTTAAAGGAAAACACCTGACACCCTTGAGGATTGACTCCGGACATGACGTGTTTGATCAAACCATCTTTGCCGGCTGCATCCATGGCTTGGATGATGAGGAGGATGGCATATTGATTCTGAGCATAAAGTTTGTCCTGCAACACCTGCAATTTATCTAAATTAAGGGCCATATCTTCGGCGGCATCGGTCTGGGATTCATAGGATCCTTTGTCGCGGGTCTCATGATCTTTTAATTTAAAATCTCTACCTTCGGTAATGGTGTACTTGTTTAATTTCATAATCGTTCAATCCTTTCATCATGATATTTTTCAACGGTTGAAGAACGAGTCTATGCATACAAGATAATACCAGTTGATCGTTAAGGAGTCCCAATTTTAAGATCCAACAGATCTTCTAATGCTTTGGCAATGGCATCGGAGTTGTGGTCGCCAATAATGAGATCCGCCCGACTTTTCAAAAGATCGGAGGCGTTGCCCATGGCGATACCGATTCCGGCAGTCTCAATGAGCTTTAGGTCATTTTCACCATCGCCAAAGCCAATGATGTCCTCGGGATCAATACCATGGCGCTGAGCTAAGATCAAGGCTGCACTGCCTTTGTTGGAATTTCGCGGGATGATCTCCACATTGTTATGGGCGGACGATTCAATGTTGAAAAGGTCCATGGCTTCGAGTTCCAGGCGTAGAGCGGCGATTCTTTCAGGAGAAGTGTGGGAGATCACAATGCCGTTGATATAGTATGGTGCATATTTCATATATTGATCGAGGTTTCGAACATGAACGTTTCGGATGGACAGGCTCCCCTTATTGATCACATTGCTGAAATAGCTCATCCGAAAGGTCCAACCCAGTTGGGTGTGGTACACCGCATAGAGTGAATCAAAGGCCAGTGAGAGGTCATGATCTTTCGCCAAAGAGTACAATCCTTTAAGGATCTTGGGCGGAATTTGATCACGGCGAATGATTTTTCCGCCGGATTCGATAACAGCCCCATTGGAACAGATGATTTCAAGTTTAGTGGGGACCGCATGACGGATCTTGCAGGCCGATTTGTAGAGACGGCCAGTGGCGATGGACACCACATGGCCGGCTTGATCCAAGCTCTTGAGGACTTCTATATTTAAGGGGCTGATTTGCCGCTGACTGTTGAGGAGTGTTCCATCTAAGTCAAAACAGATCAGTTTTTTAGTTGCCATGGTCACCATCCTTGTTGTTGCACAAATTGTTCCAACCGAGAGTTTCTCTTGTCAGACGATGTGCTTTTAATCAGGTAAACAGTTTAAAGAAATGAGTAAGCAAAATAAACCATTAGACCAGTTATAAAATGTCAGTGTAATTTTAAGTTAGTGTAATTTTAAGTTAGTGTAATTTTAAGTAGCGTAATTATCGATCCGATAAATGACAGAGGAGTCGGAGATCCAATTTTCAGGGAGCTTACTTTTAGTATATCAGAACAGGATCTCCAGGAGATGAGAGTTTTATATCACCAAAATTTTTGAAGGTATAAAACTGTAGTATAATTAAACCAAATTTAGTGTGGAAAGAGGATATCAAACTATGAGATTCATAATTCAAGATAGCAAAGAAGAAATTGCCAAAACGGCAGCAGACATGGTCGAATTGGCGGTTAGGGAAAATCCGCACGGTGTATTGGGATTGGCAACCGGCTCAAGTCCGGTTGGCTTATATAAAGAACTCATTAAAAGAAGTGAGGCAGGACTGGATTTTTCGGGGATCAGTTCGCTTAATTTAGATGAATACATTGGGTTAAACGGATACCATGAACAAAGTTACCGCTATTTCATGAAGCAACATTTATTTGATGGAATTAACATCGATCAGAAAAATACACAGGTGCCCAGAGGCGATATGCCGGATACTGAGGCAGAGGCCAAACGTTACGAAGATTTGATCCAAACAACCGAACCGGCCATGATCCAGATTTTAGGGATCGGTGGCAATGGACACATTGGATTTAATGAACCCGGCGATGAGTTTATTATGGAGACCCATGTGGTAGATCTGACGCGGGAAACCATTGATGCCAATGCCCGATTTTTTGATTCAGCCCAAGATGTACCGAAACAGGCCATCACCATGGGTGTCGGCGGTATTCTAAGAGCCAAAAAGATCATTTTGATTGCACTGGGCGAGTCCAAACAATTGGCAGTGAAAGCACTGGAAGATGGCCGGATCATGCCGGAGAATCCATCCACGATCTTAAAAGTTCATCCGGATGTTACGGTATTGTGTGATCGATCGGCGGCGGCATTATTGGATATCGAGCAAGTTAAGCGGGAAGTCTAATGGCCAAGCAAAAAAATATTTTTGTCTGCTCACAGTGCGGTTATGAGTCGCCAAAATGGTTGGGACGTTGCCCGGACTGTGCTAACTGGAACTCCTTTACCGAGGAAGTTAAGTCCACGGAAGGACCGGTCAAGATGGTTAAATCCAGAGGCATCAGTGCCCGCAACACCCCTCGTCCGGTGGGTGAGATCCAGTCATCTGAAAAGGAACGCTATGACACGGGGTTGCCTGAATTAAACCGAGTGCTGGGCGGCGGTCTGATCAAGGGGTCCCTGACGTTAATCTCGGGAGATCCCGGTATTGGAAAATCCACATTGCTCCTGCAGTGCGCCGGATCCATTGCGTTAAAATACGGCAATGTCCTCTACATCTCCGGCGAGGAGTCGGAGGAGCAGATCAAAATGCGAGCCGACCGGTTGGGGATCAAAACGGATCAACTGTATGTTGTTTCGGAAACTCAAGTTTCTCTGATTGAAGAGCATATCAATACCCTCAATCCGGTATTTTGCATAGTCGATTCCATTCAAACCATGTTTTCCGATCAGTTAACATCAGCTCCGGGCAGTGTTTCCCAAGTTCGGGAATGCGCCTCAGAACTCATGCGGCTGGGTAAAACCAATAATATTCCATTGTTTATAGTGGCTCATGTCACGAAGTCAGGAGACTTAGCCGGTCCAAGAGTCCTAGAGCATATGGTGGATACGGTACTCTCCTTTGAAGGCGAACGCACCAGTGACTTAAGGATCCTGCGGACGGTCAAAAATCGATTTGGGACTACTTCAGAGATCGGTGTGTTTGAAATGCGAGAAGAAGGTTTGATGGAGATCTATGATCCATCCCGCATGTTTTTAGAGGAAACCCCCGGAGAAGGGACCATGGTCATCGGACTAATGGAAGGAACTCGGCCCATTCTTGTTCAAGTCCAATCCCTGGTCGCAGAAACGAAAATTGTAATGCCTCGGCGGACTGCTGTCGGGATGGATGTTACAAGACTAAATATGCTCTTAGCCGTACTTGAAAAAAAACTACGAATTCCTTTCTATGCCAGCGACGTTTATGTCAACGTAGTTGGCGGACTCTATATAGATGGCACCGGTGGCGATTTGGGTCTGGCCCTTTCCTTAATATCCTCGGCAAAATCCAGGGAACTGGAACTACCCGGAGCTGTGGCAGTCGGTGAGATCGGTCTAACCGGGGAAATCCGACCCATTGCCAAAGCTGAACGCCTCATTCAAGAAGCAGCCAAGTTAGGGTTTAAAACAGCCATCATATCGGCGCGCCAAACCATCCGGAAACCACCAGAAGGGTTACAGCTGATCAAAGTGCAAACAGTTCAAGAAGCCTATCAGAAACTGTTTGGACATGGGGCAGCAAACTCTAATAAAACTAAGAATAAAGGTAAGCCTGATTTTAACGTGGACTAAAAAAGCAATCTAATACAAAATAAATTTGTAAACCTAAGACCATTTTTAACGCGATCCAGCAATAACCAACCGGTGAAAAAAAGGACGAAAGAAATGGACTGAAGGGATATTCCATCTTTTTCAGTCCCTTTTCGTTGGACCTTCGCCAATAAAATAGTTTGGAAATAGGAAAAGGCAACAAAGATCCATGAAGGTAAAGACCGCATGGAAAATGATTGATCCTTTATTAGGTGAAGAATTAGTCAGTCAATAGATGGACAAGCCGTACATCAAAAAACCAAACTTGCCGTACATCAAAAACCAAATGGAAAGGGCCTGGTAATAGACGAGGGCGATAACAAAGGGATATGATCAATAATAATTGAGGGTTCACTAAAATTTTACTTTTGGATTTGGGTGGGGATCTTTTGTTGGTTTCTTCATGGCCGGCCTAGATTTAATCTTAATTTCATTCAAGCCGATTATGATTAAAAGCAGTCTTGAATAACAGTTAAATGTTTGGCAATGGTTTGCAACATCAAACGAGACTGATACTATTAAAATAGAAGAGTTGTTGATTTGACGAGGTCAAGTCAATGGCTAAGAATACATTTCAAATAATACAAGGAGGTGGAATATGTTAAAGAACATTCTCAAAGCAATTTTTACATTGATCGGAGCTGCAGCGGGATGGCTACTGGTAGTTTTTCTGTTGAATCTGGATTTCTTTAGAAACTTTTCATTTATGGATAATCAGATCATGAGATACTCACTAACCGCAATTATAGCTTTATTATTCGCTTTTTTATTTTTCATCCTGTCCCCGATCTTCATTAAGCACATCATCAGAGTCATTGAGACGGTGGATAAAAACTTCCAAAAAATGTCTCTGGCAGATGTTTTTTTAGGAGCGACGGGGGGTCTATTGGCCTTGGCGATCGCCTATCTGATCTTATCGCGGGCCTTATATGGGATCAATTTGATCGGACCGGTCATTGCGATCTTGGCGAACGTGTTGGCATTTGTAGTCGGTGCGAACATTGCCATTAAGAAGAAAGATGAATTGGGCCTGTTGTTTTCCAATATCCGGCTGGGTCGGACGGCGCATTCTGGAAAAACTTTAGGCGGCCGGCGTGAATATGAAGGGGATCCCAAGGTATTGGATACCTCGGTGATAATCGATGGCCGAATCTACGATATTTGCAAGACGGGTTTCATTGAAGGAACGCTGATCATCCCGAATTTTGTGTTGGAGGAATTACGCCACATCGCCGATTCTTCAGATTCATTAAAGCGAAACCGGGGACGGCGGGGCTTGGATATTCTCAATAAGATCCAAAAAGAATTAGATATTGAAGTCAAAATCTGGGATAAAGAAGTCAAAGACGCCAGAGAAGTTGATATCAAGCTGTTGAAGCTTGCCAAAGAAATCGGCGGCAAGGTGGTTACCAACGACTATAATTTAAATAAAGTGGCGGAATTCCAGGGCGTTCCGGTTTTAAACATCAATGAACTGGCCAATGCGGTAAAACCGGTGTTGCTGCCAGGTGAAGAATTGTTGATCTTGGTGTCCAAGATCGGCAAAGAACAAAACCAAGGCATCGGTTATCTCGATGACGGTACCATGATCGTCATTGAAAACGGTCGCCGTTATGTCAATGAAACCATTGATGTCGTTGTGACATCGGTACTTCAAACCGCCGCCGGTCGAATGATCTTTGCACGGCCCCGGGACTTGGAGTAGAACTTACGTTTAAAACCAATTGGACAAGGAGATATAAATAATGGTTAGCAGCATCATTGTTGCGGCCGGATCCGGTAAAAGGATGGGAACTTCAATCAATAAGGTCTTTTTAGACTTAGATGGAGTTCCCGTCCTTTACTATAGTATCAAGGCCTTCCAAGACCACCCTGCGGTGGATGAAATTATAGTGGTGTTAAAAGAAGAGGAGATCCCATTGTTTGAAGAGACATTTCGGGATCACCCCTTTAGCAAATTACGCCAAACAGTAGCCGGCGGCGCAGAACGAATGAATTCGGTGCAAAACGGATTGAGGGCTCTGTCACCGGATTCGGAAATCGTACTTATCCATGACGGGGCCAGACCATTGGTCAGTGCCACATTGATCAGTGAGGCCATCCGCTTTGCAATAGAATACGGGGCGGCTTGTCCGGCCGTTGTGCCCAAGGATACCATCAAAGTGATCGGCGAGGATTCGCTCATCGAGGCGGAGATGCCCCGTCAATCCCTGCGAGCCGTGCAGACCCCCCAGGCATTTAAAACCCAACAATTCAAAGAACTCATCACTCATGCCATGGAATCCGCTAATTTTTATACTGATGATACTTCAGTCTTCTTCGCCTCGGGTGCTCCGGTGTACCTTTTTCCCGGTGAAACCAAGAATCTCAAGATCACAACAGCAGAAGATCTGGAACTTTGTCGGTTGATCCGCAGGAAAACCCAATAAAAGATAAAATAATATCAATTCCAAAAACTTTTTGTTCCAGAAGTATCAGAATGGGGTTCGATTTCACCGTATTTCTAACTTTGGCAATGTTATAATTTATCAATGTGGTACTTTGGTGACTATTTCTTCTATAATCAAATTAAAATGCGCTAAAATTTTAAAGCAACTATACAAAAATTATGAGATTGCAACATTTAATTGTGCGCTATTGATTTAACAATCCTTTGTGATAGAATTACCTTTGTAATGTTAATAAACTGTACACAAAGGAAGGGTAAATCATGAATAAGAAAATCTCTGTACTTGTAGTATCTGTAATGAGCTTGAGCTTGCTCGCTGCTTGTTCAACTCCTGCAGCAACAACCACCGCAGCAGGAACAACAGCTGGAACAACCGCTGCTGCAACAACCGTTGCTGGCACAACTGCTGCTGGCACAACCGCTGCTGGAACAACTGCTGCCGGAACAACCACAGCAACAACCCAAGCACCAAAAACTATTGTTGGACCCGTAGCCGGAAAAGCTGGTTCAATCGTTAAGATGGGCTTAGGCATCATTTCTTCTGTTGCAAAATCAACTGATTTTACAGCTGAAAAGCCAGGCGCAGCTCAGGCTGACGTTATTGCTGCTGCAGTCGGATTCGACAAAGACGGCAAAGTCGTTGCCATTACAATTGACAATGGTCAGACAAAAGTAGAATTCAATGCAGACGGAACATTAAAGTCTGATGTTGCAGCTACCTATATGACAAAACAGGAAAAGAAAGAAGCTTATGGCATGATCAAGGCTTCCAAAATTGGTTATGAATGGTATCAGCAGGCTGAATCCTTATCCGCATGGATGCAGGGCAAGACTGTTGCTGAAATCAAGTCAATGAAAACTAAGGCCGGCGCAGATGCTGCACATCCTGCAGTTCCTGACGAAGCTGATTTAGTTTCATCTGTTTCAATCACAGTTCAAGATTACATTGCTGTAGTTGAAAAAGCATGGACAAACGCTGTAGAAGTTAAAGAAGGGGCTGACAAGGTTGGCTTAGGCTTTAACATCTCGATCGCTTCTTCCAAAGCAAAGACAGCCGATAAACCGGCTTCAGCTCAGATCGACAACACAATTTCCGCTATTGCTCTTAAGGGCGACAAAGTAGCTGCAACTGTTCTTGACGTCGTTCAGGCTAAAGTTGCTTACGATGCAGACGGAAAAGTTACAACAGACAAAACTGCTGAAGTTAAGTCTAAAGTTGAACTTGGCGATGAATATGGCATGAAGAAAACTTCCAAGATCGGCAAGGAATGGTTTGAACAGGCTAAGGCTCTTACAGACTGGACAGTTGGTAAGACTGCTGCTGAAATCAAGGGAATTCCTTCAGAAGACAAAGATGGCAAGAAGATCGTTACTGGCGATTTAGCTACATCTGTATCAGTTGGCGTAGCTGACTACTTGGCTTCATTCGACGAAGCCATCATGATGGCAAGATAATATATTCCGCAAGGTTTATAGAGGGGGCTTTCGAGCCCCCTTTCTTTTTTAATTTTTTTTTGGTATATTCGGTAATGAAGTTAAGCCCGTAAGGAGAAAATATTTTGAGAAAAAATATGAGGAAGGGTGTAAGTGTAGTCTTAGCCCTGTTCATGATACTGACCATCGTTGTGAGTCTTTTATCCGGTTGCTCAGCCCAATCGACCCAATCCAAGGAATACCGGAACACCTTCATCACCGTCGATGGTGTCGAAGTTTTCAACACGGTGTTTACCGTGCTGGCTTGGGAGAAATCCGAAGCGGACTGGACCAAGCATTATGAAAAGATTCAAGAGCTGGTTTTAAAATATCATAAGCTGTTTGATTACTATAATGAATATGACGGCATCAATAACATCAAGACCATCAACTTAAATGCCGGTAAGGCGCCGGTCAAAGTGGATAAAGCCATCATCGATATGTTGCTGCTGGCCAAGGATCTCTATGAGAAAACCGGCAAAGAAACCAATATCGCCATGGGGGCCGTGACGGAGATCTGGCACAATGCCAGAGAACATAACATTGCCTCCGATGGCGATGTGGTTTTGGAATCGGACATGATCATACCGACCATGGCGGAACTAAATGCAGCCGGTGAACATACTGATTTCAATAAGTTGATCGTGGATGCCGCAGCGTCGACAGTTTATTTGGAAGATCCCTTAATGAAACTCGATGTGGGTGCTTTGGCGAAAGGTTATGCGACCGAACTGATTGCTACCGAAATTAAAGCATTTGGAATGCCCAATGCCCTGATATCATCCGGCGGCAACATCAAATCAGTCGCTCCACCGGATCTACCTGATAAAAAAGATTGGGGGGTCGGTGTGACGGATCCGTTGAATCCCCAACAAACCATTGCAGGCAAAGTCTTTAAATTGGATGGTAATCAATCCGTCGTCAGTTCCGGAGATTATGAGCGTTATTTTACCTATCAAGGTAAGCGCTACCATCATTTGATCGATCCTAAAACCTGGATGCCAGGCGATTATTTTGCTCAAGTCACTGTGGTCACCGATAATTCCGGTGTTGCCGATTTTCTATCCACCACGTTTTTCCTGTTGCCTTATGAAGACGGCGTAAAATTGGCGGAAGAGCTCGATGTCGCTGTTGCCTGGGTGTTTAAAGACGGGACACTTAAAATGAATCCCAAAGCCGAATCTATGTTAAAATAGGACAAGATAACCAGTGAAAAGCACTTGGAAATTAAGCTGCTGAAAGTTATTCAGTGATCGATGGACCAACCGTTGAGAGGCTTAAAAAAATAAAAATCAAAATAAAAATAAAAAACAAAAAATAAAAAAACTATTTACATTACGCGGTGGAATTGCTAAACTAAATTTTGGCATATACCCTATTTTAATACCGCGGCACGTATTATAATCTGGAGGGAAAATAATGGCAAAAATGATGGGACCTAAGTTCAAACAGTCTAGAAGACTCGGTTTGAATGTATCTGGTCATCCAAAAGCAATGAAGAGGGCTGAGAAGTCAAGAGGTTCATCAAGAGCAGACAAGAAGCTGACCGAATATGGTACACAGCTTTTAGAGAAGCAGAGATTGAGAGCTTACTATAATGTCCTTGAGAAACAGTTCGTAAGATACGTAGATAAGGCAATGAGAACCAAGGGACAGACAGGTCCTGAGCTTCTGACATTGCTCGAATTAAGACTGGACAACATGGTTTACCGTATGGGATTTGCTAATTCGATCAGAATGGCAAGACAGATGGTCAATCACGGTCATTTCCTCGTAAATGGCAATAAAGTTGATATTCCGAGTTATGGTCTTAAGGTAGGCGACGTTGTTGAATTAAGAGAGAAGTCACGCAAAACAGAAATGTTTGTCGATAGCTTCAATTCTATTCAGGGAACTCCAATTCCTTACATCGAAAAGGATGTAGCGAATTTCAAGGGTACCGTTGCTAGATTACCACAGCGGGAAGAACTTCCCATTGAGATTAACGAACAGCTCATCGTTGAGTTCTATTCTAAGACAAGATAGTTCTCAGCTTTTAAAAAAGAATGCTTGTTCAGACAAGCATTCTTTTTTATTCTGGTAAATTGTTTCAAGATTCAAACAATCGTCCAACAAAATTAATGATAATTTGGAAAGTTCGCTTCCAATGCAGCTAGAAGCCCAGCACCAATCGATGCAACAATGGGTTCGAAATTCCTCGAATAAACAAAAATGAAATGAAGGCGGATACAATATGGCATATATCGGAGAACTCTCCGCCCTGGCGGCAGCACTAACTTGGGCTATTACAAGTTTACTAACGGAAAATGCTGCTAAAAAAGCAAATTCGACGGACTTGAATTTATTTATTAAAGTCACTGGTTTTGTACTGTTATCAGTGATCGCAGCCCTATTTGGAAATGGCTTTTTCCCCACAGGAGTTTCCGGATCATCCTGGTTTTGGCTGATCTTATCAGGGATCGTCGGCTTTGCACTGGGGGATAGTTTTCTATTCCGGGCCTTCCATTTGATTGGGGCGAAAGTATCCCTGCTGATTTTTTCATTGGCACCGGTCTTGACCGGTATCCTGGGCTGGATATTTTTCGGGGAAACACTGACTCTTTTCAATGTGGTGGGAATGACTCTGGTCCTAACTGGAATATTTATCGTCATATTGGAAGGCTCAAAAACTAAGATCAAGTTTCGCTTTCCGATCAAAGGAATCCTGATCGCCTTATTGGCTGCATTGGGCCAAGCGTTGGGCCTCATTCTCTCCAAACAGGGAATGAGCGGCTATGATGCCTTCACCGTGTCACAAGTCCGCTTGATCGGTGGGAGCCTGGCTTTATTTGTGATGATTTATTTAAGACGAGGCGAAAGCAACCTTCGGGTTTTTAAAGATGTTCAATTAACTGCGGTCACACTATTAAATACACTCCTTGGAACCGTCGTGGGTGTTACGCTGGCAACAGTTGCCATCGCCAACACCAAAGCGGCCATTGCCTCAACCCTAATGGCGGTGACACCGATCATGGTAATTCCCATCACGTTCTTCTTTTTAAAACAAAAGCTGGACTTACGAGAAATCACTGGGGCACTCCTGAGTGTGGCAGGTATCGCAGTTTTATTTATCCAATAGACGGATGGATCACCCTAAAGAGTCCCAACGATCTGGGTCCTTATAAAGTAAGGTAAACCTTTTTAAGGAGTGGATGATTGCCTCAAAGTTTCCCTGGTAATCCCTTATTTGGATCCCTGGTTTTTTAGGTGGATCCATGGAATGGAGGCAAATTTCAGATCGTTAAAATACTTGATTCGAGGTTTTTGTCATTTTATGGTAAAATGTCAGAGCTGATAAATGATGCATTTTTGTGCAATGTGACGAAACTTTTCCAGTTCGTCCGGTCAAATGTATTAAATATAAAAAATATTACCGATGGGAGAGACTAAATGAGTTTAAAACTCACGGAAGATGAAGCAAGACAACTGAATCCTTTGAACTTAGCATTTATCGGGGATACCATATGGGAAGGATTTATTCGTGACCAGATATTTCCGCGGTATGCCGGCCACCCACCTTCGGTGCTCCATCAGATATGCGTGAGTTTTGTCAAAGCCGAAGCCCAAAGCGATGCCGTCGAAGCCATTTTAGAGCAGCTGACAGAGGCTGAAACTACGATTTTTAAAAGAGGGCGCAATCAAAAGAGCGGACATGCCCCAAAGAATGGTGTCCTAGCCGATTACAAGAGGGCGACAGGCTTTGAAGCTCTAATTGGATATCTATACTTAACGAATCAGACGGAGCGTTTAAACGAGCTGATGCAGGCTTCTTTTGTCCGATTGGATCAAGTAGAAGAGGAACCGAATAAATAAAAAATGAGGGCTATAAGATCAACTGACAAACCAGAGGCGATGTTAAAATCAGCATTTTAAGAATACACGAACGAGTAATATTCATAGAATTAGTTATTTAAGATCTAATCAGATCAGACAATATAGAACCGGTCAAAAATAAAATATAGAAGATAAGGAAACACATTATGAGAACAGGAAAAAGAACCGATATCAAGAAGGTATCTGGATCAAGATATTCAAAGCCAAAGATGGCGGATGATCCAAACGTAAGAATTATCAGACAGATCATTGTCAAAGAACCTGAGAAAAAGGTTGATGACAATGTAGTTTACGGCAGAAATGCCGTCATGGAAATCATGAAGAGTGATCGCAGCATTGAGGCGATCTATACAACTGAGGGCGAAAAAGAAGGCTCCATTCTTAAAATATTGGGAATGGCCAAAGACCGCCGTATTCTAGTGAAGTATATTGACCGGCGCAAATTAGACGCCATGACGGACTTTGGCAATCATCAGGGGATCGCTGTCAAAGTAACAGACTTCGTTTATTCTGAAGTTTATGATATTTTAAGAGCCGCCAAAGCCAAGAATGAAGATCCGTTTATCATCATCTTAGATGAAATTGAAGATCCTCATAATCTGGGTTCCATCATCCGAACCGCAGAACTGTGCGGAGCCCATGGTATCATTATTCCAAAACGGCGCAGTGTTGGTGTAACGGCCACCGTCTTTAAGACCAGTGCCGGAGCAGTGGAACATATGCTGGTGGCAAAAGTTACGAACCTTGCAACTGAAACGGAAGAACTTAAGAAAAAGGGTATTTTCGTCTATGGTGCAGATATGAGCGGCAAGATCCATGCGGATAAGGCTGATTTCTCAGGACCGTGTGCTTTAGTGATCGGAAATGAAGGCAAGGGAATTTCCCGGATCATGTTGGAGAAATGCGATACCATCGTTTCCATCCCCATGGTTGGCCAACTCAATTCACTCAATGCCTCAGTGGCTGGCGGGATTCTCATGTATGAAATCATGAAGGGCCGTTTGAATAAAAAAGCATTATTGGAAAATAAATAAAAAGCAGAAAAATCGAAGCGGAAAAATCTGCTGAAAAAGAATAAATATTCCAGCTCTTTTATGTGAAACCACGGGAATTTTCGGGGGTTTCTAAAGAAAAGCAGAAAGATTCAAAATAAAAGCATAAATCCGGGAAAAATGCCCAAAACAGCATTGTTTCCCGGAGCTCTTTCATTTATAATATCCATTGGGTCGAATATTGAGGTGAGCGATGGAAACAAAGCGGTTCAATGGCTTAACTGAAAAAGCAGTGGTTGCTCTGGCACAAGCTGGCGACAGTAGCGCCTATGATCACTTAGTGGAGAAATATACCCCAGAAATCAGGCACTTAGTCAAAACCTTATATCTACAAGGCGGCGAACAAGATGATCTGGTGCAGGAAGGTTTTATCGGCTTATATGAGGCGATCCAAGCTTTTAAGGATGACCAGAATGTTAAATTCAGGACATTTGCGAGACTTTGCATCAAGCGGCAGCTCTATTCAGCTTTAGAAGCAGCTAACCGTGATAAGCATAAACCGTTAAACTCTTACGTATCTTTATCTGCGCCAATTTCAAACCAATATCCCAAGCATTCCCTGGAAGATGTTCTAGACGCTTCGCAAGGCAATCCTCCATTGGATGAGATCCTTGATCTTGAGCTTTTAACGGAATACTCCCAGCGATTCGAAAAGGCCCTGACTCCTTTGGAATTTGCCATCTTGGTCAAGTACTTGGAAGGCGATTCATACCAGGAGATTTCCCAATCAACCGGCAGAAATACCAAATCTGTCGATAATGCAATACAGAGAATCAGAAAAAAACTATCATCAAAAAAGAATACGGTCAAATAGTCAAAAAATGTTTGACATCAGTGGATACTTTTTGTTATAGTTTATTCTATCAGTTTAATGCCCATATAGCTCAGTTGGTAGAGTACTGCCTTGGTAAGGCAGAGGTCGGCGGTTCGAGTCCGCTTGTGGGCTCCATATTATTTAATTACTGGAGGCAAGTTTAATGGGAAAACAAAAATTTGAAAGAAACAAACCCCATGTTAATATCGGAACCATTGGTCACGTTGACCATGGCAAGACGACATTAACAGCTGCCATCACAACCGTTCTGTCCAAGAAGGGTTTTGC
>JBAQDU010000068.1:0-12673 GCA_049294805.1 Clostridiaceae bacterium
AAGACCTTTGTCTTGCATCTGCTTTTTGAGGTAAGACAAATAGATGAGCGCTACAAAGGCCACAAAGAGTTTACCGTCCAAACTTTTTTCGGAAGAAACTAATAACCTCCTCAAGTTTAGCCGTTCCTTGATGTTTCCAAAGGCTTTCTCCACCAGATCTTTATTCCGATACAAGGTTAGAGCCATGATAGAATCCATCTTCTCATTGGTCATAAGCGTAAAGAATCCAAAATATCGCTTCGCCTGTTTGACTACATCTTCTTTCACGGTGATTTTGATCCCTCTTACCGGGGTATCGGTTACTTCAAAGTATTTCTTATAGAACGCCTCGTGATTGGGATTACGCTTTCCGCTTATAATTTCCCCTTTCATCGACAGCAGCCTCCGATCAAAATGAGCTTCCTCATCCGCATACTTTTCAATGTTGAAGTAGATCTGCAGGTAGACTCTGCGTTTTTCCCGAATCACATCTTTCTTATTGGGGCGTTCCTTTTGAAAATCCCAGTCTGTCCGGATGGTTGAGGAATATAGGCCATACTGCTCATCCAGGTTCTCAAATGAGCGGATGCTGTCATAGATCCCGTCGATTTGTTTTCTGATATAGGCTAGATGCGTACCAGCAGCGATAATGAACTTCAGGCGTTCGCCGAGCAGTGCATTGATATTAGCTTCACTGTAGAATCCCCTATCCATGACCAGCTTCACCTTATCGAAGCCCAGGACTTTGAAATCAGCCAGCAAATTTTTGATTGTGCTGACATCTGGGATGTTGCCGGCAAGCTTTCGATAATAAAACGGCAGTCCTGAATCCTGTCCAAAGACCAATGCCAGGTTCAGCTGAGCCAAAGGGTCATTTTCCTTGTTTTTCCCGTACTGGACTTGTCGAAGGGTTTGGGAGTAACTCGACAGAGAAGTGGTGTCATAGGCCCAATATTCAGCGGGCTGATGTCGCTTGGCAAGGCAGCTGAAAAACAGTTGCTTGGACTCTTCTGAGATGCCGGCAAACAGCTCGCTGCTGCGCTGGGATGGAATATTTGCGCCATGAGGATGCCGATGGAGCATACTCCATTTTTCAAAGCGAAACAGTGGAGAGTCGTTCTCAAGGATCAGATAGTAGGCGATGGATTGAATCTGCTTGTAGAGAGTGGGAAAGCAAGTCTTGAGATCCTCTGTCAGCCCGAGGGAGGCGCCGATTTGATCCAATAGATAGGTTGCTCCGTAGAATTTGCGATCAGTAACTGAAAACGGCACAGGGCCTGGCTTTAATTCAGAGGTTTCAATCACTCCATGCTGGCGCTTTCTACCACGCCCATCCGTCGGAATAATTTCACCAGTGACTGGATCGCGCTTGCCGATGAGGGTCCGCTTGGCCCGAGGTTGTTGTTTTTCCTTATCCCAGTAAGAGACTGATTCGTAGACATAAGTGTTCCCGCTCCGCTTATCATGCTGATTGACAATACCCATAATGACACCTCCTAGTTACGTATAGTTTAACACATAACTAGGATAATCACAAGGTTTTAAAGCGATAAACCAAGTGCTATCAACAGTTTTTCAAAACGAAAAAGGATTCCTCGTTACGTAAACCGGGAATCCAGGTTATAAGAGAGGTCAAATGGAATAATTTTTAAGGCGTAAAAAAGCCCGGGCCACATAGGCCCGGGTTTAGTGTGATTTATTGTGCACGTAACTGAGTTTCTTCAAGGATTGGCGCATGGTCCAATAGGATGTTCTTGCCATCCAGGGTGAAGTGAACTCCGTCGATCCAACTGTTCTTAAAATCTTTTTGAAGATAAGACAGGACTAGTGATTGGCTGTTGATGCCACCACCGGTGGAACCTTGGAATTTTTCTTCCCAGTCCGTTGCATTGACCAAATTGATATAGGCAATTTGTTGGCCGTTTTCGTCTTTGATGTCAGTTACTTCCAGTTTGCTGCCGTTAAACAGTATTTTGGAGATGGCGGCTGTCAATTTGACTAGTTTTTCGCTGACGGAAAGCTGTGGTTCGATGGCAACATAGCCGGCGTTATAAGGTGTTTGATCATCAGGATTTAAAGTAATTACCGGGAAATAGAGCATTCCGGCGGGCCGTTGTGAAAACGCCAAGGCTGAATTATCCGGAGTTATTCCGGTCTCTTTCTTCAAACCATCAATTTCTTCTTTAAGAGCGGTGATCTCACTCTCTTTTTGAGTTTTGAAATCGTTGAATTCTTTAGCAGTTAAAGTTCCATTTGCTTCGTTTGTACTTGTTATTGTGGTAATGGTAGGGGTAGTGGTAGTGGTAGTGGTAGTGGTAGGGGTAGGGGTAGGGGTAGTGGTAGTGGTCTGTGCTTTTGCTGTTGTTGTTACATCCTTAGCAGTTGTTGCAGAAGGGGATGCACAAGCAGTAAATAGTAGACTCATGGCCACAAGAAGTGTGGGGATTAATTTACGGTTCATTTTGATACCTCCTAGCTGACCATATTATACACTGAAGGATAAGAAATGTGATTACAAAATATATTTATAACTTTTTGTAATGCCTACAATTCTTTGCGAATGATATATTTAGCGCCGAGGATTTCACGCACTTCGTAGGTGTTCTCGGGCAGGTTGTGAGCGATAAAGGCTTCAACTTGGGCTGGTTGCAGGTCATACATGACTTCAATTTCCTTAAAAAAAATATTTCTGGAAAGGTTGAACATTTCTTTTAATTCTGGGAGTGCAGCTGGTTCGAATTCTTCGCCGGTCAGTTCAAACAAAGCTTTCTCATAGGTGTCAAAATCACGTAATCCGGGGATCCGGATGCCTTCACCTTCAGCATTGATCATGATCACAGTTGGAAAGGAAACAGCACCCAAGCTTCTGGCTAAAGCGATATCGCCGGTTAAAAGGGCACGAGCCTCGTCGGTTTTCGTATCTTCAACCACTTTCTTGCCGTTGCGGTTGTTGCGGTCTAATACGTTGATCAGAACTTCATCCTTGCTCACATTACGGTTGAAAATCATGACTTCCTCGCGGATTGCTCTTAAAAAGCGTTTGGAAGAAGTATCACTGATTTGCTGTACCAGCTTGAAGGCAATGGAAGCGGGGAAGGAGGATTCAATGGGTTCCTTATCCCAGACGGTGCCGTCGATGGGCATGCCAAATCTTGCAGCTGCTTCGCGCCAATGGGCGCCGACATCAGATGGTTTACGAATGCCATTGGCATCATCTGCAAAATCATCCCATGATTCCAATAGACCACCCATGACAATTTTAACGTCCATATGTTCACCATAGAGCATTGTGAATTTTTCGAGTTCAGGCTCGGCCTGCCAGCAATAGCTGCAGATCGGGTCTGTCACATAGATCAACTGGACCGGTTTAGTGCTGGTGAGTTCTGCTACGTCATCCAAGTTCACCGTCTCATCTAACGGTTTATTGGACATGATATTACAGACTCCGGTTTCGGGGTCACAGTAGGCGGTGTTATCACTGTTGATGGGAGGTTCGTCGTTGGCCATAATGGGGTCTATGGCTGCTCCTGCTTCGGTGTTTCTAAATTCTTTTGTCATTATTTGATCTCCTAATCATTGGTTCTTATTACTCTAATCTTACCTGTTTCAGGTGGGATGTCAACGAAACAAATTATGATATTTTGGTCGTTATGCCAATTCACAAAGTGTTATACTTTCATTATATACTAGGTTTTCGATGAACTATTTAAAAAGTCAAAAATTTGAGGATTATAACATAAGTTTGGTTCTTTTTATCATGGGGATTTCTGTCCATTTGACGGATCGAATGGTTAGCAGAGCTGTTTTTTGATATACTACTGGATTATTAGTTGACTTAGTTATTCAACAGAATCGAAAGAGAAGTAAAATGATAATTTAGAACATATAAATATTGAAAAGATGAATGGAAGGCCCAGACGATTCGTTCAATAAATTAGGAAGGCCAAGTAGGCCTAAAGGGGTGGTACTATGAGAAGAAAAGACCGTGAAATGCCCAATGGAGTTGCTTTAGAAATAATCGATGAAGCCCAGTACGGAGTGATGTCACTGGCGAGGGATAATGAACCCTATGGCATTCCGCTTTCCATTGTGAGAGACGGGAATAAGCTCTTTTTCCATACAGCCAAGGAAGGGCATAAATATGATTTCATTCAGGACGGGGCTCCAGTTGCGGTGGTGTTTGTCACCAGGGTTCAAGTGCCGCAACTCTATAGCAATCAAGAATTAGATGAAATGATGAAAACAGAGGATATCGCTGATCAAATCGTTTCTCAAGTCTACACCACTGAATTTGCATCAGCTATGATCAAAGGCAAACTGACTGAAGTATTCGATGATCAGGGCAAGGAACATGCCTTGGAACTGGTCTGCAAAAAATATACACCCGACAAAATGAAATATTTTAAACTGGCAGTGGAATCTGGCATGGCATTGACCAGAGTTTTTGAGATCAGCCTGGCTGAAGTCTCAGCCAAACGAAAACAGTTTGATGGAGATAAAGTGGAAATGAAATTTGGACGAGTAGAATAAATGAGCCGACTCTACGAATTTAAAGCGATCATCCATCTGGATTCTTATAATGATGACTTCTACATTGAATTCCCTTGGAATGCAAAAAAGAATTTTGCAAAGATAGAATATTCGTCAGGGCAACCTTTGATGGGTATCCCAATGAAGGCCATCTGGTCAAGAAGGAAACGACTGGCCATATCATTGGCATTGGGCAAGATATCCGGCTAGCAATTGGAAAACAACCCGGCGATGAAATATTCGCTACAATATGCGAAAGAAATGAGGATTAATTCGGAACAATATTCCGAAGAAATGAAAATTTATGATAGATACAACGAACAATCAAAACTCAAAACAGGACCCGAACCAGGACCTGAACCAGGACCCGAAACAGGACCTGAAACAGGACCTGAATCAGGACCTGAAACAGGAGAAACCTCTAACAAATAATCAAAAACAGCACCAGGGTAAAAAGAGGAAACAACAGCGCACCCAAAGGCCGAGTCAAACCGGAACAAAACGAGCAATTGAAGTCAAGCCCCCGGTAGAAAAGAACGATGTCCTGGAAACCAGAGTGGCCGGTCAAGGCAACAGTGGCGAGGGGATCCTCAGGATCGAAGAATTTCCATTGTTCATTCCCGGTGTCTTGACCGGTGAATTGATTCGAGCAAAGGTTACTAAAGTCAATGCCGGTCATGGCTTTGCCCGACTGGAAGAGATGCTGGAGCCGTCACCGGAACGTCAAACACCGCCATGCCCATATTATGGCCGCTGTGGTGGCTGCAATTTGCAACACCAGACTTACGCCGGACAACTTCGGTTTAAAACCGACCGAGTCCGGGATTGCTTTATCCGCATCGGTGGATTCGAAAACCCGGAAGTTCTGCCAGCCATTGGGATGGACAACCCTTGGCGCTACCGCAATAAAGTTCAGATGCCAATTGGGATTTCAGAGGGTGACGTGAAAGTTGGCTTCTATCGGGGCAGATCTCACGAAATCATTGACATCAACGAATGTTTGATTCAAAACGAGGCTTCCGATCTAGTTGCAGATTGTGTCAGAAATTGGATTAAGACTTATGACATACCGATTCTTGAGAAAGAAGAAGTGATAAACCCAGGGGTGGTCCGTCATCTTTTGATTCGGGAAGGGCGGTATACGAACGAAATCATGGTCGTATTAGTGGCAACTTCAACCGATATCCTTTATCTGGACGAACTGCAAGAGTCTTTGCAAACGAAAGTGCCGAACCTCACCGGATTGATCCTAAATATTAATAATGCAGTCACTAATCGAGTTTTGGGTGGTACGAATCTTACGGTTTGGGGCAGGGACTATATTATCGACACCATCGGTGAGCTGAAATATCGAATCTCACCGCACTCCTTTTTCCAGGTCAACCCCGAGCAGACAAAAGTGATGTATGACACGATCCTAAAATTAGCCGAGTTTACAGGAAATGAGATCATCCTGGATCTATACTGTGGCGCCGGCTCCATTGCACTTTATATGGCAGAACATGTAGGCCATGTCACGGGAGTGGAAATTGTCCCGGAAGCCATTGCCGATGCGAATTACAATATGGCATTAAATCAGATCAGTAATGCAAATTTTATTTTGGGGAAATCCGAAGAAGTCATTGAACAACTAATGGTCAGAGGAAGTAAACCCGACGTAGTTATTGTTGATCCGCCGAGAAAAGGTTGTGATGAGTCACTTCTCACTGCAATTGGTGAATCCGGGATTCCCAAATTGATCTATATGTCCTGTGACTCAGCAACCTTAGCCAGAGATGCCGCAATTCTCAAGAACTATGGCTTTGAACCTCAGACGATCCAACCAGTGGATAATTTCCCTCAGACCCATCACGTTGAGACAGTAGTCTTGATCACAAGAGAAAACAAATAAAAGGCCCGCAAAGGCCTGATATCAGTGGTTTCCAGACATTCGGAAATATTTACCGGACGCTGGAAACCATTTTTTCATCCTATCCATTGTCTCGGGGCAAATTTGCCTAAAGAGAGTCAAAAAAGATGGGGTTGAGACTATAAACACGCTTTTTGCTTTGGCGAGACTACAGACAGGATGTAGGCGAGTGCTGAGGCAATGGATGAGATGTTATCATATCGCTGTGGAATTTATATTGAAAACCTAAGGTCATAGTTAGAAAGAAACGTAGATTTTTTGGGTCAATCACAAATTCTGTGGGATTGACCGACTAGATCCATTCCCCAAACCGGCATAACATTTGATAATAGAACGAGCCCCGCGCTATGATGGAAATGCATCTGGACGGATGTACAAATCCAAACACAGCGGAGGCTCTGAATGAATTATACACAGGATGAACAAGCTAATACAATCACTGATTCCCAAAATTATCTGCACATCCCTTCGTCTCTTATTGGGTTTACTAATACGCATAGTTCACAGCATACTGCCGTTTCCGGTAAAAGTGTGATTCAGTTTCATGGAGTCCTCAAGCTAGATGACACCGATCGCGCCTGCCCCAACTGCGGGGGCTTCATGCACATTAACAATACGTCCTCATGTAGTCTTTGGCACCTGAACTTCGGGCACACTTATACTTCCCTGGAATTCGACAAGAATCAATTACTGTGCCCAACCTGCGGGATCACCAGAGTCCAGCAGGTGCCCTTTCAGGCACAAGGTCATCGGATCTCGCAACCACTTTTGCAATACACTAGGGATCTTCTCGCCATCGGAACCTACAACCTCAAGCAAGTCGCTGAGATTACTGGTCTTGGCAAGAACACAGTCAAAGCGATCGACTTGAAACGCCTGGAGGAAATGTACACCCTGGACGGCAAGCTCACCAAGCCCCAGAGGCAGGCAAAGTACCTCAGTATCGACGAATTCAAGCTTCACCGAGGCCACCAGTACGCCACCCACATCATCGACATAGAGACTGGCCATATCCTCTGGATCGCCCATGGCAAGCGCAAGCAGGTCGTCTATGACTTCATTGAGCACGTCGGTCTCGAGTGGATGGACGGTGTTGAAGCAGTCGCCTCGGACATGAACTCAGACTTCCAAGAAGCCTTTGAGGAAAAGTGCCCCCACATCCAGCCGGTCTTCGACCATTTCCACATCATCAAGAATTTCAATGACAAAGTGGTCGCTGAAGTGCGCAAAGACGAACAGAGGCGTCTTCAGGCGGTGGGTGAGTACAAAGCTGCTGAGTCCCTCAAGAGGACCCGCTATATCCTGATGTCTTCTCGGGAGACGCTGCAGCGCAAAGACCGGGAGGCCGCGGAGGGCAAACCCTTGTCCAAGGGCGGTACGCTCTTCCAAAGGGCAGAGATCACGCGTCGTCCTGGCAGTGAGGAGAAGTACGACCAGCTCATCCAGGAGAACCAGCTTCTGTTCACAGTTGACCTCGTCAAAGAGATGCTCTCGGAGGCGTACAAGGCCGCCAGTGAGCCGGAAAGGGCTAGTCTGATCACGGAGGTCATGGAAGTATGCTATGCCTCGGAGAATGAGCACCTGCAGTGGTTTGGGCGCCTGATGGACAGACATTTTGAAGGGATTATAGCTTATGCGACCTACCGTATTTCGAATGGTCAAATCGAGGGGATCAACAACAAGATTAAGACATTACGTCGACAAGGGTATGGCTATCCAGATGATGAATACTTCTTCCTCAAGTTATTCGATATGAGTCGTAAAACGTACGTAAGGAATCCACCATCCCACAGAATTTATGATTGAGCCGATTTTTTGTCCACCTTCAATGTTAGGGAAACACTGATTATTTGAGGTTAACGTTTCCCAGTTCGTTCATTATGTTGTTTTTTTGCTCATGGGTGCACAAAAATGCTGGATTTTAGTGCGATTTCAGCCCGTTTTGTGGGCTAACCCCCAATTTTGGGCGCACTTATCCCATGCAGAATTCTTTCGTTCGTTTTGCACGAATACAATTCAACAAATTGGCGCTGGCAAACAAGATGTTGAATCTATTCAAATTTTTGCTGATCCCCCGATAAACTACTTTGGCATAACCAAAGAACCGTTTGACGATCAAAAATGGGTGCTCCACTTTGCTTCGAACGGATGATTTGCGTTGTTCAATTGCCCGGTCCCACTGGATCCCGGGATAGTTCTTATTGGTCTTGATCTTGGAAGGGCGAACATTGCTGCGAAATTCAATAGTAGATAAGTGCGGATCCTCGGTGAATTCTTTTCTTGACTCGACTCCATTATAGCCGGAATCTCCGTAAGCTACTGCATCATCGGGACGAATCAGTTTGTGTGTCTCGTTTATGTCATGGACATTGGCCGCAGTCCCTGTGACTGTATGGACATACCCACTGCCGGCGCAAACTCCGGTATGAACCTTCATCCCAAAGTACCACTGATTGCCTTTCTTTGTCTGGTGCATCTCAGGGTCTCGTTCTCCCGTCTGGTTCTTGGTAGAACTGGGGGCTGCAATAATGGTGGCATCCACGATGGTGCCGCCATGCATCATTAGTCCGGCAGATTCCAAGCGTCTGGTGACATCATGAAAGATCTTCTCCCCCAAGAGATGGCTTTCCATTAAATGGCGAAAGTGAAGAAGCGTGGTTGCGTCAGGCACTTGCTGCGAGATGAAGTCCAGCCGCATGAATTTGCGCATGGCATAACTGTCATAGATGGCGTCTTCCATTGCAACATCGGAGAGGTTAAACCAATTTTGCATCAGGACTGTTGCACATATCCATGTATTCATCCAGTAAGACGCAACATCGGAGAGGTTAAACCAATTTTGCATCAGGTACATCCGAAGCATTGTTTCAATCTCGATTGGTCGCCGTCCGCGTTTCCCCTGGGGGTAAAAGGGGCGAATCAACTCCACCCATTCTTTCCATGGGATGATCGATTCCATTGAGTCGAGAAACGCTTCTCGCTTTGTAGTACGGCGCCGGTTGGCGTATTCAATATCACTGAATGTTTGCTGCTTCATGACAAAACCTCACTGTTACTTTATGAGCTAATTATATCGTGAGAGTGTACCGATTGGGAATTAATCAGCGTTTCCTTAAGACAAGAGAAGAAGCGGATGAATTTATCCGCAAGATTCGGGAAGATCACCCCGATGAACCTAATGGCACGATGACCTTCCTTGATCTGGGCGAACTGACCCGGGAGGAGCTGCGGGAACTCGTCAACAATTTAGATTGACCCATACTTTACACAGGAGGCGCCATGTTACAAGCTGAGAAGAAACAGGAATTCATACGGCTTCGGGCAGAAGGCCTAAGCTATCGCAAAATACAGGAACAAATCAAAGTGGGCCGCTCCACCTGGACGCTGGGAGGCTGAGCTCAAGGATCAGATCGCCGCCTTAAAGGCGGACCAGCTGAACGCACTCTATGAAGAGTACAGCATCACCCGGGAGGCGCGGATCAAGAAGCTGGGCGAGATCTTAAACCGGATGGAGGCTCAGATCCGAAAAACGAATTTAAGCGACATCCCCGCGGAAAAGCTGGTGGATCTTTATCTGAAATACAGTAAGACTTTAGAGGAAGACTACATCATCCCGGCGGCGCCCATGCTGATCCAGGAGCCCAAGGATCTTCTCTATTTGCTGGGGGATCTGGTGAACCGGCTGCGCTCCGGTGAGATCACCGACGAACAGGTGCGGCGCGAGAGCCTGGCGGTCAATACGATGCTCAAGGCCTATGAGATCATCGAACTTCAGGCAAAGGTCGACAAACTGGAGAAGCTTCTGATGGAGCGCGTCGATGGATGAGCAGACGAAACAATCTTCTGTTGAACGGATCGACCCGATGGACCATACCGGCCTTATCCATGCCGTCATAAAGCAGCTGCCCTTCCTTTATGAAAAAGGCAGCTCTCTGGAATATAAGGACTGTTTCCAGATCGGTTTTATCGCCTTCCTGGAGGCCCTGGAAGGCTTTGACAGCGACAAGGGCACGCTGGGCACCTATATCACCCCGCGCATCAAATGGGCTCTCTTAAACGCCCACAAGAGCCTGGCGGACACCATACGCAAGCCTGGCTATATCCATCAGGCATACAGCGAGTATAAGAAAGCAGTCGAACGCTTCATGAAGGAGCATGAGCGGGAACCGAACCTGAAACAGATCGCCCGGATCCTTCAAAAAACACCTGAAGAGATCCTGACGCTGAAGCGTGCCTTCTCCTCTGTGGAATCCATGCAGCTGCCGCTCCCTGGTACAGAGGATATTACCGTTGCCGACGCGGTCCCCGATGAGCGGGATGATTACGAAGAGGTAGAGCTTTCCCTTTGCCGGCAGCAGCTGCATAAAGATCTGGACATTCTGATCAACGAGACCCTCCAGGGCAATGAGCAGCAGGCGGTCCGCCTCTATTATGCCTTTGACGGCGGCCCCATCCCTTCTATGAAGACTGTAGCAGCTTCAATGGGCGTAAGTGAGCAATACGTAGGGCAACTCCTCCAAAAGGCTCTGAGGAAGCTCAGGAAGCATTCCCGGCT
Organism: Clostridiaceae bacterium; assembly: GCA_049294805.1. Lineage (GTDB taxonomy): Bacteria > Bacillota > Clostridia > Clostridiales > Clostridiaceae > JG1575. Next base: position 10,974 of record JBAQDU010000068.1, read on the forward strand.
CTTTATCGCCAAATATCCCGAGTATATGGCCCATGAAGTCTATCGGTCATTTGGAGCAAATAACGGATCATGGCGCCGCCATGTTGCCATAGGCTTATTCCAGTTCTATGCAGCGGTCGGGGATCTGATTGAGATGAACGACCATCTCATGGTGATCACAGAGCTTGAGGAAGATAGGTTCTGGGGGACCATTGCCGGGAAAGAGATCGGGGTGCTGCACCGCGGGATTAAGGACATTGAGATCAAGAACGAAAAGATCACACGGCTTTATGTCAGGTGAAGAAGTTGAAAGCCCTGGATCACTCCGGGGCTTTGTTATAAATGCTATGAAATTATTCTATATTGATGCTTCCCCAAGCGACTCTTGTTATTTATCCTCTTTGAACCAAAGATTAGGACGATGGAGAAACATAAGGATAGCTGCAAAACACAGCAGTAATAATCCACTCCCCCTATTATTGGATTCAAAAATCAAAAAATAAATACCTCGAAATAGAAAAAATACACCAAGAAAGAAATGAAAAGTGTTATAAGCAATTCCTTTTTTTCTATTCTTTTCTTTTGTCGCTTTGTCCTCAGTCATCTTGAAGCTCCTTCACAAATCAAACAATAACAACAAGTAAATCTATATAGCCTAAGTTTTATTTTTCTTGATAGTAATCGATTATACAAGGGTGAATAGTATTCAGAGTACATAATTTTATCTTTCTAATAAATCATTTTTAAGCAATTTTTGTTTATGGATTTAAATCATTATAAACTGTAATCCCATGTTTAATCAACGCTTGATTATCATTGTAATAGCTTCCCCAATACTCAGTCCTATCGTATTCGAACGGTAATGTCACAATACTACCTGTAGCTGTTTCCCGAGCGAAAACATCAACAAATATTTGTTGTATGTTCGGTAGGGATAAAGAGAACCTTCCTTCACCTCTTTTTCATTGTCAACTTTAACTGACCATTGTTGAACAGACTGCGGCATTGCTGATACCAATACTCCAGTACCAGAAACGGCCAATGAAACTATACCTTTTACTCCTGCATAAGGAAGTCCTAACAGAAGTGAAATAGCACTTAGCGTTAATCCTGCTGCTACACTAAAGGTTATAGTTTTGCTCGCTGAATAGCTTCTAGAATAATAGACATAACCTGTTCTTCCATAGTATGATCCAGAAGAAATCAAATCAGAGAAGACGATTGAGCCATATACTTTAATGGCTTCCTTTTTTACAGCACTTACAAAATCAGCATAGGTTGCAGAAGCTGTAATCATTCCACCATCAGAAAAGTCATCACTGTGATATTCTAAGGGAAGGCTTAATTTCTCCTTCTCCTCCGTATCAATATCACTTAATATTGTATTATAATTCAAGTCAGAACTTATCCCGAGTGAACCATCAATGCCTTTATTGATTTTTACTTTGTAGTAAGAATCTTTTTGGTTTAAGTCTCTCGTGTAAGCTTCAATAACTTTATTATTTTTATCAAGAGTTATAGTTTTAATTTGATTTTTATTTTTAAAAAAGATATATTTAATGACTACTGAATAATGCGGTAACCCTTGCTACGCCTGCTTTTGCACTCATTTTGTGGTATAATTAGTGTATATAAAAGTGCAGATATTAGTGAAAAAGCTTGCACAAGGAGAACCGCAATGTATAAGTTCAAGAGCAAACAGATTAGTTTTTCCGATTTTG
>JBAQDU010000069.1:0-2163 GCA_049294805.1 Clostridiaceae bacterium
TCTTTACCGCCGGTCAGGCGACCAAATCCTTTGAATCGAGATTAGCGCCGCTGTTCCATGCGGTCCCGCTACTGGCTCCCTATTCGGAAACGGTAGCCTTTGTGCTGATCACGTTGATCGTGTCCTATTTTACCTTAGTATTCGGTGAACTGTTACCTAAACGGTTAGCTCTTCAAAAACCAGAAGCCATCGCCTTAGGTGTATCAGGAACCATCACGAATGTTTCCAAAGCCGTCAAACCGTTTGTTAAGTTACTCTCTGGCTCTACGACGTTTTTCGCCAAACTCTTTGGCATTCATTCCGATAACATTGAGGAAGAAATTTCCATCAGCGAAATAAGGGCAAAGATCGAAGAGGGCAAAGAACGGGGTGTCTTTAACCAGACTGAACGGGACATGCTGGATGGGATCTTTGAATTTGATAATCGTCTGGCTCGGGAAGTTATGACGCCCCGGACGGATGTCGTCTTAGTGGATATTGCAGAAGAACCGGACAATATTATCCGGATGGTCACCAACGGTCGATTTACAAGATTGCCGGTTTATGAAGGAGACCCCGATAACATAATAGGAATCCTCGTGATCAAAGACCTCTATCGGGAATACATCAATAAGGGCAGCATCAAAGATATTCGAAAAATTATGCGGGATATTTTCTTTGCACCTGAAACCAAACACATTGATGACCTATTCAAACAGATGCAGTCACAAAACCAACACCTGGCAGTCTTAATCGATGAGTATGGTGGCTTTTCTGGAATCGTCACGATTGAAGATCTGTTGGAAGAAATCGTCGGCAATATATTTGATGAGCATGATATTACCTTCACCGAGATCAATCGGATCGGCCGGGACACCTATGTGGTCGATGGTATGGTGACGGTGGATCAGATCAATGATGATTTGAATTTAGATTTAGATACGGAAAATGCTGATACCATCGGTGGTTATTTTATTGAAAAACTCGGTCGGGTCCCTGAAAAGGGAGACCGGATCGAGGATGTGGCCATTGAGATGGAAGTTCTGCGCATCCGGGGACGTCGCATCAAGGACCTGAAAATCGTCAAACGAGATATTACGAAAATTGAATTAGGCAATGACGAAGTTTAATGAATATTGAGGGCAAGTTATGTATCTGGTAGCACTGATCAATTTAACAATGGGCGGGTATGTTCTATATGATGCCTTCCTGCGAATAACGACAAATCAGAATCTGTTGATATTCGATGCGTATATGGGGGGATTTGCGAAAGCGCTGCCGATCCTATTGGGCATATCCATGATCTTGGCTTCGGTATTGATCTTAGTCAAAAAAAGCACCGCCATGCTCTTTTACTCCTATATCAATTCGTTCTTGTTCCTGTTGTTTTACACGCCATCAGTCTTCTATAACGGGATCGAAGAGCGCTATTCACCTTGGTTTCTCGTCATTCAATTCCTATTGATGCTCACCTGTACGATCCTCCTCTATGCCACAAAAGAGCGTGGCACGGACCGAGCCAGGCTGCGGACAAAGATCACCTATGAGGAATACAAGAAATCCATGCAGCAGTTTCTCAATAAAGACCAAGTCAAGAAACCAGATTCTGATAAGGATTCAGAAAGGCTAAAATAGTAAACTAGCGAAGACCGCTCGATTATACTCTCCTAACAGAGATTACAATCGAGCGGCCTTTTTTAAACGAATGAATTAATTTAAAAAAGCTGAGTCGAGTTCAATCTTTGGGACTTATCCTTTAAAACTTCTTCGTTACTCCTTTTTTATGATAAAATGAAACGAATGCAACTTCAGTAAGAACTAACCGTCTAAAGAGGGCGAAAAAGGAGTGATGTCATGTCATCCGATGATTTAATGCAACTTTTTGAAATCGTACATCAATTTATAAATATCATTTTATTATTTTTGATAGTTTTTATTTTAGTTAAGATATTTAAACTTTTAAAAAATAAGGATGTAAGGAATTGATGGATTTCAATATTTTAGTTTAACTGCCGAAAATTAGTATTAGAGCAGAGCTTGCCCTTGCGAACTAAAATCTCCTTAATAATTAAATAGCTAAGACCGTCCAAGCGTAATCTCCTAACTGGGATTATAATCAGACGGTCTTATTTGTTTGATTAGCCCTTGAAGCCAACCAATTGTATTAGTTCATATATTTTAGTT
>JBAQDU010000070.1:0-35493 GCA_049294805.1 Clostridiaceae bacterium
ATCAATCCATTTAGTTAATAATTCAATTGCTTTATTTTCCGAACATATAAACACTTTTTCTTGAAGATATTTTAATGTAAATGTACTCTTCTTAATTTGCTTTAAAAGTTTTTTTTGTTCTTCGTCGTAAACTATTTCATCAAATTTGCATCTACAAAAATCGAACAAACCTGCAATCACTGTCTTTTCATCCGGTAATTCACTTGAATTACTCCCTAAGTATTTTAAATGTCTATCAAAAACAAATTTGAATATATTTATCGCATCTCTTGGTGAAAAATTTGAAAAATCTATTAAATGATTAATTAGATTTGTTTTTTTATATTCAAACAATTCCTCAATATTATTATGTTGAAAATCACTAAATGCTTTGATCCTATTTTGAATCAAATGAATTATGTGTTCTTTATTCCAAGTCATTTCATAAACTTCAATTCTGTCTCTGCGAATTTCAGCTCCCCAATGATTCTGTATTTTATCCCATAAAAAAAACTTAAATACAATTGTATCTAATTCGAGTGTTTTCAAATCTTTAATCAATGGTCGTATTAAATCATAGGAGTTTTTAGAATTATTCCCTGATAAATGAGTTTCGTCGACCGAATCAACCAATATGTAAACTGCCTTAGTGCCAATTTTTTTATACAATGATCCAATGTATTTTATCGTCTCGAATAATTCGTCATCAGATATTTTTATTACTCTAGTATCTTTTAGCTTAAGAGCTACCCCACCAATATTTTTTATCGCTAAAGCAGCATTAATTATTGAATTTACAGATTCTCCAACCTTGTCCCACAGATCAAAAAATCTTCCTCTTGCACCTTTAATAGAGTCAATCGCATTTGCAACTTTACCTTTTTCAATATCGGTTAAAAAAGTTTTCGCTAATAAGTTTATTGTTTTCTTGTCATAATCTGAATACTTATCAATGAGTTTTTCATTATCAATAGATAAAAGATCTACTAACAAATATTTAATTATCATTTTCAAATGATCTTCATACTTAATTTCGCTGGCATCACAGAATCCTTCCAATGGAAACCTATCATAAACGATACACCGAAGTTCTTTAGTATTGTTTGCTAAATGCTCAATCATTTTTCTTTGAGCTGTTTTACCTCCCCCCCTCGGAGCAATTACTATTGATGATTTGGGATTATCAAATGATCCAACTAAGGAAGAAAAATGAGGCGGGGTAATAAAATACTTTTCCAGCATTAATTCACTTCCTGCATTTGTCGAAGTAAAAGGATCATCGTTAAATCCGATATTCTTAAAATATTGGTCTTTTGTAAATACCATGTGCTATTACCTCCAATGCTACTTATGAATTAATTATACAAGAAAAATCACTTTATTCCTCTACTGTCTAAAATAAAACTTGTTCCATTTTTATAGAAAATATTATCAATTTCAATTTCACTCATTTTTTTATTTCGTAGGCTTTGCTTCAAGCTCTCAAATCCAGAGTTATCATATAAATTATGAGGAATTTTTAATTTAGCATTAAACTTTTTAGAAAAATACTCTATATTAAAATAATCCGGGCCAAGCATAATCCTTTCGCTTTGAATGATATTTTTGAATAAGATGAGCTGGTTTGCAATATTTTCGGTTATAACTTCATCATTTTGCTCACTTTCGATTTCACAAGAAATATCATTTAAAAAAGCAATTCCAAAATAAACGTTTTGAAAATCACTTAAGGACGTCAACACTGCCTTCGAAATTGAATTAGTTCTTTTCTGTTTCCTAAAATATAGCTCACTACAACCACAGTGAGAAATACATATTTTTCCATTATAAAACTTACAGATTTCAAGCAAATGAACCTCATTAACGTGGCTCAAATCTAAAATAAATTTATTAATTGATAATTCATTTAACAGTGATATGCCTGATATGGTTAATCCATTATTATATGAATAGTATACATTATCCTTGTTATGAAACAGTTGGATACTAATAACACCCAATTTTTTTACTTGAGATAATTCAATTCCATTAATCATATTTATATTTTCTATAGAATAATTCCAGACCGTAGTAGTGGGTAATTGAATGATTTCATCTTCAATATAACTAATTAAATCCGAGTAATTATTAGGTCTATTCCAATATAACAGATTCATATCAGAATAAAAATCCGGAACTATTATAGCTCCCACAACATTTGCAGTCTTAAGTAATGCCTTTGGCAAATAATGAGTGTGCAATAAAAAAATATTATTCATTGGTTAGACCCCAAGGCAAACAACAATTAGTGCAGTGATAATCATAATTCTTCAAAATCATATCATTCCTAAATTGATTAAGTTTTTCGCCATTCCAAATATCTTTAAAACTACTATTTGTTATATTTCCAAAAACAGTGTTCAATTCACAACAAACCGAAATATCCCCATTTGCATAAACAAACATGTGCTTCCAAGGAGAAATACACAGTGTTTTGCAAAGCTTATGGTTTTTTATATACGGATTGAAAGTAAACCCGATACCAATCTCTTTTGAATATTCACACGCGTTATTTATCGATCTAATAATTTCTTCTCTATTTGTTGCATTATCAATGCGGAGTTTGTCCCAAGCTTTTTTATCAGGCATACATTCTCTTACTTCCGAAGCATATACATAATCAACCCCATATTGTTTTGCAAAACTTAGCATATCCGATATTGTCTGATAATTGTAATTAGTGATAACCATATTGATTACAAGAGAAAATAGGTCGTTATTTGAATCTCTCTTGTATTTGGAAAGCATTTCAAGATTACTTTTAATTTTATCGAAATCACCTGTGGGCCTATGTATCTTAAAAGCCTCTGAATCTGCTCCATCAAGAGAAATTACCAATTGCATATTAGCTCGCACAAATTTTCTAATAATGTCTTCAGTTAAGAGTGAAGCATTAGTGATCAATGTAACTTTGCAATTATTCTCTTGGGCCGATTGAAACACTTTCATAAACTTTGAAGATAATAATGACTCACCTGTACCTTGAAGCTCTAATTCTTTTAAATGAGGCATAATATCATTCAGTATTATATTTATGATATTATCATCTAAATCTTCACCATAGTTAACATATCCATGTTTACAGGTAATGCATTTATAATTGCATCGACTAGTTAATTCTAAATGCAATCTTTCTGGAAAGCTATGTGATAAATCAAGACTCATTAAATCACTCCTATACCCAATTGTATTTTTTGCTTTTTTGATAATTCTTGTGGTTTTCCTTGAAATAAAATCTTGCTATTTTCTAGATATAATACCCAATCAGAATTGTTTATAAAAAAGGGATTGTTTTCAGCAATTACTATACTATTGTTTTTAGATACTAAAAGTTTCAACATGCGCATAACATCATAAAGATCTTCGTAATGAAGTCCTTTAGCTGGCGAGTCCAAAATGAACAAACACCTATCGCCTAATTTTTTAGATAACTCTTTTGCAATTTTTATACGTTGGCTTTCTCCTCCACTTAATGTACCTGATGGCTGCCCTAAGCACAAATAATGCAAGCCTACTGAGTTCAGAAAATCAATTTTTTGTGCAATTGAGCATCTAGAATTTGCACTATTTAGTATTTGATATAAATCACCACAAGGAATATTAATCATTTCTCCGATGCTTAATCCATGTTCCTTAACCATTTCAACGTGATGATTATAACGTAAACCTTTGCACACGTCACATTTAATGAAGATCTGTTCATCATCAACATTATCTTCAAAATACCCCTTCCCATTGCAATTAGTGCACTTTCCTTTTGCATTATAAGAAAAATCAGACTTTTCAAGTTTATACTTACTATTCTCATTGCAATGTAAATACATCAACCTTAACGAATCAAATATACCTGTGTATGTCGCTGGTGTACTCATAGAATTATTTCCTATTGGTGTCTGATCAATAATATACGGACGTCTTAAATAATTTTTTCCCGAAATTTCACCATCTAATCCCTCTTTATTCTTCCAAGCATCTGTCGATTTATCATAAGAACGGAAAAGGATATCCAGTATGGTACTCTTCCCACTACCCATTGGACCACATACTGACACTATTCCATCTAACGGAATTTTTATATCTAACCTTTTAAATTGTCTATAATTAACGTTAAATACCTTCAGCATTTTCTTGGAACCTTGAGTTTCTGAAATAGCCTTACTAAACGAACTTTCAAAGTCTTTCCATGAATTTGTCGTTTTAAACTTTTCAATTGTATTGCTAAAAACAATTTCTCCACCATTGCTTCCAGCACCCGGACCTAATTCAACTATATAATCTGCTGCAGAAATAATAGGAAATGAGTGCTCAACTGCAATTACAGAATAGTTTTTTGATACTAGATATTTGTAAACTTCCGATATTTTTTTCGCTTCATCATAAATCAAACCTGCACATAGTTCATCTATTATTAGTAATTTCGCATCCATATTATGAACTAATAGCTTAATGAATCTAACTTTGTTATATTGTGATAAACTCAAATGAGAAATCCTTTGACTCAAAGTTAGTTCATTTAGTCCTAGCATTTCAACAATATAAATCAAATCCTTAGAATTAAGTGGATTTGATTTACTATCCCATTCTTTTAAGTACTCAAGAAGTGTTATTTCATCAATTAGAGCCTTTTTTTTATTAAACACAAACTTGCTTAATGTAGAATCCGATAAATATCCTGTTACCTTTTGTTTAAACAATAATGGTTTAATAGGAACATTTACATTCGTATGCTTTTTATAATAACCAGAAAGAATTACTTCAACAGCTAATGTCGACTTCCCACTTCCACTTCTCCCTATAAAGGCAATCAATTTATTAGTAGGCAAATCCAATGATACATTTTTCAAATTATTAACTTTTGCATTTCTAATCTCAATTTGTTCCAAAATATCTATTCACCTCCTTCATATGTGAATTTCAACAAAATCGTCATAGGAATATTTCTCATTCTTTCCATCAATATTTCATCACACATATAATTTGTATATGAGAAAGCAGATTCAGCAATCTTAGGTACTGGTTCCTGAATATTATTGAGAATCCAACCGTTCTTTTTAAACTCTCTAATTAAATATTCAATATTATAATGATATCTCTCGAATACCAGTTCTTTCTCATTGCCATATATGACTTTGTCAATTCTTCCATTTTCAAAGTAGGAGTCCATTTTTAATTCATCAACTTCATTATTGAATAGTGTAGTCCAAAAAGGATGGAATTTACTAATGAAACATACACAGTTAGTTTTAGACAATCTATTCAGATGCATAAAAAACTCATCATCGATTTTTATATAATCCAATGATCCGAAGAAAGTAATAACATCAAATAATATTTCATTAGACTCAAAAGTAAAAATATCATTATTTAAAAATTGTAAATTACTTTTCGAATATCTTTGAGTTGCAATTCCAATTGCAGATTCTGCAATATCAATTCCAATAACTTTCCCCGAAGAATAATTAGCCAAAATATAAGTATTAACTCCATCTCCACAACCAATATCCAGAAAATTCCCTTGAGAATTAGCTGAAATGAACTCTGGTGAAATGCCCTTCATCCCTAAGCCGAGATGGAGAAGGTTAGGATCAAATGTTGAATTTTGGCTATATTCTAAAGAATACTTATCCCAAGAACGCTTATTATTATCCATATATGACCCTTTCTTCTTACCTAATTTGTATCATGATATCCGTACCACTTTAAATCATTAAACTTATTACCATAAATAAAATCAATTGAATTTTGATTTGAGTATTCCATTATCTCCATTACTCCTGGCTTGCAAATCTGCACAAATCCTTCATTTATCAATTCATACAAATCATCAGTAGTTAATCCTATATCCAATAGATCTGAAACAATAGCATTCTTGAAGGTTTCATAAACCAATTCAGCCATACTTCCTTGCAAATAAACAATTCCATCATTACGCTTCCATCTACCCAATACTGTGTTTGATTCATTAGTAGCAAAAACAATTTCATTTGTTAGTCTTAATTCTGTGTCTTCTCTTAAGATGATTTTGTTTAGTCGCTTATCATTAAGTTCGTGTGATAATGCTATTGTATGTCCTGTTGAAATTAAAACATTTACAGGAGCATATTTATTATCAAAATCGCTTCTCAATTTTCTAATTTCCCTTTTTATATCATCATTTGTAAAATTATAAGAGGCGCTATGCCAACCATCAACAGAATTAGTAACAGAAAAATCATAGTCAAGCTCCTTAGCCACTGGAGCAGTACCAAATAAAATGAATTCTGAACAATTGTAATTGTCGGGATGTGAATAATCATCTAACAAAAAACTTCTTGTTAAGTCACGATCCTCTAACGTTTCACCTGGATAAGCAAACATAACATAGGTATGAACAAATATACTATATTTTCTACATAAGTTTATAATGTCTGCCGCAATTCTTAAATCAGTTCCTTTATTCATTAAATCTAGAACTCTTTGTGAACCCGACTCAAGCCCAAATTTTATAAAGGTACATCCGCTTTCAGAAAGCAACTTTATAAATTCTTCATTTGCAAATGGCAAGTCAAATCTTGCATTAGTTCCCCAATTGAACTTAATATTATTCTCATTAATTTTAGTACAAAACTTCTTTAAAACATTTGCAGTAATAGCACTATCCAAAAAATAAATACAATCAAACACTTCTTGATTATTGTTTATACAATAATCTATCATTTGATCAATATTATACTGGGCATTAAGGCAATCATGCGTCTCATTGTCTGTACAAAATTTGCACTTATTCCAATAACATTTATAAGTAAATCTTAGTGGAAGCACTTTTCGAGGTGAAAAATACGCTTCTAATTGAGAACTTGAAATTGACGGAGGACAAACTTCTAATATTTCATCACAGACATCCCTTCCCTTTAAAAATACAGCCCCACTTATGTTCTCTTTGCTATCACAGAGACATGAAATGTTATTAGAATTATTCTTCAAGAAGTGAATAAACGCCTCACCTTCATCTGCCGCTACAATATCGCAATAGGAACTTAAAGGACCAATAGAATCCAAGGAATCAATAAAAGAATTTATAAATCCTCCACCTACAATAATTCGTTTTTCAGGATAGATCTCCTTCAGTTTTTTGCACAATAAAGTAGCCATAAAAAGCTGACTTTCAAAAGTAATATTAACTCCAATTAAATCAGTTTGGCTAAAATCAACATTTTTCAATAATTTTGCAAGCATATCTGTCAAATTTGATACTGCATATTCATTTATAAATTGCTGGATATCATCCCAAATATTCCACCTGTACTTGCTGTCAAATCCATCTATTCTAAATCGTAAACCATCAAATTGTAAAGAAAAAGAATCATAACACGCCCTAATATAATCAACCAACTTCCAGTATTCGTCTACTGAATTACAATTTGAAAGTTGACCCACTAAATCCTGATACGATTTTATCTCTATAAACGAATCAATATATTTTTTACAGCTTTTCAATTCAACTATATCAAGCAACGCAAGCTTGTCTGTTTCACAATATTTGTCTTCTGTAGTGATTGCTAAATTGACTATATTCTGAACAAACATATTGTTTAGGTCATGAACAACAAAGTCATAACCTATGCTTTTAGCATAACCTTCTAATTGAATCGGTCCAAGTAAGGGTACTGTTGGTTCAAATAAGGGAGGTATTATATAAACCATTCCTTTGTTAGGCATTTTATATTCACCTCTTATAACTTTTGCGTAATCAGTTTGATTTGTAAAAATCCATTTAATATCTCGACTACATTATCTTGAACATCATTACTTTCATACTTTTGCGCTACTAATGTGATAATGTCAGAAACATTTTTCACACCGTCAATCAATTCCCAAACAGTTTTGGCGTCATGGTTTAAAGACATTGCTGGTGTTGTTTTTGATACTATAAGCAGTCCGAAAGACTCTTCTCTTGATTTAACCCCTTCGGATATTTGATATATATCGTTCATTTCTATTGTACTCATATTTATCCTCCTATTTTGAATATGGGTCAGCCCCACAAATTTCACCCGAACACGCTAATGCTGCTGCACGACAACCACCACGGCATTTACTGAAGTATGTACAATTCTTACATTTATCAGGAACATCTTCACCCAAAACATGGTTTTTATAAATCTCTGAGGTTTTCTTCATGTTTTCAAAGTCATTTTCCAAAATATTCCCTATTGTAAGTCTGGACATTCCACACATAAGAACTTCACCATTTACATCAATATAAAATCTTGATATTCCAAAATGGCAATACTCACAAAAGAAATCTAAATCGCTAGTTAAACCACAATATGGCACTGAATTTGCCAAAATGATTTTTAAATCCTTATACTTATTCATCTTCTCTTTAACACAGTTTAATGAATTTAGTAGTTGCTCTATCGAAATTGATAAATATGCATTATTGCCACCTATCCCAGTTGGTGTAAAACGTGTCAATGTTAATTCACGTAGCCCGATCGAGTACAAAAGTTCAATTGTATCATCAAGCTCATGAACATTTGAACTCGTTAGAACAAAATTCGAAGCCACCCTTACGTTTCTTTCTATCAAGTTTTTGATTGCATTTATTGCTAACTCGTAGCTACCATTAACACATGTCAAACCCTCATGTACTGACTTGCTACCGTGCAAAGATACATTTACGCCAAAGACATTTTTATCTTTAATAAAATTCGCCATATCTTCATCAATTAGTGTCCCGTTAGTTTGAATCATTGTTTTTGAAAATTTACTACAACACTCATTTAATATTTCTTTGAATTGTGGATGAAGCATCGGCTCTCCACCTGTTAATATCACCTCTAATACATTTTGTGTTTCAAGTCGTTCGATAATTTCCATGTATTTAGATGACACAACCGGTTTTTGGCTATTATAACAGAATTTGCAAAACAAATTGCATTGTTCTGTTAATTCAAGCTCGACTCTAGTTGGGCTCATACCAATATTAAATTGCAGTAATTGTTCCATTTTATTCATTGGAATGACCCCACTTTTTAGTTGAAACCATTTCTCCGCATGCATTGATAGATTCATCATAAACAACACATCCACCTTTGCAACGTTTTAATTCTTCGCAATCTCTACATGCAACAGGTATATGACATAAGTGCTCATATTTATTCCAACCTTCAAACCCCCAAATTTCACTAAACGTATTAGTGTTTAGATCTCCAATAATATCGTCTGAAATAGTGCACGGTGTAATTTTCCCAACTGGACTAATTCGAGCTAACCCATATCCGTACTGACATGGAATATTCAACACCCTCAATTTCTCATAATAATGTTTCTCTACCTCACAATAAGGTACTGGCCCAGGTAAACTAACATCACTAATGTTAGGGAAATCTTCTTCTACTTTTAGCAATATATCGATTAATTCCATGGTTTGTTTGGAATCAAGCAATAAATGTTTGTTATTTTTATCATTCAAAATATATCTAGTTGAACATAATGCATAACAATCTAAATCAGATATCAATTTTCCTATATTGTAAATATCCATATAGTTTTCTGCAGAAGTACAAACATTAACTTCTACTTTAACACCATTATTTCTGAGTGTCTTTATTCCGTGAATTACATCATCATAAGCGCCAACCCTTCCTGTCATACGATCATGTATATCCCTGTCTGAGTGTAATATTGACGTACAAACACTTTTCATATACTTTGAAATTGTTTTTGCAATTTCATCAGTGACGAGTGTTGCATTTGTGTTCATATGCAACTCAAATCCTAAAGAAAACGCATACTCTAAAATTTCTTTAAAATCATTTCTCATTAGTGGCTCACCACCATTAAAATTTATTCTAAATACACCAATTTTAGATAATTGATTCAGAATATCCTTTATCTTTTCTAAACTTAATTCGTAGCCATCTAAGTGTCCCATTGGATTATAACAAAAATAGCATTTGTTGTTACAACGCTCAGTTAATTCAAATTGTACGTAAAAAGGCGCTGCTGCCCTATTTATTTTATCTATCACAAAAGATTCCTCCAAAATGTTATATTTAAATAAAAACACCCCACAACGCAAATTATTCAAGCATTGCAGGGCGACATAAAATTGTGTCTTTTAATAGACGGATGGCTATCAGTAATAAATGGGCGGGAGCATAACACAAATATTTACTTACACGCACTACAAGCTGAACAAGCTGTACAAGCACAACACGCGTCCATGTCTCTAAGGTCAAACGCAACATCAGATTTTTCAGTAAATGGTACTTTAAAAGGGTCAAATACTTCCATTTGTGGCTTAAATTCTTTTTTCATCTTAACACCTCCCAGTATGCATTTTATATTCATTGAAACTGCCGCCCAATCCGCCTAATTTCCTACCTTGATTTGCTCCCTACAAACTACCAACAAACATTGATTTATCAACGTTTACAGCTTGTACTCAAGGAGGAGATTTGCTCCCTTAATTAGAGTGTAGCAGATTTTTACAATAATAGCAAGTGAAGAAGAATGAATTTGTTGAAAATTGCAAAATTTACTCCATTTCGCGTTTCAATTTTTATAAAAGTTTTATATTTGTACATACAATGAACACTTGTATAAAACGAACAATATGAAAGTTAGGTATATCCCCCATCTTGCATATATATTATTACAGAATTATACCCGTACAATCATCTTCTCCCACTCCTCATCATACTTCCAAACAATCTCAATCCGATTCTCATCAAACACATAAATCGATTCGACAAGTTCTGCAACCAATTCCCTGCTGAGTTCCTTAATCCTTTGCTTCCCCTTGAAATGATCCACAAACTGATTGTCAGAGTCTTGTTTCTTCAAATTTTGAATTTCATACTCTGCTTCCATTTTGCTGACCTGTTTTGTTGCTTTTTCCATTTCAAGACTAAGCATCTCCTTTGCCTTTAGATAATTATCCTTACTCACTTTCCCATCAAGATATTTCTCGTATTCTTCAACCTTTAAAGCATTAAAGCGTTCAATAGCTTGTTGCGCTTTTCTGATCTCTTGTAAAATAGTTGCAATCTCTTTTTCTGACTTTGTTGCAGCTTTAGATACCAATTTCTCTACTTTATTAGCTAAAGCTGCCTGTTGCTGTATTGAAAAAAGCAAAACTTCCAAAACTTCAGCTTCATTAATTTTTCCTCGATAACAAAGGCACTGCTCATCATAGAGATATCGACTACACTTATAATAAGGGGTTTTCCTTGGAAAACGCTGCAGGTTTTTATTACAAAACCCACATTTCATCTGTCCATAAAGGACCCTTTCTGTATCAAGGGTATAGCTTTTTCGTTTATCAATTTTTCTAATAGCACCTTGGGCTTTTTCAAAGAGTTCTTCACTCACAATAGCTTCATGGGTATTAGGCACAACTATCCATTGCTCACGTGGCACAGCCACTGTCTGTCGGCTATTAACATCAGGCGTTTCCCTCTTATGATTTAGTGTTTTACCAGTATACGTCTCATCCTTAAGAATTTTTAGGATAGCCATTGTCTGCCAGACTAAAGTGCTCTTTGTTTTGGACCACTTTTTATTCGTATTTTTTTTCTCCTGCAAACGGGTCGGTTTGAGAATCCCAAGCCCAGTCCAAGGGAAAAACTATCATAAAAATATTTTTTAACATGATCGTTACTTATTTATCCATGATATATTTTTATTGTATTTTTATTAACTATAATGGAGGACAAAATGAAAAAACTACTCATCACACTTTTAATGACTAGCCTGTTAGCCGGTTGCGGCACTAGCGCTGTTAGTACCACCACAGCTCAAGGCACCCAAGCGGGGACCACTAGTCAAACAGCAGCGGTAACTCAGGCAGCTACCCAGACACAAGGTTCTACTCAAAGTTCAACTTCTTCAACTACCGGAAATGCTATGCTCCTCACTTCAAATGGCGATGCAGCTCCGGTTTATCAAGAGACCCTAAAGACAGAAGTCTTGGTCTTAGGGGGCGGCGGCGCCGGTATCACCAGTGCATTGACTGCTTCCGAAAATGGCAAGAAAGTCATTTTAACGGAAAAAATTGGATACCTCGGCGGAGCGACCATTATTTCCGGCGGTATTGTGCCGGCAGCCAATACAACTCAACAAAAAGAAGCCGGTATCACGGACAGTGACGACTTATTTGCCCGGGATATTTTCCGGCCAAGTTCGTACTCAGTTCGTAAAGACTTGGTTTATACCATCACTGAGAACGCAAAGGGCGTCATTGAATGGCTCGGCAAACAAGGCGTTAAAATGAGCCTGATCACCAACAATTTATTCTATGGTCAGTCAAACTACCGGATGCATATTGCTGAAGGGGGCGGAAATGGAATGACCACCAAACTCATTGCAAACTTAACCAAAGATCAAAACATTCAGGTCCTGTTAAATTCACCGGCCATAGAACTTGCCGTTAAAGACGGAGAAGTGATCGGTGCATTCATTAAGAAGGATAATAAAGATGTGATCCTCATCGAAGCTGAAAACACAATTTTAGCAACCAGTGGGTTTGCGGCCAATAAAGAAATGCTGGCCGAATATATCCCGGAAATGGTCAATGCCTATCCTTTAGTCGCTCCCGGAGCCACTGGTGAAGGAATGATCTGGGGAAAGAACCTGGGCGCAACCCTTGCCAACATGAAATCCTACCAGGGACATGGAGTCTACAGCGAGAAAATGAAAGGTTCTGTCGATCTAAACATCCTATATCGGGGTGGTATCCTTCTTAACAAAGATGGCTTCCGCTTCACCAATGAGCATAAAGGCTATTCTGAATTATCACCCGAAGTCTTGGCTCAGCCAACGGGTAGTGTTTTCATGGTATTTAATCAGGCCAATGCCGATGCAACACCAAACTTTAAACTCTACGGTGAAAAGGACATCCTGATCAAAGCGGCCACCATTAAAGAATTAGCTGCCGCACTAAAGATCGACCTAGCCAACACCGAAGCTTCGGTGGCTGACTACTTAAATGGAATCACTACCGGACAGGACAGTTTAAATCGGACCCTCTTCCCCAAAAACTTCGACGGTCCTTACTATGCCATTGAGATCACCGCTGATCTACGCCACACCCAAGGTGGACTGGTTACTGATGTAGTCGGCCATGTTTTAAAAGCGGACGGCACCCTAATTAAGGGATTATATGCTGCCGGTGGTGTCATGGAAGGGTTCTCTGACACAGCCGGTCCTGGTTACATGTCCGGCAACGGATTACTGCAGGCCTTTGTATTCGGTCGGTTAGCCGGAAAAGAAGCCGCCCTAACAACTCGCCAAACTGCAAAAGTCGTCGAAAAGAAATTTGAAGAAACACCGGTTGAAACCCCTGGTGAAACCGGAACAACTCCTGAACCGGCTAATTATAAAGATGGCGTTTATGAAGGAACCGGCAACGGCCACGGTGGTGAGATCGTCGCCTCGGTGACTATCCTAAATAACAAAATTACAGCCATCAAGATCACCAAGCAATCGGAAACCGAAGCGATGTATCAATCAGCAGAACAGCCGATCATTACATCCATCATTGCTGGCAATTCAACGAAAGTCGACACCATCGCAGGTGCAACTGAATCCAGCACTGGTATCATCGAAGCTGTCAAAAATGCATTGGAAAAGGCTAAGTAGGCACCACTGCTGTAAACTTTAACCCACAAAAATTCAATACAAGCATTCAACAAAAGGTGCGGCCCCATAACTAGCAAAAGTTATGGGGCCGCACCTTTTTAAAGTCGAGTCCAGATTGTTCGTCGTTGACCTAAAAATCATAATTTCTAAATGTTGAATTCTAGTTCCTTGATTAGATCATCCATTTGGATGGGGATCTGCCTATGAACTAAAACTTAAAGTAACTTCTGGGGTTTAGTTTCACTCCGTTTTTTCTTATCTCAAAATGCAAATGATTTCCGGTGGAACCACCGGTTGTCCCAACATATCCCACAACAGCTCCTTTTGAAATCTTACTTCCCACGGCCACTGCCCGTTTAGACATATGGGCATAAAAAGTTTCCAATCCGTTGGTGTGCTGAATTCTAACAAAGTTTCCCGATATCGACCCATAGGAAGAAGCGGTGACTGTACCAGCTGCCATAGCATAGATCTTGGTTCCTTTGTCGGCTGCTAAATCAATTCCATCGTGATGAGTTCTCTTACCCGTAATTGGATGGATCCGATAAGCAAATTCTGAAGTCACTACGTAGCAGTTACTGGGCAATGGATGCTTAAATGTTGTCTGAGTTGATTTTGAACCGCCCAGTGAAAAAAGACTAGAATGGACATATCCAATTTTGCCTTTATACTCTACTTTAAACCAGTTTTTATCCTGTTTTGCGGCTTGGAGCTTAGTACCGGCAGGAATCTTTGATATGGATGAACTATTGGAGGCTGGTTTGGATCGAAAATTTACTCTCCCCGTTGTTGTACCAGACAAGCTTAACTTCGAAGTTTGGCTACCATTCGTAGTATTTGCCGTGCTGGTTGTTGTACTTTTAACTAATGATTTCTTGATCCAAGCTCCGGCAACCCCTTTTTTATCGGTAATATTGATCGTGCCCGTCGAGTTGTTTTCTTTAAAAATATAATAATTGCCTTGTGAATATTTCCCGGCTTGATTGGTCCCCTTCTTGGCATCATTTGCACTGTAATATATTGCTGCGCTCTTTTCCAACTGCACCCGATCCCCGACGTCAGCCATCGCTGTATTTCCGTTCATCACGGTGAACGCAATAAAAGCCGCCCCCATTTTCATCACAAACTTAGTCTTTCTTTGGTAAATCATCCGCTTAATTGCTCCTTAAATTTCAGATCTTTATTTTAATTCCCAATTTTCTTTTACATTTCTTTTACACATTGAAATTATAAGTTACCAGACCAAGGATTTCAATGATTTTGTAACTTTTTTGTAACACTCTTAATATATCACCAACTAAATCCTCTTGTGACCACTTTTTACCTTGAGTGATCAACCAATTTCACAGCTTAATTCTGAAACTTGGTTTAGTTTCGGAAAGAGAGTTGAATCTCTGTTTGCCAGTTATGGAATGGGTTCAATTTACTATGCTCAATTGCTGAAAAAAAGTTTCTAACGAATATATATTTTGTATAATAGAAACAGAAAAAGACATTGAGGAGGTTCAAACCGTGATTAAAGACAACGAACTAAAATACTTGGAAAGATGTGTTGAACTGGCGAAAACCGCTTTGGAACATGGCGATCAACCCTTTGGATCGGTGCTGGTCTCAGAATCCGGTGAGATATTATCTGAAGAACGTAACCATGTGGGTGGCGGCGATCACACCAATCATCCGGAATTCGCTCTGGCTAAATGGGCCGCAGCCAATATGACACCAGAGGACCGAAGCCGAGCCACCGTTTACACATCTGGAGAACATTGTCCCATGTGTGCTGCAGCTCACGGCTGGGTTGGTCTGGGACGGATCGTGTATGTCAGTTCTTCACAACAATTGGTCCAATGGTTGAATGAATTAAATGTACCATTCTCACGGGTTCGAAATCTGCCCATTGGCGAAGTCATTCGCGACACAGTGGTGGAAGGTCCGGTCCCTGAGTTAGACGAAATGGTCCGGAAACTTCACCTACAATATTATTCAAAATAACCAACGTGGTTAAATATAACACTTGGACTAATTGCTCTACTCATTAGAGTCTTTAATCCAAGTGTTTTTTTAGTTTCTTTGACGGATTAAACCTAGTTGATTGAACCTCCCCCTTTCCGCAATCGAGTAGTTTGAACCACAACAGTAGTCAGCCAGTTGGTAGACATCTGAGGTTGAATACTATTGATAAAATTTAAAAACTCAAATTGTACCCATGGCATGAAAAAGCACCTACTTGGGTAGATGCTTTTTTCAGAAATATTTTAATGTGTAATGTTATTCCTATTTTGTATGGTCTTTTATTTTTTCTAAATAAGCCCTCTCTTAACTTTCGGATAGTGAGTTAAGAGAAGATTTTGCTATTAACGAATCCGCCGTCTGGTTCGAATTGGACCTGATAAAATCGACTAATTATAAATAAATCTCCAGACTAAATTAATTATGCGTGATCCAGGGTAGACAACGCTCCTATTCCACTCGAACCAGCTTTTACCTTAAATGTAAATGCAATAAGAATTGTTAGGATCAAAAGAGCGCCGGCAATTGTATAGGCTAAATTATAGCTATTCGTAGCATCAAATATCGCAGCGGCAGTCATCGGTCCGATGATTCCACCAACACCCCAACCGGTAAATACTAACCCATAATTCAACCCGAAATTCTTCATTCCATACAGATCCGTTGCCGTTGCTGGAAATACCGAAAAGCCTGCCCCATAACATAAGCCGGTTAATGCTACGCCAAATGATAAGAGAGCAACATTAGTATACCAATGGAAGGAAAACATATTTAATGCCTGCATGATAAAAACAACCTTCATCATACTTAGTCTGCCAATTTTATCAGAGATCGTCCCTCCTAAAATTCTTCCTAAGGCGTTGAATATGGATAGAAGCATGACTAAGATAAAACCAGCTTCCCAATTCACTTGGACTTTGGTAATATTGGCAACATGGCCAACAATCATTAATCCGGCGGATGATGATAATGCTAACATGATCCAAAGTTTATAAAAATTCTTCGTTTTTAGCATCTCTCGCCAGGTAACATCTTTGGCTGTTTCTACCAGCTTCTGGTCAATTCGATCATTGTTTTCAACTGCAAAATTTTTGGGTGGATTGTCCAATAATTGAGCCAGCAGCAACGTTATGATCAATGCCCCGATTCCTATATAAATGAACGTATTAGATATCCCCACCGTATTGATCAAGTAATTTGCCAGTGGTGAATAAAATACGGAAGAAATCCCCACTCCACCAACTACAATTCCGGTGACCATGCCCTTTTTTTCAAGTGGAAACCATTTAACGGCCGGTGGTGTGGTGGAGGCATTAATTGCACCCATTCCAGCTCCTGCGATCACTCCCATGGTTAAAATCATGATCTTTGGATCTGTAAATAGCCCGGATAGAATTAAGCCGGTCCCCATTAATAGACTTCCAATGGTTACTGTGTATCTAGGACCCTTTTCATCTTGAATTTTCCCGAAGATGACCATGGAGATCACAAAGAATATTGTGATCGAAGTATAGGGAAGTGATGCTTGTTTACTAGTCCAGTGAAGACTTCCCGTTAATCCTTTGCTTATTACACTTCAGATATAAATGATACCTGCAAACAGGTTGGCAAGCGTTGCCCCCCATAATACTCGATAAGCTTTTCGTTTTAAGTTTTTTTCCATAGTTAACCCCTGCTTTACGTTAAATTATTGCCAGTTCAAGCTAAGCCGTTCTGTTACATTCTCAATAAAAAATAAGCATAGCCTCTTATTAGTATAACTTCATTTCTTAACTTTCCCTCAATTAATTTACAAGATAATATTTAAACGATTAACCCCTGGCATAATAATCAAATCAACGGGAATCGATCTTTGTTCCATCGGGTAAATCGTTATTTTTTCAGGAAGCTCATTTAATTCGCCTTTTAGTTTTAGAGTTGTTGGTCAACATTGGATATTCTCCCTTGTCCACCTTAAATATTTCGCGAAATCATAAATTCTGACTTTATCAAAAAAAATAGCATCTAGTTGGTTCTTTTCGCTTTTCGCGGAGAGAACAACTAGATGCTTTTTAATATCATGGGTTAGGTTCAGGATTTAGACTAGTCAGGTTAGGTCACCCAATAAAACCAGATCGAGAAAATATTTCATTGGTTTGGTTTATGGCTTATAACCGACTCTTTATTTAATAATTTTCAGCAAAGTCCCTTTATCATCCCATACCAGCTCATTCATATGGAGGAACTCCCGGACAAAATCATTGACGGGATTTGCCAGAATATTTACTGGCGTATCGCACTGGATCAGTTTACCCTGTTCCATGATCGCCATCTGGTCAGATATGACCAAGGCTTCTTCCTGATCATGAGTGACAAACACCATGGTTATGTTTAGTTCTCGCTGGATTTTTTTCAACTCGCCTCGTAATTTAACCCGCAGTGCAGCATCCAAATTGGAGAACGGCTCATCCAGTAGACAAACTTTCGGTTCGACAATTAAAGCTCTGGCCAGTGCTACTCGCTGTTGCTGGCCCCCACTGATCTCATGGATTCGGGCATTGGCATAATCCGTTAATCCGACTAATTCTAGATAGCGTTTCCCTTTTAGTATGGCGTCAGACTTCCGGTATTTTTGAAACTTCAAGCCATAGATGACATTTTCTAGAACCGACATATGCGGAAAGAGACTATAGGCCTGAAATACCGTACTTACCGGCCTATATTCCGGTGGTATATTGGTAATATCCTGACCGTCCAATCGGATGGTTCCAGAGTCAGGCTCAAGAAAGCCGCCGATCATATTCAACGTTGTGGTTTTGCCGCACCCGGAGGATCCCAGAATACAAAGTAACTGGCCTTGTTCTAAAGATAGGGATAGATCATCCACGACGACTTTATCACCAAACTTCTTATGCAGATGGTTTAATTGAAGAAACATTGAATATCCTCCCTTCTCTGGTAAAGAAATAAGCCAGGCCTTCTGTAAATAAGACAATCATAATGATCATGGTGGCGATTAGTGATGCAGTGGCATAATCACCGGAGTAAACTGAGTCAAACAACTTAAAGACCGCCAGTTTACGACTGGGGGTAATCAAAAACAAAATCGCCCCTGCCGTTGTCATAC
This sequence comes from Clostridiaceae bacterium, assembly GCA_049294805.1. GTDB lineage: Bacteria > Bacillota > Clostridia > Clostridiales > Clostridiaceae > JG1575. The sequence continues at coordinate 18,761 of JBAQDU010000070.1, forward strand.
TACTGGAAAAATTATACACAAAACAGCTTAAAAAGGCCGATTTCATACTCGGTAAAAAAATATCCCTAAGAATCGCAAATTGACCTGCTCCTAAGTCTCGGGCTGCGCTCTCCATGGATGACGGGATTTGAGACAAGGCCGCTGAACTAATCTTAATTGAAGTGGGTAGTTGTTTAAACAGCATATTGGCCAGCACGATAATTGCGGTCCCGGTTAGTTTTAGTGGACTATTGTTAAAGGCAAGAATGTAGCCTATTCCAAAACTAACACCGGGAATCATATATGGCAAGGTGGCCACTCCATCAAAGAAGTTACGTCCCCTGATCTTGCGTCGATCCATATAATAGGCAAAAAGCATGGCAAACGAAGTTCCTACCAAAGAAACGATCAATGCATATTGAACGCTTCGTAAAATGGTACTGGTATCGATCCTGAGGAGGTCTTGTAAATATCGTGTGGTTAAAATATAACCATCGCGACTGTTTTGCAAAAATCCCGAAAAGAAAATGGCAGTATATTGAAGGATCATCATAACGGACAAAAGCAGGGTCAGTAAAATTGCTAGTATTCCCATTGGACCGGCTTTCCTTAGTGACAATTCCAATTGTTCCTGCTTGCCTCTTCCCGCCTGGCTCAACTCTTCCGATCGGCGCATCATTCGTCGATAATAAAAGAAGGCGATCAATGAAGGAATGATCAAAACCATATTCAAAGCCGATGCTTTTTCCAAGTTAGAATATCCTGTGAACTGAAGGTATATTTCCGCTGCAATGGTACTAAACCGGCCGCCGATAATAATGGGAGTTCCAAAGTCAGCCATCGACCGAACAAAGGACAAGAGTAAACTCACCAAAATACCCGGCCGAATTAATGGCAGGACAATGTCCTTTAGTAACGATTTTGGATGTGCCCCTAAATCACGGGCTGAGCGCAATGCATTACCGTCAATTTTGGTCAGCAAACCGTTTAAAAATAGGGCATTTAACGGTGCAAAGGAAATAGTCTGCATGAGAATAACGCCCCAGGCGTTGTAAGGATCCAATGACAATCGCAACAGCCGATAAGTGATCCAGCCACGGCGACCATATAACTGGATGTAGGCAAGGGAAGAAACAAACGGGGGTGACACCATCGTAAGTAGTAGGAGTGTCATGGCAGCAACTCGAACCCAACCGCGGGTAGTCGAAAGGACTAATGCGGTCCCGATGGAAACTAAGGTACTTAAAACAGCCGTTATGACAGCTAAGAAAATACTGCTCCACATCGTTGTGCGATACTGTTGCCAGACTTGCTGATAGACGGAGAGTCCATACCCTCCGCCACTTTCCTGGAAACTTCGGATCAAAATCATGATCAGAGGATAGGCGATAAATAATCCCACTGATCCGATGAGTCCCATAATCAACAATCGGTTGGCTAAATTTCCACCAACTCGAAAGAGGGTATCGTTAGATACCCTCTTTCGATAATCAGAAATCCGATTATTCATCGCCTGCTTTGTTGCCCATCAAGGGTTCAAATTTTTCAAGAATCTGTGTCCGCATCGATCCGAACAGTGAAAGATCCTCTTTCATTAAAATCGCTTGATCATAACCCAGTTCAACACCCTGAATGGAAGGCTTCACAAGTTTGATGCCATCCTTCTTATCGATCTGTGCCAACATTTTTAAATGGTCATCATTGGTAAAGAGCCATTCAACAAAGTACTTAGCGGCTTCCACATTATCGGCATTTTTAAACACTGCCACGCCTTCTGGTACCCATGGAATTCCATCGGTTGGGTAGATAATGGACACTGGATTTTCTTTTGCCAGAGCTTCCACACCACGGTCAATGTAGGAAATGCCGATTGCAAATTCACCAGCAATTGTTTTGTTTAGTGGGTCGGATCCCCGTTTGCCATAATAGGCAATGTTCTTGTTAAGTCCTTCAAAATACTTCCAACCTGCTTCGTCGCCCTTGGTCTGCAGCAGTGCATTGATCACGGCGTAGTTGGTTCCAGATACTGCCGGGTTGGACATAATGATCTCACCTTCATATTCTGGTTTTAAAAGATCATCCCAGGTTTTGGGAGCTTCCAGTTTCATTTCCTCTAGTAGCTTGTCATTGACTAAGAAACCAACAATGGTCAATCCCTTGGAGAACCAATAACCTTCATCATCTCTGTAATTTTTGGCGAGATCATCAAAACCATCAAACTTAACGGGCTCGAGTAGATTATCATTTTTTGCTGCCATAAAGGCATCGATTCCACCACCGAACCAAAAGTCTGCGGAAGGCTTACCACCTTCGGCCCGAAGTTTGGACAGAACTTCACCTGAAGACATGGATAAAAGGTCAACTTTCACTCCGGTGTCTTGGGTGAATAAATCAAACAGTGGCTTATAATCTTCACTCGTTGCGACCACTTTCATCGTACCAGAAAGATTCGGACCCTTACTAGCCGTAGTTACTGGGGCCGTCCCTGCACTGGTAGTTACCCCAGCATCCGAAGAGCACGCTCCCAGAGTTACGATCATCGTTAATGCCATAATTGCTGAAATTATTTTTTTCATAAAACATCATTCCTCTGTATTCTTTTTTCATCGTCTTATTCAAAACCGATTGTTATAATATTATCATCAACGGCACTGAAAATCAAGAACCACCGATAAAGATTATATATTCCGCCTATTTAGAATACATTAGTAATAAACATTAATTTAATAATATATCTTATAAACTACTGTTTAGTTGTATTATTCATATTATATTCGAGGGAATCCATGCTATTATCCATTATGATAAATTGATTCATTTCAAAAATTATTCACTTTCGACTCTTGAATAGATCTAAGACAAAAACATAACCAACAACGATAAACGTATTGCCTACAAACCCAGTTCTAGAAAACCAGTGCGATTTTATAGCATCCCGTTAGTTCCCATGTTTCAACAAGGAAGTTTTATATTTTACTTATGATGCACCTTAAAACCTGTGAATAAAAAAGAACTGTTAAGATTAAACCACATAAGGAGGAACAAAAATGGGAGAACGACTACGAAAATTTACAATTTCACACTCCAATGACATGCATGGGGATTTTCTGGCCGAGGTAAAGGAAGGAGATGGCGAACTCATTGGCGGTCTGACTCTACTGTCTGGATATTTGAACAAAGTTAGAGAAGAAGAGGAGAACGTTATATTCGCCATTGCCGGCGATATGGTACAAGGCTCTTTGATCGACTCGCAATACAAAGGCATATCCACCATTGAAATCATGAATTATCTGTCCCCTGACGTTGTCACGCTTGGTAACCACGAACTTGATTATGGGTTGCCCCACCTGCTATTTCTTGAAAAATGGCAATACTATATTTAAAGGGAAAGGAAAGACAGATTGTCTAAAAGTTAGATTGCTCTTTTATATGAGTATTACTTGTTGCCACAACACTACTTTCGAATAAAGCATACTTGAATTAAGCATAAAGCCAATTGATCTTTAACGATGGTAGTAAGTCGTTCCGTGAATATTGAATTACCAAAATTGACGGAGTGGGTTTCATCAACTGAATTGAAAATGACGCACTATATGGTCAAAGACCGGTGTAGTGCGCCATTTTAAGAATAGATGGGGTAATCAATTCTCTAGTTATTGTGTGTTTCTCGATCCACCAACTGGTCATTGATCAATTGGACCGAAGCATAGCCTTGCTGATAGATCTGATAGAGACTGTCATACTTATTGACCAGCGCCGAATCGGGTTTCACCGTTCCTCTAATTTTGACGATGGCTTCGCAGGCACTTTTCACATCCGGATATTGGCCGTCACCGACGGCTGCCAGAATGGCCGATCCCAAAGCGGGACCTTCCTCATTGTTTAAGATGCCAACTTCGATGTTGAGGATGTTAGCAACCAGTTTCTGCCAAAGCAGACTCTTAGATCCGCCCCCGCAAAGAGTTGCATAGTTAACTTGGATCCCGGTCTCACGAATCACTTCCAGTGAATCACGCAATCCGAAGGTGACTCCTTCTAACACAGCCAGTGTCATCTCTTGGCGCGTTGTTGACATGGACAAGCCCAGGTATGCACCACGGGCATTGGCATCATTATGAGGCGATCGCTCACCCATTAGATAAGGCAGGAATAGAATGTTACTCTCCCCTAATTGGCCGATGACCCGTTGTTCTTGTTCATAATCCGTTGACTCGAGAATTTTCATCCACCAATCCAAGGCTGAGGCTGCTGAGAGCATACAACCTAAAAAATGATAGGTCCCATCGGCGTGGACAAAATTATGGACGGCATTATTTTCGCCTTCTTTAAATTGATCACTGGCCACAAAGACGGTTCCGCTCGTACCGATGGAGATATTGCACATGCCATCACCAACGGTTCCGGCACCAATTGCTGCCGCTGCATTGTCGGCCGCCCCGGCCACAACTTGAATGGAACTGTTCAGCCCTAATTCTTGAGCCACGGACTCATCCAGGTGACCCACGACTTCATAACTTTCATACAATCTGGGCACATTATCCACTGTTAAATCACAGATGTCGAGCATTTGAGTGGACCAAGTCTTATTGGCTACGTCCAACAACAAAGCTCCAGAAGCATCTGACAAATCGGTTGAGAGTCTACCGGTCAATGCAAAATTCAAATAATCTTTGGGGAGCATGATCGACTTGATCCGTTTAAAATTCTCGGGTTCATGTTCCTTGACCCAAAGAATCTTTGGCGCGGTAAATCCGGCAAAGGCGATATTGCCCGTATAGGCTGTGAGGTTTTCTAGGCCAATGGTTTTATTGAGATAGTCCACCTGCTGTCCGGTCCGGGTGTCATTCCAAAGGATCGCCGGACGGATCACCTGGTTATTGGCATCGATCATGACCAAGCCATGCATCTGGCCATCAATTCCGATCCCCCGGATCTCATCCTGGGGGACATCGGCGGTGAGGGTTTTAAGTCCTCGTTTGAGCGCATTTACCCAATCCGCCGGGTCCTGTTCTGACCAGCCTGGTTTTGGATAGGATATGGGATACCGCTCCACCACCGTTTTTTGGATATCCCCAGTCTCATCCATCAGGATCATTTTCAACCCCGAAGTTCCTAGGTCTGCACCAATGTAATACATAGTTAATCCCTTCCGATCCGAACAGCTGCCTTAACAACCTCTTCTTTGTTATTGATGGCGTCTGCCAAGGCCTGCTTGATATTGTCAAACTCATAGGTGTGGGTCACGATGTCTTTTAGCTTGATTTGCCCGGTAGCAACTGCATTGATGGCCGTGGGATAGCTGTTCCGATACCGGAAGATCGTCTTAAAGGTCAATTCTTTATCCAGCGCCATTCCGATGGGCAGGGTCTCCTCGCCTGTAGGACTGTAGCCAACTAATACGAGATTAGCACCTTTTTTAGCGCCTTCGATCAATTGGCGGGTGGTGACTTGAGATCCGGCTGTTTCAATGCCGACATCAAAGCCGGCCCCACCGGTCAGTTCCAGTATACGCTGGACGGTATTTTCGGTTTTGCCATTGATGATATGATCCGCGCCCAGTTCAAGAGCTTTTGCCAAACGCTGGTCCACCAGATCCACTACAATGACTTTTGACACGCCCATAGCCTTTAAAGCTAGCATGGACGTCAGGCCAATACAGCCGGTCCCGGTGACAACTGCTGTCTGACCGAGTTTGGCTTCACCTTGGAATGCCGCATGCAGTCCCACTGAAAGCGGTTCGATCAAGGCACCTTCTAAAGTACTGACATTATCTGGCAGTTTAAAGCATAGATCAGCCGGATGCGCCACGTATTCCTGGAATACACCGTCAATGGGCGGTGTGGCGAAAAATTTAACTTCTTTACAAAGATTATATCGCCCGCTTTTGCAAAACTCGCATTTACCGCAAGTAATCTGTGGTTCTAAGGCGACCCGGTCGCCAATCATCGACCCAGTGACTGCTTCGCCCATAGCAACTATGGTTCCGGCGACTTCATGGCCAAGGACAAAGGGGTATTCTACTATAAAATTACCGATCCGGCCATGTTCAAAATAATGCAGATCAGAGCCGCAGATCCCGACATAATCGACCCGAACCAGGACTTCATCGGCTCTTGGGGTCGGTATCGCCCGTTCTTGGATCTCTACTTCGTGCAGGGCAGTCATCACTGCGACTTTCATATTCTCGCTCATCGTTCATCCTCCTTGGATAAGTTTGGGATGGCACATGAAATGCCATCCCAACTCATATGCTGTCAATTTCTATTTGATCAGACCTCTTTCAGTATACATATCAACATATTCTTTTGCATTATCTTTGGTGATCAGGACTGCATCAATATCCATATCAATTTTCTTTTCTTGACCAGTCAACAGTTTATGGACTGTATCGATGTTGGCTTCGGCTAAATCGATGGCCGACTGCAGACATGTTGCTGTCATTGTGCCGTCATTGATCAAAAGAGTGGCTTCAGGAGTTCCATCAACGCCATAGGATAAGATCTTCGAGAATTTATCATTTCCTTTAACAACTTCCAAAGCACCAGCTGCCATATTGTCATTCATTGAGATGATCGCATCGATCTGTGGATTTGCTGTGACCCAGTCTTCCATGTATTGAACAGCTTCATCTTTGTTCCAGTTAGCGATCTGTTCGCCGACGATTTGAACATCTGTCCGTTTGTCAAAGAATTCAGCTTTCCAAGCCCGACGGCGTTCGTCAGCATGGAAATTTCCGGATGGTCCGTCTAAAACGACAACTTTAGCATTCTGCGGGATCTCTGTAAGTGCGATCTCAGCATTTACTTTAGCCTGGATATAGGGATCAGCATCCACTGAGGAAGCTCCCTCTATGCCCTTGATCCGGGCATTGGTCGTAATGGCGATAATACCGGCTGCAACAACTTTTTCAACGTAAGGCCGTTGAGCTTCACCGTTATTGGGTTGAATAATGATCGCGTCAAATCCGTTGGTAATTGCATTTTCAATGGCTGCATTTTCTTTTTCATCGTCAGCTTGACCATCAAAAACATCCAACTGGATATCAGGATATTTTTCAGCGGCAGTTTTCATTTCATTAACAAGCCAAGCGGCAAAGGAGTCGGATTGAGTTCTGGCAATAAATGCTACTTTGTAGGTCTTACCCCCTGCCGTTGTCGTTGCTCCAGCCGTAGTGGTCGCCCCGGCTGTGGTTGTACCGGCTGAAGTACCGGCCGCTGTTGTAGTTGTGGCAGCGGGAGTACACCCGGCGATGGTTGCCATTGTCATAATGGCCATTAAAGATGTTGCAATAATTTTTCTCATTGTTGATCTCCTTTCAATTTAGACCCTGATTAATTTTTGTTGGTTTTTTTGATTGCGGTTTATTTGTGGTTTTTCAACTTCAATTTTTGACTCATAACAGTCAAAGTATATGGTAAATGTCCGTTGTTGCTGTCTTTGGATCCGGTCTTTGGTCATTGTCTATGGTTACTGACTTTAGTTATTGACTTTAGTTATTGACTTTAGTTACTGACTTTAGTTACTGTTCTCCACGAATCTTTCGAGTGATCTTTTTCCCTCCTCTTTTTGAACGGATGTCCCAAATAACTGCGATGGCGATGATTGCGCCTTTGACGATTTGTTGGATGTAGGAATTAACGCTGGTCAAGTTCATAATGTTATTCAACACGCCGATAATGAGTGCACCGACTAAGGTCCCTAATGTGGTTCCGGCTCCCCCTGAGAAGCTGGTACCACCAACGATGGTGGCAGTCAGACCTTCCATTTCATAACCGATGGCTCCGTTGGGCAGTCCGGCATTGACTCTAGACATAAACAGAATACCGGCAGCTCCGACTAAAAGGCCATTGATCATATAGGTCAGATATTTATTACGCTTGACGTTGATCCCCGATGCGATGGCGGCTTCTTCATTGCCCCCGATGGCATACATGGATCGACCAAGTTTGGTGTGCTTCATGATGTAGTAGATGATGACGGTGGTCACCAACATAATAATGACCGAGATCGGAAAGGGTCCTACGGAACTTTGGCCAAACACGGTATATTTTCCGATCTGCAGAATGTTTTGACCATCTGCGTAGAATAAGGCAGCCCCGCGGGCGACCATTTGCATGGCTAGGGTGGCAATGAAGGCTGGCACTCTGAATTGGACAACCATCAAAGCATTGATGAGATTGGCTCCCACTCCAACGGCTAATCCAACTACAACAGCAATAACTAGAGACTGAGTTGATTTATATGCCGTCACCGACAGGACTCCGGACAAGGCTAAAACGGACCCTGAGGACAAGTCGATCATCCCGCTGACGATGAGCATCATGGCTCCAAATGATAAAAGGACCGGTACTGCCAGTTGCTTTAAAATATTAAATAAATTACCGGTGGACATGAAATTCGGGTTTAAAAAACTCGAGATCACGACAAAGAAAATAAGGACCAGGAATATCGAGATTTTACTGATATCGATCCTGTTACGGTTGCTTTTAAACATAGTTTCCCTCCTGGTTGTTACATCGTTGCATAGCGCATGATGGTTTCCTGATCGAATTCAGCTCGTTTTAATTCACCGGTCAATGTTCCTTGATTCATCACATAGATCCGGTCACACATTCCGATGAGCTCGGGGAGTTCCGATGAAACGATGATGATGGCTTTGCCTTCTCTGGCAATATCCTGCATCAGTTCATAGATCGAAAATTTATTGCCGACGTCGATGCCCCGAGTCGGTTCATCCATGATCAGAATATTCGGTTCCCGCATCATCCATTTTGCCAGGATGACTTTCTGCTGGTTGCCGCCGGATAAAGTTTGGATCAACGTATCCAAGGAGGGAGTTTTGACATCCATCCGCTCAAAATATTTCCTAGCAGTCTCCTCCTCCAAGTTGGCATGGAGTCGACCTTTAAAAAAGAATTTTTCAAGATAAGCCAGAGAGCCATTTTCTTTGATACTGCGCACCGGTATGATCCCCGATCGTTTTCGATCTTCGGTGATCATTCCCATGCCAGCTGCAATGGCATCCATGGGGTTTTTAATGGTGACGGCGTTATTGTCAATTTTAATTTCACCCGAAGTCAACGGATCTAATCCAAAGACTGAGCGCATCAATTCAGTTCGGCCGGAGCCGACTAACCCGGCAAAGCCAATGATTTCACCGCGCTTGACGTGGAAATTGATGTCTTTGAAAACCCCTTGGCTGGACAAGTTTTGCGCCTCTAATATGGTCTCGCCCACGGGGAACTCTTCCTTGGGATAAACATTATCGAGCTTACGACCAACCATCAGGCGGATGATGCTCTCTTCATCAAGTTCTTCAATGGGGTAACTGCCAACAACACTACCATCCCGCAGGATCGTGACGTGGTCGGCAATTTTAAAGATCTCATCCATTTTATGGGAGATGTAGATCACCGATCGGCCCTGCTCCTTGAGCTCTTTGATCTTGGTAAAAAGATTGGCGACTTCCTGATTGGAAATCGAGGAAGTGGGTTCATCCATAATGATGATCTGAGCATTCAACGATAGGGCCTTTAAGATCTCCAGCTGCTGAATCTCTGAAATGGAGAGCGTCTTCATCAACTGGGTGGGTTCAAAGGGTAGGTTTTCGTTGGCCAGGAGCTCTTTGGTTTTATTGCGTAGAGTTTTCCAGTCCACCCGACCGCGGCCGCCGGGCAGTCTGCCCAAATACAAATTTTCTTCAATGGTCAGTTCCGGAACGAAATTCAATTCTTGAGCGATCATGGCGATCCCCAATTCCTTGGCATGCTGCGGATTATTGATCGTGACCGTCTGACCATCTATACTGATTTGACCCTCATCCGGTTGATACAACCCATTGATGATTTTCATCAAGGTCGACTTGCCGGCACCATTTTCACCGCACAGTGCATGGACTGAGCCTTCTTTCACTTCAAAATTGACGCCTCCCAGGGCTTTGACTCCGGGAAAGGATTTTTCGATTCCAACTACTTTAAGTTTTACTTGATCGTCCAAACTGCACCTCCTATAGGTTCAATCAATACCAGATCCAGGCTATTGCCCAAGTCAAGCATATTCAACACTTCTATGAATTTAAACGAGTGGTCTCTCCCTGGATCAGCTTGACCGGTACCAGACGATTTCGAGTTGATTGATTGGATCCATCCATCAGATCCTTGAGACAATTGTAAGTGGTTGTCGCGATCTCCCCAGGCGATTGTTCAATGGTTGTCAGCCGCGGCAAATTTATGCTCGATAGATAAGAATTATCGAATCCGATGACTTGAATGTCATCCGGAATGGAAAAATTAAGTTTTTTTAGATAATTAATGACGTAGATGCAGTTGATGTCATTGAAGACAAAGATGCCGTCATATTTTGAAAAGTCCAGTTGGCCGAGTTCTGCATCAAAATTTTCACCCAACAGATAATCCGTACTCAAGGGAAGAATATCGACCTGAAGGCCATGATCCTTTGCCGCATCTAAAAACCCCTGACACCGATCCTCGGTTGCGACGAATCGATTCGGACCTTTGATGTGCAGAATGTTTCGGCAGCCCCTGTCGTAGAGATGGTTAAAAGCCACCTGCCCGCCCTGATAGTTATCCGCACTGATGGTGATAATGTCATCGGATATTAAGGTTTCAAACGATACGACGGGGATGGCCAGTTTGTGGATCTTTTCAATATTGCGCCCTCTGGCCACGATAATACCGTCGACCCTGTAACCATTTAAAAGATCCAACGCCGATTCTTCTTTTTCTAAGTTATCCTCAGTAAAACAAAGTACACAGCCAAACCCGTCATCTTGGATCAGGTTGCCGACGATGGTTGCCAACTCCGCAAAGAAGGGGTTCACAAGACTTGGGATGACCAGACCAATACTACCGGAGCGTTTGTTGAAAATCGCCTGGGCATTTCGATTGGGTATATAATCCAGATCTGCAACAACCTTACGGATCAATTCGGCGGATTCTTTACTGACATACCCGGACGAATTCAAATAACGAGAGATCGTTGAGATACTTAATCCTGTTTTTTTAGAAATATCCCTAATGGATGCCAACATTATCATCTCCCTGATCAAATATGTGGAACATGTTCCACAGTTCGTTAAATTCATGATATAACGATTTCATTCCCGTGTCAACGATTTTTATTTTCAACCAAATGGGACCAAATGGGATCAACAAATGCCACATCTCAAAATTCCATCTCAACCTTTACTGTAAACGGGCCATCCCATCGAGTCGTCAACTTTAACCAACTATAAGAGAATAAAGGCTTTGCCCAGTTAATGGCCTATCCAGGAGCACCCATGGATCAGTAGGTAACGACGAAAACCGGTATCAAATTGACACCGGTTTTCTCCGTTCTATTTCTTTTATGAGCGATCCAATCAAGTAAGTTTGTTTAAAGTGATTCCACTGCAAATTTGTTATTCCCTTGCATTTGAAAGATCAGGGGTGGTTTGTGGAGTTGGGTGATCGCTTTTTTTATCGACTACCGTTGCACTGACCAAAATGATCAGTGCACCTAAGGATATGGCACGTAATACAATAATTAAAATATTGATGTTATTCATTTTCGAATCATGGACGGTTATTAAATTGTCCAATGTTTTGGTGGGCAACCCTACAAAAAGCAAGCCGATCACATTGTGGTTGATGTCTTTGACCGGTTTATATGCGGTGTAATAATTTTCATTTAATATTTGAGCTTCGCCTACATACAGATCGCCGTTGATAACTGTTTGATAGGCTTTGTGATCAGTCCCCAGGAAAGTGCCGATGGCTCGTGTATTGTCGCTGGCCATAATATTGGTGGAGATTCGTTTAAAATCATTGTTCACTTTAACAAAAATAGTGGACTTATCCCCTAAATCCTCAAAAATGCTGTCGACTACTTCAAATCTGCCTTCGATGCTGTTCCCATGTTGATCCAGCAACGTTCCATCACCTGGCGTTAACATGCCATAGGAGCTGTTAATATATTTCATGGTCAAGTTGATATTGTTTTCCATGTGGTTTTTTAATAACTGATTTTTGATGAGTTCAATATCATCGGTATAGTTGGAAAGCCCTAGTAAACCAACCACCATACTACCTAGGAGTGCGATCATGCCAAGATAAGACACTAGCTTTAGTTTGTTAATTTTCATCAATCGATCCTTTCGTTTCCCCTTGCTAATACTTTTTAAAGTGTTGCTGTCCTCACTATTTTATGGGTTTACCATCTGATCATTGATCAAATCCTAAAAATACCTTCTTAAAACCAAGCCAGGCAAAGCAGGAAATCGCTGCGATGGTCCCAAGTTTCCCCCCAATGCCGACGTAAGCACTACTGGAGGCTATGAACAAAATCCCCGTTATCAAAGAGATCAGTGCCATCTCCAGAAGGTCTAGTGCATTTTCAACTGAAATCATTCCGGCATAGGAGGCGCAAGCGGCCGCAACCGCTAATCCGGTACCTATCGTCGGAAAGAAGTACGGCAGGATCAGACCGGCTATTAAAGTGACGATGGCGGACGCAATGACAGGACCTCTTTTTAAAAAATTGGATACTATGTAGGTGCTGATCCCAGCTACAATTGATACCAAGAGAATAAGTAGTTCTTCCATAGCTGATCTCCTTACCTGAACATATTTAGGATGGCTTTTAGAATTAGGGTCGATAAAGCAGCGGTGGTTCCTCCTTTGCCGCCGATCCCTGCGTAAATTTCCGCCGTAGATAAAAACACGATGCCGACGATGAGACTGCCCAGCATGGCACTAGCTAATGTCGGTATGACCGCCAGAGAACTCATCCCGACAAATGAGGTCGTATAGGAGATACCGGCCAAGTCTTTTGGCAAAAAAGTAGCTGCCATCACCCCCACTAACCCATTCGCGATCACGGCACCATATCCCATTTTGTGGTTGATAAACCAAGTCACAGTGACGCTAATAAAGGAACAGAGCAGTACATGAAAACTTCTTCTATTTAGTTTCATTTTTCTCATCCTCCCTTTCCTTTAACTTCTTAAAGTGATCCACTAGGCTGATTGCAAAGAAACAGCCAATAATAACTAAAATTTCCGTTTTATATAAATTCCGTTCATGAATGGCAGTTGAAATGATCAACCCCCCGCCGGTTGCAATAAATGCCAAAAGGCCAATCAGCCGTTTGGTCTTATTCCTTAGTATTATCTGTTTCATTTGAGTGATCACCCTCTTCTTAAGTTTTGAAGTTCTAGAAGTCTAGAATATAAGATTTCCCGAATTTAACAATATCCAACTGTCCATCAAGAAATATGCGTCTTACCAAAAATAGTTTTTCGCTGATAATTTTAAAAGCCTTGGTGAAAATCTTTCGTTCTAACCGGTAGATCAAAATACCTAGAAATAATCTTGATCGTTTGTAAACTTCCTAAGCGATACAAAGCTTAAACGATTATTCAATCTGGTATTCTAAGGTTCCGGCTTGGTCATTGCCGATTCAATTTTGTAGAATTCAATCGCACCTTATTATATTACCTTGTAAATTGATTTGTATCAAATAAAGTGATCTTTATCTAACTCTTAACGAACCCTATCAAGGCTGATCGCTGTTACCAAATTTGATTACTCATACTTCCAGCATCCTTCTAAAGAAAAACTCGTTAGTAAGACTTTAGGATTACAGTTTTAGTCATTATCGTCTGGGTAAGCCTTTAAAACATCCAAAAAGCTCAAGGCACCAAAACTGGACTGTTCCGGTGCCTGGAGCTTTTTTTTTATTGAATTGCTTTTAATTGCTCTTCATTAGGTTTCTTCTGGTTTTTTCTGGTTTCTTTTGTTTTTTCTGTTCCCTCCATTTCTGGTAGAAATTCGCCTTCAAAACTCAAACTATCCTAACGCATGATGTTTTAGTCAATCTAAGTTGATTTCAGTTATTTTAACTGATTCAGTTTTAGTCAATTTCAGTCTAATTACGGGTTCAACTTTTCAAATGCCTGTTGCAGGATGTAGTAGGATGGCTTCAAACGTTCATGGTAGGTCGGTTCTCCCCAGTTTTGCCAGGTATAAGGATTCATTTCAATTAACTCCGTCGCCGGGTCTGCCCCTAGGATGGCAACGCCAAAGTTAAATTGCTCCACGGTATGGTGGGCAAGTTCATTGGTTTGATGCAGATCCCCCATGACAGTTTTTGTACTGGGATCCATGACATTGAGAAGCTGCCAAGGGATTCGGATCTCTACTTTACCGTCTTTTTCAATGAAATCCGTTAAGGAGTTAAAGTCCGGATCCGCCGGATTGCCATTGCCGTATTGGAGGATGCCTGTTTCATATTTTGAAAACGGCACGATGACTTGATCCTGGGGCAACCACAATTCTTTGGAAAGACACAGATACATCGGGTTAAATACCCCGCTGGCTTTCATTTGGTAAAATGGGTCAAGCGGGACCATCTTTAACTGCTGTCCATACATTTGCTGGAATGAATCATAGTAGGCATCCACTCGGATCTTGGAATTGGTTTTGCCATTAATGGTCACAATGAAATCCGCGGCTTTTGAAAACCTCGTATTCATTGAAACGTCAGTTAAGCTGCCTTGCCCATCTATGGTATCAATGGGGATCACCAAGGTGTCATCATTAAAATCAAACTGATTGGTCTCGGCCATTAAATAGACGTATTTCTCATCTGATTTCACATAGAGCTTAACACCCGAACCATTCGACAGTGCGACATCCTGTGCCCAGTCCGTTGTATCCCCATCGACGTTGCAGATGCTTTTTTGACCCGGGTCAAAGGCCAAGAGGCCGAATTCTTGTTCGCTGGTTTGCGGATTCGACCAGAATGGCCGTCGATCCGACGCATCAAAGTCCATGGTGTTCCAGGTCCGTTTAAACCATTCATCCTGCCAGGCAAATACGAGACCGCCACAATAGCCTTCCTCATAGATATCCTTTAACAGGGCTTCCAACATAATGCCCTGCTCGGTTTCATTGTGTTGGCCCTGGTCATACCCCATGGGGATACTGTCGTGGGTCTTGCCGCGGGAGGCCGGAATTCCAAATTCTGCCACTAGTACCGGCATGGTATGTTCTTTCAGCAAATCCCGCAAATAAGCCCGGTAGCTGTTGTTCCTGCCATCGTCCTCTTTATGCGCTAAATATTCCTTCGAATAATTCATGAACTCAGGATAGTAGGGGTAAATGTGGTAGGAGGCAAATAAGCCGGTGCAAAGCTCTCACGGGATTTGATGTGCTCCATGTTCACCGATACAAGGTCTTCATTTTCAAACGGTTCATTGGGATGACTGAGCATATCGGTAGTTGGCCAGTTGGAAAAACTGACGGGACGTTGGGTGGCATACTTTTCGGTCTCATATTGAATGACTTCATCCCCCACGGTGCATAAGAACGTTTCAAAGGCAGAAGCCTCACTGGTGTAGAGATATTCCCCGTGATAAGACGTCTTGTCCGGATTGGACTGATTGGTGGTCATGACAAATTCCGGATCCCATTCAATGCCTAAGATCCAGCCAATGACATATTCTGAAATATCCGTGGTGTATTCACCACTGGCAAACCCCTGCTTGATCGGTAAAGCCGCCCGGCCATGGAGTATATCCACCAGATCCGTGGAATCTTTTATAAAGGCATTGATAATTCGCCCATTGTCTTTATAGGCGTCTTTTAGTTCGGCGATATCCTCTTCCTTGATCCAGACGCCCTGGATCAAATACAGGGGGTGATCCACGCTTTTATTATTTAGTGCCAGCGCCTCATAAAAACCAGGCTCCAGGGTCGTATAGACCCGGATCACTTCTGCATTCATTTCCCTGATATAGCCAAACCAGCGTAAATATTCTTCCTTGGTGATGGCCATATCCCCGGGAAAGGCCCCGGGTTTACCGGCCCCTAGATTGACGCCGGTCAGAAATTTCTTCACCCATTGCCCTTTTTCATAGATCATATAGTCTTTGCCTTGGACCTTTGCGATATAGGGCATTTTTGGCGGTTGGACCAACGGCCGGTTCTTTTTTACCTCGATGACATCGTCCATGATTTTTGTCATCATGGGGACATAGGCATTCCAGTAAAAATAATCCGGAGCAGCAGTTTCCCGAATCTAAACTTAAGCTGGAATTTATCGATTCGGTCTCCATGAGTCATGGTACCGGCTGGCTCATTATGAAATGCGCACAGCTCCGGGAGAAAGGCTATACCTTCGACCAACTCATCGCATATTGCGAGGACATGAAATATCGGATCAAGCACTTACGCTCCGTGGAAGACCTCCAAAATCTGATTCGAAGCGGGAGGATCTCAAGTACTAGCGCCATGATCGGCAAGATCCTGAGCATCCATCCCATCATGACCATGAAAGATACCAAAGGCTTCATCGTAGCCAAGAAGCGTGGTCATCAACATGTTCTGCGTTCCTATATCGAGGATTTCAAAAAACGGGTCGATGAGAAGGAATCCGACTTTATTATCATCGGCTACCTCTGACATCAAAAAGGCTGAGATCTTAAAGACCCAATTCCTGAAAGATACCGGATACCAAGGCGAAATTTTCATCATGCAGATGGGTGTTGCAGTTGGTACCCACGTTGGCCTTAACGGGCTCTCTATGTTCTTTGCGGAGAAGGCACAGGCCTGACCCTTTGCAAAGTCATCTCACTAGCCCCCTTCAATACGGTCCTGTTTTCAAAACGGAAATTGCTGACTTAAAGATACCCGTATGAAACGTTCAAGAGTATCTGGTGGGTGGCAGCCATAAAACCCTATCTGTTTCCATAA
>JBAQDU010000071.1:0-5854 GCA_049294805.1 Clostridiaceae bacterium
GCCTTTGGGGACCTATGTTATACTTAATTCGAATTCTCGAAATATCTTCTATATAATATCAGATTTTAACAAAGAGAGAATCACAAATTTAGAACAGACGGAGAAACAAATCTATGAGTGTTGAGAAGAAACGTAATTTCATTATCCAGTTCACCTATTTGTTAATCATCGGAATGATCGGTTTTTTTGTCACAAAATATGTGTTTCCGCTGTTGACTCCCTTTATTATTGGACTGATCATCGCGATCATTGTTCGTAATGTTGCTGGATTTATCATAAAGAAAACCGGCTACAATAATAAAATTATTTATTTCATTGTACTGGTCGCACTCTACGTGCTGCTCATTACATTGCTTCTCATGGGTGGAACCAAAGTATTCGATTTGATCAGTACGTTCTTCAAGCGACTGCCCCAAATCTATATGATGAACATCCAACCGGCCATCAATACTATTTTAATTTCCATCACAGAGCGTTTCCCATCCCTTCAAGCAGCTGCCGATGCCAGTTATCAAAGCATCAATCAAACCATTTTAAACTTTGTGGAAAAAGCCTCCAATTCAGTCCTTAACAGTGTGTCTGGAGTAGCCGGCACGGTAACTTCACTCATCGTATCATTCCTGTTTACAGTGATCTCTTCGGTGATTCTGAGTATGGAGCTCTCGACCATTGAAACCTTCGTCAAACGTCAAATGGGGGATCGCACCTTACGGATCTATGAAAATGTCATCTTTACTACCGGCCACACGGCTTTTCGGTTTATTCGGGCCTACCTCATCATCATCTCCGTTACGTTTATCGAACTGTCGGTGGGCTTCTCGATCCTTGGTTTTTCCAATCCCATTGTCCTGGCGGCATTGATTGCGGTCATGGATGCATTGCCGGTCATCGGCACCGGGACGATCATGATCCCTTGGATCTTGTATGTCGTGGTTACAGGAAACTTCAAACTGGGCTTGAGTCTGTTTATCCTCTATGCCGTCATTTTTGTCGTTCGCCAGGCACTAGAGCCGAAAGTCGTTGGAAACCAGATCGGTCTACATCCGATCTTGGTCCTGATCACCCTGTATGTCGGTGCCAGGCTCTTTGGATTAGGGGGCATGTTCTTGATGCCGTTGGTCGTGGTGATTTTAAAGAAACTCAATGATGATAAGATCATCAGTATTTTGAAGTAAACCAAAAGATCACCAAAAGGGTTTTGAGCCAATCATTTAAATTCCTCTTGAATTATAAAACAGACGGTTCAACAGCCGTCTGTTTTCCTGTGTTAAAATTAATCAGAAGAACAAGAACAAGAACAAGAACAAGAACAAGACAAGAACAAGAACAAGACAAGAACAAGAACACGAACAAGAACAAGTCAAAGAATTAGAATTAGAATTTGAATTAGAATTTGAATAACAGCATATATAGGCAAGTTTGAACTTGAAAAGGTGAACCGATGAATCTTTTATTTTTTGATGTAGACGGAACGCTCTTGGATTTCTCCAAAGGGATCCGGGACATCAGTCCGGAATTAAAAACCGCCCTCGATACGATCCATGCCAGGGGGGATCAATACTTTATTTGTACCGGGCGATCCCATGGCGGTCTGCCCTCATCCATTTTGGAAATGGGAGCAGACGGGTATTCCCTGTGTGCCGGCGCCTTTGTAAGGCTCTATGATAAAGAGATCCGCAACGTCCATTTTTCCCAAGCGACCTTGGATTTTATTTTAAACCGGCTCAATCAATTTGAGACGCTGCAGTATTTGGAATGCGGACTGCGCTTATATACGAACCATTATGGGACTCCGGTCTCCAAACACTTCAATGAAGAGTTTGGGATCCGGGAAAGTAACTTGGAACCCTTAAGGGTCACCCAGGGTCTACAAGTCAATAAGATCTCAGTTACCTTTAAGAACATGGCTGACATTGATGCCATGGAAGATTTTGCCGACCATGGCATCACGGTATTAGTCCAGCCATCCCCGGATTCCTTTGATATCACGTTGTCCGGCTCCACCAAACGGGACGGGATTAAGGCCGTGACAGAGTATTTGGGCGATCCCAAGGACGCGATCGTCTATGCTTTTGGGGATAACTACAATGACATTGAAATGATCGAATTTGCTGATGTGGGGGTCGCCATGGGCAACGGGCCCCAGGATCTTAAAAACAAGGCCGACTATATCACAAAAAATGTGGAGGAAGACGGAGTCCTGTTTGCCTTAAAGGAGTTGGGATTAATATGATGTGGTCAGGTAAGCGCTACCATTCCCTCAATCATCACTTACGTGAGAAATTTGGGGGAAAGGTCATGAAGATCAGTTTGGACGGCGGGTTTTCCTGTCCCAATCGGGATGGCACAATTTCAAAGGTGGGTTGTCTATTTTGCTCAGAACGAGGCTCCGGAGATTTTGCCGGCACTCGCCGCCTAAGCATCACGGAGCAATTCAATGAAGTTCGCACCGTTATGGCTAAAAAATGGAGCAGCCAAAAATACATTGCTTATTTCCAGGCCTTTACCAATACGTACGATACCGTGGAGAATTTGAAAGCCAAATACGATGAAGCCATGAATATGGCTGGGGTGGTCGGCTTAGCCATCGCGACCCGCCCGGACTGCCTGGATGAGGACCGAGTCCGGCTCATTGCCGAGTATGCCAAGAAATCTTATGTCTGGGTGGAACTGGGACTGCAGACTTCCAATGACACCACGGGCCGGCTGATCAATCGAGGCTATGACCGAGCAGTCTATGAAACGGCCATGACTCTGTTAAAGCAGTATCACATCGAGACCGTGACCCATATTATTTTTGGACTGCCTGGTGAAACAGCGGAAGATATGTTAGATACCGTCAACTATGTCAATGACCAGGGCAGCTCCGGGGTGAAGTTTCACCTTTTGCATCTGATGCACCATACACCGCTGGTGAAGCTCTATGAGGCAGGTCAGCTGAAGTTCCTTACAAAAGAGGAATACATTGATATCATCTGCCGGTCCATTGGCAGTTTAGATCCAACGGTCATCATTCATCGAGTCACTGGTGACGCTCCTCGAGAGTTGCTGATCGGCCCAATGTGGTCGTTGAGCAAGTGGGAAATTTTAAATGAGATCGATGAGGAATTAGCGCTGAGAAATATCTGCCAAGGCAGTTTAGGAGGTATCAATCAATGATTCATTGTGATCTTATCATTAGCCATGAGTATATCAAGGATGAAGATTTGGCCGGCAAGACCGTAGTGGTCATCGATACGTTGCGCGCCACATCGGTCCTGACCACGGCCTTAGCCAACGGGGCGTCTCAAGTCCAATGTGTGTCCGAGCCGGAAGAAGCCCTGGCGCTCAAGGTCAAACGACCCGATCGCCTACTGGGCGGCGAACGCAATTCCTTGGCGATCGCCGGGTTTGACTTCTCCAATTCACCCTTGGAATATACAAAAGAAGCAGTAAAGGGACGAACACTCATCATGACGACTTCCAATGGAACCAAGACCCTATTAAAAGCAACGGCAGCTCAAGATGTTCTGATTGGCTGTCTGTTAAATGCAAGGGCGGTGATGGAACGGGCCATAAGCTTGGACCGGGATATCGTATTTATCAATGCCGGGACAGCCGGCCGGTTCTCGTTGGATGATTATATTACAGCCGGTGCCATGCTGGGGACGACTAACACCCAGGTGGAGCTGTCCGATATTGCCCGGGGAGCCTTGCTGCTTTATCAGGCGCATCCTGATATTCATTCGGCATTGACCAACTGCAGGCATTATCGGCGTCTACAAGATCTGGGATTAACAGCGGATCTAGACTACTGTTTGACCAAAGACCGCTTTGACTTGGTACCGATCTTTCAAGACGGCCTGGTAACGCGACCGAATCAATTATAAAATCAGACGGACCGAGCAAGGTCCAAAGGGGAACAAACATGGAACAGTGCATTATCAATTTAAAACCGGGCAAGACCCATGCCGTCGAAAAGGGGAATCCCTGGATCTATTCCGATGAGATCGAAAACTTCAGTGGGACCTATACCAATGGAGATATCGTCGAAGTCCGCAACGGCAAAGGCTGGTCCATCGGAAAGGGGTTTATTAACGATAAAAGTAAGATCGCCATCCGCATGATGACCCGTGATCCAGAGGAAGCCGTGGATGATGAATTGATCCGGCGCCGCTTGAAAACTGCCTCAGATTATCGTCGGGACGTTATGGGGGCAGAAACTTCCTACCGATTGATCTATGGGGAATCGGATTTTCTGCCGGGATTGACGGTGGATAAATATGGCGAATACTATGTGATCCAGAGCCTGGCCTTGGGAATTGACCGATTTAAGGACGCAGTGGTCAGGATCTTGGTGGAGGATTATGAGGCTAAGGGCATCATTGAGCGCAGCGACGTAAAAGTCCGGGAGCTTGAAGGCATGGCGATGACCAAGGGATTTTTGACCGAGCCCTTTGATCCCATCATTACCATAACTGAAAACGGCGTTGACTATCGGGTGGACTTGCTGAATGGACAAAAGACCGGATTTTTCCTGGATCAAAAAGAAAATCGGCGGGCCATTCATCGTTTGGTCAAAAACCGCAGTGTCCTAGACTGCTTTACCCATACCGGATCCTTTGCGCTAAATGCCGGATTGGCCGGGGCATCCTCAGTTTTGGGGATCGATGTATCTGCCGATGCGGTTGCACTGGCCAAGGAAAATGCCGAACTAAATGGATTGTCGGACCGAGTCCAGTTTGAAGCTCACAATGCCTTTGATGTCTTAACGGCCTGGTCAAAAGAAGGCCGCCAGTTTGATGTCGTCATTTTAGATCCTCCGGCATTTACCAAATCCAAAGGAGCCATTGCCGGAGCTGTTCGTGGCTATCGGGAAATAAATTTAAGAGGGATCAAAATGGTTGCTCCCGGCGGCTATCTTGCGACCTGCTCCTGCTCACACTTTATGAAGGAAGATCTCCTGCGTAGGACCATAGTCGAGGCGGCGAACAGTGTCGGCCGGACATTGCGCCAAGTGGAGTTTAGAACCCAAAGTGCCGATCACCCGATCCTAATGACTTCGGATGAGACTTACTACCTGAAGTTCTATATTTTCCAGGTACTATAGGACCCTTTAAGGACGCTTTTGAAGGGGTGGGTCCACTAAGGAAGAAGATAAAACTCAACATCGGCTTCCTGTTTATTTCAGTTATAAAAAGCTTATAATGAATATAAAGAATCCTAAAAGGTAAGGGAACCATAGAAATTTACGGTAAAAATAAAACCTAGATCATCGATGAAAACCTAGATCGTTGATAAACTTGAAATCGTGGGAGGGAATGATGCAAATGGAAGAGAATGGATTGACCCCGGAGATATTGGATCGGCTGACGAAAATTTGCCTGTGCAAGCAAATTCCACGTCATAAAGTGAAACAACTAATTCGAAACGGGGCCAGGACCTTTGCAGAAATTCACCTGGCAACCGGTGCCGGAACGGGGTCCTGCAATGGATACCGTTGTATCCCCAAAATCGAAGCATTGATCGAAGAATATGAAGATGGGGAATGGGAATAATAAGGTTCCGAATAAAGGCGAATCGATTTAAAAACCTATTACCAAATGATAATCAAATGAAAACCAATGAAAACCAATGAAAACCAATGAGAACCAATTAAAACGGAATGAGAATCCAATGAATTCCAAATGGATAACTAATAAAAGGAGTTGTGAATTAAAATGGAAAGAAATTTCAAGGTTGCATTAAAGGGCGTAATCCTGGATGCTAAAGATCCCAAAGCGCTGATGCAATTTTACAGTGACTTATTGGGCTGGGAAATGACCTACGAATCCGACACCTTCTGTGCTTTGGCTGACCCCAATGGTGGGACCGG
>JBAQDU010000072.1:0-14158 GCA_049294805.1 Clostridiaceae bacterium
TACCTCATTTGCCTCTTACTTTATGTGCCGATTCCTTTATTTGTTTAAGACGTATTCTGCAATCATTTTTTCAATTTCCACCAGTTCCCCTTTGTTATCGACGAACTCAAATTTAACTTTTCCCAGCCCTGAAAAATAGAGTTCCAATTCAGAATCCAGATCAAACAGACCCGCAGTTTCGATGGAAAACGCCTGAATTTTGGTATACGGTAGGCTGGTATAATCTTTTTTCTTACCGGTGAGTCCCTGCACATTCACTGAGATAATTCGTTTATTCGTGAACACCACATAGTCTCGGATCGCAGTATATTGAGCAATGAATTCTTCCCCGGTCACAAATAACGGTTCAATGTTTGCAGCATCGGCAAAGCCCTTAACTTTTCTTAGCTTGATGAATGATGCATTATTAAAGTCGATCATTAATTTTCCCTCCAATTACTTCTTATTTACCGGTATCATACCACAAGCCAGTCTCCTTCCTACCAGCTAAGGATCCTAAACTTAGTTGGAGCCGAAGAAAAAACTTAATTTTTTCTTCGGCTCATTTTTGTTATATTATGGCTCTGGTTAATACCGTTCCCAGAAATAGGAATGGTACGAATGGGATAGTTGCCTTGCGGTGGATGGCCATAACAATCAGCGCCAAAGTTGAAGTGGCGATCAAGATCAAGGGAAGCTGCCAGTCTGCATAGAAACTGACAGACAACAGCACCAAATAGTCACCTCGCCCTAAATAGGTTTCTTTCCTGTCCCATAACCTAAGCGCACCCAGAAATAGAACGCATCCCCAAAAGTAGGCCCGCTGCCAATCAAATCCAGATTCAAAGACGGCACACAAGAACAAGCTGACACTTAACACATCATAGATGTAGCCTTCTTTAAAATCGGTCCAGGCATTGATCCCAAGAAACAACCAAAACATTATGGTGTGGGTATTTCCCCGGTTTTTACAATTTCCGGAAGTTCTGATATTTTGACACCAATTAAGGCCGATGCTTTACCCTCGAGCTCAGTAATAAACGCTTTTAAAGTCTTGACCTCGGTTCCTTTTCCGCTTAGCGAGGTCGCCAGGGATGCAACGGTATTATCAGGATCAATGGGGTCATAGACTTCAACCAATGTGATCATGGTCTGCAGTGTCCTTGCATCGGCTTTAACACCGACTCCCCGGGCATCATCAATGAATCCCTTGTAATTGGGTGCCATGGCAACAATGAGGATCCCGATGATCGCCATAACGACAACGAGCTCCACCAGTGAAAACCCTTTTCTCTTCTTGGCCTTTAGTTGATGTGATTTCAGTTTCATAAAAACTCCTTCTGCTTCGTAGTACCCGGGTCACAGGTATTATGCAGAAGGAGTTTTTTTGTAAACAAGGGGTTAGTGGGTTCAATTCATTTTGTCGTAAGCTTCAGTGGGATCAGTTCGTCTCCATGGCAACTCTCCCTTGCCTTAAAAATTGATCGCTCGCTAGTCTACCATTGGAATCGATCCATAGCCTCTGGCATTAAGCTCATGGCTATTCTATTTTCAACCAAGGGCAGATAGGATGTCGTATTGGATGGTGTGGTCCCTGGTGTTGTGGCCGGTCGGGATAGTCCATATATGATCGCCAATAAGATCAAAGGAAGCAGGATCCACCACCAGGGGAACCCTTTATTATCCTTTGGGCTGCTGTCTCGGCTAGTCTGAGCTGGGCGGATCGTCGGATCGGCCGGGATGTCCCTTGGATCGATTGGTTCTCTTTGCGAGATTCGATCAGGGAAGGTTCTGACATCTCTTGCGCTGCCCTCTTCCCCCGGATTAAGATCCATCCGATCCCTTACTTCTGCAACTTCTTCCTGGAAGATTTTGTCACCGGTATAAGGATCGATCGGCTGGGAATAGTACTTGCTGTCGATGGAATCTGATCCATCCTCGATATTTTTTGACTGCTGGGGCTGATGTTCTTTGGGCGTAACGGATTTAGGATAGACTTCCTCGGAATAATGGTTCTTTTCCGATGGAATTGGGTTATCCGCCGTGAAATCAATAGCCACAGGCTCAGTTAGGGAACCGTGCTCTCGATAGTCCAGGGGCATACTGATCGTAGGATGTTCCAACGGTGGTTTAGGCACTTCAGTTTGAGGATCTGCCCATTCTGATAAGAGGATTGGATCTTCTTCAATCTCGACTTGTCTGACTTGTTCATCCGGTCCAAAGTGAGTTTCATTTTGAGATTTGGGCAGAGGCTCTGCCTTTGCCAGGCTTTCATCCGAGATCTGGGCATTTTTTTGATTTAAAGGGTCATTATTTTTATATTTATTTTTAGACATCAAGATCACTCCTCTTCGTATGTCATTATTAGTTTAATGTTATTCGTAAACCATGAATAGACTATTTACATATAGATAACAATACTCGAATAATTCAACAACAAAGTATTAATGTTTCGCCCGTGATGGTGGAATTTAAAAAGATCCTCCCGAGGCAAAACTCTAGGGAGGATCTTTTTGGTTCGCTAATTTCTTAGCTTTGATTTAATTTCAAGGGACGAACCGATGAGGTTTTTTAGTTTAGTACATTCCATCCATGCCGCCTGGCATCTGCGGCATAGCCGGTGTTGCTTCCTTGATATCGGCCATGGCACTTTCTGTGGTCAGGAAGATGGCTGCAACGGATGCGGCGTTTTGCAGGGCAGACCTAGTTACCTTAGTTGGGTCTACGATGCCGTCAGCGATCATATCACAGTACTTTTCAGTTACCACATTGAATCCAAAGCCGGGCTCTGAATGCATTACGCGATCCATAACCACCGATGCTTCCAATCCGGAGTTGGTCGCGATTTGGCGAAGTGGTTCTTCTAAGGCTTTTTTAATGATATTGATACCAATTTGAGCATCTGGTTCATCGACGACTAGTCGGGCAATGACTGGTATGGCATTAACATAAGCAGTCCCGCCTCCGGCGACAATGCCTTCTTCAACGGCTGCCTTAGTGGCTGCCAAAGCATCTTCCAATCTCAGTTTCTTTTCCTTAAGCTCTGTTTCAGTCGGCGCTCCCACCTTGATCACAGCAACTCCACCGGCTAACTTAGCCAATCTTTCCTGGAATTTCTCCCGATCAAAATCTGAAGTGGATTCTTCAAACTGCGCTTTGATCACGGCAACTCTGGCCTTGATGTCTTCATGAGCTCCCCGACCATTGACGATGGTGGTCGATTCCTTGTTGATCCGGACGGATTCAGCGGAACCTAACATATCGATGGTCGTTTCACTTAACGTCCGGCCCAGTTCTTCGGAAATGACCTGACCGCCGGTTAAAACAGCAATGTCCTGGAGCATTTCTTTTCTACGGTCCCCAAAACCTGGTGCTTTAACAGCTACAGAAATAAAGGTCCCTCTTAATTTATTGATGACTAGGTTTGTAACGGCTTCCCCTTCAACATCCTCTGCGATGATCAGAAGTTTTCTGCCTTGCTGAACGACCTGTTCCAATACTGGAAGGATATCCTGGATGTTGGTCAATTTTTTGTCAGTAATTAAAATATAAGGGGTATCTAAATAAGCTTCCATTGTTTCCGAATTGGTTGCCATATAGGAAGATACATAACCGCGGTCAAACTGCATGCCTTCTACAATTTCCAATTCTGTAACCATGGACTTGGATTCTTCCACAGTAATGACCCCTTCATGACCCACTTTTTCCATGGCGTCAGCGATCATTGCGCCGATCTCCTCATCAGAGGCAGAAATGGCAGCAACTCTGGCAATGTCTTCTTTGCCGCGCACTGCGATGGAATTGCGCTTGATCTCTTGAACGGCAGCGTCAACTGCTTTCTTAATACCAGTGCGGATCATCATTGGATTTGCTCCGGCAGTTACGTTCTTGAGTCCTTCCCGGATGATCGCCTGTGCCAAGACAGTGGCCGTAGTAGTTCCGTCACCGGCTACATCATTGGTCTTAGTAGCAACTTCTTTAACAAGTTGGGCTCCCATATTTTCAAAGGGGTCTTCCAATTCGATTTCCCGGGCAATGGTCACGCCGTCATTGGTGATTAACGGTGAACCGAATTTTTTATCCAGAACCACGTTTCTGCCCTTGGGTCCCAAGGTAACTTTAACTGTATCTGCCAGCTGGTCTACACCGCTTTGCATTGCACGTCTGGCTTCTTCGCCAAAAATAATTTTCTTTGCCATTTATTTTATGCCTCCTCGTATGTTACAACAGCTAAAATATCTTTCTGGCTGACCAGCATATATTCTTCGCCTTTAAATTTAACTTCTGTTCCGGAATACTTCCCGAAAATCACCTTATCGCCAGCCTTAACTTCCATAGGAATGATGTTTCCATCCTTTGTTTCGCCAGGACCAACTGCTATGACTTCAGCTTCCTGAGGTGCTTCTTTAGCGGACCCGGTCAGGATAATTCCACTCTTAGTGGTTTCTTCAGCCTCTAATTTTTTCAATAATACTCTGTCACCTAATGGCTTGATCATTTAAAATTCCTCCATTCTATTTTTTAGCACTCATTTAACCTGAGTGCTAACATCTACTGTTTATTTTAAAAACTTTTCCAAAGATATGCAATAGGGATTCCCTGGAAAGTTTTGTAAACTACTCCTGATTATAGCAGAAAACAGACCTCAATCAGCCTTTTTCGCTTTTTTTCTCGTTTTTTCGTTTTATTTAAAACTCTCCTTAATTTTTATAATTCACTCATATTTCGATCCATGTTGAGTTCTAAGGCACCACTAGCCAAGTCATTATTATGCAACCACCCATTTGCACTCCATCCCAACAAGACTTCAACGGACAACTGTCACCGAATATACTCTTCATCCTAATGCTCTTTAAGAATCAACCTTTCAGCGAATAAGTCAACCACCAGGACCGAATAAGTCCCATAGCGAACCAGTTCATCAGCAAATAGCTTCCTCAATTAAGTTTTTCTGCAAATTTCTACTGTTGCTAATTACACTGCTGAAAATTACTCCTGCTGCAGATAAATTTTTCAAGGAATTGTTTTCATTCCTCCATATACTCCCATGGCAAGGTGTGTAAAGGAGGTAGCAGGCATAGGGCCTGCCGAAATTTCGGCCACCATCGAAGGATGTCAGTGCTACTGACACCCATTCGGAGGGTACTATTTTTTATCAATTGTAGACCAGCCGATCCAAACTTTAGGTTTTTCATCCCAATGGCGGAAATAAATTTCCGCTGCCTGCTCAATTGCTTTAAAAATCTTTTCACATAGCTCTAAATGTTCTTAGATGTTCTTTTTGTGTATGGAGGTGAAGAGCATAAACCCATATCAGATGTTAAGCTATGAGCCGGCGATTCTACAGATGGATCTTAGGCGATCCAAGCGGATGCATGCTGCTCTCCTTAAGGGAGAACTTAAAGACTATTACGCAGCCAGGTCCATAATCATTCAGAAAATCTGTTTGAAGGAGGATGAAAAATGAAGAAAATAGGTCGTTTCGTAGAAGTCAGTGGTCTTATTAACCACCTGAAGGAGCAAGAGCGGATTTATGAAAAATTGTGGCTGAAAGAAGAAACTCCGGAACTTGGTAGCTATTACAAAGGCCAGTACACAGCTTACGCTAACATGATCGACCGCCTTTACAGTAACCCGGAGGAGGATGACGAATGATGGGTTTGTTGATCTTCGGATGCGCTGCATTCCTGCTGGCCGGAAGTCTCATCGGATTACTGATCGAGTATTTTCAAGGAAGATAATTGGGACAGTCACAAATGAATCAGGAGGATAACCATGGAAATAAAGCTCCCTATTCCATAAGAGGTGAATGAGGATATCAGAAAGCTATTTAATGGCTACTGAACAAATGCCGAATTTTCACGGTAGACAAGAGTCATTAGAAACCGGGAAAAAAGGGCACACAAATCGTGGTAAACCTTCTTCAGATTTACCACGAGTATGGAGATGGCGATGACACTTTCGGTGGTCTCGGAAAGTCGGGTATAGATTTTCCCCAGTCCGCACTTTAGTTTGGCCAGACTGAATTTTCGTTCCACTTCAACACGCTCGCAGATGTCTCTGTAGTCCTGTTCCCGGTCAGGCTTGTCGTTCTTTTTGGGCCGCCCCAGGGCCGGACCAGACAACCTAATCCCATGTTCCCTGCAAAAAGCCAAGTTCTCCCGATTCCTGTAGATCTTGTCCGCAAGGATTCGCTCCGGGTATTTTCCGGTCTGCCATAAAGGCACCTACGAAAAGGGAGCTAATCAAAGTTGGTGAAGAGCCTTTACTAATAGCCATAACCAATTACAAGAAAGAGCTCGAAGTAAATACATGGCAACAGCCAATGAATGGATCCACCTTTTTTAATGGCAGATACCAGGATTATCTCCCTGGAAACTATGAGCCAGTAAAGAGCCCAGAGATTAAGCCAATGGATCTACTTAACGGAATATGGAGGGATGACCCCAATGAATAACTTTCAAAACCTGGAAGCAGAAATAACATTGATTGGCAGCATAATGCTCCGAAACAACATCATGGCTGAAGCAGATATCCTACTGGAGCCAGAGGACTTTGCAATCAAAGCAAATGGAGAGATCTTCAAGACGATGCTGGCAATGTATAAAAAGGGGATTGGGATTGATCAAATCACAGTGGCCAGTCAGATGGATCCAGAAACACTGAAGGCCATAGGCGGAAAGGCATACCTCTACAAAGCCACACAGACCCCGGCAACGCTATTGAACTACCGGGATCATATCAATGAGATTAAGCGCAAAAGCAAGGCCAGGAAGCTACACCTGGCACTCCATGAGGGGCTGGAGCTCGTCCATGGTTCAGACCCTGATCAGGTCATTGAACACCTGCAAAGCCGGATCCTGGAGACTCAGAGGGAGCAGCACATCGGACTAAGCCAGGTGCCGGATATTGCCCTGGAGATCATTGAGGGGGAGCCGGAAAGTAAGATCATGACTGGCTACAAGTCTTTTGACCACGTGATGAAGGGGCTACGGAAAGGAAGAGTGCTGACCATTGCCGGGAGACCGGGGACAGGAAAAACGGCCTTTGCCTTAAGGATCCTTGATCAACTGCCGGAGACTGAGAGAGCCATATATTTTTCCCTTGAGATGGGAAAATCAGAGATTACTCAAAGACTCATGGCAGCGCAAACCTACATAAAGCTGGACAAGATCATCAATAAAACCTTCAACGAAATGGAAAAGGCTAAGCTGATCGAGTGCAAGTCCATGAAAAGCTACAACATCCCAATTGACGATTCACCAGGCATGACGATCCAGCGGATCAGAGCCAAAGCCAGAGTTGAAAAGATCAAGCATGGACTGTCTGTGATCTTCATAGATCACATAGGGCTCCTAAATCCCTCCATGAAGGGCATGAAGGCCTATGAGCGAATGACTGAGATCTCAAAGGGGATGAAGGAACTAGCCAAAGAGCTTGACATCACAGTCATTGCGCTGAGCCAATTGAACCGGGCACCAGCTGACCGGAAAGAAGGAGAGCCGATCCTGTCGGAGCTAAGAGACTCCGGAAGCATAGAGCAAGACTCTGATCAGGTGGTACTCATTTACAATCCGAACTATCAGGAGGAAAGCAGCAAGAATGCAATAGCTGCACAAGGTGCTGAAATACTCATTGCAAAGATCGCCAAAAATCGGAGTGGTGGCATCGGGAAGATAGCCTTTGACTACTACAAAGATACCCAGGTGATTGAGGAGCAATATTACTCATGAACCCAGTGATTTATCAGCAAATATCCATGCTGGAGCCTGCACTTGAAACACAGACTGAGGATAACCTAATCAACATACCGGGCAACTACCTGATGAGAGAGAGCAAATGCAGAGCATTGGATGCAGCACGCAGATATCTCAGTGATCTTCATAAAAACTGGATAAAGCTGTTGAAGCTGTCTATCTGGAGAGTAAATCAAAGTAATCACCTAAATTGAGCCTGTACACAGCGCCCGGATGGAACCAGGGGATGATATGGCTCCCTCCCCTACCATTTACACCCTGGAGGATGAAAAATCCTCCTAGGCGCTCCTGGAGGCTCCTGTGAGATCTGGAGGGGCCTGCGCAATTTTGCGCACCCCCTGACAGTTAAATAGGCCTCCACAATTTTAAGGAGACCCTGCTTAATTTTCAGCACCCTGTCCAAAATTGACACCCCCCAAATCGGGGACCCCTGGTGGTATGGATGTCAGTACTACTGACCCCCTGCCCAAAATTGGACACTCTGGATGATGTCAGTACTACTGACCCCACTCACGGTCGAAAGCTCGACAGTGAAATCATCTGTCCGAAACTGGGCAGATCTACCCAAAATTGGAGACATCTGGCAGCCGAAAATTAGGCTACCAAGTCACCATAATTGCAGAACTCAAAATAAGCTTTTTTCAATCGAACAACGGACGAACAACGGGGAAATTCAAATCGAAGCCCGGATGAAGCCCGGAGAATATTCAAATCGAAGCGAGGATGAAGCTAGGAAAAATCCAAATCGAACTGTGGACGAACCAAGGTAATTTCAAATCGAACAGAGGACGAACAAAGGGAAAATTGCAAATCGAACTCCGGACGAACTCCGGGAAAATAAAAAAAACAGGGGAAAATTGATGATCGGAAAGGTAGGAAATTTAAACAAAGATCGAGGATTTGGATTTGTATACACCGATGGAAAAGAATACTTTATGCATGTCAATGACTTCATGTTCAAAGAAGATTTTTATGTTCTTGAAGCAGGTGATCTGATATGGTTCCAGGTTGAAATTGTAAAGGGCGCGGTGCCGGAGTTGGCATTGATGAAATAAGCATTGGCATAGGCTGGTTCATCCGGCCGTTCAATGTCCCCCTCGCGCAGGGGTGTCCGTTTAAGAGTTGAGTTGAGAGGTGAAGCCAATTTGCAAGTTTTGACTACTCAATGTATAATAAAAATTAATTAACTAATGACAGTATTATTAGTTAATTAATTATCATGGTTAGGGGGAAATGAAGTTATGAGAAGAAAGAGTCCTACGCAACTATTCACAATCGTTGTGTTGCTAATCACTTTTCTATTGCCGTTCCTTTCTGCAAATCCTACCAACGCAAGT
This sequence comes from Clostridiaceae bacterium, assembly GCA_049294805.1. GTDB lineage: Bacteria > Bacillota > Clostridia > Clostridiales > Clostridiaceae > JG1575. Next base: position 9,074 of record JBAQDU010000072.1, read on the forward strand.
ATAAATACCGGCATTATACCTTACGACATTGATTACGCGGTTCAGAATGATTATCCTGCGTTACTAGAGGGAATTCGTGATGATCCTGAAGCTTTTGGCTTTTCTTCTGAAGAATTAGGAGAAATTTCTTTATTATCTCCCTTAAGAGTAGTTACTGATGGATACACTTATGAAGATTTGTTGAATGGGGAAGATATTAATATATTACATATCCCATTGGTTAATCAGGATGGTACTATTATAGCTATTTTCAGTGTTATTAAATTAGATGGTAAAATAAGTTGTAACCTTGGAAAAGACTTTGCTCCATCTTTGGAACAAGCCAAGATCAGTGGAAATAGTGAAATGGCCATGTATCAGTCTGGCTATGAAATTTACCCAGTAAATGTTGAAAAAATTGCAAGGAAGTTTAGCGAAACTGAAGGATATAATGGTTCATTACAAGCGATTAACACCTCAGATATGAAAGAACAGTTAACGAATGCTCCTTTTATTAGTATTTCTTTAACCGAAGTTAATGATAGTCTTACTTGGCAGGCCCGAAAAACAGAATTACATTCCGCCCCTGTTTCCACACAATCTATTAATTCTTTAAGCTATCTGCCTCCTAGAGCTTATTTAAACTCCTATCCTATTGTAGGTCAGATTATCAATGGTCAGCAGAGAGGGGTTTGTTGGGCAGCTACTATAGCTTCTATGGCTCGGTTCGAAAGTAGCAAACATTCAGGGCTAACAGCCAAAATGGTGGCCGACAGGATGGGGATAGGATATGATAAAGGTGCTACAGTTTACCAGGCCAGAGCAGCACTAAGCACAATATTAGGCAACCCTTACGTTCCAACAGTGACTGGCGTTCTGACAGAAGATCAAATTAAAACTGTTATTTATAACATTGATCCAGCCTATATGTCATGTGTACGAAAAACTGGATTTTGGCCTTGGGAAAAATTGGGTCATGCAGTTGCTTTAACAGGATATAATTTTTCTACAGCAACAACCATTAGAGTAATGGATCCGGCATATGAAGTCTTCAAATTGGCTAGCAAAAATAGCTCAGGACAATGGGTCTTTGCATTTGGAGATACCTCATTTGCATGGAGTAATACTGTAAGACTTCTATATTAAGTGATGAGGAGTTTATCATGAAGCGAAGAGGTTTGATAGTATTATCTGTTTTAGTTGTGGCAGCATTGGGATTTACTTTTTATTGGTTTGCATATAAACATGACATTTATAATTCAAATATTGATAATGTCAAATCAATTAGATATACTTACTCAGACTATATGGGCAAGACTTCCACTGACAGCATCGTTGATATTGATGAAGTGAATGAAATCAAGAATGCAATAAAAGAAGTGGATCTATCGAAACCTAAAAGAAAATTCAGAGCAGAACAAAAGACCACCGGGTTGATTATTACTTTCACTATGCTTGATGAAGACAACAACGAGATAACAAGCTATTCCATCAATGGTGAATACCTTGCAGTTGGAAAGAAGGATAATAAACTTGTGACGATATACTCTGTTGCTGATGAAGAGATGGATCACTTGCGAGATATCTTCCGGAACTCATTTGAAAATTAAGGTTCTATGTATTCAGTTATCGATTGTTCTGCCAATCAACTTCATCCTACAATAGACTTTCCAAGTGACCATGATCTGGTGCCGAGGAGCGGGGACAGGGCCAGGCCATCGCAGACAATCTCTACCAGATGAGCAATTTAAAGACCCCCATTATTTCCATTCTCGTGGGGGGATCCAGCGGTGCCCTTGCCTTAGGTGTTTCCGACGCCCTCTGGATGATGGAAAATTCCTATTACTCGGTCATCAGCCCCGAGAGCTGTGCCAGTATCCTTTGGAAAGATTCATCCAAAATCGGCGAAGCCGCTGAAAGCCTTAAGATCACACCCACTCAGCTTCTGGATCTGGGCCTTTGCGACAAAGTCTTCCAGGAAGACCGGGCTTTCCGAGAGATTGCCCAGGAGATCAGCGCTGAACTAGGCCAGAAAATCAAGGAACTGGAAACTCTGTCCACCGAAGAGTTAGTTGAACAGCGCTACTAGAGATTCAGAGAGACCGGACATTTCACTGAAGTCCCGCCATCAAAGTTAAAATAAGGCGAGAGTTCATTAAATCAAAAGCTCCCACTCATTCCGTTCATGTATTCAAAAGATGAGTAAATAATTTGACCGCATTTTAGACACGCCTAACATAATCTTGGAAATTTCTTGTATCAGCAAGAGTTTCTGGGATTATTTTTTATGTGCGCCCGGCATGTACGATACCTTGGTGGTGATAGTCCACTACGCGCTCGGTAGCAGGATGGGAAACACGGTAGTCTAGAGCCACCCGCGCGGAGTCAAAAAGCCACCGGCTCGCTGTTTGAGAACCACTTAGCGCCCCGAATTCCCGGAAATTTTATAGTCTACATCTCAAAACGGAGGATGCTCTGAACAAACTCCTCGGGATCCATGGCGAAGGCCTGGAGGATATCCTTCTGTTTCCGGGTCAGTGGCTGGAGCAGACTGGAGCCAGATCCATAGTCAGTCCGCCGGATCGTCCCCATTTGCTTGACCAGGCGGCCGATGGACTTCTCTCCACTGGACTTCCCATGGTTGGCCAGATCCGACCACAGAATAAGACTCAAAAAGGCGACAAAGGCTTTCCCTTCGGTCGTCTTTTCTGTGTGTGTCAGGAAACGGTCAGAGTCGATGTTGTTCATTAAATTCTCGAAGGCCTTCTCCACCATGTCCCGCCGGCCATAGACCCGCAGGGCCTCCTCGGCGCTCATGTCCTGGGCGTTGCTCAGGAGGCAGAACATGCCGGCCAGCTCGATCATCCCGGTGATTTTCTCGTGGTTGCGTTCGTACTCGCCGATGGGCGAAGCATTACGGGTCACATCGTAGTACTTGCTGTAGCGGGCGATACTGACTGGCTTCATCTGCTTTTGCAGCTCTTCCTCCAGTTGATCGATGTGCTAGTAGATCCTGGCTTCTTCATCGGCCGCGCTGATGTGTTCAGGTACAAATGGAGGGTGTAGGGCCGTTCGTTGATCTGGAGGGTTTTGGACAGGCCATAGCAGCTGGTCTGAGGAATGTGGTGGCGGGAATGCCGGATCTCTGCGGCGGCTTCGACCAAGGCCTGGCGATAGATCTTCTGGGACTTCGGAGCGGCCATCAGGAAGTTGAGCTGGTTCTCCGCCATGAAGCCCAGGTTATCCAGGGTGAGGAAGCCACGGTCCATGATGTAGAACAGGTCATTGAGACCCACCAGTTCGCCCAATTCCATCATGTAGGGGAAGAACGCCTTGTCCACGATACTGCCGCTGTAGATCTCATAACAAAGCGGGAGGGCGGTCCTGGTGCCATAGAGCATGCCGATGTTGAGATGCGGCAAGGTCTCCTGATCCCGGTTATAGCCGTACTCCGCCAGCTGGATCTCGGCATAGGTCGAAACGCTCGTCACATCGTAGGCCAAGGTCTGCTCCTCATCTTTGTGGCGGGCAGTCCAGAGCTTGAAGAATCGGAAGCGTTGCTCTTCGCTGATGGCGGCAAACAGCTCGCTGCTGCGCTGGGAATTCAAGCGGACCCGGCTAGAGAGCAGGCTTTCTTGGGTGAACAGATCCAGATTCATCATCACATTTCCCTCGCAGACCATGTAGATAGCCGTCGGGGTGCCCAACGCATTCCGGTAGCGCTTTTCGACGTGATAGACCCGCCGTGGCTTGTCCGGACCAGCTTTTTTGAAGGTGATCCGCTCCGCTCCGTGGGAATGGGGATGGAAATGTTCAACATGGCCATGATGTCCCTCCTTTGTAGACAATCTTAATTATAGTCTACAAAGGATCGAAAAGCAGGCAGTAACCACAGAAAGTCACAGAGCCATTTCGTCTTAGGACGGCTCTGTGAATCAATTTGAGGGGTACCCTTTCCCGGATGTAGGTACCTTGAAAGAGGGAACATGGGAAGTAGACTATATTATTTTAGGGAATTTGGGTAGCGCGCCAACCGGGAGCCACTACACATTCTCCTGTAGAATTGGGTTTAATGTCCTAAGACATTAATTTCATTATCTGCAGGAGGAACTTCTATGACAGACAACATCACAATCGTCAGGGCCGTCTATCGCGGCCTCAGCCAGCGTCAAGTCGCTGTCTTGAAATAATTGAATATTTCGCGGTAAGGATACCACCGATATTTGTTTGAAGTCCGCTGATATTTTGTAATAAGTCCGGTTATTCTTGGAACCAATACGCAGATGAAGTCCGCTAATATATCTAATAAGTCCGCCTCTCTTTACAATGAAATTGTAGCAGGACTACAACTAATTTTTTGGAGGAGGCTTCCTATGGCCAACAAGATCCAAGTAAAAATGATTCTGGAGTTACGGTCTAAGAACATGTCCCGTAACAGCATCGCTCGAATTCGAGGGATGTCGCGCACTTCGGTCTCTGAAGTAATCAGAGTCGCCGATCAGCTGGGAATTACTTTTGATGACGTTAAGGACAAGAATCCTGAAGCGGTCTATTCAATGTTCTTTCCCGACAAACACAGTGTGGAGACACTGTATGCAAGCCCAGACTATGACTATGTCCACTCTGAACTCAAGCGGGTTGGGGTCACACTCAAGCTTTTATGGGAAGAATACAAAGACAACTGCAACAAAGATGGCTCTATCCCTGTGGGTTACACAAAGTATTGTAAGGGGTACCATGACCACACCATCTTGAGTCAGCTGACCAGCCACCTGACACATAAGCCCGGTGATGCAGTAGAGGTTGACTGATCAGGCCCTACGATGACCTATACCGTCCGCACTACAGGTGAAGTCATTACGGTCTATCTATTTGTTGGAACCCTTCCTTACAGCCAGTACAGCTATGTAGAGCCCTGTCTAGATATGAAGCAGCATACCTGGCTGCGTTGCCATGTGCACATGTTTGAATATTTTAAGCCTGGATTCCCGGAACACATAACTATGCTGGGGTTTCAACACCCATGGCATCATAGATCAGTTTCTGTTTCTTCAGGACCTCGCCTATCCTCAAGTCATGGCCCGGGTTTTCAAAGCATTCAATGAC
>JBAQDU010000073.1:0-36591 GCA_049294805.1 Clostridiaceae bacterium
TTAAGTATAGCAAAAATCCCGCATTTCCGCAACCGAAAACGCGGGGAACAGGCTCTATTCCTTGCTTTAAATAGGTTCATTATGGCATCAATTAGTGTTGAGTAGGAGAAATCATGGGAAGTTCACATTAAATGGCTAAGCTTCAATGGCCATCTCTAAATAGTTATGGTAAAACTCTTTGTTTTTAGGATTGAGGCGGGGTAGGGTCCAGAAAGTGTTTATTGACCTTGAAATATAGATAGAGGGCTCGGGAGCGACGTTGTTGGATCGCTGTGATGACCCAACTTCGGGAGGCGTTCAAATGATCTAATTCCAAAGCCGGCAGGATAGTTTGGAGTTTGGTGTAGTTAACGATGCGATCAATTTGGGCGATTTTTTTGGTCAGCGGGTTTGGATTTGACTCATGTACAATGTTAATAATCGAGCGGATCGCAGTGTTGGCTAACCGGTAATTTAATCTGGGTAAGGCTTCATTATAGCGATTTCCTTCTTGTAGTGCCGTCTCCAATAAGTTTATGACGTCTAACAAGGAAACAAACAGGTTTTTCCGATGTTGTTTGGACGCCGAATCTCCCGTCACCATGTAGTGATACATTAATCCTTGATCAAGGCAGAGCCGGTCGATACTTAAGAGCAGCCGAACCGTGAAAATCAAATCCTCCATATAGCCAATTTCGGGATCAAATCGGAGGGAGGTTTGATCAAACAAGTCTTTTTTTGCTAAGATCCGAAACACGGAGCCCTTAATTTCCTTTTGGTAGGGTCGCGCGGGATCCGGAGCCAGCATATTTAAAATTAAATGATTAAAGATTTCATCGCGATCCAATACTTGTTTGGTGATGTCAATTGCGACCGGGGTGGATCGAGTCTCTTGTTCAAAGAGGAAATTGCACAGGCAAACTTGGGATCCGGTCTTTTGGCAGAGGTCCACCATGGATTCCATCATATCAGGCTCGATCCAATCATCGGAATCCACAAATCCGATAAATTCGCCCTGGGCTGCTTCCAATCCGGCATTTCGAGCCAAGGATACATTGGGAGTGGCTAGATCAATGACCCGAACCCTTGGATCTTTTACTTCATAATTCCGGCAGATGGCCAGGCTCTGATCAGTGGATCCGTTATTGACAAGGATGACTTCAAGGTCTCTTAAGGTCTGATTTAATATACTGTCAAGGCAACGGACCATTGCAGAAGCTTGATTAAACACAGGGACGATAATGCTTATTTTAATGATGATTCGTTCACCTACTTTGCGATAATTGAGCTGTTATTTTATCGTTATTTTTCAAGACTGTTTAATCATAGCTGAGTTTCTTCGCTTCAGCTTAGTCTATTTTTTCTCTTCTCTTTAGGATTTATGGAACTCTGTTCAAATTCTTTCGTTAATTGATTATACCAAAAGTGAGTCAACAAAAAGTTTTAACCGTTGATTTGTGATCAAATCAACGGTTAAAACTTGAAAATTTAAAATTATGGTCCATTGCACTTGGTATTTAGATTTTTCTCTCATACCAATCTGAATTCATACAGCAACTAGTGTTCAGGTAGCTACCGAGAGTTCAAAGCAGCCGGTTGCCCTTACATGATTCGTGATCTGCCAGGTTATCTGACAACGACCATAATATTTTCAACCATGGGATCTTCCGTGCCTTGGACATAGAGTCCGGTGTTTTTAAGATCCTGAACGTAGTCGACGATTTCCTGGGTGATAACTTCACCGGGGCATAAGACAGGAATACCGGGGGGATAGGCCATGAGAAATTCACTGGAAACTTCACCGATGGAATCAGCCAATGGGACTGAGATCTTTTGTCCGTTAAATGCTTCCCGCGGGATCAAGACCTGCTTAGGAATCGGCGGGATGTCGATAAAGTCGGCTTTACGAGCACTTTTATTCATATACTCTGCTGAGATCTCCCGAAGGGCATCTAACAGTTTATCCATGTTTTCTCGGGTATCGCCAAAGGATCCGACGGCTAATACATTATATAGATCCGAGAGCTCCATTTGAATGTGGTATTTGGTGGATAAGATCATATCAAGGTCAAAGCCGGTTATCCCAAGGTCGCGGCACGTAATACAGATCTTTGTCGGATCGATGGCGAAAACACCGGGCTTGCCCAGGAGTTCTTTGCCATAACAGTAGAAACCGGGGATCCGGTTAATTTCTGCCCGGACATATTCAGCCAAGTCGATGGCATAATCCAATAGTTCCTGACCCTCTAAGGCGATTTGACGCCGGGCCGTATCAAGGGATGCCATTAATATATAAGAAGGAGAGGTCGTCTGCAGTAGATTCATGATGGACTGGACTCTGGCCACATCGACATATTTGGTTCGGACGTGAAGGAGTGAACCTTGGGTCAGGGCCCCGATGATCTTATGAGTCGACTGGGCACAAAGATCAGCTCCGGCTTCCATGGCACTCATGGGCAGCTTATCATTGAAATTAAGATGAGGTCCGTGGGCTTCATCGACGATGAGGGGGATATCGTAGCTATGGACGATTTCGGCGATCTGCTTAAGATCCGTGGACACCCCGTAATAAGTCGGGTTGATGATCAAGACGGCTTTGGCATGGGGATTCTCGCGGAGAGTTTCTTCCACGGTTTCGGGCAAGACGCCATTGGCGATGCCAAGGCTTTTGTCTAGTTCCGGCTGCATATAGACGGGGACAGCTCCGGATAAGATAATTCCAGCCGTGACGGATTTATGGACGTTGCGGGGCACGATAATAGTATCGCCGGCGCCCACGACGGACATGATCATGGCCTGGATGGCACCGGAAGTCCCATGGATCGAAAAGAACGTCGCATCTGCACCATAGGCGTCGGCAGCGAGTGCCTGTGCTTCCAAAATGGGTCCCGTCGGGTGATGGAGTGAATCCACCAGTTTGAACACCGTAACGTCTATTTTGAAGGGGTTATCCCCTATGAATTTTTTAAACTCAGCATCGGCACCGACACCTTTTTTATGCCCTGGTACGTGGAAGGGGATGGTATCCCTGTCGACATATTCCATGAGTGCATCAAAAAGGGGTGTTTCATTCTGGTTCAGTTTATACACCTGGCTGCCACCTTCTTTCGAAAAATTAATCGTAGATATTCAGTGTAATACACCAAGCTTGCCTTTGTAAAGAAGTTGGGGCACCCATATGCTGAACACATTCATTTTATATTAAATATTGAGGCTTTTCAATGTCGTAGTTACAAACGTCGGCTCGACGGGGCTGCCGGGCGAACTCGTTAAATTTTAATATAATTCAAACCAAATAGGGAAGCTCAGTTGGGAATAAATAGTATAATAGATAAAAGATGTTAAACCGTGTGAAACATGTCAACCAATAACAACTATTACAGTAGCGATGGAGGAATCAAATGACTGATTATAGACAAACCTATGAAGCGTGGCTCACCGATGACGCCATTTCACCCCAGGAGCGGGCCGAACTCAGGAATTTGACGGATGAAACAGAAATTGAAGATCGGTTTTACAAGGAACTGGAATTTGGAACGGCTGGTCTACGCGGAGTTCTAGGGGCCGGCACCAATCGAATGAACGATCATACCGTCGGCAAGGCCACGTTAGGTTTGGCTAGATATCTGACCGAACAGTTCCGCTCGGCGAAAGTCGTGATTGCCTACGATTCAAGGATCAAATCACTGGAATTTGCCCAGTTGAGTGCCCAGATCCTGGCCGAGTGCGGCCACCAGGTATTTTTATTTGATTCCTTGCGCCCGGTACCGCTGTTATCCTATGCCGTCCGGTATCTCAAGGCGGATTCGGGCATCGTCATCACCGCTTCCCATAATCCCAAACAATACAATGGCTTTAAAGTTTATTCCGCCTATGGCGGACAAGTCACCGATGAAGAAGCTGCTGATATCCTCACTAAGATCAACCAGGTTGCTTCTTACAGCGAAATCAAAGCCATGAATTATGAAGCAGCCATTGCCGAGGGCAAAATTAAGCTGATCGGGGCTGAGGTCGATCGCAGTTACTATGAGTCGATCAAGACCCTCACCATTAAAGACGATCTCGTTCGGGACCATGCCGGGGAGCTTAAGGTAATTTATACACCGCTCCATGGAACGGGCAATATACCAGTGCGGACGGTATTAAGCGAATTAGGCTATGGTCAAGTCCAGGTCGTTCCCGAGCAGGAACTGCCCGACGGGACGTTCCCAACGGCGCCTTATCCAAACCCTGAAAATCCGGACGTCTTTAAACTAGCCCTGGCGATGAATCAAACCATTGGAGCTGACCTTATTTTTGGTACCGATCCGGACTGTGATCGGCTGGGATTGATCGTCTTTGAAAAAGACGGTACCCCCCAGGTCCTATCGGGCAATCAAACCGGTATGCTGATCACCCACTATATGTTAAAAGCCCTGGCCCAAGCGGATCAACTGCCTAAGAACGGCGTCGTCATCAAAACCATTGTTACCACCGAGAGTGTCCGAAACATTGCCCGCAAATATGGGGTAGAAGTCATGGATGTCCTGACCGGTTTTAAGTACATCGGCGAGAAAATCGAGGAATTTAAAGAGACCGGGTCGCATCACTTTATTTTTGGATTTGAAGAGTCCTTCGGCTATTCCCTGGGAACTTTTACCCGGGATAAAGATGCCGTCGTCACCGCCATGATGGTCTGTGAAATGGCCCTTTATTATAAAACCATGGGAATGACCTTGTATGATGCCCTCATGGAAGTCTATGATGAATTTGGCTATTTCCGGGAGGGATTGATCTCCTATACCCGAGTCGGCAAAGAAGGCGCCCAAGAAATCAAGCAATCCATGGAATTCTTCCAAGGTCTTGATCTAAAAGACATTAACCAAGTGCCCGTCGTTAAAAAACAAAACTTTTTATCCGGCGAAGAAACGGATGCCCAGGGCAATGTGACAAAACTTTCCTTGCCGTCCGCCAATGTTGTAAAGTTTATGCTGGCTGATGATTCGTGGTTTGTAATCAGACCCTCCGGCACGGAACCAAAAATGAAAGCCTATACGGCCGTTTGCGGAACGTCTCTGGTAGATAGCACCAAGCAGCTGGCGAAATTTACTGAATTCATCGAAGATCTGGTCGATCAATCCTTTGCCCTTTAGAAAGTTTGCTTACCAATCGATTGATCAACCGATTGATTCTGGATGAATTGCCAATCGATGAATCACCCCACTATGAAGGATCGATCTCTAAATGACCACTGAAAGGTGGACCGCACAGCGGTCCATTTTTCTGTTAAAATTAAAAAAGACGGATCGAACACCGTTTGGTGTTTAAATAACGTTAAGCTGGATTAGACCGTCCACCACCAATGCGAATGAGGAAGTAATTAATGATGATCAATCAAAAAGATCGCCTGAGCAGGCTGTTGTTTTTAGAATTTAATCAAGAAAAAGCCAAAGAATTGTTTAACAGCACTTCGTTGGGGGAGGCTGGGGCGGAGCTCTATGTTCCGATCAACCCGGATTACCTGATCGGGAAAATCAATAACAATGAGGTTCCTAAAGATCTACCGGTTTCTGAGTTTATTGCCGGTATGGCTTATGCGCTGGCTTTGGATCCTGATTTTAAATTTGCCCCGGAGTATCTTAAAATGCTCAAAGGCTATCCACACTCTGAAACTATATTAAAAAAGAAGATTGCGGATCTTTTTAAAAGCAATCAAAAAGTAGAAGCGTTTATTCTTTTAAAAGGTTTATATGAAGTAGATGGGGATGAGGAAACGGAAAACATCCTTCTGGCCACTGGCGAAGAATTAGCGTTAGCGGACCCGCAGTGGCAAGATGAAGTCTTGGAATTAACGGACCTTGCCATCGAAAACGGCAATCGAAACGGCTGGCTGATCCAAGGTTCCTTAGAGGGAAGTCGCGGCAATGAATCAAAGAGCTTGACTGCTTTGCAAAAATACATTGAATTAGGCGGGGAGGAGACGACGGAAATTTCCACCCGGATCGAGGAACTCTCCCGCAACACCAAAGCCGAGGAAGGCTATGCAATGCTCTATGAGGATCCCAAAGGTGCCTTGAAAATCTTCTTGGAACTCTACAGCGTCGAGGCCGCCAATCCTCGGCTGATCTACTCCATTGCCGTGGCCTACCGGCTCCTGGGCAATTATGAAAAAGCCATTTTCTATTTGGAAGATGCTCAAGCCTTAGATCCCGGTTTCTTTGATGTGTTAAATGAATTGGGCTTAAACTTTGCAATGATTGAAGATTACGCTACGGCCCGCGATTATTTTAGAGCGGTGTTTAAGGCGACCCATGAATTTGGACCCATGACGAATCTCATCATCAGTTTGTTTAATCTGGGTGAAACCGAAGAAGCCAAGGAACTTTATCAACAAGCATTGGAAATTAACCCCAATGATGAGATATTAGTCGAGATCCAGCGGGCTTATCTTTAACGGATTGGTTTGATCGGTTCGAATATCGAATTAAATAATGTCCGGACAAACTGTATAATAAGAAATGTTATTAAAATAATAAAAGTAGACGGATTGATTTTGTCAGATCTATCCAATATAATGAAGTAGAACAAATGTTCTTATGAGAGGAGTTATCAATGGCAGTTAATGCAGATAAACTAAAAGCTATAGAAGCAGCTATGGGCCAAATTGAAAAACAATTTGGAAAAGGATCCATCATGAAGTTGGGTGATGACGCCCATCTAAACGTGGAATCCATCCCCACCGGATGTTTGGATCTGGATATCGCCCTAGGAATTGGCGGAATACCGCGCGGACGAATTATCGAGGTCTATGGACCGGAGTCCTCAGGTAAGACCACCGTGGCTCTCCATATGATCGCAGAGGCCCAGAAACTGGGTGGAATTGCTGCTTTCATCGATGCCGAGCACGCGCTAGATCCCCAATATGCTAAAAAAATTGGAGTCGACATCGACAATCTGATCGTCTCCCAGCCAGATACCGGGGAACAAGCCCTGGAAATTACCGAAGCCCTGGTCCGCTCAAACGCCGTTGACATAGTTGTAGTTGACTCCGTGGCGGCCCTTGTGCCAAGAGCTGAAATTGAAGGCGAAATGGGGGACTCCCACATCGGCCTGCAGGCCCGATTAATGTCTCAGGCCCTTCGCAAACTCACCGCCTCCATCAGCAAAAGCCATTGTGCTGTAGTCTTCATCAACCAGCTGCGCGAAAAAGTCGGCGTTATGTTTGGAAGCCCTGAAGTCACTCCCGGTGGCCGAGCTTTAAAATTCTATTCCTCCGTTCGCCTGGATGTCCGTAAAACCGACACCATCAAGAATGGGGATGAATTCATGGGCAACCGGACGCGGATTAAGGTCACTAAGAATAAAGTAGCTCCGCCATTTCGTCAGGCCGAATTTGACATCATGTATAACGGCGGTATTTCCCGAGAAGGCAATATCATTGATGTCGGCGTAAAAGAAAGCATTGTCGGTAAATCCGGCGCTTGGTTCTATTATGGTGAAACCCGACTGGGTCAAGGTCGTGAAAACGCGAAAAACTATTTAAAAGAAAATCCTGAATTGGCTTTCCTTTTAGAAAACAAGATCCGCGAAAAGCACAACTTACCCATGCTCAAAGATAGTATGGGCCTTGAAAAACCTGAGGTTGTTGAAAAGCCGGCCAAAGCCCCTCGATTGACAAAAGCCGTGAAGGCTGCCCAAGCGGAAGATGAAGCCGCCACTGAATCAATTGAAATTGATAAAGAAATGATAAATTCATAAGATTCTTTTATTTTTGAATTTTGAAAAAAGACTGAGAATTAGCCTGATGACTGATTCTCAGTCCTTTTATGCATATTTTTCATTTTATTGACTTCAAACATACATTCAAGTAAAATTAAAAAGAACTAATTTAGCACAACCAGTCTTGTTTGTTATAGATTTTCCACTTCGTAATCAAATACATTGTGGGAGGAAATACAATGAACGGAATCCTTATGACATCCATAATTTCGGCTTTAGGGGTAGAACAAATACTACCGATCGGACTTGTGGTTGCCGCCATCGCAGTTGTTATAGCTGCCGGCATTGTTTCAAAGAATAAATTAAGACTAGCCGAAGCCAAACTGAAAGAAACAGACGATAAAATAGTGTCTGAACTGGCAGAGGCCAAACAAAAAGCAGAAAGTCTCAAGAAAGAAGCCTTACTTGAGGCTAAAGATGAAAACCATAGGCTTAGATCAGAAATCGATCGGGAAAGCAAAGACCGCAGAGCGGAAATTGCCCGGTTGGAAAAAAGGACGATTCAAAAAGAAGAGACCCTTGACCGAAAGCTAGAAAATCTGGAGAAAAAAGAGGATACATTAAACCGCAAGCTCAATGATATCCAGGACAAAGAAAAGCTGGCCGAAGACATTCATCTTCAGCGGAAATCAGAACTCGAACGGGTCTCCGGGTATACCTCGGAAGAAGCCAAACGGGTCCTGATGGATGAAATCAGCCAGGATGCTAAGCACGAAGCCGCCATTATGGTTAAGGAAATTGAAACCAGAGCCAAAGAAGAAGGCGATAAGCGGGCCCGGGAGATCATCACCCAAGCCATCCAGCGCTGTGCTTCAGACCATGTTTCAGAAACGACAGTCCATGTTGTTTCATTACCGAACGATGAAATGAAAGGCCGGATCATCGGTCGTGAAGGTCGTAACATCAGAACTCTTGAAACTCTCACGGGAGTTGACTTGATCATCGATGATACACCAGAAGCAGTTATTTTATCCAGTTTTGATCCGATCCGGAGAGAAATTGCGAAAAACGCACTGGAAAAACTCATCGTTGACGGCAGAATCCATCCGGCTCGAATTGAAGAAATGGTGGAAAAAGCCAAAAAAGATGTAGAAAATGGTATTAAGGAAGAAGGAGAACAGGCAGCCTTTGAAACAGGCATCCATAACCTGCATCCTGAACTGCAGAAATTGATCGGAAGACTTAAATTCAGAACGAGCTATGGTCAGAACGTATTGAAGCACTCCATTGAAGTGTCAAATCTATGCGGACTGATGGCCAGTGAATTGGGCCTTGATCCAACCATTGCGAAGCGGGCAGGATTACTCCATGATATCGGTAAAGCCGTGGACCATGAAGTCGAAGGTTCACATGCACTAATCGGAGCAGATTTAGCGAAGAAATACCATGAGGCTCCGGCCGTCGTAAACGCCATTGGGGCGCATCACGGCGATCTGGAAATGGCTAATTTGGAAGCAGTACTCGTTCAGGCGGCCGATGCAATATCAGCAGCTAGACCGGGTGCAAGACGCGAAACATTAGAAACTTATATTAGACGACTTGAAAAATTAGAAGAAATTGCAAATTCATACGAAGGCGTGGAGAAATCATATGCAATCCAAGCTGGTCGAGAAATCAGGATAGTAGTCAAACCGGAAGTGGTGGACGATCTGGGAGCATCCCAAATGGCAAAAGAAATTGTCAAGCGGGTTGAAGCGGAACTGGATTATCCAGGACAGATCAAAATCAACGTGATCCGAGAGATTAGAGCTATCGATTACGCTAAATAGTTTAAGGGAAAGGACACAGCATTGTGTCCTTTTTTAATTTAGCGGCTCCTGATCTGTATTCTGTACTAGCTTCAATGATTGAATGAGTGAATGATTGAATGAGTGATTGAATTGTTGGAATTCTAAATTCTAAATTCTGAATTCTGAATCCTTGATTCATTGAATCAACGGATCAAAGGATCTTTGGATCATTGATTCAATTTTGATCATGAACTAAAACTCGTATCGTATGTATTTTTGGTATCCAGAACGATCTCTCACCGTTTATAATAAGGTCAGGTGAAGATGCCTTAAGATGCACAAGATTATTGTCGCTAAGGACTGACCCTTCTTAGATAAAATGTTCAGGTAACTTTATAAGGATAGGGAATTTAGACCGATAATTGTCCCTTGGGCGACTATTTTGATCTGTTCTTTGATATCGAACATAAATGACTTGATCGATGACTATATGACTTGATCGGTGACTATATGACTTGATCGGTGACTATATGACTTGATCCTTTGGCTATGGGCAAACAACTCGAACTTTATATAACTCTATCTCTTAATCGTAAGGGAGGAACTGCATGCGAATATTGCATATTATAACTCAAAAACCTTATGCGACTGGCTCGGGTGTTTACTTGTCGGGCATCATAGCTCAGTTGGGCAAACGCCACCAACAGTACTTGATCTGTGGGCTTAATGATGAAGAGGAAAAGGACTTGCCCACATCCAGTATTCCCTTGATTATTGACCCCGTAATTTTTGAACGCGCGATGCTTAACTTTCCCGTCCCCGGCATGAGTGATGTCATGCCGTATCGGAGTTCCCGCTATGGCCAGTTGACGATGCAACAAGCCGATCAGTTGATGGTTGCTTTTCTTGATAAAGTCAAACTGGCCGTTACATCGTTCCAGCCCGATGTGATCCTGTGTCAGCATCTTTATTTAGTCACTGCGACTTTAACACTTAAACTTAGGAGCCAGGGCATTGTAGGTGCTGATGTACCCATCCTTGGCATTTGTCATGGATCTGAAATACGGCAATTTAAAACCACTGATCGATGGCGAGACTTGATACGATCCGGCATCGGACAACTAGACGGCATCATTTCAACTCATCAAGAACAAGCTACTGAAATTGTGCAGCTCTTTGGGGTTTCCCCTCACCGGATCCGGATCCTCGGGTCAGGTTTTAATCCAGAAATTTTTAAACCAAATCCCCGGATGTCCAAACTTGATCCGCCTCTAAAAATTGTGTTTACCGGCAAATTATCAAATGCCAAGGGAGTTCCCGAACTCTTAAAAGCTTGTGACCTTTTAGCTAAGGATCACTTAATCCATTTAACATTAATTGGTTCTGGCGCAGATCCCTTGGAGTTTGAAGCCATTAAGGCGGCGGCTGGGAATAAACCGTATCCCGTTGTCTTGACCGGCCAATTAAACCAAACTGACATTTCCCGGATCTATCAACAGAGTCATTTATTCATTCTGCCGTCGTATTACGAAGGAATGCCCTTGGTCGTTCCAGAGGCCTTGGCTTGCGGGATGGGTGTTGTTGTGACTGATTTGCCTGGTTTTTCAACTTGGCTTGGGCCATTTATTGACCGGGTGGGTTTGATCGAACCCCCCGAGATGATCGATCTCAACGAACCCAGCGAAGTCTCACGGCAAAAATTTATTGGTGACATTGCCAAAACCGCCGAAGAACTGTTGGGTCGAATGGACAATACAAAGGTACCTGATTTATCTGCCATGACCTGGCAAGGGCTCAGCCTAAGAATTGAAGAGTTTATGAAGGACCTAAAAACCAACCAGCGGGATGACTTATCCCTTGTATAATAATTAACAAAAAGCCCGGATTTATACGGGGCTGGTAATTGAATTCAAATTTTACGCTATGAGACTACAAACTATGATATATTTTAATAGATACGTGGAAGAAGGAGATTTTAGAACCTATGAAATATTCGGAACGTGCTTTACAGATGACTCCCTCGGTGACCTTAGCGATTACTGCTAAAATAAGTAAACTTAAAGAAGACGGACGTGACGTCATCGGCTTTGGTGCCGGCGAACCAGACTTCAATACACCTGTTAATATAATCAATGCGGCGATCCAGGCGATGTCTGATGGTAAAACTAAATATACCGCAGCCTCAGGGATTACGCCCCTAAAACAAGCCATAGCCGACAAATTTAAGAACGATAACGATCTGACCTATGATCTAAGTCAGATCAGCGTCTCAACCGGTGCCAAACAGTGTCTGGCCAATGCCTTCCTGGCCCTTTTAAACGAAGGGGATGAAGTCTTAATGGCAGTACCTTACTGGGTGACGTATCCGGAACTCGTCAAACTCTCCGGCGGAGTACCGGTGTTTTGTGAATGTTCCCCAGCGAACAATTATAAATTAACGGCCCAGTTGGTAGAAGAGTATATCACTCCAAAGTCGAAAGTTCTGATATTAAATACCCCCAATAACCCCACCGGAACAGTTTATGATCGAGAAGAACTCACCGAGTTGGCGGAAGTTGCAAAAAAACACAACCTCTTGATCATTGCGGATGAAATGTATGAAAAACTCATTTATGGGGATAGTTCCCATGTCTCCATTGCTGCTTTATCTGAGGATGCCTATAACCGGACTCTCACCATCAATGGCGTCAGTAAATCCTATGCCATGACCGGCTGGAGAATAGGCTATGTGGCCGGACCCAAAGACATTATCAAACTAATGAACTCCATTCAAAGTCATACGACCTCCAATCCCTGTTCCATTGCCCAATATGCTTCCTTGGAGGCCTTAACGGGTGACCAGACGTCCTTGGACAATATGATTATTGAATTTGGCAAACGCCGTGATTTAATGGTGGATCTGATCGACCAGATCCCTGGCTTATCCTGCATTAAACCGGAAGGTGCATTCTATGTTATGCTCAACCTGGAAGAAGTTTTAGGACGCAGCCATAAGGGGTCTGTCCTGGCCTCTGGAATGGATTTCGCCGATCGACTCTTAACTGAAAAACTGGTGGGGGTCGTCCCGGGTGAAGGCTTTGGGATCGACGGTTTTGTCCGGATGTCCTACGCGACGTCCGGGGAGAACATCACCAAAGGTATGGCCAAGATCGCAGAATTTATTGCCGAACTGGATGCGGAGTAGAGCATGGACAAAAAAGTTGATCTATACATGCCGGTACGCGGGGAATTGATGCCGCTCCAGGAAGTCAATAATTACTTGGTGGACGACATGGTGGATGGTCTTGGGGTCGCCATCTTGCCCGAAGAAGATATTTTCTATGCTCCAGTCTCGGGCGAAGTGGTATTGGTGGGTGAAAATTTCAATACCGTCGGCATCGCCATAAATCCTGACTTGACCATTCTGATCCATTGCGGCATTAACGTGGAGAAATTAGGTGGCCGTGGATTTTCAACCTATGTCCGGGTCGGTGATCACGTCACATTGGGCGATAAGCTCATTTATATGGACCGGGACTATGTGTCTAACTCGGCTGAGATCACAACACCCTTACTTATTTCCAACCGAACGGGCGTAAGTCATGTCAACATCGATTATTCAGTAAATGAAAGTTTTCAGAAATTTATGGAAATTCATCTAAAATAATCGATCAACTATATTAATATATCATTGCAATACATTTTTTATGTAGTGTATAATAAATGTAAACGAACTAAATTGAATGAACTAAATTGAATGAACTAGTGTAAATGAGGTGAGATTGTGATTACGAAAGAAGTAATGGTTAAAAATCCCACTGGATTACATGCCAGACCAGCAACTCTACTGGTTAAAAGAGCATCTACATACAAATCAGATGTAAGCATAGAATTCAATGGCAAAAAAGCAAATGTTAAAAGTTTGATCGGCGTATTATCCTTAGGGGTTGTCAACGGTTCTACGATTAAAATAATAACCAGTGGCGAAGATGAAGAAAGAGCCTGTGAAGAATTAACGACCTTGATCAATTCTCTCGAGGAATAAGCGAGGAATAAGTTAGGTCGCCTTTAGGCTTTGATTAAGTGAAGACAGCAGTAACATACGATAACATGAAGCCCTGTATTTTCGATACAGGGTTTTCTGATGGAGAGAGTAATGGAAAAAAGAGATCGATACAATAGCCCCCTGATGAAACGCTATTCCAGCGATGAAATGAGCTATCTGTTTAGCGAAGAATTTAAATTTAAAACCTGGCGTAGGCTCTGGGTGGCTTTAGCTGAGACTGAAGCTGAATTGGGCCTGCCGATCACCGAGGAACAGCTCGATGAACTGCGGCTTTATCAAGCTGATATTAACTATGAGGCGGCTGAACTAAGGGAACAAGAAGTTCGCCATGATGTTATGAGCCATGTGTATGCCTATGGCCTCCAGGCTCAAAAGGCCAAGGGAATCATCCACTTAGGGGCCACCAGCTGTTATGTCGGTGATAACACGGATATTATCGTTATGCGTGAAGCACTTTTCGTCATCCGGCGAAAACTTTTGGCCGTGATCCGCAATTTACGGGAATTTACCTTAGCTTATAAAACGCTGCCCACCTTAGGCTTCACTCACTATCAACCAGCTCAGCTGACGACAGTGGGCAAACGCGCCAGCCTATGGCTCCAGGACCTTGTCATGGATTACCATGAATTGGAACACCTCCTGGACATTATGAAATTCCGTGGAGTCAAAGGGACAACCGGGACCCAGGCCAGTTTTATGACCTTATTTGAAGAGGATGAAGAAAAAGTACGTGCCCTGGATGAAAAAGTCAGTGCTAAATTCGGATTCAAGCCCTTTGCGGTGACGGGACAGACCTATCCTCGTAAACTGGATTCCATAATCTTAAATACCCTGGCTGAAACGGCCCAAAGTGCGTATAAGTTCAGCAATGACCTGCGTCTTTTGCAGAATCTCAAGGAAATGGAAGAACCCTTTGAAAAACACCAAATCGGTTCCTCGGCCATGGCCTATAAACGCAACCCCATGCGCTCTGAACGGATGGGATCCTTAGCCCGCTATATTATCATCAACTCACTAAACCCCGCCATTACAGCTGCCACCCAATGGTTTGAGCGCACCTTGGACGATTCGGCCAACAAACGGGTTTCGATCCCGGAGGCTTTCTTAGCCTTGGATGGCGTTTTGAGCTTATATATGAATATCACCAGCGGGATGGTGGTCTATGAAAAACAGATCGCTCGACACATTCAAGCGGAACTGCCCTTTATGGCCACGGAGAACATTTTGATGGAAGCCGTTAAAGCCGGTGGCGACCGTCAGGAACTTCACGAAAAGATCAGAGAACATTCCATGGCGGCGGCGAAGAACGTCAAAGAAGAAGGCCTGGATAACGATCTGATGGAACGCTTGGTTGCCGATCCGGCCTTCGGGTTGGACCAAACAAAGGCTAGAGAGATCCTTGACCCTTTCAAATTCATTGGTCGAGCCCCCCACCAGGTAGAAGAATTCATAAAAGCTGAAGTGGATCCAATTTTGGAACGATCAAAGGATCTGATCCAAGAAGACGAATCCATTCGAGTATAGCCAAACAAAAACCCATCCCGTAATTCGAGGATGGGTTTTTCTATGGGCATCAAAAGCCTAAGGTTTCAGATTACTAAATGGGTGGATCCGACCTGGGATTCGGATTCATTGTGATTAGCACTCTTTCAGGAGCAGTTCGTAAAATGTTTTGTGTAAACTAAAAGTCCCTCTAACGGGCAAGGGGCAAGGGTGGGGGTATCCATCATGTACATCTAGGGAGGGGCTAGCCAGGGAACGTCCATGGCAGGCGGCATCCCTTCGGGTGGATCAACTACAATCAGTATTGTTGGAACAATCCAAAAATCCACAATATTCCAAAATAATCCAACTATACTTTGATATTTACATTACTGTGTGATATACAGTATAATATTGATGGGGGTGGTAGTGTGGAAATTACTCATGACAATCTTGCGTTAAATGCGATTGTCCAGGAACTGAGAAGAGGGACGATCACACTGGCTGTTTTAAGTCAGTTAAAACAACCTCAATATGGATATTCCTTAGTTGTCTTAATGAATGAGAAGGGGTTCAATATTGAAGCAAATACCCTTTATCCGCTTTTGCGCAGGCTGGAAAATCAAGAGATCCTGGATAGTTTTTGGGACACCGATGGAGCGAAACCTAGAAAATACTATAAATTAAGTGAATTTGGTAAGGACGTTTATTCAAAGCTTTGCGTTGCTTGGAATGAAATTAATAACGGACTAGATTATCTAGTTAACGAGGAGGCTTCAAGATGATCGACCGATATATTTATGCAGTTACGAAAGAATTACCGGCAAAAACAAGAAATGAAATTGGCAGCGAAATAACAGCCTTGATTGACGATATGATGGAAACAATGGATTCGACTCTTTCTGAAGAAGCGAAAACTGATAAAGTGCTACGAGAATTAGGAAATCCAAAGGAATTTGCGAATCGATACAGAGGGAAAGACCGCTACCTAATAGGACCAAATTATATTGATGAATATATTTTTATATTGAAAATCGTTGCTTCGTCCATTTTTATCGGGATCACGATCGCTTCGAGTTTAGGAGTCATGTTCTCCATACAGAGCATCACTGAAATGCTTGGAGGATATCTTAGTGCACTGTTTTCCGGGGTTTTGCAAGGAGTTGCCTGGGTAACTGGTATTTTTGCCTTATTGGAATATAAAGGAATACCTGTCGAAACGGGTTGGGCACAAAAAGAATGGGAGCCTTCTCTGTTACTTGATTTGCCTCATAAAAAAGCTCTTATCCCAAGGGGTGAATCCATCTTTTCAATTATTATTAATACGCTGATCCTAACTTCATTTTTCTTTGCACCCGAGAGGATTGGGCTATATTTTAAATCGGGAAGTCAACCAAATTTTATGGGATTTTTTAATTTAGAGGAGTTGGTCTCTCTTAAGTTAATTATTATTGCTGTATTCACGATTAACATGTTGATCGAAGTGATCAAGATTATATATGGCCGCTGGACTACTAAAATAGCCATTATTATTACCGCGCTAAACATCGTATCAGCCGCGTTATTTATTACATTCCTTTATAACATGAATATTTGGAATAGTGAAATCGTGCGAATGATCGAACAATACACTCCAGTATCATTGGAAAGAATTGTCCTGTTGACAGTGGCAACAATCATCATTGTTACCATTGCTGAATCTTCATCAGCTCTGTACAAAGGGTATAGGTACGGCAGGGTAAAATAAATGTCGATGCTAATTCGGCTGATGGTGTAAATCATTTCTAGGATAACCTTAGGGAAAAGACGAACAAAGCGCCCTAAGCTGTAAGCTGAGCCAGTTGAATGGTGCAATGGATCGCATCCCTTAAGTATAAAAATCAAATGAAACAGTCCGAGGACTGTTTCATTTGATTTTTATTTAATATAATACAGATTGGTTTAAATGTTCACATCCACTCTTTAACTTGTTAAAATGTTATCTATTTTACCTGGTCGACTTTTGACGCGGCGTCGTCTTCCTTGCTGCTGGGGCGGGTCGATGGCCATATCGTATAAATACATCAAACCCCACCAGGACACCACTGACGCAAACGCTGTGGTGCCAAGCTTTCCGCCTAGCCCAACAAAATTGACTTGGGAGTAAAAGTAAATGATGCTTCCCATGAAGGAGGAGATAAACAAGTAAAATTCGGTAGTCAGTCGATCGATAATGGTCATTCCCACAAAAGTACCGCAGAATAAAGCAACTGCATAACTTACACCGGTCAGTCCGCCATAAACGATGGGGAGGATCAACCCCCCGATCAACCCAATGGCAGAGGAGGCTAGGACAGTACCGGTCTTATTGATTTTATTAACATAGTAAGTGATCACCGCACCAATAATAAAATAGAAGGCGATATTAATGTCTGATTTTAAAACAACATTTTCATTGGTCAAGATAAATTCACCCGCCAGTAACGAAGCGGTCACTGTCCCGAAAAATCCAGAGGCTCCTAATTTGCCGCCGAACCCATCATAAATCTCTCGGGAGAAAGCTAGGAGAAGCCCCGATAAAATACCGGCCAAAGCGACCCACCAAACATTTGTAAAAATCATGGTCGATGCCATACCGGCAAAGGATCCGCAAAATATGGCCCGTTGAAGTTTCGGAAAGAAGATGGGACCTAACAGACCAACCATGGACGAGGCCACCACTCCGCCTAATTCAAGGGAGTTGTTGATATAGAACGTAAGTAGGGTTCCCAAGAGGGTAAATAAGACTACCATCAAGTCAAACAACTCAATTTTCTCTTCTTTTAAGCGGTCTTTTTCATTGACAATGACCAGTTTGTATTCCCAGTAATGTCCTACGACTAATCCCATTAGGATAATCAACAATACCAGCGAATAAAACAGCTGCATGTTGATCAAAGCATTGTAAAGCGACGATAATACTAAGAACATGCTTAGTAGACCGAATATAATTAAGCTGAAAATTGATCCCAGATACATAAGTGCTCCTTTTCGTAAAACATAAGTAATAAATTTATGATGGTTGAATTGATTTTTGTATTGTTAAAGATTTAACCTTGTTAATGCTACACCATAGTGCAGAAAAATGCTACACATTTGTGAGTCTTATAATATCATATTTAATGCGCCCTGGAAAATACAACAGATGGAATTCACTAAAATGATTCCTTAAATCGTGGAATGGTTGCTTGCAAAAACCAACCGGAGTCTTTGATCACGCCTTGGATCTAGCTCCCGATCTGCTTTTTTAGTTGTTTTCCACTGTGATTATATTATAATTTAATTAATAGAGCATAAAAGACCATCTGATCCATTAAATTCTATCGAAATGAGGTTTCAAAATGAACATAAAATTCAAGGGTCTTCATTGGGCCGGCCTGATCCTTTCAATAATGATATTAACTTCCTGTAGCGGACTTCGTCTTAAGGATGCCTTATCAGCCGGTAACTTTGAAACCATACGTTATGCGTCGCACTTTCAAGGTCAAGAGGAACCCCTCACCAGAGAGCAATTTGCTGAATATAAGGATTTGATCGTGGATGCCATTATGAATAATGGCGCCAATGGCATTACTTTGAAAAACACCTTAAAAGGGGAGCTTCTTTATATTTCACCGTTTCAATTGACCATCACCGACTTGTCACCGGATTTGAAGCTCTTTGTTAACGGCAAAGAACTGCCCAGTGACTTTCGCACAAATAAAGTTGAAACGATCTTAAACCCGGGTATCAATGAAATCAAATTGGTGTTGACCACCACCTATTTAAACCAAGAAAAGGTTTTAAAAGTCGATACCACAATGCAACCCTCCCGGGACCTGGTACTGGAATCCGGATTTGGATTCCGAACGTTAATTGTCACTGCTAAAGAAGCCGGCACCTATCTAAATATCAATGGTCAGGATTATATGCAGCTGAATCCGGGCGTGAATCGAATTGGATATATTCCATCCGTTCCTCTAACCATTAAAGGGGTCGCTTTACTGGATCCGGCATTGACGTCCCAAGAATTTGTCGTCGATCGGGGGATGGATGAAATTTCCTTAGCTTTAACAGAGCGTGCCACGACCCAACCCATCCAAACGGGTTCGACCCAAGTGATCACCCAGCCCGTCAAACAAACCAAGCCCGGCTCAACTCAGCCACCAGTCAATACGAACGCAGCTTATAACGATCCGGTCCAGCAAGTTAATCTCTTGTTGCAAGCTTATATCAGCGATCTAAATCTTGGAAATTATAAGGAACTGGAGAGTTTTGTGCAAAGCGGATCGGCCTTGGAGAAACAATGGAAGGCGGAAGTCATCAAAGGGCGGGGTTCAACCTATATTTTTCTAGGTACTGAGAATCCGAAAGTGACCCAAGTATCAGATACTACTGGGTATGTTGATATCAATACTAGGATCCGAGTCTTTACCAAAGCCGGCAAAACCATAGAACCATTTTTACGCTATCGGTATTATTTCAATATTCTCAATGAAACCACGCTGATTTTTTATCAGGAACTCCAGCTGTAATTTTAAAATAGCCGGACCATTTAATTTAACCCGGTATTTCATGAGCGTTCACCCAGAATATCTTTCCTTCGATGGAGTAAGAAATGCAGATTAAGAATTTTAGATCAAGAATTGTAGATTAAGAATTGTAGATCAAGAATTGTAGATCAAGAATGGTAGATCAAGAATGGTAGATTAAGAATTGTAGATCAAGAATTGTAGATCAAGAATTGTAGATCAAGAATTGTAGATCAAGAAATCAAAGTTTCAAATAACCGATTGATTTGAATTGTTGATCTGCCTTTTTACAATACGGAGGAAACAACTAAAAAGTGCTGAAGGTCGATCCATCAACAGATCCCTTCAGCGCTTTATGACTATAAGGTGATTAACTTTTATTCATGGCAGGCTCTCCTAGAGCACTGACCGAGTCCATTTTTTAGCTCGGTAGATCCAGAATCCATACACGATGACCATAAAATTGGAGAAGGTCATGGCAAACCAGATGCCCCGTGAACCAAGGCCGGTAAATCGATTCAATACTAATATCAAGGGGATCCGGATCAGCCAAAGCCGACCGATTGCCATAAACATGGAGTAGCTCGTGTGACCGGAGCCTTGAAATAGTCCCTGAAAGATGGAAAAAAGCCCCATCAACGGCAGAGTCGGCAGGATATAGAACATATACTCCAAACTTTGCGAAACCACACTTTCTTCCGCCGTGGGCGTGAAAAAGTAGATGAGTTGATAACGGAAGATGAAAATTAATAACGTGCCCGTCAAGGACATAAGCAACGACAGTTTGACTGCTTTATGGAAGGCCTCCCGGATCCGATCAATTTTATAGGCCCCCATGTTTTGGCCCACGATGGAAGTAAGGCCTGCGCCGATTCCCATGGCTGGGTGCATGACCATATCATTGATCCGGTTAACAAGGCTAAAGGCCGCAATTGTAGGGGTGCCGTAGGATGCAATAAATGAATTAAGGACGACAAATCCAAAGGCAGCTCCGGATTGACCGGCAGAACTTGGCAAGGCCACTTTGAGGATCTTCTTGAATTTTACTAAGTCCAGTTTAACTCTCGTAAAGTCCAGTGAAATCGTTCGGGAACTTTTTCTCATGATATAGTAGCCAAGTCCTGCCAGCAGAACTTGCGACAATGAAGTGGCAAGAGCGGCGCCGCTTACGCCTAAGCCTAAGCCCGGCAAATTTAGAATTGGGATTCGACTGAAAATAAAAATGGGATCTAAAATCACATTGGTGATGGCTGCAATGGTGTTGACAAAGGTAGTGGCTTTGGTGTTGCCCTGGGCGTTCATAATTGATTGGAACCCCATAAATACAATTTGGAAGGGGACTCCCAGAAAGACAAATTTAAGGTAGTCTTGAGCCAGGGATCCAAAGCGGCCTTTGCCACCCATGAATTGGATAATAAACGGGGTCAGAAGGAATCCGGCAATTCCAATTACGATCCCCAGAAAAATAGTAAACAGAATAATATGCCAGGCATACTCATTGGTCTTGTCCGCTTCACCTTTTCCGATAAACTGGGATAAAATGGAAGTACCTGCGATCTGAATGCCGAATCCAATGGCCATAAATAGGAACATGACTGGACCGACAAAGGAAACCGCTGCAAATTCAGTGGTACCCAACTGCCCGACAAACACAGCATCCGCCATGTTGTAGAGTGTCATAATGAAATTATTCAAAATAAGCGGCAGGGAGATTGTCCAGATCACCCGATATAGGGAACCGGTCAAAATGAGCTCTGATTTACTAACTGATGATTGCTGATGAGACGTTGCCATATTCACTCTCCCTTAAGTCCATGGGTCTTTGTTTTCCACAACAGAAATTATGACATAAAATTCAGGCCAATGCCTTTAATCAGCGTACAGATTTAACGAATACAGATACAAAAACCGGTGGCTCGGTTTATAATTTAGAGGAATGGTTCAAACCGATATCTTAATCTCATGTAAAATAGACTTGTATGCAATTAAATAAAGTGATCCATCCAATGAATTGTGATCAATGGGTCAAAATAAATCCAATAAATCCAATAAATCCAATGAATCCCTTGGAACATACAATTCCATGAACTCCTTGACTCCGTTGGACACAAAGGATCCTTTAACTCATTCAATGGATCAACCATATCGCAATCGCAAGTACTCAACTTCAAAAATAAATGCACTATGGAGGCAATATGTATAATGTCGGAATTCTTACATTAAGTGACAAAGGGTCCCGGGGTGAACGAGAAGATTTGTCGAGTCAAGTGATTCGAGAGATCTTGACTGAACATGACTATAATGTTTCTGAATACAAAATTATCCCCGATGACTATGAACTCATCCGGACTGAACTCATTCGAATGTCCGATGAACTTAAATTAGATTTGATTTTGACCACAGGGGGCACCGGTCTTTCCATGCGCGATGTCACACCAGAGGCAACCAAATCGATTATGACCCGGGATGTCCCAGGGATCAGTGAAGCCATGCGCTCGGACAGTCTTAAAATCACTCGGCGGGCCATGCTCTCCCGAGCAGCTTCGGTCCTACGCGATCAAACTCTGATCGTGAACTTACCGGGCTCCCCCAAGGCCGTTCGAGAAAATCTCAACAGCATCATTGATCAGCTTAAACACGGACTTGATATTCTGACCGGTCGAGACGGGGAGTGTGCTGTGCCAGACCTTGACCACCCCGTAAAGGAACACCACAGTCACCACCATCATTAAACTTAGGTGGTTTAATCCGCGGATCCATATCTTTCTTTACTTCCCCAATGGATCCCGACCAAACGTTTGGATTTAACAAACCATTTAGAAAGGACATTTCGATGAATTCAAATAGTACCGCCATTATCCTGGCCGGTGGCCGAAGCCTTCGGATGGGTTTTGACAAACAATTGCTTCGTCTGAATGACGAGTATTTACTGGAGAAAAACTTATTGATCCTTCTGGAGCTTTTCGAGGAAGTCATTGTCGTTTCCAATGATCCCAAAGAACTTTGGAGCATCCAAAATATCCAACGAGCTAAAATAATCCAGGACAAGATCCCATCAGCCGGACCGTTGGGCGGGATTCATGCCGGTCTGTCCGAGTCGACATCCGATTTCGCATTTGTTTTAGCGGTGGATATGCCGGTCATTGATAAAGCCTATATTTTAAAGTTAAAAGACACCATTACCCAAGCCGGGGATGTCGACGGACTCATCAACATCAGTTTGACCAGCGGTGAGCCGGAACCGTTCTGTGCGTTTTATGGAAAACACCTGATCCGGGAAATTGAAACATTTATCAACCGAAATAAACGCTCGTTGCGTCATTTTATCGATACCCACAATTTCTTGCGGGTGGACTATCCGGGAGCGGTTTCCCCTGACACTGATATTTTCTTTAATATCAATGATAAAGAGGAGCTGCGCCAATTTCATGAGACCATCAGTCCCCAAGTAGAAGCCCTTAGTAATTTGAAAGATTCGCCGGATTCGCCCATTCAAGCCATGCCCATCATTCGCTACAAAGGTGAGGCTTATGCTGAACTACTGGATGATGTCATCACTGAAGCTGAGATCAGCTTGTATCTAAACGGGGATTTCCTACAGACCATGTACTGTACACCAAAGCATCTTAAGGAACTGATCGTTGGCAATCTATACGCCCAAGGTATCATCCAGGACCCAGCCGAGCTCGTGAATTTAGACATCACTCCGACCAGCCGAGATGGCCTGGTGTTGTTTGATGTATTTGCGACGATCTACAATCCGTCGGTCCTTGAGGCCATCGGTAAAACCACCACTCAAGTGTTTACAACTTCTGGGGCATCGGCGCCGCCCTTACCATTTACTGGCTCCCTGGTCAAGGCCGATATCGCCCTGGAGCTGGATATTCAACAAATCATGAAAGTGACTGCTGTTTTTCAAGATACCTCCGCTTTATTTGCCCGGACCGGCGGTAATCACGCTTGTGCGATTATTGAAGAGGGTGAAATGGTCAGCTTCATGGAGGACATTGGTCGCCATAATGCCCTAGATAAGCTCATTGGCAAAGCCTTGCTGGAGCATAAAGATTTGTCACGCTGCATGATCCTGTTATCGGGTCGAATGGCTTCGGAAATGACTCGGAAAGTTTTGCGGACACCCGTATCGGCCCTGTTATCGCGATCGGCACCCACTGACCGCTCGGTGCGTCTGGCCCAAGAAAACAATTTGACCATGATCGGCTTTATTCGCGGACAGCGGCTTAACATTTATCATCTGAATAAAGGTCATCAGCTCAAAGGGAGAGGATCAAGTATTTAAATACCTGAGAAAACCAACCACCTCAGTGAGACTAACTGAATTAAATCCTATTTATAATCTCTGATGAGTTTTAGAGTTCGTCGACACTTTTGATCCTTTACTTTAATGAATCAGTTGATTGGATGAAGAGCATCGTCCAAAGAGTCCGATTGAGGTGATTGGTTATCATTTTAAATGATTCTACTATGATTAAATCCGCTAAGGCGCTATAATTAAGTAACCGTTTATTAACATCGACACTTAGTCGTAAGGCCACGTGGGTTTGGCATTATTCATGAGATGTTCGATAATCAGGAAATAATTTTAATAAGGGATAGGTACACTTATGAAAAAAATCTTAACGATCCTTCTCAGCACGATGTTCTTAGCATCCTGCGCACCGGCCACACCAAGTACAACTGCTGCCGGAACAACGACTGCAGCCGCTACGACGACTGCTATGGCCACAACCACTGCCACCGCCGGGGGAGAGATCATTCTGTCCACCACCACATCAACTCGTGATTCAGGCTTATTGGACTTCCTGTTGCCGGAATTTAAAAAAGCCACCGGTATTGAAGTTAAAGTTGTGGCTTTAGGAACTGGCGCAGCCATTGAATCAGCCAAAGCCGGTAATGCCGACGTTCTGATGGTCCATGATAAAGCCAAAGAAGACCAGTTTGTCGCCGACGGATTCGGTCTCAAGCGGTATGACTTGATGTACAATGACTTTTTGCTAGCATCAGCTCCTGACAATGTCAGCAAGATCGGCACCGAAAAAAACATTGTTAATTTGATGAAACTGATCGAAGCCCAGAAAATGCCCTTTATTTCACGGGGTGATGAATCAGGAACTCATAGTTTTGAAAAGAAAACCTGGAAAGCCGCTGGAGTTACCTTGCCTGAAGGCACCTCTGATTGGTATTTCTCAATTGGTCAGGGCATGTCCGATACGTTAAATGTCACCGCTGAAAAGAAAGGCTTTACGATCTCAGACCGCTCGACGTTCTTAGCCACTAAGGCAACTACCAAGCTTGTCGAAGTCTCCGAACCATCGGCTGAATTAGTCAACCAGTACGGAGTCATTGAATTAAATCCTGCAAAAGTCACCCTTCGCAATCCCGAAGGGGCTAAGCAGTTCATTGAATGGATCTTATCGGACGAGGCTAAAGCGCTGATTTCTGAATACGGTAAAACCGAATATGGTCAGCAGCTGTTCTTCCCGGGCACATTTAAGTAACTTAAAAAACCATTATTTATAAAGGGGAATCGATCAAATGGACTCAATCATCAATGGCTTCAGCGAAGCCTTGCGACTCATCTTCACATGGAACCCAGAGATAGCCGGCATTGCCGGACTGTCTTTGTTGGTATCCGGAATCGCAACGATCTTGGCTTCCTGTCTGATGATTCCCCTGACAATGTTGATCTATATGAGAGGCGGGCGGCTACGAGAAGTGACCACCCGCTTGTCTTATATCCTGATGGGCGTTCCCTCGGTGATCGTCGGCTTGATCGTGGTGTTATTTGTCTCGGGCAATGGACCCTTTGGTTTTTTGCGCTTGATGTATACGCCCCAGGCCATGATCTTGGCCCAATTTATGTTGATCCTGCCCATCGTTTGTGCGTTTACCATGACCACGATCCGCCGGGACGGCACGGAGATCCTAAGGCTCGGCCGAACCGTCGGTGCCACTAAAGTTCAACTGATCAAGCTATTGATCCGGGAATTAGCCCCGGAAATGACGGCTACGGTCATGACGGCTTTTTCCCGAGCCATTGCTGAAGTTGGGACCGTCATGATCGTCGGGGGTAATATTCGTCACAGTACCCGAGTTATGACGACGGCCATCTCGATGTTTACGTCCATGGGTCAACAAAGCATGTCCATTGCACTGGGGATCATTTTATTTGCCATCACGTTGCTGATCAATCTCATCGTCATGTGGATTCAGGGGGATTCTCAATGGAAATAAAAATTGAACAACTTGAAAAATACCATGACAGCCGCCAGATCCTGCAGATTCCCGAATTCACCTTTGAAAAAGGTCTGATCCATCAACTCAACGGCAGCAATGGGGCAGGGAAGTCAACCCTGTTTGAGATCCTGGCGCAACTGGATGAGGCTTACACTGGTCGGGTCTTATTCGACGGACAGGACATCCGGACGATCCGCCGGGATGGGACCGTCGTCAACCAGGTCTTTCAAAAACCGGTGATGCTCCACCGGACGGTGCGCGAGAATATTTTCTATCCGTTGCGCTTAAAAGGAGTGCCCGATGCAACCCTACAAGAGAAGTTGGACTTTTATTTAAACTATTTGCCCTTAGGGTTTTTATTGGATCAAAAGGCCACTAAGTTATCCCTGGGGGAAGCCCAAAAAGTGTCCTTGATCCGTGGTCTGATGTTAGCTACGCCGATCTTATTACTGGATGAACCATTCTCAGCCATGGACCGCCCGTCCCGGGAGCAGGGGTTAGACATGATCATGGCTCACCAAAGAGCTCACCATTCCACCATCATCGTGATCTCGCATCGGGAAATCGAACATGACATGATGAATCAAGTCATTTTAGAAGGAGGCACCCTACAATGAAATTTTTAAAAACCGTTAGTCTGGACGAGGCATCCGACTTATTAGATCATTCGGCCCGACTGCCCCGCCAAGTGGAGTTTGTTGCGCCCGAAGATGCCCTAGGCCGCTATCTGTTTGAAGATATCGTCGCTACGGAATACGTGCCCTATTATAATCGGTCCACCGTGGACGGTTATGCCGTTATATCCGGGTCCACCCAAGGGGCGTCCGATTCCGTTCCGGTGGTCTTAAAAGGCCAGGGGGCTGTTCAGATCGGTCAACTGGTGGATCAGGTATTGACCCCTGAATCCACCATGTATGTACCCACCGGCGGAATGGTTCCACCGGGCGCTGATGCCATGGTCATGGTAGAAGATACTCAGACCTTAGATGACTTGATCTTAATTCAAAGGCCGGCTGTGGCCGGGGCGAATTTGATCTTAAAAGGGGAGGATGTTGCCCCCGGTCAAACGGTCCTGCCTCAGGGCAAGCGATTAAAAGCCCAGGATATCGGCATATTAGTTGGTTTAAACATTCTAAAGATCCCGGTCTATCAACAACCCGGTGTCTTCATTATTTCAACCGGCGATGAATTTGCCGATCCTTGCCAACTCTTGGGAGACGGCAAGATCCGTGATATCAATACTTATACCATTGGTGCTTTGGCCAAAGAGGCCGGCTTTGCCGTTAATGGGACTTTGTTAGTCCGGGATGACCTCGTGGCCATCCAGGAGGCCATTCGGCGGGGTCTGGAGTGTTCGGATCTTGTCTTATTATCCGGCGGCAGTTCAGCCGGAGAACGGGATTATACGAAGCTCGCCATCGAACAATTGGGGGGCGAGATCCTCTTCCACGGGATCCGGCTCAAACCCGGTAAGCCCACCATCGGCGCTCAGATCGGCCAGACCCCGGTCATTGGACTGCCCGGCCATCCAGTCTCAGCCATGATGGTATTTCAAACCGTAGTCCTAGACTATTTTCGAAAAAATACCGGTTGCCGGTTCCAACCGCGCAAGATCAAAGCCAAAACCACCGTTAATTTTCCATCGGTGCCAGGCCGGGTGACTTGTCAGTTCCTGACCTTGACCGAGACCCCCACGGAAATCTTATGCCAGCCCTATTACTCAAATTCAGCCCTTATCAGCCAACTGACCAACGCAGAGGGATACACCATGATCGCCGAAGAAACGGAAGGCTTGGATAAAGGCACCATAGTGGATGTGATTTTGTTATGAACCTAGAAAAAAGGTATATTGGAAACACTAAACCCGATGACGCCAAAGCGGCTTATTTAGAAGCTTTAAACCTTACCGTTCAAACGGAAACGATTCCCGTTAAAGACAGTTTTGGACGGATCACCGCCCGGGCCATTGACGCAGTGTTGTCTTCGCCCCCCTTTAACTGCGCTGCCATGGATGGCATTGCGGTTATTTCCGGGGCAACGGTCTTAGCCCGGCCCCAGCAGCCGGTGACTTTAGTGGAAGGGGAGACCTTTGTATTTGTGAATACCGGCAATCCCATCGATGAGCCCTACGATGCCGTTATTATGAAAGAAGACGTCATCACGGTCGATGACGGGATCAAGATCTATGGGCCGGCCATCGCCTGGCAGCATGTTCGGCCCATCGGCGAGGACATTGTCGCCACGGAAATGATCTTGCCCCGGGGCCATAAGATCCGCCCCTTTGACTTAGGATCGTTGATTTCCGGCGGTGTCGAAGAAATCGAAGTCATCCGCCGGCCCGTTGTTACCATCATTCCCACCGGGGATGAATTAGTCGAGAGCCCCTCCTTAGTCGGTCGCGGCCATATCCCGGATTCCAATTCCTGGATGCTCAGTGCCTTAGTGACTGAAGCCGGCGGGATCCCCCATCGGCTGCCGCCGTGCCAAGATGACTATGATGCGATCAAAGCGACCATTTCCGATGCTGCTAAAACCTCTGATTTAGTTTTAATTGGCGCTGGCTCATCGGCTGGGACCAAGGATTTCACTTCAGCGGCGGTGGCTGAATTAGGCGAAGTCGTGGTCCATGGCATTGCCATTAAACCGGGCAAACCCTCGATTTTAGGCAAAGTCGGGACGACGCCGGTCATTGGCATCCCGGGTTACCCGGTCTCGAGCTATATTAGTTTTCATGAATTTGCCGGCCCGATCCTGTCTAAACTGACCGGCCAGAATCTGCCGGAAGTCTGGGTCGATGCGATTTTAAATACCGATGTCCATTCCTCGTTGAAAAATCGAGAATACATCCGGGTCAGCCTGCACTACGATCATGGTACTTATCGGGCGACCCCCACAAAAAGCGGGGCCGGCGTATCGATGAGTCTCGTCCGCTGTGACGGGATCGGCATCATCCAACAGCAGATGGAGGGACTCTCCCGCGGTGAAACCATCCGAGTCCGCCTGCTGCGGCCAATCTCGGACGTCAATGACCGACTCACCATTACCGGTTCCCATGACCTGTGCATCGATCAATTAGCCAACATGATGCCCATCAATTCCACTCACGTTGGCTCCATGGGCGGAGTCTTGGCCATGCGCAATAAAGAAGCCCTGCTCGCACCGATCCATATTTTAGATGAGACCGACGGCAGCTACAACGTAGCGATCCTCAAAAAGTATTTCCCGGGCAATAGCCATGTCATTATTCGCGGACCGGGCCGCGTTCAAGGTCTCATGGTCAAACGCGGCAACCCCGATCAGATTACGGGGATCGCCGATCTGACTCGTCCGGATGTGTTGTTTATGAACCGGCAGCGCGGATCGGGAACCCGGATCTTTGTGGATCACTTGTTAGCTCAAAACGGCATCGATCCTACTGCGATTCGCGGGTATGACCGGGAAGCCACGACCCACACGTCGGTGGCAGCCGCTGTAGCCCAAGGCAGTGCACAGGTCGGAGCCGGTGTATTATCGGCCGCCAATGCCCTGGATCTTGATTTTATCCCGTTGGGCCAGGAACGCTATGATTTCCTGGTTGCCCGGGAGAGTTTAAGCGATGAGCGGATCATTCGATTTCTCGTCTGCCTTCAGTCCGATGAATTCAGCCGAGAATTGACCGCCCGAGGCGGGTATATTCTAGAAGATTTAGGTAAAATATTAGAGTAGTATTGTTGCAATATTGGTACAATATTGGAGTAATATTGGAGTAATATTAGAGTGAACGATTCGAGAGAACCAGAGTAAAACTAGATTAGAACTAGAGTTTTAACGAGTAAAGCGTATATTGGAGTTAAATAATGGAATTTACACATTTAAATGAAGCCGGGCGAGGCCGAATGGTGGATGTGTCCGATAAGTCGGATACCAAACGGACCGCCACTGCCAGGGGCAAGATCTACTTAAACGGGGAAACTTTAGAAAAAGTCAAAATGGGCACCATGACCAAAGGCGATGTTTTAGCCGTGGCTCAGATCGCCGGCATTTTGGCGGCCAAAAAAACAGCGGATAATATTCCGCTGTGCCATAACATCCTGCTGCAAGGTGTCGATCTAAACTTTGAATTGACCGATTCCGGAGTGACCTGTGTGGCGACTATTCATACCCAGGGACCCACCGGAGCTGAAATGGAAGCTTTATCGGCCGTATCGACAGCACTCTTGACCATCTATGATATGTGCAAGGCCGTGGATAAAGGGATGATCATCAGTGACATTATGCTGCTTGAAAAAACCGGTGGTAAATCCGGAACTTATCAGCGCAACGCGAAATAAAGGGAGACCAGCAACTATGAATGAACTAAAAAAAGACAACCTACTGACCCTTGACGACTTATCACCCCAGCCGACCGTAGATGAGACTACTTTAGTGGCAGCCGATGCGGCCGTTGTCAGCATAAATATCAGTGAAACCAAAGGCGTCGTCAAAAATCCCATCGCCCAAGGCGAGTTCCAGGTAGAACTGGGCTTAGTCGGTGATGCTCATTCAGGCGCCTGGCACCGGATGGTATCGCTATTGGCCTTGGAATCCTATGACCGGATGAAGACCGGCGGGTCCGGTGACTTAGCCATTGGCTCCTTTGCCGAGAATTTGACGACCCGGGGCATTGTTTTGCATAAGCTTCCCGTCGGCACGAGACTCGCCATCGGCGAGACCATCCATGAAGTAACCCAGATCGGCAAAGAATGTCACACCGGCTGTGCCATTCGCCAACTGGTCGGGGACTGTGTGATGCCTCGCGAGGGGATCTTCACCAAACTCATCAAGGGTGGGGTGATCCATCCCGGCGATGCCATTCGCCTCATTGAGAATTAAATGAAGCTTCTGGAGATCCATGGTCAGAACAGCGTTCACGTATCTGGCTGTGTCGAAGTCACCCAACGAGGTCTGCGCGGCAAAGACGATATCGTCACGGTGATCGATCAAGCAACCTTGGATTTTTGCAAAGGTGATGGGCGAGACGGTTTGTGCACTGCAAAATTTCGAGCCGATCTCATCGTCGATGGATTGCAAAGCTGCCCTGTCAACACAAGTTTATCCTGGGGCACCTGTGAGTTTTTAGTGACCGACCGCAAAAAACACTGCTATCCGGGATGCGGAATAGAACCCATATTATGTCAACTCAATAACCAAGTTTTGTTTCTTAAAATCAAAGCCCCGGGACAGCTTTGCATTGGGGATCCTGTTTTATTTAAAGGGGATGACCATTCGATTTAGTAAGTCATTTGACACTTTAACAAGAACTACCGTGTTTTGAAGTATTTCTACTCATAACATAAGTTTCGAATACGAAAGCCCAGATAGTGTTCCATTCCTTCGTTAACCAAACAATTAATATCCTCTCGGTGAAATAACTCAGGTAAAAAACTCTTCATGAAACAAACTATCATTTTAATAACCATCAGCTAAATTATCCAGCTAAATCTCAAAAAAATAAGGATCATATTCTCATCTAACAAGAATATGATCCTTATTTTTTTATAGTTCAATTAATGAGGGATTTGGGTTATAATTAAACGGTATGCAATTGAAAATATGTTGCTAATCTTTGAACAATACAAATTGTAGATGTACGAATAATAATTTAAACTGCCACCAAGGGGGAACATCATGTCAAAATATTTTAATGCAGACGAAAGAGTCCAGGATCTGGATGATTTCAGGTCTTTTCTGGAGCCGATGAAAGGAAAGTCCGGCCAATTGATGCAGGCTCTGCACCATGCACAGGACACATTTGGGTTTATTCCACCGGAAATTCAGGAAATGATTTCAAGTGACCTTAAAATTCCGATGGCTGAAGTATATGGCGTTATCACATTTTATTCCCGGTTTACGGAGATTCCAAAAGGCAAAACTCAACTGTCAGTCTGTATGGGCACCGCTTGTTATGTTAAGGGTGCCGTTAAGGTTTTAGAAGAAGTTGAAAAAATTACTGGCGTTAAGACCGGTCATACCAGCCAAGACGGCCGAGTTTCAGTCAGTACCACCCGCTGTTTGGGTGCCTGTAGTATGGCTCCGGTTTTGACCGAAGGGGATAATGTGTCCGGCCGGCTCAAGCCCAAGGATGTCATCACTCTATTGGATCATCTAAAGTTTGATCCGGATGCTCAAAAAGAAGCCGAAGAATTTCTGGCCCGGGAGGCAAACTAGCCATGATGACAATTGAACGTTTAAATGAAATCAAAGCCAAAACCATGGACGAAATGTCCCTTCGGTTGGGCAAGCGGACGGAGTCCGGCTATAAATATGAAGTCTTAGTCTGCCGGGATACCGGCTGTTCCTCCAATCACGGTAACCTGGTCCAGGATCGGTTTCAAGCCCTGATCAAAGAACATGGTCTCGAGCGGGAGATCAGCGTCAAGCGCACCGGCTGCATGGGATTTTGCGCCGCCGGACCTATTGTTGTGGTTTATCCGGAAGGAACCTTCTACTATAAAATGAAGCCGGAACAGGTCGATCAGATTTTCAATGAACATTTGATCGGTGGGGTTCCTGTCAAAAAATATGTGTATCCTGATAACATCAAGGCTGATCAGTTGCTGCCTTTAATGGATGCCCCATTCTATCAGCATCAAAAGAAGATCGTCCTGCGCAATGCCGGACTGATCAACCCCGAGTCCATTGATGAATACATCGCCATGGATGGTTACCAGGCCCTATATAAGGCCTTGACCAGCATGACGCCGGATGAAGTCATTGAAGAAGTTAAAAAATCGGGATTGCGCGGCCGCGGCGGCGCCGGATTCCCAGCCGGCTTAAAGTGGCAGTATACCAGAGAAGCCAAAGGTGATCAGAAATACGTTGTCTGTAACGCGGATGAAGGAGATCCAGGTGCCTTTATGGACCGCTCGGTCTTAGAAGGCGATCCTCACTCCGTCATTGAAGCCATGATCATCAACGGTTATGCCGTTGGGTCGGATCAAGGTTATATCTATGTCCGGGCTGAATATCCCGGTGCCGTGCATCGCCTGTACGAAGCCATCGCTGCTGCCAAAGCTTATGGTGTCTTAGGGGAGAACATTTTCGGGACCGGCTTTAACTTCGATCTGGACCTGCGCTTAGGCGCCGGTGCCTTTGTTTGTGGTGAAGGTACCGCTTTAGTGGAATCCATTGAAGGCCACCGCGGCATGCCCCGGGTCAAACCACCGAGAATGGCGGCAGCCGGACTGTGGCTTAAACCCACCGTTTTAAATAATGTGGAAACCTATGCCAATATCGCTCCCATCATCTATAAAGGAGCGGACTGGTTCCGCACCATCGGAACCGACAACAGCCCCGGCACGAAAGTGTTTGCCCTAGGCGGCAACATCAATAACGTCGGTCTGGTTGAAGTACCCATGGGTACGACACTGCGCGAGATCATTTACGATATCGGCGGCGGCATCCCCAACGGCCGAAAATTCAAAGCCGTTCAGACCGGTGGACCATCGGGCGGTTGTATTACTGCCGAACATTTTGATACCCCCATCGATTTTGACAGTTTAAAAGCCATCGGCTCCATGATGGGTTCCGGCGGTATGATCGTCATGGATGATAAGACCTGCATGGTCGACGTCTCCAGATTCTATATGGACTTTATCGTGGAAGAATCCTGCGGTAAATGTACCCCGTGTCGGGAAGGCACCAAGCGGATGCTGGAGATCTTGGAAAAGATCACTGAAGGCAAAGCCGTGGAAGCTGACTTAGATACTTTAACGGATCTGGCTGATACCGTCGGTCACGCCTCCTTATGCGGACTGGGTGAATCTGCGCCAAATCCCGTCTTATCCACCATGGCAAACTTTGCCGAAGAATACCGGGCCCACGTTCATGATAAAAACTGTCCGGCCGGTGTTTGTCGTGACTTGACGACTTATTTTATCACCGATAAATGCATCGGCTGCACCAAGTGCGCCCGTAACTGTCCGGTTTCCTGTATTGATGGATCGGTCAAGCAGTTGCATATCATCGACCAGGCCCGGTGCATCAAGTGCGGCACCTGTCAGGAAGTTTGTCCCGTCGATGCCGTCATCACAAAGTAGGGGAGACCAACTATGATACATTTAATGATAAACGATACCCCGGTCACGGCCAAAGAAGGCTCCCGACTAATTGAAGTTTGCAATGACAACGGGTTTAACATCCCGGCCCTTTGTTATGATAAAGATCTTGCCATCGACGGATCCTGCAGGATGTGCCTCGTCGAAATCGACGGCCATCACGGACTGGAGACGAGCTGTTCCACCCTGGTGAAAAACGGCATGGTAGTCCATACTGAATCCGAGAAAGTCGTTAAAACCCGGAAGAACTTGCTGCGGCTTTACCTTGATAATCATCCCAATGACTGTCTGACCTGTGAGAAAGCCGGCCACTGCTTATTGCAGGACTATGCTTTCCGCTATGATGTCAAATTCCGAACACATGACGGCGATCGCCGGGGAAATGGCGAAGCCGGCTGGACGGATACGTCGAGTCCTTTCATCCTGCGTGATGAATCCAAATGCATCCTCTGCGGCAAATGTGTCCGGACCTGTGCGGTCATTCCCGACCGTCACGTCCTAGGTTATGCCGGACGAGGCTTCCATACCCAGATCTCAGCTGACTATAACCAAAGTTTGGAAGAATCAAGCTGTGTTTCCTGCAACCGCTGCGTGGTGGTTTGCCCGGTGGGCGCTTTGATCGATCGACGCAGTTATGATGCCAAGATCCGGGCTTGGGAAGGCAAGCAGTCCATTATCAAGTGTAAATCCTGTGATTATGGCTGTAATTTTGATTTGATGGTCAAAAACGGCAAAAAAGTCATCCGCCCCAGAAAACCAACCGGCGGCAGACCGCTTTGCTTAAAAGGCCGTCTCATGACCGAGGCCAATCACAATACGGATCTGCCCAAGGCCTACAAGAAAGTGGAGACTGCGCAAGGTCGTCGGTTCAAGGAAGTCTCTTGGGCTGAAGCACTGGACCTTGAAAAAGTTGTCGACCGGATCACTGCATTGCCCAACCAGGAGGATTAGAATGTTAGTAACCATTGATGGTGCTAAATATGAAGCGGCCAGAGGCGAAACGATCCTCACGGTCTGCCATCGTAACGGCATCGATATCCCGACTTTATGCCATGATAAGCGGCTGAACCCAACCGGTTCCTGCCGGCTGTGTCTGGTCGAAGTTAAAGGCAAGCTTGATACCTCCTGTACTGTGCAAGTCAGAGACGGTATGGAAGTTGATACGAAAAACGACCATGTCCGCCATGGCCGCAAGCAGATCCTGGATCTATTATTCTCCAATCACCCCAATGATTGCCTGACCTGTAATAAGTCAGGGGACTGTAAACTTCAGGATTACTGTTATGAATATGGTGTCAAAGACGGATCGTTCCGGTCCGGGGATGAAAAACACTTCCCCATGGATACCTCCAATAAATTTTATGATTATGATGCCGATAAATGCATCCTATGCGGCAAATGTGTCCGGGTCTGCAGCGAACTGCAGTGTACCAACGCCTTAGGTTATTCCACCCGCGGTTTTTATACCAAGGTGTCGGCCGGCGGCGGCGGTCTATTGATCGATTCGCCTTGTGTGTCCTGCGGTAACTGCGTATCCGTCTGTCCGACGGGGGCTTTAACTGAGAAATCCCATAATTTCCGGCGCTGGGAACTGGGTCACACCAGAACGACCTGCGGTTATTGCGGCGTTGGCTGTCAATTAGACCTCTTGACCAAAGACGACCAAGTCGTTGGTGTGGCCCCGGTCTTCGGAACGGTCCCCAATGATGGCTTACTTTGTGTCAAAGGTCGGTTTGCCTATAACTTCATCAATCACAAAGATCGCTTGACCACTCCATTGATCCGGCGCAACGGTAAACTGGAAGAAGCATCTTGGGATGAGGCCTATGGCCTGATCGTCAGTAAGATCAACCAGATCAAAACGGAATCCGGTCCTGATGCCATTGCCGGTTTCTCGTCCGCCCGCTGCACCAATGAAGAAAATTATCTCTTCCAAAAAATGCTTCGCGCTGTCATCGGCACCAATAACGTCGATCATTGCGCCCGCCTCTGACATAGCTCCACTGTTGCAGGTCTTGCAACAACCTTAGGATCAGGGGCTATGACGAACTCCATCGAAGAAACACTGCACAATGACGTCATGTTCATTATCGGCTCCAACACGACGGAGAATCATCCGGTCATTGCGACCCTGATGAAACGAGCCAAGAAAAACGGCGCAAAACTCATCGTGGCTGATCCCCGCCGGATCGAAATGGCGGATCTAGCCGATCTCTATCTGCAAATCAAACCGGGTACGAACATTGCCCTGATCAATGGGCTGTGCCATGTCGTTATCCGGGATGGCTTGATCGATGAACAATTTATCGAAACCCAAACGGAAGAATTTGACGCTTTAAAAAGCTTCTTAACGAGCTATACCCCGGAAGTTGTCTCAGAAATCACCGGTGTTCCGGCCGAGGACATCGTCAAAGCCGCTCATCTGTATGCCGGATCCAATGCAGCCGGGATCTACTATGCCATGGGCATCACCCAGCATACAACAGGGACCCACGGAGTCATGGCTTTATCAAACCTCACCATGATGACGGGAAATCTGGGCAAACCAAATTGCGGCTTAAATCCCTTGCGTGGCCAGAACAACGTCCAAGGCGCCTGTGATATGGGCGCGCTGCCGGCGGACTTGCCAGGCTATCAAAAAGTATTTAAACCTGAAGTTCAAGCTGCCTTTGAAGGCTATTGGGGCAGACCCTTATCCAATAAAGTGGGTTTAACACTCCCTGAAGTCATCACGGCCA
>JBAQDU010000074.1:0-13710 GCA_049294805.1 Clostridiaceae bacterium
ATACATACATGAATCTGCACCGGATCCTGGGTATGAAACCCCTGCGAAAGAACA
Source organism: Clostridiaceae bacterium (assembly GCA_049294805.1). Classification (GTDB taxonomy): domain Bacteria; phylum Bacillota; class Clostridia; order Clostridiales; family Clostridiaceae; genus JG1575. The sequence goes on from JBAQDU010000074.1 coordinate 55, forward strand.
TGACGCTGACCCAGTTTCGAAGCGTGACCAAGATAGATTTGCTAAGAAATCTGAAATAAGTGGACAAAAAAAGTCCCTTGAAATCGCTCTGATTGAGTGATTTCAAGGGCTTTCAGCTTTCGTACTCCCAAACTCAGGAGCAAATCAAACGATCCAAGTAAAAAGTGATGAGGGATCTAGCGAATGCTTTGCAGTCTAGAGTTAAGAATAGGTCTAAACAAATATTTTTTTTGAGATCATCTTTGACATTAAGTTTCGTCAACTTAATGTCAAAGATGATTTTTTTTTTGCGCTGGAGCGAAAATATGAAGAAATTTCTTGACGAAGTTTAGAACGATTCGAAGATTATTCGACAAAATTATGGATGCCTCCGAGGGGGAAGATTTTGGTGGAAATATCCGAAATTTATTTAAATGGTATCAATTTGGCAATAAAATGGTATTGCTTTGACTATCAAATTAAATTGTGAGTGTATATTAATCACTATTTATCTAATTTTAAAATTTAATGAAATTTAACTAATTGGACAAGTTGGAATATTCTTCAATAAATTTCAGATTTTAGACTGATTTATGAGGGAATGAGAATATATCTAAGTAAATTTCAGAAAAACAGAATTTTAACATTCATTAAATATTAACTTGATTACATACAATAAATTAAATATTATAGAAGTGGTTACAGATGTAAACGTTACACCGATGATGCTATTAGGTGATGTTATTTCTGACTTAAAAATTAAATTGAACCTAAAATTACTGGTTACTTTGCTTGCTGATTAGAGGACACTTACTTGACTTTAAAGAGGACTCACTCTGACCCTGCCGATTTCACTTCTGAAGTAGAGAGTGGTATCTACTACACAGAAAATCTGGCTTCTTGATACCACTGTTTCGGGATTTATCTCCCGCATCGCTTTTTTTTTATTGACAGTTTGAACAGCAACCACTATCCACTAAAAATAATTACCTGTGCATGGTTCCTGGATCCTTGTGCTTATTTTTTCGAACCATCTGATGGAATAAAGACCACAGATATATTCCCGTTCCAGGTGGGTAAATACGACATGTTGGAGGAATTACATGAATAAGAATGTATTTACACGCATTATTAGCTTCGGCTTAGTAAGTTTATTCTTAGGGTCGGCCCTAAATACTTCGGCGGCCCCAATTAAAAAACCAAACAATGGCAAAGCAACAGAAGTAAAATTGAATTTAAAGAAAGTTACTCCGGCTGATCGAAAGTCTGCAGGTCAAAAATTGCAGACCATTTTGGACAAAGCGGGATTACAGGCGTTGCCGGAACCTACTTTATTTGGAGAGACCTTTGATCCCAAGACTGGTTATCTGGTCCCGGATTATTATGGATCCCCCAACTGGGCCTACAGTCCGACTAATTTGCGTAAATTTGTGGACAAACTGGCAGGACTGGGATCGACGAATGTGAATAACTTAGGACAATACATCCCGGTGGCAGTCCCGGATAAAGTAACGTATCCGGCCAATCCTGCAAAAAACGCGAAAGCATCCGATTATTATGAGATCGCTGTTGTTGAATACATGGAGCAGATGCATTCGGATTTGCCAGCTACTAAAAACCGTGGCTATGTCCAGCTTGATACTGCCCAGATCCCTGGTGACGGAACACCATTGTTCCAAGCCGATGGAGTCACACCCATTTATTATCCTGGCACCACAACACAGGTCAATGTAGTGGACAAACCTCATTTTTTGGGACCCACCATTGTAACTGATAGTGATCGCCCAGTCCGTATTAAATTCTATAACTTACTACCCATCGGTGTCGCCGGGGATCTCTTCATCCCAACGGACACGACCGTTATGGGTTCGGGAATGGGTCCTGACGGTGGAACCATAGATTATACCCAAAATCGCGCGAATGTCCATCTCCATGGGAATAATACCGTCTGGATCAGCGACGGTTCGCCTCATCAATGGATCACACCTGCCAATGAAGTTACACCTTATCCTCAGGGCACCAGCGTAGTTGGTGTACCAGATATGGGTGACCCCAATAATCAAAGAGATGGTACGACCACCCTTTATTACACCAATACTCAAAGCGCCCGTTTGATGTTCTATCATGATCACTCCTTTGGTATCACCCGATTGAATGTATATGCCGGCGAAGCTGCCCCTTACATTATTCGGGACGAGGTTGAAAAAGACTTGATCAACGGAACGAATAAAACGGGGGTCAACCCCAAAGGCTTCACGCTTCCGACCAAAGAAATTCCATTAGTCATTCAGGACCGGACTTTTGTTGATGCCGCTACCGTTCTAACAACGGATCCGACCTGGGCCTGGGGAAGTAAACCGGCAACCCCGGCAAGCGACGCCACTGGCACCGGCTATGTCCCGGTCACCCCGGTAACGGGTGATCTTTGGTATCCCCATGTCTACAGTCCGGCTCAGAATCCATTTGACCTTACCGGGGCCAACCCGTACGGTCGCTGGATGTACGGACCTTGGTTCTATCCGCCGACTGCCAGCATCGCACATCCGCCGGTGGCCAACCCCTACTATGACCCGCTGGTAGCCTTCGAAGATCCAACCTACCGGCCGCCGCTAATGCCCGGAGTACCAAATCCATCAGCTCCCGGTGAATCCTTTATGGACACACCATTAGTCAATGGAACGGTTTATCCTTACCTCGAAGTGGACCCCACCGCTTATCGGTTCCGGATCTTAAATGCAGCCAATGATCGGTTCTTCAATCTTTCACTTTATGTGGGCGATATGGCCGACTTTAAAGTGGGCGAATTCCCAACTGAAGTTAAAATGATTCCGGCAACACCTGGGATCATGCCGACGCACATAACTCAAATCATGCCGGATCCCGGTGTAAATAATGCAAATCTAGGTCCGGATTGGATCCAGATCGGTAGTGAAGGTGGATTCCTGCCTACACCAGCCATCATCCCACCTCAATTCACAACCTGGAACCTGGTTGGACTAGCTTTCAATTTCGGTAATGTGGATAAGCATTCCTTACTACTGGGAACAGCTGAACGGGCCGACGTCATCGTCGACTTCTCCCAATATGCCGGCAAGACACTGATCCTTTACAATGACGCTCCGGCACCATTCCCTCCTGATGATAACCGCTACGATTATTTCACAGGTAATCCTGATTTGACCGATATCGGCGGCGCTCCATCAACCAAGGCCGGTTATGGACCAAATACTCGTACCGTTATGCAGATCCGAGTTGGAACTGCCAATCAGACTCCGGCTTATGACACCAAACCTTTGTTTGATGTATTTGCCAAGGGTTCCATCCCGGCCAATGGTAATGTTTCGGCTAACACCGGTGTATTTGCCACAGGTCAGGACACCATCATCATGCCTCAGGCTCAATACAATAAAGCCTATGGTGTAACCAACTTGCCATCGGATCCATTTAGTGCCTATGTTCAGTTATATGAAAATACAAAGACTTTCTACCCAATCAATAAGGATGGAGTTAAGCAGACGACACCAGTTACTCTACCATTGGAACCCAAAGCAATGCACGATGAAATGAGTGGAGTGTTCGATGAATACGGACGGATGAGTGGATTCCTGGGATTGACATCACCCAAGGCAACCTCCATCGGTGCACCGTTTATCGCCTATGGTTATTCCAGTCCCCCCGTCGAGATTTTTAAAGGCATCGATCAAGACTTAGATGCCGTCCAAATTGGATCGGCCGAGGACGGAACTCAAATCTGGCAGATCACACACAATGGAGTTGATACTCACACCATCCATGTCCACCTGTTCTCTGCCCAGTTAATTAACCGAGTCGCCTGGGATGGTGCGATGCTTCCTCCAGACGATAATGAACTTGGCTGGAAGGAAACTTTCCGGGTCAATCCATTGGAGCAGACGGTCATTGCAATGCGACCGAAAGTACCGGCTGCCAGTGAATTACCCTTTGCAGTACCTAACAGCGTGCGCCTAATTGATCCGACCATGCCAGATGGTGCGTTATTACCCGCACCACCACCGGAAGCCTGGTTTAGCCCCAATGACGTGGTTCTCCCAAATGGCGTCACCAACCATTTGGTCAACTATGGCTGGGAATACGTCTACCACTGTCATATCCTGTCTCATGAAGAAATGGATATGATGCATGCCATGGCGGTCAATGTGAAACCACTGGCTCCAACTGGATTGAAATACACAAGTAGTGGAAGCGGCGCCAGTAAGACCGTGAACTTGACCTGGACCGATAAGTCTGCCAATGAGACGAATTTTGTAGTCTACCGTGGCATAAGTTTGGCCGGTCCTTGGACCACTCCTTTGGTATCATTAAATAAGAACACTACTTCGTACAGTGATTTGATCGGCAATACAAATCAGGTTTACTTCTACAAAGTAGTTGCCACCAATACGGTCGGTGATACTGAGACACTAGGCTTCCCGACCATTACGACTCAGTCATTGGACAGCAACATCATCACCGTTGGAACACCAGCCAGCAATGCACCGGCTGCTCCAACCAATTTGACCGGAGTTATTCAGGCAGGTCCAAAGAATTTGTTAAGCTGGACCGATAACGCCACCAACGAGACCGGTTTCCTGATCCAACGTTCCGTCAATGGAGCCCCGGAGACATTGCTGACCACGATGAATGCCAATAATAAAACCGGTAAAGTCAGCTTCCTGGATTCCAATGTTACACCGGGAAATACCTATGCCTATCGGGTTGCTTCCATTAACTCTTCGGGGACGTCGACATATACCAATACTGTGACGTTAGTCATACCCAGCCTACCACTTGCTCCAACGACGTTAACGGCTACGGCCAGTGTCGTAGACCGCAGAAATGCAAAAGTTAAGTTGACCTGGAATGATCGATCAAACAATGAAACCGGATTTACCATCGATCGGTCCACCGATCCTACTTTTACAGGGCGGAATTTAGTCAGCGTTCTGGTCAATGCAAATACCACAACTTATACGACTGGGAATCTATCGAGAAATACTCGATATTACTTCCGGATCCGTGCCAATGGTGCTGCGGGTTCAACGGCATGGCTAAATGCCACACCGTTCCCAGTAACTACACCATAACTTGTTAATGTAAGAGAATTTGCCCCGGGGGGAGTTGTCCGTTTGTTCGCTTTTCTCGGGGCATAATTCATTTTAAAAGAAATTGACCAAATCAACTGATTGAGGAGGAAATACCTTGAAATTAAAATTAACCATCCGATCGATCTTATTTATGCTATTACTGACAGTCCTGCCCCTATCATCTTGTGCAGCCAAAGCATCAGCTGCTCCCCAGACACTTACCGGAATCGTAACGGATGTACACTGCTATCTAAAAAAACCGGATATCACACTGGATACCAAGCAATGCCTGCTGATGCCGGCTTGTTCATCCACCGGCTATGGGGTAGTCGTTGTTCAGCCCGATAAGTCCGCGCAGTTCTATTTCTTAGATGGCGATTTTGCACCGGCGGCGACGGGTTCTCAGAAGAAAATGCTCGAACTCATTCAAACTTCGACCCGAGGTGACCATTTTTATTACACGGTCACCGGTATCGTATCCGAAGATAAAAAAACCATTGCCTATGATAAATCCTATCCGGTGATCACGGTGAGTAGTATTGTTGAAAGTGATGGGAAATAAACCCGAAGGGTCAGACTGGTCGCTTCGAAAAACCATCAACGGGTAAGAAAACAGGGATTAACTTGATCCACTTATTATTGAGCGCATCGATGAATGGATCCAATTCAAAACAGCTTGACACCAGGGAGGGTTGACTATGAGTATTTTCCGGATCATTTTGGTCCACTTAAAGGGGCGCCGTATCAAGACGGCATTTCTGGGGATCGCCCTGTCACTGGGAGTCGCTACAGTCATCGCTATGATCAGTCTGGTTTTTGCCATGCGCCTTGAACTAGGCAATGAATTGGATAAATTCGGTCCAAACATCGTGATCATGCCGCGTTTCCAAGGTCAAACTTTGGCATCAGAGGGTGGCGGACTGGGGCAAGTTTCGGCGGAACTCAAACCGCTGACACCTGAAGATATCGACAAGATCAAAACCATATCGGATCGGGAGAGTCTAAATATCATTTCACCCAAATTAGTCGGTCCGGCTAAGATCAACGGGCAGCCGGCCCTTTTGGTGGGAATGGATACGGAATCGGAGTTTAAAATGAAACCCTGGTTTTCATTTCATGAACTGGTCGGTGCAAACCCCGGTGGGGTGGAAACGAAACCCTATGCCGTGAAGTTAGCGGACACTGAATTGATCCTAGGATTTGAAACAGCCCAGGGACTTGGTTTATCGGCGGGCGACGCGGTGTCAGTCAATGGCCAGCCCTACCAGCTGACCGGAATTTTAAATAAATCCGGAGGTGATGAAGATCGGCTTATTTTTGCCAATCTCTCCTCCGTTCAATCCTTATTGGGTTATGAAGGTTCGTACTCCATGATCGAAGTTTCCGGATTTTGCAATAATTGTCCCATTGAAGATATGACCAGTCAGATTTCCGATGTCCTTCCCAATGCTCGGGTGACGGCGCTTCGCCAGGCAGCCCTGGTGAGGGAAGAGACCATTGACCGGTTTGAAACCTTTGGCTCCCTATTTTCTGTGGCGGCACTGTTGATGACCGTCTTATCGGGGATCACCACCATGTTGTCATCGGTGAATGAGCGAACCGGCGAAATCGGAACGTTCCGGGCCATTGGATTCAGGCGGGGGCAGATCCTTGAACTCATTTTCGGAGAAGCTATTTTGATCAGCCTGTTGGCTGGATTCATGGGCTATGTAGTGGGTACGTTGGTTGCAAAACTGGCCGGACCCGGATTAGCTCAAATTGAAGTGATGATTCCCTGGGATCCAAACCTCTTACTACTGTCGATGATCCTTTCGATGGGTCTGGGAATCTTATCTAGCATTTATCCGGCGCTTAAAGCAGCCAATATGGATCCTGTCCGATCCATCCGTCATTTTTAGGAGGAGCATTGTGGCTGAATTACTAATTTCCATCAAGGACCTGACAAAGACCTATCAGACCAGAGGCGGGGCGGTCCATGCCCTTAATGGCGTTTCACTGGATATTTACAAGGGTGAGTCGGTGGCTGTTATGGGACAGTCCGGCTCTGGAAAATCGACCCTGCTTTCCATCATCGGCGGCTTAAGTCGCCCCACCGGGGGTACCATCGAGATCGACGGTGTCCAGATCTATGGATTGTCCCAAGAAAAACGCGCTGATTTTCGGATGAAAAAAATCGGGTTTGTCTTCCAGCAGTTTCAGCTGATCCCGTATCTGACGGCATTGGAAAATGTGATGTTGCCATTGGCCTCTTCAAGGGGCAGTTCAAGGCAAAAAAAAGAACTCGCTCGCCATGTCTTGGAGCGGGTCGGGATCACCCGGGAGATCCATCGGTTGCCCAGTGAGATCTCCGGTGGTGAACAAGAACGGGTGGCCATCGCCCGGGCTCTGATCAATGATCCGCCGGTCATTTTAGCCGATGAACCCACTGGTAGCTTGGATACCAAGACCGGGACCGAGATCATGGAGCTGTTTGAGACATTGAACCGGGAAGGGCAGACACTGTTGATGGTGACCCATAATCCGCTCAATACTTCCTATATGGGCAGAACGATTATTATGAAAGATGGCAATCTGTCCAAAGGGCAACAAGACATGCCCCAGTATTTGCCCGGTGGACAGGTCGGAGGGACGCTATGACAGCTTGGCACATCGCCTGGAATGATCTGAGTCAACGCAAAGTCAGATCCCTGTGCGTCATGCTGGGGCTGGCCGTGAGCATTGCACTCATCGTTTCCGTATTTACCTTGTTACAGACCTTGAATTCCGAAATGTCGGCTCAATTAACGGATTATGGTCCCAACCTCCTGATCGAAGGGGATGCCGGAGAGATCAAATTTTCCTATGGCGGGATCACCCTCCAGGGAGTCCTGGTCGGCACAGAAAAGCTGACGATGGAAAGTGCGGCAGCACTAGAGGCCATTGAAGATCAGGCCATGATCCAGGCAGTGGTACCCAAGTTATTTGGAACAGTCACCACATTTGGCCAGGAAGTGATCATATCCGGCAGTGACATCCCCCAAGAATTCGCAATAAAACCCTGGCTTCGCTTAAGAGACTACCTGGCTGAATTCAATAGAGTGCAAACACCGGGCAGTGAGCCTGTTGCCATGGGTGGAGAAAAGCTTGAATTGGGCCGGCAGGATCCGGCAACCCTTCAACTGGAGCGGTTTGATGTGATCCTGGGTGCAGCCGTGGCTTATGAATTGTCCCTGTTCCCGACAAATCGATTTATGGTCAATGATCAGGAATTTGTAGTCAAATCCGTTCTTGAAAAAAACGGGACAGCAGAAGATCAGTATATAATGATGGACCTTAAAGACGCCCAAGATATATTGGGTTCTCCCAATTCAGTGAGTCAGATCGAACTGGCAATTGATCATAGTCGCGGTTCAGAAGATGACTTGATCAAACAAATTCGAACGGTCATTCCCGAAGCCAGGATCACAAGTCAAAGTAAGGCCCTGGTAGATCGGGAAGAAGTCATGACCGGCTTAAACTTTTTTGGCACCGCCGTATCGGTCTTCGTTCTATTAGCAGCAGCCTTAGCTACCAGTATCGCCATGACCTCATCGGTAGCAGAACGGACCAATGAAATTGGGTTGTTTCGAGCCGTGGGCCTTCGCAAATCATTTATCCGAGGCGTGATTCTGTTGGAAGGTACGATCCTTAGTTTGACCGGCGGACTATTGGGGTATGTTGTTGGTAATCTGGCGGCCCAAGGGTTTATGCCGGTATTGACCGATACGACTAACTCAGTATTTTGGAGGCTGGACTTCTTGGGGGCAGCGCTTTTACTGGCGGCTCTATTGGGTGCCTTAGCCAGCATTTATCCAGCCCAACGGGCCGCCAATCTGGATCCAGCTGAGGCCTTAGCGAGTACCTCATAAAATAACAACCTGGGAATTTGGATCCAACGGGGATAGTTGACTAATTTGTCGATAAAAATTCCATCGAGAATGCACCTGGAATGGATGGAATGGGAGGAATAGAAGATGAATAATGGAAAAATAAAGTTTCTTGTGTTAGTAGTCCTGGCGGGCGGGTCGATCCTAAGTCCTCTTCGAAATCCGACAGCCCAGGCGGCAACGATTCGGGCCGATGCGGATGTCAATGTCCGATTGGCGGCCTCGGGCCAAAGTAAAAAAATCGGGACGATCCCCAAAGGTCAAACCATTGATCTGATCGGTTTTGAAAAGGACTGGTATCAGATCCTTTGGAACGGCCAAATCGGCTATACGTCCATGAACTACTGGTCCGGCAATACCGTCACGGCCAAGGCCAATGTTAATCTTCGTCAGGCGGCGGATAGCTTTGCACCAATCCTGGGACAGGTAAAGACCGGTGCTGAAGTCATCGTATTAGGCCGCAGCGGAGCTTGGCTCTACATTGAGTATCAAGGGATCACCGGGTTCTCGCATCGGGACTTTTGGGATGTTTCGGACACTTTTTTTGACCATCTGCCCTATATTTTGGGCGAAATGACCGAAGCTAGCTTGGCGTCCCTTGCAGAGGCAAACTTGTCTTCAATAATTTTAAGTGCCGGAGACCAATATCGGATCATATATGAAGTACCGACTTTTGCGACTTCCGCAGATGCCAAATCAGGAAAAAATCCAATGGGCCATTTGCCGTCCGGGAGCTATTTTATCACCAAAGCAATCAATGGAATCTATAATTTATCGACCGATCCCCAAAAACCCGGGTCTTGGATCGATCCGGCCAGCAACATCGGTCGAATAACCCCCATTGCTGTGGCTGTTCCGCAACCCCAGGTTATCGAACAACCCATCAAGCAGACCTGGAATGTGGGGGAATCGGTCAAGGTCTACTTGACCGTACCTGGCTATTCCAGTGCAGCGGATGCATTGGCTAGAAAAAATCCCGGTAAGAGCGTAGTGGCCGGTGATTATCTTGTTTCCAAATTCGAAAATGGGATGATCAACATCTCGACTTCCAAGGAAAAACCGGTGGCCTGGATCAATCCTGAGGAAAATACGGAGCCGGTTCAATCGCCCCCGGTAAAAACACCTGGTTCAAATCCAGCCCCTCAGACTCCGCCGGCATTGGAAGCCGGACATAGCGCCATGGGCGATCAAGTGGTGGCAGAAGCAAGAAAACTTTTGGGAGCACCTTATATTTATGGGGCTGAATCATGGGCCGAAGGTGGCTTTGATTGTTCAGGGCTGACGCAGTATGTCTATGGTCAGGTGGGGATCGATATCCCCCGAACAGCCTCCTACCAGTGGGCCGGAATATCCCGTAAAGTGACCGTTCCGCGACCCGGAGACCTAGTGGTCTTTGCTAAAGTGGAAGAAGGCGGCGTCTATCATATCGGCGTCTACATCGGCGGTAATCAGATGATCCATGCACCAAAACCAGGGGACCACGTCAAGATCAGTAGCTTAGACTGGTATTACAACAATGGTTGGGTCAAAGGCTATCTGAGACCTTATAAAGACTAATGGGAGCATCGGAAATCCGATAAACGATTATTAAAGCCAAAAGTCTGGCTAGCACCGTAACAAGTGCTGGTCAGACTTTTGGCTTTAATAGGGAAGCTCATTAACAGGCTTTTCAACGAATCAATTTCGTGAGTTTATTCAAAGGCTGTTCGAAACAGACTCCTTAACTTTTATTCGTGAATTCGGATTTCGCGTGAATTTCGGCCCATTCGCGAATTAGTTCATCCTGAAGGAATTCTCTCATGACTAAAATTACTTTAGTGTCATCCCCCGGGAATGCGATCAATTTACGCTTCAAGACGGGCTTGATCACTTGATTTACCGGCGTAGAATATTCAGTTTCAAGTAAAGATTCATTCTCATTGAATGGTTCAATGTCGGCTAGAGCGGATTCAGCCTCAATAGGAGCTGCCTCTGTAAGTGGAGTGTTGACCGTCGGTAGGGGAGCGGCGGGGACGTCCGCGACGGGCATGTCCTGGACATAGCCGTCCACTGAGTCTGTGATTAAGGGATCAGTTTGAGCGGCAGCAGTTGAATGGGCTGGTTCATCCATTAGAACCGGGGGATCCAATGAAACTGCGGACCAATTATCAGGGGTTGGATCGACTGATGCGGCTGTAAAAGTTCGCTCAAATAGTGCATCGGATTGGGAAGTAGGGGAAGGATCGATTACAGCTGCAGAGTCCATTTCAACCGGTGTAATTGGAGCATTGAAATCGGAGCGATCATTCACTGAATTATAGTCAGCAAAGTCGGTCTTGACTTCATCATAAAATTCTCTGGCGGTCGGTGCCTTTGTGGGATTGACGCCCTTGGAGGCGGCCTTAGCTTGACTTATGAAATTCAACGCAAACCATGATGTAATAACCGTCAGGACTGAGCCGATCACGATGGCTAGATTGACGGGGTCGGTATTAATTTTGATCCCACCCAGATCGTTTGATAAAACTTTTGATAGGATCCCCAGGCCACCTAAGATACCGCCGATTCCAAATATAATGATCACCACATAGAGACTGCGGCCGACAACTTTGTTTTTTCCAAGACCCCTTTTTTTAACCATCAGTGCAATCAGAACTATGATGGGAATGATGACTGCAAGAATGTAAAGGACTAAGGATGTGTAGGGTTCTTTTAGGAAGTTGCCGACACCGGGAAGATTCATATCACCTAAACCGGTCAGGTTATTGGCTTCAATCTTATTGTCAGAAGCATCTTGCATAAACTTATAAAGGTTTAAACCCCCCGGGAGTGCAGCTACTGCACTTAATATCGCTAAAATGGAAGTGGCTCCATTCGCTTTGTCCAGGAAATTTGACCTGAAGTTAAAATCGTTCTTCATTATGTCTCCTCCGTGTCTATTCGTTAAAGGTATGATACATTAATATTATTAACTAATTTTGAAGAAAATCAAACATATTGAATTAATAATGGAAAATCTTATTTTTATCAGCCACAAAAGCAACTCCAAAACTCACCGGTCTGATGTTATTTTAAAAATTTTTTGAAAGTCTCTTCCAGAAGTTTGAAATACTGTAGTTTATGTGTTAATATAATTAAGTTACATGCAGCCGTAGCTCAGCTGGATAGAGTACTTGGCTACGAACCAAGGGGCCACGAGTTCGAATCTTGTCGGCTGCACCAAAACAAAAAAACTCCGAATTATTTCGGAGTTTTTTTGTTTGATTAAATTGGTAAATTCAGTCAAGGATGCAAGGCTATATACAGACCGAACGATTAATAAGCTGGAACTGAGAGTGTTTGATGTTGTTTAAGATTTTTGAAAATTGCAGATTAATCATAGATCCCTATTGAACTTGAGTCAGCTCAGGCAGATAATAAGTTAGTGAATAAAGCCAAATCATTTCCTAAAATAGAATTCTTTATTACCACCGAGTAGCCTATCAATTAAAAATTGGTCCGGTTAATTGAACTCCATAGATATATAGATAAATAGATAAATAGATCGATCGATAGATAGCTGGAAGCGGCTCAGCGTTGAACGAGGAGTAAATTAAATGTCGAATGTTGTTTTTCTGGGATTGGTCAGTTTTTTTGCAGATATCAGCTCGGAAATGGTCTATCCGATCATCCCGTTATATTTGACATCGGTTTTTGGAGCTACGCCACTGTTGGTGGGGGTCATTGAAGGAATTGCCGAAAGTCTGGCGAGTCTACTAAAAGTTCTCAGTGGATATATAACAGATAAATATAAAAACAAGAAACCCGTGGCGTTTATTGGATATGCGACGGGACTCATCTATAAAGTGGCATTAATCTTTGCAGTCTCTTGGGTCGGGATCCTGGCGGCCCGGGTCATTGATCGGATCGGGAAGGGAATTAGAACGGCACCCAGAGACGTCATGGTCAGTGAGAGTGCTCAGGCCGGGAAAGCCGGAATGGCGTTTGGGATCCATAAAGCGCTTGATATGGCAGGATCTGCATTAGGCATCTTATTGGCTTTCTTATTATTGAAGTATTCCAGTGGAAATTTTGATTTTAAGAACCTATTCGTATTATCCATGATACCGGCAGCCTTCAGCTTATTGATGTTTTTCAAGATCAAAGAAAAAAAGACACCTCGATTAGTCCAAGTCCGTGAACCGTTCTGGATGAATATAAAAAAACTCGATACCCAGTTGAAATTATATCTGGTGGTCGCATTTTTGTTTACGTTAGGGAATTCATCCAATGCTTTTCTACTCCTAAGAGCGAAGGAGGTGGGGTTTGATAACACCACCGTAATTCTGCTTTATTTTATCTATAACATAACGGCTTCATTATTTGTGATCCCGGCTGGAAGGCGATCGGATCAGGTGGGTAGGAAAACTTCCCTGGTGGCTGGCTATATTGTGTTTGCGATTGTTTATTTGGGATTTGCACTGGCGTTTAATAAGACCATCATGGTTGGACTATTTGTCTTATACGGAATCTATACTGCCTTGACAGCCGGAGTCGAGCGAGCTTTCATTGCCGAAATTTCACCAAAACACTTGAAAGGTACCATGCTTGGTCTACATTCGACGGTAGTCGGGGTAGCGTTGCTTCCTGCTAGTATTATTGCCGGACTACTCTGGAGTACGTTCGGTCCCAAAGCTCCTTTTCTGTTTGGC
>JBAQDU010000075.1:0-2005 GCA_049294805.1 Clostridiaceae bacterium
AAAAATGAGAAAGGATGGGAATGGAAGGAGGAAGATGGTGATAACTGGTACTATACTGAAAAAATAGATGACTATTGGTATTACTATGAAGCAGGGTTTTGAAAAACATGTTTAGCCGAAATAATGCTAGAATGGTGAGTTAATTACTTTGGAAGGAGTTAAGTATGAAGAATGTACGTTATTATTGTTTGATTCTACTATTAGTTTTCATTTTTTTATTTAATCCTACTTTAGTTAAAGGGGATATAAAAAATCAGTTCTTTACCCAAAATGTTAATGATTTTGCCAATAATGAACTGAGTACAGGCGAAAAAGAAATTTATGATAATTTTTTAGAAATAGAAGAAGTGACGGACTCAGAAAAAGCTTTTATATCTATGTTAGTATATTCAAGTCTGAAAGATATAGAAAATTATATGGTTGAAGTAAATGCCTACGCTGCGGAGTATTTAATTCCCGGTACAACATCAAGAATTGCTTATATATATGAGGCAAACAAGACAATTGCTAAAAAAATCTATACACAATATCAATTATTATACAATTCCGTTAGTCCAAGAAGTCAAGCTGCAGCAGTAAATTATCGTATTAATACTTTCGTTAACCTTGTTAAGAGTGGAGGCGATTGGGATTTAAAACGGGCGTTGAGCACAACTAAAACTTATTATTTAATAGGAAATTTAAGAAGCGGTAAGTATATAGGTAATCACCATTTTGGTGCAATGGGACGACATGTAGGTTTCGAATTAAACTTTCTAAAAGCTGGGGCTGGATTATATCAAATCGTTTCCGGTACTTCGAATTGGTCATTTATAAAATCTTTTTTTGATGACCCTAAAGATCAGGAAGCGATAAATAGTGGATATTATCAATACAATCATAGATTCTTTAGTGATAAACCTATTGAAATTTATTAGGTTACATGGATTATTAATGGGGGGATCTAGGGAAACACTAATTAATTCACCCTCAACAACAATCCCTTTCGCGGTTTAATTTAGTTATCAAATTGCTGTGAGGTATTTGTATGAAGCAGCAAACATTCAGTGAAATTGAATATGCCAATCGTCGCCGTCAACAAAGCGTGAGGCCTTCCTTGATTCCATAGAAGCAATCATCCCTTGGAAGGACTGGGGCATCATTGTAGACATTGAAAGCCCAATTTTCCGTCCACCCAAAAGGTCATTGATGGCAGCAACATATAGCCAGCCCTCATCAGTTGCGAAATTGGTGATGTTTGAGACAAGCTTTTGGCACAAGAAAGTCAGCATACAGTCCAGCGGCCAGAAGCAGCGAGTCGCCATCGCGCGGGCTCTGGTCAGCGAATCTAGACTGATCCTGGCGGATGAACCGACCGGCTCCCAGGATCAGGACAATTCCATTCAGGTTATGGAACTCCTTAAAGAGCGATTGACTGAGAAAAAGATCACACTGATCGTTGTGACCCATAATCCGGAAATTTCCGAACTGGCGAAGAGACAAATCAGAATGATCGATGGCAGGATCATCAGCGATCAACTCTCGTGTTGAGTGGCGGATTCAGGGTCTGAGCGAAGTGGATTTCAAAATGAAGCGGGTCCAGAAGATTAGGAGAAACATTACGAGTGTTTTCCTCAAAGCCAGTAACCTTATTAGGCTATTACTGACATTCAAACCTACCTCTCGTGCCACGTCGAGGCAATCGTATTGATGTCACGAAAATAACACTCTAAAGCCCAGTAATACAGCGGTTTCCGGGAGTTCTGCTCATTTTCAAAGATGAGACAGAACGCCTGAAAACCGCTGTTTCCTTGTATTGGGGTAATTGTCCAAAGGCAAAAAATCAACCAGGTTGAGTGAACACTTTAGATAATGGGATGGATTGTGGGGTTGAGTGGACAAAACTGTTGTTCAAAATTGTGTCGCGTCGGATTTTTAGGGTATATGCTACTGACATTTGATAGGAAGTGTTTTCAGAATCGGATTAAGTAAAATCGATAGTCAAAAATTGATCTCTTTATTGAAT
>JBAQDU010000076.1:0-7687 GCA_049294805.1 Clostridiaceae bacterium
TATGCGAAAACGAAGGAGATATATACCGCATATCGAGAGTCCGGATTTTCAGGAAGGTTTTACGAGGCAAACGCAGAGGATATTTTGATTCATCAATCTGCGAAACAAGCATTCAGTTTGCTCTCAGCAAAGCAAATACCTGCCATGAAAAATCTTCAATTAGAATACCAGAAGTGCTCGAGTTCGAAAAAATCGCTATCAGCAGACTATAGGTCTATGAAGAACATTATGAAACAATCTGTAATCATAAAAAACAATGTCGATCTTATTATGGGAGCCTCATGCCCAGAAGATAAAAAAATAGAGCGGGTTCTATAGAATATGAATAACCAATAAAGCCGATAATATAGCCAACTAGCCAAATCGGGTGTCCTTGCAACTTGTTGATCTGGATAACAATCTAAAGATACATGGACATGTTTTCATGTTCTGGATGGCTCGAGAGGACAGCATTGATGTCTTTCGAACCGTCTGTTCTTGGAAACATATCTACCGTATTTTTTATTCGAGGTATGTGGTAACATATCAATGGGTTTTGGATCGCTAAGAAAACCAAGAAACTAATTATTGCAAAAATACTATAAATTAAGAGGTCATATTTTCATATTGATACGACGGAACATGACCATTGATGCTCCAAAAGCTAATACCGTTATAGCAATTAATACAAGCAATGGAGTAGTTTGCAAAATACCGTCTGAAATCAATCTCATCCCTTGCGATGCAGGGAGAACCTCACCTAACATCCGCATGGGCTTTGGCAGAATATCTGCAGGAAACATGATCCCTGAGAGCATGACAGTCGGCAGAAACAGACATTGTCCTGCTAACGTAAGTGTGCTTTGCTTTTTAACAAAGCAGGCAAGCAATACGCCAAGTGCCTCTGAAGCTAGTGCAATAAGCGTAACACCAAACAGATGAAGTGCGATATTAGAAGGTAAGGCCGCCGAGAATATAAACGGTGCAGTCAGCATAATAATACACGCGACAATCATGATGTGTAATAAGGAAATAACAATTGCGGAAAGCGGCATTGACCACGATGGAATGCCCGCAACTCTAAATGCCTGTAAAACACCAGTTTCTCTTGCCTTAACAAGCGTTTGTGGCAAACCAAGGAATGCCGACATGGACAATGTGAATATGGAGATGGAGGTAATTAGGGTTTCGCTCATGTTCATCTCCGGCAGTTTCATTATGCTGCTCATCACGGCATAGAAAACAAGCGGCACAAGATAGTATACCATCAAGATTCCCTTGTCACGCAGATCGCCACTGAACTGCACTTCCAGATGTGTTATAAACGCTTTCATTTAGTCCCCCCCGCTGCAACAGACATGAAGATGTCCTCTATACTAGCCCGTTCCACTCTTAGATCAAGAACAGAATCGTTGCTGGTTTTAATGTGTGTCAACAGCTTGAGCAACAACTCAGCTGAATCGTTACAGGCGAAGGATAAATAATCATCCGGTAGATGTTCCAGGATGATGTTTCCTGTAAGATTGTTTTTAAGCGAGTTTTTGTTTGTCTTGATTATTACCCGGCTTTTGATTTCAGCGGATGCGGTCAACTCCATGGGACTGCCCTGCTTTGCGATATGACCGTTATGAAGGATAGCAATTTGGTCACAAAGTGTTTCAGCCTCTGACATATCATGAGTGGCAATCAATATGCTGACGCCTTCTGATTTCAATCTGTGTATCTCCTTGTGAAGTGCGTGACGCCCCTCTACATCGAGTCCTGCTGTTGGTTCATCCAAAATCAATATTTGGGGATTATGACAAAGTGAAAGTGCAAGATGAAGCCTGCGTTTTCTTCCAGTTGACAAGTCAGAATACGGCTTATTAAGATATTCGTCGGACATATCGAAACGTTCGAGCAAATCCTCTCTGTATGGTACATGGTGCCACGCACAAAATAATTTCATCGCTTCTTTGCTTGTCATGACTTCCGGTAATGCCGTACTTTGCAATTGAACACCGAGAATTTTCTGCACTGATGACAGGCTTTTAGACACATCCAAGCCACCCACCGTGATTTCGCCGCCATCCGATTTACGTAGACCCTCAATACACTCAATTGTTGTCGTCTTGCCCGCACCGTTCACACCGAGCAGCCCAAATGTTTCGCCCATTCCTACGCTAAAAGAAACAGAATCAAGCACTTGTCTTGCCCCATAGCTTTTAGATAGGTTTTTCACCTCAATCCGCTGTGACATTATTTTCCCTCCTCGTAGTAATTGCGTTGGGAACAGGTATATCATTTTTTCTGATATACACTTCAAGTATCGCTTCTAAAAAAGGCTCTGCTTTTTCGTATAAGAAGCGGTCGGCTTCCGGCCATGTTTCTCTTGCATCATTCACAGCAAACAGGGCGTTCACCGCACCATCATCACCGTTTGTCATACTCATAATGAGATTCCACCAATTCGCAGCAAGCTTCTGCGCTGCGGTACTATCCGGTGTAGCTTTTATTTCCTGCAAGGTGACCGCTTCAACCATTATTGCACGAATGGAGTGGTATATTTCCATTGCCCCATCTATTGTAGTTAGCTTTTGTTGGTCAAGCATGTCATAAAGCTTGTTTTCGAACGAGTAGCTATCCCAATTGGAAATACTGCTACCCTCCATTGTCCGGATCAGATAGGTCAGCATTTCCCACGGTGGATATTTACCCGCCTTAATGATTTCAAGAGACGAGTCCAGCACGGACTTAGATAAATTAAACGCATCAATTCTTTGCAAAAGTACTCTGTAATGACGATTCAAGACCGATTCTAATTCAGATAGAGATTGTGTGTCTCTCAGCATTTTTCCAATGCTTTTCAGTGGAATGCCAACGGATTTAAAAAAGATGATCTGCTCCAGCTTGAGCAGATCATTATTCGTGTAAAGCCGCCTTCCTCCCTCCGTACGCTCCAATACCGGAAGCAGACCAATGTTATCATAATGCTGGAGCGTTCGCACCGTAAGCCCTGTTGCCGCTGCAATCTCTCCGACTGTATATTGTTTACCTTCCATATAAAAACCTCCTTTATTAATAGTATAATACATTACGTTACGTCATATGAAAGAAGTTTATACATAATAGCAAAGTATTATTTCAAATTATAAAAATAAGGCACACCATAAAACCTAAGCTTTTCCAATCTTTTTCCCAGAAATATAATCCTAATCCCACATGACCATAGGTACCGTATCCACATAAAGAGCATTTCTTCCGCATTTCGGGCAAGGTAAAGTTGTACACGCCCCTAACTCTTTAGTATTCATCAATGCCTCGGACATATATCTAATTTCAAATGCATTTGCTGTCTGGCTTCATGTTAAATGGCTCCTTATAACTTTATTTTCTATTTATATTTCTATGTCCATGAATATAAGGCATTCCTGCATGGTTTTAATTGACAGTCCTTATAATAGGTTGCTCATTAAATATGGGAATCCTCATGATGATACTTGGAAAAAGAAATTGACAAAAAACATGCTGAGAAATATGTCTCATACCAGAAATGGCCGCCGCCACTGTCCGTATGTTACCCTTGTCGCGTATGGGCAGGCGACTATACCGATAAGAAAAGAGCACCAAACAGGAAAATATCCTTATTGGTGCCCACTTCAGTCCAAGTGGCATAATCGACATTTGGCTTTGCAGCCATTTCCATAAAACAAGGGATCACACCTACCGACTTTGGCAGTTTGAAGAACAAAAAGACTCTCCAAAGCCTGTGATTTCAAAACTTTGAGGGGTATATACTCTTTTAAAAGCTGTGTTATGCATTTTTTCTCTTGCATTTTGCCATTGCAAGGAGGAAATCAAATTCTTGAGGTTACAAGAACATCAGGAATTCTTATTTTCTAAGTTTTAAAGGTGCAACAACTTACTTTTTCAGTCCTTACTTTCAAGTATTGCCTACTCAAAGGATAGCTTATTTTAGGGGGTCAGTGGAGTTCTTTACCACCCTGGGGAATTCTTAGCTTCCACAGCTGTCCATTTTTACTTTGCCACAAACAAAAGCCGCCTCTTTGCTTTCAAAGAGGCGGCTTTTTTCTAGTGTTTATAGTTGATTTTTACATTTTTTCTTCATTGTGAGTCCTTACAAAATTTGAACCCCAAACACCAGCCATTGACGTTAAGACTAAAGCGATTGTTAATCCAATAAAGGTCCAAATTGAAGCTTTCATTGTTGCAGCAGCAGCACGTTCAGCTTGAACTCGAGCATTTTCAATTGTTTGATCAATTTGAATTTGCGCTCTCTCTATAGTCTGCGAAGCATTATTAAGTGCTCTTTCAGCTTCTTGTGATGCTCTTTGCAAGCCATTGTAAATATTATCGGTTGCTTCTTCAGCTTCTGGTTGCGTAAGTTCGGTATTTGCTGATAAAGCTTGTGCAATAGCATCGCGGTCAATTGCGTCTCCAATTGTTGTTGCTTTAGTTTGGAGTGATTCAGTCAGCTTTGACACAATCTGCTCTGTGTCTTCAGGGTTTAATAAAACATTTTTGCCTGCTTCTGCTACTTCATTCCCAGCTTCTCTAAGTTGCTGATTTAAGTAGCCCCGCTGTAACTCTGGTGTTTCAGTGTCTCTTAGAATCTCTCTAATCTGGATATCAACGTCATCCGTATTAATATCACCTAAGCTATCCATTGCAGCATCAACACCATCGCCAACTAAGTCTCCAACTGAAGAGGTCACTGTAGCTACGCCAATACCTGTCATCGAGAAAGCATTTCCTAAAAGATTTCCAACTGCTGAAACTGCAGATGTGGTAAGTGTGGCTAACATTACGACTAATAACAAAACACTAGTAGCCCATGTTAAGAATCCGTGTAATACTCCAACCCGCCTTGAAGCAACACCTGCTACAAATCCACCTGCCAAAAATGCAAGAATCATCGTAATCACAGTCCAAATAAGGACTCCAGTACCTACACCCGCTAGGGGATCATTTGAAGTAGGTTCAACTACACCAAATCCAATAGCGCTTCCAATTAAAGATAATAAGGCTAATGTGGCAAAAAATGTTACCACTCCAGCAATAACTGATGCCCAGGATACATTAAACCCTGCTTCACCAATTAATTGGCCTCGAAGTCCACGAACTTTTGTTTTTGTTTCTATAATTTCCTCCTGTTTTTTAAATAGTGTCTTACTAAATTAAAAATTAAGTCTATTAAATAATTAATCATGAAGATTTTTGCTTATTGCAAGTGACATAAATATAACCTAACACTCTAGTTAAACCATACTACGTCTAGAAATTATTTTTTATATTATCAACCGAATTAAAAGATTTTTAATGAAGCCTTCAAAAAAAATATTTATATTAATTTTCTAAATCATCAACTTTAATCCCTTCTAATTATGATTATTCAATTAAATTTAAGCAATCATAATCTATTGCTTTCTTGTTTTCACTTTTAATACTTATTCAGTTATTTTATTAAGGATATATTTCCATCATTAATACATATTTAGCATCTTTGATTTGCAAGGCTTTTTTGATTATAATATTTCCCGCTTGATGTTTTACTCAATGCTTTGCGTGATGTCTTGCTTGATGTTATTTTCCTCTTTAAAGTATTTTTCTTGCTATTTTTATATCTCAGCTGATGTGTTCCATCTTCGCCACCAAGCTACTCAAAAAAACTAAGAATCCCCAGAGTAAAATACTAGGAATTCTTAATTTTTAAGTTTTTATTATTTTTGTAGACGAAACTCTATCATACAAAACTGTATTTTCCTTATTCAAAAATATATATACTAAGACCAAAGGAAAGAAAGCTAAAAGGAGATATTTGATGATAGTCCGCGTTAGTATTTGAACCAAGCTCAATAGACTATCTTTTAATGATTCCAGTTTTAGCCCCATAATTCTCATCCTTAAATCCCCTCTTATTAATCTGATGCTAAAAACATCTATTGTAATTAAGCAAAGTAGAGCAGGCAGACTGATCTCAACAATTTTCACAATTTCTAGTGGCTGTCTTATTAGATCGAGAAATACCAGAGGTAAACAGGCTAGGTATTTAAAAAGCCAAAATATTAACCAACCAGATTGTCCACCTTTTCCAAATATAAAATAACTTGGATTGATTAAAAAACTCTCTCCTCTAAGTAGCAACATAGCAGGCACTAAAATTATAATTCTATTCAAAATATGCGCCGCTGTTCTTTTAAAGATCACTCCTATTCCCTCCTTCTAAAAAGATATCCTATTCTTTTTAGATTTAATAATCCTTTTCTTTACTTTATTTTAGTTTTAATAAAACACAAGTAAAATCGTACCAAAACTTGACGCTAAGGGCAAACCCCCTTTTTCTTCCATTTATAGATTCATTAAATTTTAGGCGCCTTTTTCCACTTCTACGAAATTATTTAATTGTACTCAATCGATTGAGTGATATCCGTTTATTAATTTATCCGAACTATTATTTTAATACTTTGTTAATATTTAAAAACCTTTAAAATCCATGGTCCTAATTTCATTTTAAAAGGTGCTTCAAATAGTTTTTAAAGATTTAACCATTTCCTTTTTTTTATGACAGTCTTTTTTTCCTAGGTATAATTACTCTTTAATAATAAAATCTCATTCTTCTCAAAACCTTCAGAATATAAACAGTCAGACTATAAACAGTCAGAATAAAACAGTCAGAATACAAATAATTATACTCGTTGCGTATCGTTTCATTTGCTGATAAGCAACGAGTATAAAAGTTTATTTATTCTTTTATACTACTCAACTGGTAAGGGGTTCTAAGCCCTTACCAGAACGCCATACCATAAAAACTAACTCAATCCACAATCGCGTCTGAATATTCTGCCTTGTAGGCATCATAACTAGGTGGAAGAGGATCTACATCTTCACGCCAGCCTGTACCTTTTTCTCTAATGAAAAACCGAACATCAGCTGTCCTTCCTTCATTATCTAAATAAGAGTGGAAAATATCTAGGGACCCTTCGATATATTCGGTCATCAACATCCATTCGGCGTCTTCCGTTAAACTTTGATCCACACCACTGTCATCAATATCCACCCAACTATCGCCTTCTCCAATAACAGGCTTTAGCCATCTTGTTTCTGCCTCATCAATATAAAAGGACAAAATGGGATGACTGGTCAGATCCTCATCCAACCAAAGCTCAAAATAGCTATTGCCTGAAGTATCCTTATCCGTATAACCCCAAACGTCATACTCGACTTCTTCAAAGTCAAAGCCCACACAATTAGTAATTTGGGCAACTCCATACCACTCGGCAGGAATTTGAATTTGCCCAAGAGGTTTAATGCCCCAGCCAACATTGTCGGTTGATAAACTCTCCCCTCCTGGATCTTCTGGGTTTTCAGATTTCTCCTCTGCAGCTGGACTACCTTCTTTGGCAAAATAGTAGTCCATACCAACATCTAAAGTAATCCTCTCTTCATCCTCAACCCTTCCTGTATAGTTGAGTTTACCCATTGCCCCTTCAACGGAAACCTCAAAAAATATTTTGTCTGCTTCTTGTGTCCAGGTGAAACTTTCTTCGTTTATTCCTAAAAACCATTGACCTGTACCATCCACCTTTAGCTTAAGCCACTCTCCGTTGGGATCTAGTTTCGTCCCTAGCGCCTCAGAACCTATTCCCACGTAATCTCCAGTTAGAGAGCTATCGGTAGGAGGCTCTAAATTTCCAGTTGCCTCTCCCCC
>JBAQDU010000077.1:0-2173 GCA_049294805.1 Clostridiaceae bacterium
ATCTGGTGCCAATGACTTTAAGGGCTACACCCGTTCCCATCCCGAACACGATGGTTAAGCCTTAGAGTGCCGATGATACTGCACGGGAAGCTGTGTGGGAAAGTAGGTCGACGCCAGTTCAACAAAAAAGTACTCTGATTCATTTCAGGGTACTTTTTTTTATGCTGAGTTTTATTATGAACTGGGATTTAATCGGATCTTCTGGCATGTTTCAGCTTCATCTTTTGAGATAATTGCAGGATCCAAATTAATTACGATTCCCCAGATTATTCATAGGGATTTTGGAGATTGACCCACGAGTAGAGTTTAGCTAAATTATATGGCATCAATCAATATAAAACAGCTTGACGCACTATCAATTGATAGCATATACTTCAAATATAGGGAGATATACTGATGAGTCATAAAATAATTTCTTCAGAACTGGAAGTGAAAGATTTTTTAAAGCAACTAAAAGAGTTATTAACAGACCCTAAATTTGATAATTCTAAGGATTTAGATATACTGCTAAAGAAAAAAGATGAATCAGCAATAGATCCGTATTCAACACAGAATACATTGCTTGAGCTTGAATTTGATAAAACGGATGTTGCGAATGAATTACTTTCCTTAAATATATCGGAGTATATGGAAACATTTATTGATGATAAGAATAATGCTTTACCACCGTTTTTTGCTTTTGCTAAGTGGATAAAAAATAAAGATGTTTATGTTAAAGCAAAAATAAGAGATCGACGAAATTGCAAGGTGTTCTGCGTTTCATTTCATTTTGCAAGATTTCCATTCCGAGAAAACTTACCTTATAAATAAACCTGGGCTCATAGGAGGTTCTCAAAATGAGTAAAAATTATTTAATTAAAAATGTTGAAATAGATTGTCCAATTTGTAATAAGATACATTTACTAGAGAAAAGAAAAAGATTAACTCAAGGTATTGTAAAAAGTGAGATTGTAAATTATGAGGAGATATTTTTTCTATGCCCAATAAGTGATGAAGAGGAAAACGAATTTGTATCGGCAGAAATTTTGGACCAAAACTTATTAAGAGCAAGAGATGCATATAGGACTTTAAAGGGGCTTTTGACCTCAGCTAATATTGCTAAGATTAGGAAGTACTATGGATTGTCACAGAGTGATTTTTCAACAATGTTAGGATGGGGAGAAGTTACTATAACTAGATATGAAAGTAAAAGTATCCAAGATGAAACCTATGATAATATTATGCGCATGGCTTATAAAAATCCTATGTTTGCTCTAGAAAGTATAGATAAACATAAAGATAAATTTTTAATAGATAGATACAATAAAATAAGAGCATATATCGCAGATAAAGTTGAAGAAGTTGGAACAACATATATGAAGAAACAAGAAATCAACAGCCTATATGTTAAGTTTCAGGAGGAAAGTGATTTGAATGGTTATAAGCTTTTGGATATTGAAAAGCTCGGAGATGTTATAGGTTACTTTGCATGTTTTGTTAATAATTTATACAAGGTCAAACTTATGAAACTCTTATGGTATGCAGATACACTCTACTATAAGAGGCATGGCAAGGCGATGACGGGACTAGTTTATAAACACATGCCATTAGGGGCATTGCCGATTGCTTATGATGAAATAATACACTTACCAACAGTTAAGGTAGTAGAGGAAGTTATTAATTATGATTTAAGCTATAAGATCATACCAAAGGGAGAAATCAATCGTTCAAGCTTTTCATTAAATGAATTAAGTGTCCTTGATGAAATAGCAACAAAGTTTAAAGATTTTAATTCTAGAGAAATCATAAATTATATGCATGAAGAAAAGGCATATACAGATACAGAGCCTAATCAATTAATACCGTTTACCTTATCAAAAAAATTAAACGAATTAGCTTAATACAAATAGCTAGGTCCACGTGGCCTGGTTCTTTTTTTAAAATTATTAGGATTTTTAACCATGCCAACTTTTCCAAAACAATGACTCCGACAAGTTGCAGTTACTTTGCGAATCGAAACTCGCTTGTCTGGTTTGGGGGGGAGAAGGTAGTAGGTAGTCAAGTAAAGTAAGCCAATTTCCGCCAGAAAGTATACCATTATTTTACCTTTAATCTGGTGTATTTTAATCTTGGATTATAATATGGTTTTCTGTGTTTTAACCGGTAGCCATCGCCACTCATATTGAAGATTTCA
>JBAQDU010000078.1:0-4216 GCA_049294805.1 Clostridiaceae bacterium
TGCCATAAATCGTTGCGATGCTTTCGCTGAAACCTTCGCATAGCCCCGGCAGAGCCCTGCGCACCCGTGTTGAAAGCCTTGAGCTGATGGGTGGCATAGCCGCGGCGGGACAGGTGGTCCTGCAAGGTCGAGCGCTTGAGCTCACCCTTGGCGACTTTGCCCTCCAGTTCCAGGATGCGGATGATGTCATGAACGCTCCGATTAGGCGCCTCCCGGCGAAGCATCACCGCTTCATCTAGGATCGATTCGGTCACTGATCCAGTCTTGTTCGAGGGTTTGGTAGCTGGGACCAGTCCATTAAATCCTAGATCCTCATAGGCTTGAAGCCATCGGCGGATCGTTCGAGGGGATAACCCCTCATCTTGAGCGATGGCTTCAATTTTCAGGGCACGCAAAGCGGGGTCCAGCGCTGGACCCATCAGTGGGTTTAGGATTTTCGCCCGTTCATAGGCTGTTTCTTCTCTGGTTTTCTTCATATTCTGCTCACTTCTCCTTGAAAAATTTTGTTTCAAGGAGAGTGTACCCGAATCTTGGTTTCTGGCCTATTCCATATCAGGTGGAATGGCCAAAGACTATAGTTGACGAGGGTGCTGACCAAGTCGAAGAGCGGACGATCCAGAAGAATGCTGTCAATAAGTTCGCGATGGACCAATGATGAGAGGGCATCTTTGAGATACGTCGCCCAGGTCCTCCACCACCTCTTTCAGCGATCGGGTGTACGAGAATCCTTGACGATTGCAACTGGCTTCTTGTTAACTGCTCGCTCAATAACTGATTTAAAGCACCGCTGCCTGGGGATAAGGAAGTCCGGCAATTCCAAATGGAGTTTCATGCATCCGACGCAGCGCAGACGGCGCAGCATAAGATGATAGTGTCTTTCTTCGTCGATTCGCACTGAACGGTCTCGGGTATCATAGTGATAGAGCCGCCCTCCACAGATAGGACAAGGAATCGATTCGATTCCCTGAATCACGCAATATTTAGTATCTTTTATGAACTTGAAAAGTTTGGAAAATTGAGCTACAATAACCATGCTGAAAAGCACAATGAGAACCCTGGGAATCGGCGGCAAACTGGAGACCTGGGGTTCTCTCCTTTTTTGTTTTTTGTTTCTACGACAATTCTATCCGTCAATTACGGTTGTGACAAGTCGGTAGCTTTGAGACAATATGTTCCGGACTATACAGCTGACACCATTGATATGAAGGTCAGTGCCAGTATAAAGAATTTTTTCTTTAGTCCCATCCCCATCAAGATCGACATTAACTGATTGATTGACCGGATAGAAAGTTGCATCCACTGGTTTGGTCAATGCGGTGGTTATTGAAGGAACAGTTACAGGAGTAGTTACAGGTATTGTTGCCGGAATTGTGGTACCGATAGTTGCAGGTGTTGTTGAACTTGCTGTACTTTGTGTTGTTTGAGATACCTGGGGGACTTGAGTAGAATTGGTCGAAGGTGTTGATGTGTTATTTTGACCGCTAGTAGTAACACTGACCGTTCCATTACAGCCTGATAATGCGCACATTAAAAGAGCTGTAATTCTGATGGATCGTAGGTTTTTTCCCATTGTTAACATCTCCTGATGTTATTGGTCTTCTTTTACGCAAGTGTAATTTCAATTTGGTCTTTACCATTGTTACTGGGATAATACATTGTCTAATATCAGTATAATAGATTTGCCAAAAACCTCTGCGGTAATCATAACCGATCCTCACATCTAGATCATATTATTCTCTTTACTCTATTTTACTATTATTTCTGAATGATGAGGCTTTTATTGTATAATTAAATAGCTATAAATAAATCTACATAATATATAAAAACGGAAACCTGATTTATTGCAGGTTTCCGTTTTTGTTGAAATTATTCTAATACATATACTAATTCTAGGGATTTATAACCAATACTTTTTTGACTTCTGAGTCTTGATCAAACGTTGGAAAAACTTCCAGCACAACAATGGATCCGCTTGTGAATTCAAAGGCTTCCGCACAAGTCTTGTCCTCGCTTAAGGGTTTGATTTGTTTTTTAATATGCTGCCGTGCCCCCATTCAGCAATAACGAATTTCCCCTCTTTGTCCTTTTCAAAATAGATTTCTGTCTGTACCACATTTTCGCCCGGTTCAAGATCAGAAGGGATGTAATCCTCGCTCATGGTAACAGTGTGGATCACGGGAATTAAAATCTTATTACCTTCAATCTGAGCTTTTGAAAAATCAATTTTTACATCTTTTTCACTTATGTGGGTCTTCAGCATATATTGCCAGCCATCACTAGATTCTTCAAATTTTAACTTGTCTGTTACCGTACCGTTATACATTTTGAGGTTCTTTTGATTCAAAGACTCATAGTAAAAGTTAGTAACTTTAGAAATCTCATCCTGTAAATCGCTTGCAATCTTTGGAATTGTGGCGGAAATATTGGAGGTTACAGCACTTGTGCTTCCTATAGTTGAAGGATTAGTAGTTTCCTTTACGGCTCTTGTTTGAATTGTTCCGGATCCACACGAAGCAAAAAGCAAAAGAGTAATAAAGATCCCAAGCAAATTTATTATTTTTTCGCTCAAATTTATCACCTCTCAAATCCAGTGAGGTGGACCCACCTTTTATTACCTGGGTAATCCACTAATAACTTGTCACTGGCATCACTGGTATGACAAGCAATTCTTGTTAGTTGGGGAGCTCCATTTTGATAGTAAACAATGGTGGTAGAATGATCAAAAATCCCATCATTTTGGAGATCAATCTGAACGACATCACCTAGTTGCATCCCAGCATTGATTACTGATGACGTAGCTAAATAACCTTGAGGGCCTTGACCAGTATTTCGAACTAAATAATCATATAAATAATTTACAGACGTCCATGATGTAGATCTGTCAGAGTAACCACCATAATACCATGTTAAATCTCCATTCCTATCCATTACAGAATTACCCGTTCCCTTGTAGATTATTTGAGAAGTGAAATTGGTGCAATCCCCTTTTCCATTCGGTGAATCAAAATTGCCCCAATTAGATGGTCTGGAATAGGCGTTATCGACAGCATATTGAACCATCGCTTTTCGATCAAAACTTATTAGAGAACCTGCTAGAATTACTGGATTTGATATAAACGGTTTTACTGGAGAATCGAATATTTTTTTTTCAACTTCAATAGCACTTTTGTCAGCTAACAAAGCCTTAGATAGGTCAAGTTCACTTAAATATGCAGTATCTATTGGATCATCGGATTTGAATTCACTAATTTTCATTTGGCCGTCTTTATCTTGTACAACTTTGAAATAGAATTCTGTTCTTTCTTTAGTAAGATTAAATTGTCCACTATATGCATATGTATCAGTTAACTGGATTTCAAATTCATAATAATCTGATCCGTTAATTTTATCAATAAAATTAACATTTCTTTCAATCAAATTAGGATCAAGGTTGAATGCTTTTCTTCTTTGCTGGATGAGTTTAATTTTATCCTTCAAGTATTTCTTTAGAAGATTATTTTCGCGCACTATTACTTTCTCTAATAATTCATCTTCAACATTAGTATATGTATACTTTTGCTTGTCAATGGTCTCAAAGAAAGTTACAACAACATCCTCTGCCCTACTTTCAATAGCCATTTCACCTGCTTGGACACTAGGGTTGAAAGAAAATAACATTGCTCCAATTAACAATAAAATAAACATCCATTTAACAAACTTGTGAATTTGCATGAATTGCCACCTCGATTATTTAATTCTTAAATCAAGTGTATATGTTTTCAACAGTAATTGATAGTATAGAGCAACTTTATATAAAAAAGAAAAAAGCGATAAATTAAATCTCGATGCATGGAGGATCATCAAGATATTTTGTTGCCTATTCCAATAGAGTGTTCTTATTAAATTAAGGTTCTATTATTTTTATCAGGATCTTTAGAGTTATCAGGTAATCTAGCACTTCACTATTTTTCGATCGTCGGACTTGTTCTAAATTGGCTCACTTGAAGAAATAAGTTGGAAGAAAAAGGTGCCCTAAGGCACCTTTTGTGTTAGCCTCCCCATGGAAGGTTCATATATTCTTTTTTAAGTCGGTCATATTCCCGTTTAAATATCTGCTCATGACCGCTTTCCCAGTTGGATAGTCGAGTTAAGAGTACTTTTATATTCTGGGCATCGACCTGCTCAACGGCGCCGGCATAGAACTCTTTAAAATCACGTTCGATGAGATAAGCCATCC
>JBAQDU010000079.1:0-3345 GCA_049294805.1 Clostridiaceae bacterium
AAGCATTTTCAAGAGACGACATCAAACGGGAAATCACCGGTCACTTGTGCCGTTGTACCGGCTATGAGCATGTGATCGATGCCATTGAAGAAGTTTGCCAGGGCACCGAACCAACCAAATAAATCGACCGGCCTCAAAAAACCAGAAAAACTCAAAAACTTCAAAAACTTTAAATTTTATAGCCAAAATCTTCTAAAATTTACTATAATTGAAAAGTATGTTTCTAGATGCAGTCAGTTTCATTCGACTGCATCTAGAATAAACATAAAGTTTACTCAATAACCGGAGTAACAGACCTGCTCCAGAACAGGTCAGACTCAGACCAGAAGACCAGAAGACCAGAAGACCAGAAGAACCAGACCAGAAGAACCAGACCAGAACCAAGAGCAATATCAGAACAGAACTAAGCTTAGAACTAAGACCAAGACCAGACCAGAATAAGACTAAGCCAGAACCAGATCAAACTAGACCCAGCACTTATTTTACTAATCGAACCAAACAAGACCCAGCACTTATTTTACTTAATCGAACCAAACAGGAGGAACTAATGGAGAATTTCTTTAAACTACGCGAAAACAACACTGACGTTAAAACCGAAGTATTCGCAGGACTAACTACTTTCCTAACCATGGCCTATATCATGTTCGTCAATCCCAGCATTCTCGAAATGGCCGGCATGGACCGTACCGCGGTATTTATTGCAACGATTTTGGCAGCGGTCATCGGCACCCTGGTCATGGGACTAGTTGCTAATGTACCCTTTGCGGTGGCACCAGGCATGGGACTTAATGCCTTCTTCACTTTCACCGTAGTTTTTCGGATGGGCTTTACCTGGCAGCAGGCACTGGCCATGGTATTTATCTGTGGACTGATCAACATCGTGATCACGATCACTAAGTTGCGTAAAGCCATCATAAATGCCATTCCGATTTCATTGCAATATGCTATTTCAGGCGGTATCGGACTTTTCATTGCTTATATTGGTCTTATCAATTCTGGATTTTTGACATTCTTAACTGAAGAACCTAACATGCTGGCACCAGGTGTTTACAAGGCAGTTGTCCCAGCCATGACTGATTTTGCGAACCGCGGAGCATTATTAGCACTTTTCGGATTGGTGGTAACCATCATTCTACTGGTTAAAAATGTAAAAAGCGCCATCCTGATCGGTATCGTACTGACTACCATTGCCTCTATTGCAACCGGCCATGTCGAGTTGAGTTCAAACCTGATCGATACATCAGCTAACTTGGGTGCCTTAGGGAATACCTTCTTGAAACTCGACCTTGCTGGATTGTTCGCCGATCCTTCCAAATTCCTGTTGATTTTCACCACAATCTTTGCCTTCTCCCTGACCGATACTTTTGATACCATCGGTACTTTCTTGGGAACCGGCCGAAAAGCTGGTATCTTTGATGCCAAGGATACCGAAGAGTTTGAAAAGAATACCGGCGGCTTTAACTCTAAACTTGAAAAAGCCCTGTTTGCCGATGCAACGGCAACTTCCATCGGAGCCCTTTTAGGAACCTCCAATACCACGACCTATGTTGAATCTGCCTCAGGGATCTCCGTGGGCGGAAGAACCGGATTGACCTCGGTTGCAACCGCAGTGTTCTTCCTGGCTTCCTTACTGCTCTTGCCTTTAGTTGGAGTTGTTCCGGCAGTTGCCACTTCCCCGGCTTTGATCGTAGTTGGTATCCTAATGGCCGATGGACTTAGACAGATCGAATGGGATGATCTTGAAGTTGCGGTTCCCGCCTTCTTTACATTGGCTATGATGCCTTTGGGTTACTCCATCACGACTGGTGTCTCCACAGGCTTCATCTTCTACTGCATCGTTAAGATTGCTAAGGGAAAAGCCAAGGAAGTCCATCCTATCATGTACATTGTCACCGGCTTGTTTATCGTGTCCATGGCCCTGACGGCTTTGATCAAGTTTTAATTAACCATTCCCACAAACGAAAACAAACCAAGGTCAAAATCAAAATAAATCAGAATTAAACAAGAACCATTCAAACGAAATCAATTTTAAATGAGATCACGACATTTAAAGTTTCCGTTTGCGAAGAAGCCAATAAAAAGAGCGACTGTGGCTCCAAGCCGGATCCACAGTCGCTCTTTTTATTAGGGGTCTAGCCAGTGATTGGTTTAGGCGTTCATCCAGTCGGATGACTGAGGATCCGTCATAAATTTCTTGAGCTTTGTCCTAGCGGATTCATCGATGTAGTTGATATCCACAGCCACTTTAAGCAGTTCCTCGTAATTGGTCAGGCAGACCACCTGGACATCCGCTTCGTTAAACCGTTGGATGGATTTGGCCATGCCATAAGTAAAGATGGCGATGAGTCCGATGACGTCGCAGCCGGCCTCGCGCAGAGTCGTGACAACATCCAGCGAAGAGCCGCCCGTTGAGATCAAGTCTTCGATAACGACAACTTTCATCCCGGGCTTAATTTTGCCTTCAATGGCATTTTGCTTGCCATGATCCTTGGCTTTGCCTCGGACAAAACCCATGGGCATGCCCAGTAGGGAGGCAGCTATGGCGGCGTGGGGAATGCCGGCGGTCGCAGTCCCCATCAGCATTTCGGTATCCGGGAAGTATTTTTTAACAGCCTCGGCCAGACTAGCTTCGACGACTTCCCGCTCGGGGGGATAAGATAAGATCAGCCGGTTATCGCAGTAGATCGGCGATTTAATGCCTGATGCCCAAGTAAACGGATCATCCGGACGCAGGGAGACGGCTTGCAATTTTAATAAGATTTCAGCGATGTTTTCCATTTTTTAATCCTCCAACCCTAAAAATTCAGTTCGGATCTTGCGATAAGCTCCGTAGGGATCACTGTTCTTGGTAATCGGCCGGCCCACGACAATGTAGTCGGAACCCAAGGATCGTGCTTGGTCCGGGGTCACGACCCTGGCCTGATCGCCTTTGGCGTCGCCGGCGGGACGGATGCCGGGTGTTACCGTCACAAAGTCAGCTCCCAAATGACTTTTGATGAGAGGAACTTCCAAGGCGGAGCAGACTACACCGGGAAGTCCGGCTTTTTTCGTGTTTGCGGCATAGTGGAGAACCGTATCATCTAAGGGATGATCGATCCACAGCTCATTTTTTAGGATCTCACTATTGGTGGAAGTGAGCATGGTAATGGACAAGAGAATGGTGTCTTTTCCTTGTTTTTTAAGTTCCGCCAGGCCAGCTTCCATCATGGCGATACCGCCGGCAGCCTGAACATTCAGCATATCAACATCCAATGACGCCACCGACCGAACTGCTCCGGCTACCGTATTGGGAATATCATGGAACTTCAAATCGAGGAACACTTTGTGACCTTTGGCTTTTAAATA
>JBAQDU010000080.1:0-7531 GCA_049294805.1 Clostridiaceae bacterium
ATCTGAGAGGGTAACATACAACAGACAAAAGCGGCATACTTTGTGGCACAAAGTGGTATACTTTCTGGCGAGGATCGGTCCCTTTCTAGTGGCGGAAATTGGTATACTTTATTTTACTCTTTACAAATGTCGTGGTAACTCCGACCAGAGTCAACGGTACCTACCTTGAACTGGCCAAAATCCTAGAAATAAAAACCTTAAGAAATAAAATGACTCTGACCCAGTTTCGAAGTTCCATCAAGTTGGACCTGACGAAGAACCTAAAATAAGCGGACAAAAAAAAGAACCCTTAAAACCACTCTAAACAGGTGGTATAAAGGGTTCTCTGCATTTCAACTCCTAAACTCAGAAAAGAGAATGGCCGTGAAACTAATCTCTTAACAAATATTGACGAATTATTAATATCTTAATGGAACTTTGGAATTAAAGACTTGAATACTTTCAAAATCATAGCCAAAATCATACAAATAATATGATATTCCTTCTTTAGCTATGTCTATGAAATTAGTTGGACCAATTCTGATTGACATAACTGGAAGTCTTGAAATTTTATGGTTGTTGTCATTAACTAAAATATTAATATATGGAATCAATAAATTGTTCTTTGCCCTATACATCGGTTTAATGTATGAATCTATTATTTTGGGATAATTGAAAAATACTATACGGAATTCTTCATCGCATGCAAACGCTGGATTCTTAAAAAAACAAGCAAACAATCGCAAGGAAACGAAAAATCTTTCTGCAACCTTTTCCAGATTCAAAAAGGGATCACTTTTATACCGAACAACTAAGTTCCTATATTGTTGAATTTTTCCTTTAATAATCAGATGTTGCTTATCTACATCGTAGATAACACAGCTTGAAATTGACATACGCTTTGACTTATCAATTAATAATTGCTGAAAGCGTTTATAGTCTAGTCCAATATTGTAACCGCTCCCCTCAGTGAAGGATGACCAAACATTAAGAGAATCTCCATTTAATGAAAATGATAGGATATACTCGGATGCTCTGTATTCCGCACTTCTCAGTTTAATCCCTGCTTCACCTTTTTCTTTTTTTATGTAGGTTTCTGCATATTTACTTAGTAAATCATACAATTCTCTGACTTTATCATCAGTTTCTTCAACTATCAGTTCACTTAAAACTGTTTTTACAACATCTATCGTGTACATGATTTCACTTTTATCATTCATAAAATAGGAATGGGAAACCCGAAAATTCCCCTCATCGAGTATACCCTTAAGACCAGAAACATCTGTATAATGATAAATTGTCCCTACTTCTTTAACAGACATATATTTTTCCAATTCTTCGTGGTTCGTTATTAAATATAGTTCTTCTATGAAACCCACAAGCAATTACCTCCAGCACCCCATTTTATTCTTGCATTATTCAAAAACACACTCTAAGGATAGACGTATTGTAAACAAATATCAAATCAAATTGATTACATAGACCATTTGATTACTAGGGTTTGGATTCAGGTTCAATTGGCACTGCGGTAAACCAGGCAGCGATGATCGTCGGGTCAGAGCTGGCTTTATCTTCATCCGCGATGAACCTGAAATTACCATAAAAGTTCCGTGATGAGTCGAATTGATGGACGAGAGAAGTGATAACTCACATTTCTTGATGGCAAAAAGAAGACGCTTTCTATTAGCCTAAAAATAATTCGTGAATCTTTAATTGAAGGAACTCGAGTTCGAATAACAACTTTTCTCATATTTCCGGAAAGAAATGGCTAACTTATTAAGTGCGTGGCTTAATTATGATAAAATAAAGCCATCCAATTTGGAGGTGATATTATGATTGTAATCCGTCCTATTTCAGATTTAAGAAATAAGTTTACCGAAATTGAGTCCACTGTGAAAAATGGATCGCCAGTCTACTTAACAAAGAATGGATATGGCACTATGGTCGTCATGAGCCTTTAACATTACACTGCTATTACGGATAATATCGAAATGAAACTGGATGAAGCAGATCGAGTAGCTGAAACAAACTCAACCAGAAACACAGCAGAAGAAGTTTTTGGTCGAGTAAAGAGTCGTGTCGATGGACGAAAAAGACTATAAAGGTTATAAGTGAAACGCAGTATGGTTTAATCTCCCAAAGAGAATATAATATGCCAGACAAATCCGTTTTGATTAACAAAATAATGGTCAAAAAACTGTCGAGGCCTCCCTTTGGAGTTAAAAAAATTTAAATAAATAAGCGAAGGTATTTAAAATGGATGGTACGGTAAGAACTAATATAAAAAAAGGGTCAAGAGTCACTGTAGTTCAAAAACAGGATCAAGGTTCCGGTAAATTAACCGAAGGTGTGGTTTTGAAGATCCTCACAAACTCTCCGACTCATCCGCATGGTATCAAAGTGATGCTGGAGAATGGAATTGTTGGCCGAGTGAAGGAAGTTTTGTAGTTGATTTTTATGGGGAGGTGAGTAATCTCCAACCCCTTTTAACTTCGATTTGTGAGTGTAAAAAGAAAAGAAGATTACAGCCGCAATGAGTATTCGATCCTAAATGAGAGTCTCATTGTGGCTTTGTTAGGCCAGATACAGTATATTTAAAATAGTAACCAAAGAAGGGAATTGATTTTTTTGCCAATGTTCGATTTTAAGAAAAACGAGAAAAAACTTTATCAGCCGGGTCCGGAGCCCAGCCTCATTGACGTAGGACCCATGGGTTATCTAACCATCCAAGGCCAGGGTGATCCCAATACATCGGAAGTCTACCAAACCGCAGTGGAAATGCTCTATGGGCTTGCCTATACGATCAAAATGAGCAAAAAAGGCGATGTTCAAGCGCCAGGTTATTTTGATTTTGTGGTTCCTCCACTAGAAGGGATCTGGTCAATGGGTGGTCAGGCCAGCGAGGGTCCGATCAATGATCAGAAGCAGGACTTTTCGTGGACCATGATGCTGCGAATGCCTGACTTTGTGGACGAAGCTGCCCTGGATACTGCTAAAGCCTATTTCCAGAAAAAGAAACCCGATATGGACCTGTCGCTGGTGAAGTTGACTAAATTTACGGAAGGGCTTTGTGCTCAGGTCCTGCACATTGGCTCCTATGCCGAGGCGGAGAGTACGATCCTTAAACTTGAGGAATTTATCAAAAACAAAGGCTTTCAAGCCGTAATGAAAGGCTTATATCAGCACCATGAGATCTATCTGGGAGATCCCCGAAAAACTGAACCAGATAAACTTAAAA
This sequence comes from Clostridiaceae bacterium, assembly GCA_049294805.1. Classification (GTDB taxonomy): domain Bacteria; phylum Bacillota; class Clostridia; order Clostridiales; family Clostridiaceae; genus JG1575. Next base: position 3,218 of record JBAQDU010000080.1, read on the forward strand.
CCATCATACGGCGTCCAATCAAAAAGCTGAAAAAATAGTTTTTTCTTTGAGACATACGATTTAAGAAGAAAATCCATCTTCAAGGATTAGCTCCTAGAGTTAGTTCGAATGATCGATTAAAAGTAAAGTAAATTCCTGAAATTTGAAAACCAGCCCATTCCATCACAATGGAGCGGGCTGGTTTTCATTTACCGGGATCATCAGGTTAAACTTAAAGGAATTTAACAGCCGTGCCGTAGGCGATGACTTCGGCAGCACCAGCCATGACGGCAGCGGACGCATACCGGATATTTACCACGGCGTCTGCTCCCAATGAAACGGCTTCATCGACCATTCGTTTCGTAGCCAGGGCTCTTGCTTCATTCATCATATCATTGTAGGCGCTGAGTTCTACACCCACCAAGGATTTCAATCCCTGGGAGATGTCGCGTCCAACGTTCTTGCTTTGGATCGTACTGCCTTTTACCAAGCCCAGCATTTCAAATTCTTTCCCCGTGATATAATCAGTATTTACTAAGATCATCTTCTTCACCACTCCTAATTTCCTGGATGCGTTCATATAAGTTATAGATACTTGCCCCGAACAATGCAAGCGGGATGAGCCCAGTCAGGAGCTTCATCCAAAGTTCCGGGAGCGCTGACACTAAGGCGACAGCATAAACGATGAGATAGATGCCCAACACCACGGTAATAATAATGGGAGCTATCATTTTTTTCCAATACATCGGAACGCCTCCTTTTTGTATAGTCAAATCATAACATTGCCAAATCCTCCTTGCAAGACCACTGCATCATCCTCGGATGCTCTTTGGCATTATAGATCTGGCGCTGACCAGTTCCTTAAGAATTCGGGGTTAGGACTGCAGTTTTTTTTGTTGGATCATTGGAGGATCTTCACATCATGACTATGCCCTAAACGATGAAGCAACCTGATCCGGCGGGATAAACGATTGAAGTCTGCCTTCATTCGTGATATAAGAAATATAACAGTATAATTAAGGAGCTTTCAATGCGGAAGCAATCAAACAAACGGAGGGAAAAAGATGAAAAATGTGATTATTTACAGCACAAGCACATGACCTTGGTGTTTCAAGGTAAAGGATTACCTTAAGAGCAAGAATGTTCCGTTTACAGAAATCAATGTCGGCCTAGATCAGGCCGGTGCCATGGAAATGGTTCGGAAATCCGGACAACGGGGCGTACCGGTCATTGACATCGCCGGCGAGATCATTGTCGGGTTTGATATCGCTAAGCTTAACAAGAGCCTGGATCTAAAATAAACCAAGCTAGGATTCAAGCATCAAACCAGAATCGACTCAATCGAAAAAAAAGCTCCGGGAATTCATTTTCTCGGAGCTTTTATCTATCAGGGCAGCCAGCCGTGGGTAAGCTAGTCTCGCTTAATCACCAGGGAATAGTAATCCGTATCGAGGATCCGGGCAGAGTAGTAGAATTGTCGATCAATTTCATCGGAAATAGTTTTTCGATAGGTTTTAATTTCTTCCTCCGTCATGGTGACGCCTTCATTTAAGGTGAAAGTTTTTGTTAGAGTATTATATTTTCCTTTATCCGTTATAAAACTACGGTTATTGAATATGACCAAGGGTGCTTTATCTGAAAACATATCGATCCCCATCATTAATCGGGAATCAAATTCAACCCCCATCAAATTCGATATTGTTGGAATGATATCCAGACTTGAAACCGGACGGTCAACCGTCAAAAGTTCCATCTTCGAATTATAGAGAATGAAGCTGCTTTTATAAAGCTCGAAATTCTCTTCTACTGTGTGGCCCGCCAGATCACTGATCTCGGAGTTCTGCAGACCATAAGGATAGTGATCTCCACTCATCGCGATTAAGGTATTATCTAACACTCCGGCTTTATCAAGTTCCGCTAAAAGTAATTCCATGGCTCGGTCTAATTCAATCTGACCTGCGATATAGGCTAATCCGGCCTGTGTGTAGGGTAAGTCCTTTACTAATTTTTTATTCTTACTGGCAATGAAATTTCCGTCCCAAGTGTAGTCCATATGGCCTGACACAGTCATATAGTAGGTATGGAAGGGAACCGTATCTATGTACTCGGGGATCGTCTGTTCCATCATTTCAATATCAGATTCTGGCCAGGTCGGTCTGACATTCAGTCCGTTGCCCAGCCCTTTATAATCATATCCAAGATTGGGATGGGAGATATCTCTTCGGTAATAATCGAAGGTGTGGGGATGGTACGCTTTTGTGGTGTAGCCAAGTCTTTTTAGTTGGTTCCCCATGGCAAACGGCATATCGATAGAGCCGGATTTATACATGCTCCAAACCCCATTTTTAGGAATTAAGCCCGTATCAGCCGCATACTCCCCATCAGAGGTACTTACACCCCAGAGCGGATTGTAGAAGTTTGTAAATCTAACACCTTCCTGTGACATTTTGTATAGAGTAGGGGTGACGTCTTTATTGATTGCATAGCTCGAATAGGCTTCGCCGACTATCAAAATTAAATTATAACCCTTATACTTACCCGTCATTTCATTTTCTTTAGTCGGGATACGACGACTAAAATACGTATGCATGTCTTTTAGCTTTTGATCGGTCGTATTATTAATGATCTCGTCATAATCGATTGCCATGACCTGGTCTTTATAAACTACGGCCGGCTCTTCTGTGACAGTCCCGGTAGCTTGCGTGGTTTGGCCGGTTCCGGTTGTTGTCTGGGTTCCCTTTGTAGGCTTTGTTCCCGGAAGGGTTTTCCCGGGCTTTGTAGCCGGTATCGGTTCCGGATCAACCAAAGGTGGTTCTTCCTCAAGTAGCGGTGGGGGAGCCAAGTCCGGTTCAAAGCCAACAATGGTTCTTTGGAGGTCCAGGCGCATGGTAGTGAATAAACCAAGGCGATTAACTGATGCCACCTGATAATTATTCTGATAATAAAGGTTATAGGATGAATTGATTTCTTTATCCCCTAAGTTTAGGCTTACAATCGATATGCCAAATAACACCAAAGAAAGACTCAGGACCCAACCTCTTTCTTTTTTTGTGGACTTGTAGTTTCTTTTACTTTTTCTGGCAGCTTGCCTCAAGGCAATAAATAGAATAAAAGGAATAAATAAAAGCAAAAGCCATGTGAAATTCTTTCCCACTGCAACAAGGATCTCTTTCATAAATTGTAAAACTTGAGCTCCGTTTTGAGCTGAAAACACCGTATAAAACATTTTGAAAATTTGATAATAAATAAGTTGCGATGCAAATAAAAAAGTGGTTACGAACACAAAGAGCGCAATTACAATAGTTTGGCCTCTTTCCTTAAAGAAACTTGATAAGAAGCAGACTAGAAATGCAGCCATCCCCGAAAACAAGAACGTATACCAAAGGCCTTCATTAAAAAACGGAGAACCGGTATTCAAGCGCAATACCATCTCCAGGAAAAAAATTGTCGTCCATAAATATGCCAACACATAGGGACCGCGCTGAATCAGACGAGTTTGCCTTGATTGAGTCGGTTTTTCATCCAACCCTTCTTTCAGTAGATCTTCAAGGTTATATTCAAATATTTTTCCGATCCTTTCGTCATCCATTGTCTTATCTCCTCAAATTTTAAGAGCTCAGGAACTATTCCAACCTCTTAAAATGAAAAATATTGTTTTATAATGCAACCCATAATTTAATGGATGAAAAATATAGTCAAGGAAACAACCAATTTTCACATACATATATACATTCTACAATTAAAACCTAAAAAAGCAATTTATATTGATAATAGTTGTTTTTTTAGTATTGAACAAAATCGCTACGCGATAGTTCTTTGTTACAATTTTATACTTATGCCTCTTGTATTAACAGAGGCTTGTTCGTGCAAAAAACAAATAGTAGCTACACCGCCATTTATGGGTTATTGTTTATTCACCACAAACTACAAATAACCAAGGGAGAGCAACTACTATTTGCACGCCTATGTTACCATATTTTAGCCACCACAACAACTTAACTTTTTTACTCTTTCTATCCAGGTCTCCACCCAAGGCGCTGATGCCCAAGGCTTCACTGCGCTTTTTGAAAGGAGTACCTCGATGGATCAATTCATTTTAAAATCCTATCTCTCTCAAATGGAATATTATCTCGAACTCAGAGACCTCTCAATAAATACCAAAAAGAGTTATCAATCCTTCCTCAAATCCTATCTCGAGTGGCTTGACTCCATGGGCATCCAGCCCAAGGACGCATCCTACGACAATATCAGGTCCTATATCCTATACTTGAAGAAGACGAAGAAGCTTTCTAACCACAGCATCAATGCTCATACCTCTCAAATACGCTTTTTCAG
>JBAQDU010000081.1:0-3765 GCA_049294805.1 Clostridiaceae bacterium
CAGCACCCTACAGGAAAAATTGCAAGAGAAAGGCTACAGTGGAAAGCACATGGCCATCTATGCCGGTGGCGGCATAGCGACACGCCGATTCCAAATGAGGAGTCGCAATAAATTATGGCATTCGGATTATCCCGATATTTTATTTATCCCGATGTTGCGCGGAAAGACAAGTGTTTATTGCTTGTACGTTGCAGGAACATCGGGATAACAAAGAGGAACAATGTCTCATAGTCCGTAGAATTCTCTAATTTTTTCGTCTTCACCCTCTTTATACAGCACTTCTCCTTGATAGAGAGGATGATTTTTTTTAGTTGCACTTTCGATAGCTTTACGTTTCATTTCTGTATCAGCATAAGCATAAACAAGAGTAGTTTCCAAATTCGAATGTCCGAGCCATTGGGAAATAAGAGGAAGAGGAACTCCATTGCGGTATAAATGAATCGCTCTGCTGTGTCTGAACATATGTGGCGTGATATTTTCGGGGATTAAAGAGTTTTTCAACCTAGCAGCCAGTGCGTATTTTCTAATAAATCTTGCCACATTATCATCGGACATGACACATCGCTTGCCATGAATTATCGTGAAAAATAATGGTCCTTCATCACGTGGATCTAGTTGATACCGCTTTAGATATCCTCCAAAATGATCAATTGTCTTCTTCATGAGGGGTACTGTTCTAATCTTATTTCCTTTTCCCCTAAGTATTACGTAGGGGGCTTTTAAATCCGGAATCACATCACAAGGATGTAAACTTAGCATCTCACCATCACGAGCGCCTGAATCGTACATTAAAATCATAAAGAACAGGTCTCGATGCCCTGTTTTCTTCCTGATATCAGGTTCAGTGAGGAGCGCGCTAAGTGTATTTTCATCAAAGTGATTTACCGTTAGTTTTTTCTGAACCTTTCTGAATGGAATTTGCTGGATTTTTAGATAGCATTCCCAGTACTCTGGGTTTCTAGTACCTGCATACTTCAAAAATGCCCGTATGACGGCGAGCCGATGATTTATCGTTGTAGCAGTGCTTTTTTTATCAGTTACTAACCACTTTAAAAAGTCACTAACTACTTCCGGAGTGATTGTTTCAAATCCAATTTTCGCCATCCCTATGCCTTGCGATTTGGTAATAAATTCTAAAAACAGTGATATTGCTTCACGATAAGATTTTACCGTGGCAAAACTGCATACTCTTTGCTCGGGCAGGTAGACCGTTAAATAATCTCTGACAGATCTATAAAAATCCAAATCTTTAATCTTCATAATCAGGGACCTCTGGGATACCAAGCCAATCCATATGGCCAGTAAGTATTAAACGCTCGGGCATAAGGTGAACGTAATATAGTGTATTTTTCAACTCTGTGTGTCCCAAATAGGCGCTGAGATATGGAAGCAAATTATTTATGTCCTTACCCTCTTCCAACCAATCCATGATTTTTCTTGTAGCAAAATTGTGCCTCCAGTCATAGACTCTAGGGTGATGATTTGTTGGGAATGCTATTCCTGCAACTTTCCAACAACGCCTGAATTGTAATTGTAACCAGTTAATCGAATAAGCCTTGCCTGACTCATGTTGGAAGAAGTATTTTCTAGCGGGGATTTTTCTGCTGATTAACTTTTCATACATACAGCATAACCTGGTTAATTCTTCCGACATGGGAACAATTCTGTCTTTATGTGCTTTGGAATTGTGGATAAAAATAGTACCGGTAGTAAGGTCAATCTGATCACATTGAATTTTCAGGACTTCTTGTGGCCGAAGTCCACAACAATAGAGAATCCTAAAAACAACAGGTATAACTAATTCCCTTGTTTTTTCACAAGATGTCTTATTAGTAATTGTATCTGCGGTAAAGAAAAAGGTTTGAATTTCCAAGTCACTATATATGTAGGGGTAAAAAGGTTTGTTTTTCCCAATCATACCATCTTGAATAGTGTCTGGATTTTTCCCGATAAGTTGGAGGTATTCTGCAAAACCTTTCAAAGCTATCATTCTGCGATGGAGTCCATTTTCATGTTCGATCCCAGTTCGAATACATCCCCATTGGTCAATTATTTCTTTTGTTAAACGCGTTTCTAAAGGATAATTTTCAACACAAAAGGTGTCAAAAAGGCGGAGGAATTTATTGTAGGAGGATTGTGAATATCCCATCGCTTCCTTTAGGGATAAATATGCTCTTATATCATTTGCAAAAAGACTTTTATAAAGATATTTCATTTGTACACCTCTGATTTGACCGGAATGAGGCATAAATCGAGGGCGCAAACCCGGAGAGCTTCAGCTGACATAGGGAGATAATGCTTTAGCATCATTTCATTCTTGTGTCCAAGAATTTGCGAAATCAAATGTGTGTCGCAAGAATCCTCTAACAACCACAAACCCATGCCACGACGAAACGCTTGAAATCCCTTGCCGTCCCATCGCCGCTTACTTATGTTTGCGATTTTCGTGTATTTCACCAGGATATTTCGAACGCTTGATAAATCATTTAATTTTTTTGCTGGTTTTGTGCAGGTTAGAAATATATAGCTACTATTTGTTTCGGGACGCACAGCAAGATAATCATCAATCACTTCCATCGTTGCCGCATCTAAAGGAATAATATTTTCTCTTCCTGTTTTATGTTGTGAGAAGCAGATTGTCATATCATTCCGAGACAAGTTATCAAGTTTCAAATTGGCGATGTCAATGGCCCGTAGCCCTGTTACGGATGCTAGGAAAAGAATGGCATAATCGCGCTTTCCCATTACAGTTGATCGGTCTGGTGATTTTAGTAGCTTTATTATGTCCTCACTTGAAAATGCCGGATAAACCTTGATTCTTGAGCGAGCAGTTTTGTATCGCAGAATTTGATTACGATTGCATGTTGTGTATGATTTTTCTTCCAAAAAGTCCAACAGTTTTCGAAGACAAACCATCACATTATTCATGCTGCACTTATGATTTTCCCTAATAGCAACAAGATAGTCTATAATAATCTGAGTGTTTAGTTCAGCTAAATTATGGATATTCCTTTCTTGTAAAAAGAATAGAAATTCACGAGCCGAAGACTTAAATCCAGCCTTTGAATTGGCACCAACATTTAACCACTGAACATACTCCTCTGTTATGCCCTCAAAATAAATGTTAAGGGGGTATTTGTATCTGTTACCATAGGAGTATTTTGTTTGGAATGATCTTGAATTGTAAAAATCACTGATCATGGTCGAATATCTCATTAGTCCAATAAATTTTTTTCTGGTTATTCTTTCAGCATTCGCCTCAACGGTAATCCAATTTTGAAATGAAGTTACTGCAGGTGAAGTGTAAGTGTAGATTTCTTTTCTTTTTAAATACTCTTCAAAAAAGACACCATAGGATAAATAACGGTCCAAAATAACTTCCGAACGGCAATTTAGTTTTAAGTAGGTGAGGATAGCTTCATGGCCTTCTTTAATTATTGAAATCTCATTCATTTGTTAGCCACCTTCTAATTTTATTGGCTTTCGCCTAAAATCAGAATAATTTTTAAGATGAGTGAATACAATCAATTTGTTATCCCGATGTTCCTACAACGTACAAGCAATAAACACTTGTCTTTCCGCGCAACATCGGGATAAATAAAATATCGGGATAATCCGAATTATTCTGACATCGGAATAATTCGGACATAAAATACGGGTGCTACCTTCCAATTGGACCAAGTGATAAACCTCAGCAAGTCTATATGGTAGCTTTTCTGGACGACGCAACCAGAATGATCTTGCATGCTGAATTCTACTCAACGC
>JBAQDU010000082.1:0-27122 GCA_049294805.1 Clostridiaceae bacterium
TATCTGAGAGGGTAACATACAACAGACAAAAGCGGCATACTTTGTGGCACAAAGTGGTATACTTTCTGGCGAGGATCGGTCCCTTTCTAGTGGCGGAAATTGGTATACTTTATTTTACTCTTTACAATTCCCCAATATTCACCCCTTGTTTTGATATAGCTATTTTAAATCGTGTATATTGTAATCATAATTATCTACTTTGATTCTGCCCAGTCAGGCAATGTAAGAGGTCTAATGAAATGGAATAAAAAGCAGCACTAATTTCAACGATCAGCACGGCTCCGACGGAGTTGGAATACTCGGGCAAGGCGCTATTGGAGCGTCTTGGTACCTAGTCAGACTGAACTATCACCAGTTAGCATTTAACGGTTTGCTTGGCACGCCTAAAAAAGCAAGACGCCCCATGGCTGTTTGGCCCAGGACGTCTTGCTTTTAGAGTAAACTATTTTTACTATTTCGTTTGGCGCTAATAATAAGGATGCTTCGAACGAGTAGCTCAATCCTTTAGAGTATTGGGACTGTTGTTAACTCACTAACAAATTAAAAAAGGTATAACTTGATTATCAGGCTCTACAAGTCGGTCTTATCATCTTTGGGAATTTTAGATTCACCTAATAATTCAGGGGTTTTAAATGTCAGTACAGAAGCTTTTTCAGTTATTTGCTTTGCTTCCTGGTGAGCTGCTTTGGCTTCATCGGTTGGCGTAACCCGAATTACTTCATAGGTAGAATTCTGATCATCAAACGAACCAAAGTTTACGGAGATTTTCATTTTATCCATCGAGAATTGAGCTGTTGGAACCGTCAAAACTATTTCATCACCAACTATTTTAGCCTTGATGTCCTCATTGCCTGAATCAATGTCCTCTTTGTCCAGATCCATATCCTCTGTGTCGATGTCGATGTCCTCTGTGATTATGTCGATGAGTTCCATCATTTCAGCGATCAGTTCAGCTTTTTTTTTATCTTTATCTTTGCCTTTTTCTTTATCTTTAGCCTTTGCTTTGTCCTTGCTTTTTTCTTTGCCCTTGGCTTTTTCTTTGTCTTTGGCTTTTTCTTTAGCCTTCGCTTTGTCCTTGCCTTTTGCTTTGTCCAATAATTCTTCTTTTAATTTCTTCTTTGATTTTGCCATTTCTTCCTCCTTGCGTAAGTTCAGTTTCTCCTCTTTCTTCAAGACTTTCCTGATCTCTTTGAGTAATCCATAGGCACTGTCTGCAACAATTTCTTTTCCATCCACTTTGGCTACCACATTTTTCTTGCAGTCTTTGCACATTCCAATGCAGCCTTTCACTTCAATGTCTACTTTCTTAAGATTCTTGTCTAAGTACTTTTCGACCTTGTCCACATTTTTTGTGTTTTTGCAAAGATTAACTTTCATGATCTTCAGTCTCCTTATTCACTTTTTTTCTGTATTTTATAAAATGTTTTTGAGTCAGTTCTATGAATGCTTCCTGGCAGTTAAAGGGTTCCCCTTTTACTTCCAGCCGGATATACTTACCGTCCTGTAATAAGATCCGGGTTTTTGCGGTATCTGCCATGGTGGTGGCAAGTAACACATTCAGTTTTTCTTTGCATTTCTTATCTTCTACGGGAATCAGCAATTCGATCCGTTTGTTTAGATTGCGTTCCATCCAGTCTGCACTGGAAATAAAATAATTGTGATTGCCATTGTCATAGAAATAGAAGATCCGAGAATGTTCCAAAAAGCGTCCCACGATGCTTTGCACCGTAATGTTGGCAGATAAACCTTTCACACCGGGTCTTAAACAGCAGATGCCTCTGACGATTAAGTGGATCCGAACGCCATCCATGGAGGCACGGTACAATTCATCAATGATTTCTTTGTCGACCAGTGAATTCATCTTGGCAATAATATGGGCTTTTTTTCCTTGCCGGGCATTTCTTGCTTCATTTTGGATGAGTTCATTGAATTTTTCTCTCATAAAATCGGGGGCTAACGAAACTTTTTTGAGCTTTTTGATGTGGGTCTGACCCGATAGTCGGTTAAACATATTTGATATGTCTTCACCAATGTCCTCGTCTATGGTCAATAGCCCAATGTCGGTATAAAGGCGAGCGGTCACATCGTTATAGTTACCGGTACCCACATGGACATATCGTTTGATCTTATTGTTTTCCCGCCGAATGATCAAAAGTGCTTTGCAATGGGTCTTTAGACCGACGATTCCATAAATAACATGACAGCCGGCTTTTTCAAGACGCAGTGCCCAAGTAATGTTACGTTCCTCATCAAAGCGGGCTTTTAATTCAACCAGGACCGTCACCTGTTTTCCCCGTTCGGCTGCTTCAGCCAACGCTTCAACAATGGGTGAATTGCCGGAAACTCGGTATAAAGTCATCTTAATTGCCAACACATTGGGATCTCTGGCTGCGGTTTTTGCCAGTTTGATTACGGTATCGAAGCTCTCATAGGGGTGATGGATGAGGATGTCCTGCTTTGAAATGGTTTGGAAGATATCATTAAACTGAGTAGCCTCTGCCACTGGGGTCGCATTGATATTCCCAAACTTCAGGGATTCATAGCCGGGCAGCCCGGCAATTTTAGAGAGGAACGTTAGATCCAAGGGTCCCTCTAATCGGAAAATATTGGAATCATCAATTTCAAACCGATCGATCAACATGGCAACCAATTCATCGCTGGCTGATTGTTCAATCTCAAGTTTTAGAACTTTTCCCCATTTTCTTTGTTTCAGGGTCTCTTTGATCACCATTAACAAGTCCTGTGCATCATCTTCATCATATTCCAGATCCGCATTGCGCGTGATTCGGTAGGAAGCCATTTCCTTGATGGTGTAGGAGTCAAATAGATTCCCCAGCTGCAGCTTGATGATGTCCTCTAAGAGGGTCACCGTTTTCCCCTTATGGGAGGGAATGGTGTAAAACCGCTCCAGCACCGACGGTACCTGGACTGTCCCCAAAAAAGTGCGGCCGTCTGGATCGATGAGATCCAAAGCGATATTCAAGGAGTTATTCATAATTAAGGGAAAGGGTCTGGAGGAATCAATGACCATGGGAGTCAACACTGGGAAAATGCTATCTTCGTAGAGTTGATTAAGGTATTCCCGTTGATCTTTGGAATAATCCCCTCGCCCCAAAAACTTAAGATTGATCAGTTCTGCTGCGGGCATCAATTGTTTGTTGAACGTATCATACAACTTTTCTTGGAGTACCCTGGCCTGCAGGTCAATGGCTCTGGTCTGCTCCTGCGGGGTCATTCCGGAAGGATCGGTCTTGGTCAAGCCGGCGGCGATTTGATCCGACAATGAGCCATAGCGGATCATATAGAATTCATCCAGGTTTGATGTCACGATGGACGCGAATTTCAGTCGTTCAAAAAAAGGATTATTCAAATCTCTGGCTTCATCCAATACCCGTTGATTGAACTCTAGAAAAGACAATTCTCGGTTGATGTAATTATTGTCGGTTTTACTATGCTCTTCCATTGTCTCTCCTTTACTTACCGGTTATATGCTCCGGTTATGATCGAATGTTGTATACTTAGTTTTATTTTATCATTATGGCTTCTTTAATATGTTAACTTTAGGTGAATTGGTCATAAATAACTTCAGAATGTGGCTTTTCAGGGCTCAATAGCTCCTATAATAGAAAAGAATAATATTTTTTATTGGGGATGTGGACAGGAAATGAAACTAGGAATAATCGACATCGGCTCGAACTCCATCCGGTTAGTCGTGATGGATGTACACGACCAGGCTTACCTGATCACTGACCAGATCAAACATTCAGCCCGGCTTGGTCAGGATATGACACCGGATGGTTACCTGAATGAAGAACGAATCAACTATGCATTGAAGGTCCTGACCCACTTTTCTAACTTTATGCGGAAAAAAGGGGTAGCTGAAGTCATCTGTGTAGCCACTGAAGCCATTCGGCGCGCAAAAAATCAAAGTCAATTTCTGTCCAAAGCCCGTGTTGCTTTGGGAAGTGAGATCCGCGTCTTATCGGGTTTAGAAGAGGCTTATTATGATTATTTAGGCTGCGTTAATACGTTGGATGTTAAAAGCGCCCTGGCCTTTGATATTGGCGGTTCCTCCACTGAATTGATCTTGATCAAAAATCGATATCTGGAAGAATCCATTAGTACGAGACTGGGCTCCATTTCCTTGATGGAAATGTTTGATCTGGGGGCCGATCCAAGTCCGGAGGCCATTGAACACGTCAAAGCGTTTATCTTAGATCAGTTTTCGAGGATCCCTTGGCTGCGTCGGGGTAAAAAGCTGCCATTGATCGGCATCGGTGGTTCAGTGCGGACAATGGGTAAAATTGATCGCTTGCGCAAAGGCCAAAGCCAGTTCATTGCTCATAATTACTCCATGGATCGGTCCGATATCGATGAAGTCGTGAATCTGAATTTAAATTACAAAATAGGCACTGGACCCCGCCCTAAAGGTCTAGCTAGGGACCGCGACGATATCTTTACAGGATCCTTGATCCTAATTGAGACCTTAGCTGATTATCTAAACAGCGAAAAGATCTTCGTTTCTGGGGCAGGTGTTCGAGATGGACTCCTCTTTGAATATTTGTTTGGAGCAAAAACATTCGTACCGGATGTATTAGAATTCTCCCTGCGAAACGTCATTAAAAATCATATGTCCTCCGATTACGACGGAGAAGAACTCTGGAGTGTGGCTGAACCGATTTTTGATCTACTGGCTACTTCCAATTCCGACTTACGCAATATGAAAAAAGTAATGAAAACAACCACCTATCTCCATGACATCGGTAAAAGCATCAACTTTTTCCAACGAGACCGCAATACCTTTTACAGTATTTTAAATGCCCCCATCCATGGGATCTCCCAAAAGCAGATTCTCTTAGCAGCCTCCAGCGCAACCATGAGCTCCACCGATGATATCCTTAAGGAATTTTTGGGCAACCAGCTCCTGAACCAACGAGATATTCGGGTAATTCGAAAACTTGGACTGATCTTAAAACTCTCACAAGCAATCGTTTATAGCTCCCTCAGTGATGGAATCCTTGAAAATATGACCCTGACAAAGTCAAAGCTCGTGATCCCCATGGCTTCTATGAACGAAATCATGTTTGCCAAGGAAAAATTCAGCTACAACCAATCCGAATTCCGCCGAACCTTTGGCGTATACCCTGATTTTATTGAAGTCTCGAAGATGAGGAATGCACGCCTTCTACTTAATAACGAAGCATTGTAAGCCAGGAATCTCAATGAAGAGGTTCCTGGCTTATTCATTGGCTTATATTCATTTTCCAGGTTCATCAACCTAATTCATCAACCTAGTTCATCAAACTGGTTCATCAAACTGGTTCATAAAAACTTTGTTCTCTAATATTGTTGAATCAAATGGTTTATCTGTGCTGGCTTATTCATGATGGTTTATCCTTGATGGCTTGCCCATGCAGATATATCCATGCTAGGTTAATCAGAACTATTTGAACCCCTAATGCCGATGGTATGGATCAAGCCGGTGCGGATTATTTGCCGTTGTTCTTTCCCCCTTTTTTTGAGGAGGTGGAATAATCAATGGAATCCAATCGAAGATCACAGGCTTCAATAATTGTTTTAAGAATTTTGATTCGAGCATACTTTTTGGAGTTACCTTCAATGATGTACCAAGGGGCTAATTCATCATTGGTCTTCTCCAACAAATCATTGACCGCTTCGGTATATTTGTCCCATTTATCTCGGTTGCGCCAATCTTCTTCGGTGATTTTCCAACTCTTGGCGGGGTTTTGGGCTCTGGCTTCAAAGCGTGCTAGCTGCGTAGCCTGATCGATGTGGAGATAGAATTTGAGGACAATGGCACCATAATTTGTCATGATCTTTTCAAAGTTGTTGATTTCTGAATAAGCTCTTGACCATTCTTCATCTGTGGCAAAGCCTTCCACCCGTTCCACCATAACTCGCCCATACCAGCTCCGATCCCAAATGGCAATGTGGCCGGCACGAGGCAATTGGTTTGAAAAACGCCAAAGGTAATGGTGATTTTTTTCCAGATCGTTGGGGGCAGCCGTTGTATTTACAATGTAGTTGGTGGGGTCGAGTTTGGCTAAAATACGGTGGATCGCCCCTCCTTTACCGGCGGCATCCCACCCCTCAAACACCAGGATCAACGGAATCCGCTCGATGTATAAACCGTGTTGAACTTCCCGCATCTGCTCCTGCAGGCGCTTTAGTTCCGTAGAATATTGTTCATCACTGATGTCTTTGTTCAAGTCCACCTGGTCCAATGGTCCGCTGGTTTTACCAGTGAAGTCCCCATCTCGGTCGCGAGGATCTATGGCAGGCTTGGACTCTTCCTTTTTTAGACGGCGGTCGAGGATTTCAATGACCTTTTTAATGACCTCAGCTGTTGTCTCGGATTTCTTTTTATAGTCCACGATATACCAAGGAGCCCAGGGTTCATCGGTCACTTTCATCACTTTTTCCATTTCCCTGACATAGGTTTCATTGTTGTCCTTGTCATACTCCTGAGCTTTCCAGATGGTCAAAGGTGATTCCAGCATTTTTTTGATATGTTCTTGTTGTTTTTGCGGATCGATTCGGATCTTAAATTTAATGATGACGTAGCCATCATCCGCCAGTGATTTCTCAAAGGCTTTGATCTCGTTTATTAAGATTTCCGGATTCTTATAGTTGTCTTTGGCAACTCCCTTGTTCTTATAGTAGTTATACATGGAATACCAACTGCGATAATAAATGTTAAAAATTTTATACCGAGGGATGCTCTCCAAATATTGAGTTAAGAACGGTTTCATTAAGTCATCTTCTGTTGGGGGCCGGGTTCCGATAAAATCAGTATATCTGGCATCTAAGCCCAACAAAAGTTCATTGGTGATTCGCCCTTTTCCAGAGGCATAGGCTCCCTCTAAAATGATCATGACTGGAATGTTCTTTTCCATGAGTTTTCGTTGGAGATAGGCCAGGTGCTCGACCAACTGGTCCCCGTCATTGACTTCCAAAATATCATCAATTTCTGCCGGAAACTCCGATTCAATTTTCTCTTTTGTGGTCATTTTGAATAGATCCTGATCTAGATCAGACTCAGTTTGATTAAACTTACTTTCATCAAAATTACTTTGATCAAACTTACTTTGATCTTTCTCACCCTTCTTGTCATGTTCTTCTTGAGCTCTTTCCAACAAAAGTTCCGTTTGGAATCGCTGATCTTGAGACAACTGGGTATCACTCTTTAATTCACGAGCATCGATTTGCTCAGGAACATGTTGCTCCACATTGGATCTTGAGTCCCTTCTATTTTTAGGATCCGCTCCTTGAGGGGAAGTCTTGATCAGCTGCTGGGATCCAGATTTTCCGGAATGATCAGTCTCGGAATTTTTTTTCATTTTTCGTTCTTTCTCTTTCTTTTTTTTGGACATGAATACACCTTCCTTCTCAGCTTATTTAGCCAAGGTTGCTATCAAGGGATTGGGTCATTTTGATCACCCTTGTCTTTGACTTCCAGTCTTTATAAATCATTATATTCATTCTATCAAACTAAGCGATTTAAAATCGACAATGGCAGTTTATTTCAAACTATAGTTACATATTGGTTCATCGCGGAACATTTTGGTGACATCTTGAGTACAGCTTGGGTTTATCAAGACCTCTCCCCGTCTATTCCCTTTAATGCTATAACCTGACTTTTACACTTAGCTAAGAAATAAATGAATATAACTAATGGTTTTAAAATCCGGAGATGGCTTTGCTTAAGCTTTCTCCGGATTTTTCTATATGCTTTTTAACTTTTCTATTGAGTTATGCTGTGTTATGCTATATAATATAAATAGGAGTTGATATTATGATTCGTAAAGATAAGAAAATAATGAAGGATGGGTCCGTTAAGACCTATATCCGTGTTACTGAAGGGTATCGTCCGGAACCAAATAAACCTCCAAAACAACGCACCCTCAAAAGTTTTGGGTATTTGGAAGATCAGGAAGATCCGGTGCGCTTCATGAAAGAAGTAGCAATCTTTGATTCCAACCCTGAAAATCGGGAGCAAATCAGCTCAAATAAGATGTATAGCGGTACAAACCGCCGAATGAATTACGGCTATAAATTTCTGGAGTCAGTGTATGAAACACTTGGAATCCCAGCGCTTTTCGCTGAATACGTCAACGAAAGTGGTTTTCGAGGAAAATATCCACTGGAAAAAATTTTTAAGTTTCTTGTCATATCCCGCATTTTAATGCCTGACTCCAAACGAGCCAGCCTTCAGCGCCAGGAGGCTCTCTACGGATGGGATCCTCAGTTTGAACTCCCTTTTGTGTATCGTTCTCTGGATCATTTTGAGAGCATGGGGAACCTCCTTCAGCACGGGTTGGATCAACAAATCAAGAAGTTAATTGGCAGAGATTTGAAATATGCTTTTTATGATGTGACAAACTACTTTTTTGAAGTGGATTTACCAGACCCCGAGGGTCAGCTGCGAAGACGCGGCGTCTCCAAAGAGCACCGGGTAGACCCCATTGTTCAGATGGGGTTATTCATTGATAAAAACGGACTGCCCGTTAGTATGTCTCTGTTCCCTGGCAATACTAGCGATACAATGACTCTGCAACCGGTGATGGTGGAAGTGAAAAAAGATTACAAGTTGGACCGGTTGATCGTTGTGGCGGATAAAGGATTGAACTCTTCCAGCAACATTGACTACATCTGTCAAAATGGTGATGGTTACGTGGTATCACAGATTCTTCGGGGGCCCAAAGGCAAGCGTTACCACGAAGATTTGTTCGAAGAGGAAGGATATTCCTGGAATAAGGATAAAACATATAAGTATAAACTCTTTGAAGAAATCTATATCGGAAAAGATCGTACTGGTAAAAATGAGACCCGTAAACGGAACGTTCTGATCTACTGGAATAAGGCCGAAGCCGTTATGTCGGCTGCCAAACGTAACGAGAAGCTGATCAAGGCAGCGAAAAGCTGCGTGAACAATGCGTACGGAATAAAGAAAGGTTCTCAGGAATATGTATTAGAAGAAATCGTCGATTTAAAGACCGGAGAATTAGAAGACGCAAGCAAAAAAACACGTAGATCGGTGAATCTTGAAAAGGCAGAGAATGACGCACTATTCGATGGTTACTTCTGTCTGATCACTAGTGAGATGGATTATGATGTTTCTAAAATTCGAGAGGTATACAGTGGACTATGGCGGATTGAAGAGTCATTCCGGATATTGAAATCAGACCTGGAAGCAAGACCTGTCCATGTAAGTACTCAGGAGCATATCAAAGCTCATTTCCTGATCTGTTTTGTCGCTCTGCTGATCATCCGGGTAATCCAGCATGCAATGGGAAAAGATGTACTGTCGGCAGAACGAATCATTCGGTCATTAAATGCTGCTAACTGTAAAGTAAAGCGAGGCGGGATTGTAGAACTAGATGATGTCGGAGGGAGTCTGGCATTTGTAAAACGGAAAGATAAAAATGGGAAGATGGTGGAAACTCTGTCATTCTCGGATGAAGATGAAATAGCCGAAGATTATCAGAAAATCCAAAAGACCTTTGGAACAGATTTCTACGAAGTGGAAGTAAAACAAGAAACATTCAGGAAGTTCTTAAAAGGGATTAAGCTAACGCTATAGCACAACAAAAATATCAGGAATATAAAGATAGGAAACCCTTGCAAACAATAGCTTTGCAAGGGTTTCTCATTTTGTAAGTGTAAAAGTCAGGTCTTGAGTACAGCTTGGGTTTATCAAGACCTCTCCCCGTCTATTCCCTTTAATGCTATAATAGTTTCAAATTAACAAAGGGGTGACATTATGCAATCCAGCTATGAATTTGAAAAAAGTACTCAACCGCAAAAAAAGAGGCAGGACTGGACCCATTATTTCATGGATCTGGCAAGACTTGCAGCCGCACGATCTACCTGTGATCGGGCCAATGTCGGCGCCATTATTGTCAACCGGGAAAACCGGATCGTGGCTACGGGATATAACGGATCCGTTGGCCGAAAGACCCCCCATTGCTCCGAAGTGGGTCATGCCATGCGTGACGGCCACTGTATTGCCACCCAGCATGCAGAACTCAACTGCATCTCCTACTGTGCCAAAGAAGGCATTCCGATCCGTGATTGCGTCATCTATGTGACTCATTTTCCTTGTCTGCATTGCACCAAAGCCATTATTCAATCGGGCTTCACCAAAATCTTCTATGAAGTGGGCTATCGCATGGACGACTTTGCCATTCACTTGTTGGAAGTCAACGGCATCCCCTATGAACAAGTTGACATGACCAATCGAGAATCTCCTGAGACCAATGAAGTACTCGCTGACCGCAAGGATTAGATCAAAGGATTTAGATTTTGCTGGTCTTAAATAAATCAGACAAGTTGAATTGCTCTATTTAAGCTTTATTGCCCACCCCCTTTTATTCTTGGGGGCAAGGGCAAAGCATTGTATCGAACTCCCGTAAATTGGCCTTAAAATAATTTCATTGTATATGTATTCAGTAACTTGACATAAATATTCTAAACTTCTATAATGCGATTAACAGCAATGAAGGGAAGCATTCTTTCAAACTAAGCAAATCTTAAGCGAACCGGTGATGGTGAGAGTCCGGTGATCATTGCGCGAAGGAATCGTAACAGCCCGGAGCTTTGAAGGTGAAATAAGAGTAACCTTTGACGGTAAGGATCCCCGTTATCTTGGATCAGGATATGACAGTATCTGCAAAGCGAGCTTATTGAAGCTAATTAGGGTGGTACCACGGAAGTAGTCTTTCGTCCCTGTTCACAAGATGTGTGAACAGAGACGAAAGACTTTTTTATTACCCATTGCCCCATCAAATATATTTGGTTGTTAACCAGCAAGGAGAACAAAAATGGAAAAATATGAACCGAAAATGACCGTAAAGGAAACCCAGAAAGCCATAAAAAAAATTAAAGTGTACTTTGAGAGCGAACTGGCCAACCGCATGAATTTGACCCGGGTTTCTGCTCCGATGTTCGTCATTGAGAAAACCGGATTAAATGATAACCTCAACGGCACCGAACGGCCGGTGGCATTTAGTGCTCTAAACCTGGAAGAAGCCGGTAATATTGAAATTGTTCATTCCCTGGCCAAGTGGAAACGAGTCGCCCTTAAAAAATATGACTTTACCTTTGGTGAAGGCTTATATACGAACATGAATGCCATTCGCCGGGATGAAGTCTTGGATGAGATCCACTCTATCTATGTGGATCAGTGGGATTTTGAAAAAATCATTTCTCCCTACGAGCGCTCACTGGATTATTTAAAAGCTCAAGTGGATATCATCTATTCCGTGTTTTTAGATTTAGAACAGAAGCTTTATCGGGATTACCCCTACCTTTTGCCTAGTTTGCCGGATGAGATCACCTATATCACCAGTCAAGAACTCCTGGATCTTTATCCCGATCTTACCTCCAAGGAACGGGAGCGTAGATTTGTGCGGGATAAAAAGGCCATTTTCGTTATCGGCATCGGCGCACCCCTCTCCAACGGCGAGCCCCATGACGGCAGAGCCCCCGATTACGATGATTGGGCGCTAAACGGGGACTTGATTTTCTACAACAGCATTTTAGACGATGCCCTGGAGCTCTCCTCCATGGGAATACGCGTCAATGAAGAAACCCTGGCAAAACAACTGGCGGCCCGCGGTATGACAGGCCGTAGCGAACTGCCCTTTCATAAATCCCTCTTGGCAGGTGAATTGCCATTGACCTATGGTGGCGGGATCGGCCAATCTCGGATCTGCCAATTCCTCCTGCGCAAATACCACATTGGTGAAGTGCAGTGCAGCCTGTGGCCCGATAGCATGGTTGCCGAGTTATCCGCTCGGGGAATTGAACTTCTGTAAGCGAGCCCTCCGATCTACTATCGAAAGTTCAACGAGCCGTCTCCCTTAAATCAACTTGATCGTTCCGATCCAAAAAGACACCGTTATTTCGGTGTCTTTTTAGCATCTAAGTATTTTTTCATCTCTGCTTCAACAAAGCGATGAAGCTCCGACGGGAGCACTTTATTTCCGGTATATTCGCGGCGGCAGACTACAGTCAGGGCGTTGATATAGATTCTGGCCATGGCATGGGTTATGCTTGCCGCAGTGGATCCTGAGATCAATCCCGTCGCGAGGAGTCCAGCTCCGGGGATCAATTTGAGCAAATTGACCGTCAATGTTCGACCGGTCACCACTGCACCGCCAATACCGGCCATTGCGCCGACTAGTGAAGTTAGCATGGCTCGATCATAGGAGATCCCAAAAATCGAAGTTATTTTAGCGATCATGGTCACCTGAGAAGTTGCAATGATCGGGGCATCGGCAAACGGTACCGGAATAAAGCCCACCGCAAAGGTTTCATATACAAATCGTTTCGCCCAGACTCTGGCCATGTCCGCTTTCTTTTCAATATCGACTCGCTGGGCGTTGATAAAAGCCCGGCGGGCTTCCTCAGGGATGGCTTGAAACGTTCTTTCCATTAAGTCCTTTAACCCGTAGCTTCTCAAGGTATAAGGCCCCAATTCAAAGTCACTGGCCACCACGGAAATACAATCGACGATTTCCGGACAGGCCTTGCGAATATAAACTTCAAGTTCGGCCGATGATGCCATATCCATGGCCTGGGTGAGAACAACGATCACCGGAACAAACCCTGATAATGCCGCGATCCAGATTTTTTCAATTTCTTCCAATCGATGGGAACTGGCATTGATGCAAAACCAGACACAGTGTATCGCTTGATCGGGATCCCCGGCTGACTTCAAGTCTGTTATGGTATTCATCACTTCCATTTGGACGGTTCGTTGGGATTCCAGGGACAATTCCAACCCTTTGGTATCATACAGATTTACGGGAACACCCTCTTTTGAGATTTTGACCAGATGCTCAGTTACCGGCGCACCGATCCCGGTCTTTGCCAAATTTTCCCGAAAGATATGATTGATCAAGGTGGATTTTCCAACACCGGTCTTTCCAATTAACATAATATTGATCGGGGTCATCTCTGCCATTTCCAGATTGGTCCGATCTAATATTTCCGAGATTAGATCGACCCCCATGGTAATACCACCCACCGGATTTTTCTTTTTATTTTTGTTAAAAATAGCCAATATCTTCACCTGCCTCGTAAGTTTAGTATATCAGGATTTATCGGCGGGTTAAGCCTTTTTTTGTTTCCATTTCCTTAACAAGAATCGTCTATAATTGAACTATCACAAACAGAGAGGTGCCACAATGAGCTCGCAAAAACTAAGAAATTTAAGAACCTATCATTTTAGAAACTCACGGGCCTTGGACGTAGCCCGCTGGAACTACCAGTTTGAAGACGGATCCGTTCAAGATGTGTTAAAAGCCTTGGCCTGTTATCAAAACGCTGATGGGGGCTTTGGCCATGGTCTGGAACCGGACATCAGGACAGCAGAATCCAACCCCATGAGCACTTGGGCTGCTACCAGGATCCTTCGGGAGTGTCACTTGCCGGACATGTCAGATCGAATGATCCAAAAGATCCTGTCTTACCTGGCCGCTTCCCTAAGAGAAGACCGGCGCTGGCCTGCCACGGTGGAAGTTACTAATGAGGCTCCCCATGCTCCCTGGTATCATTATGTCCCGGGCACTGAAGTTTGGGGCTGGAACCCAACCATCGAGCTCTCTGCCTTTATCCTTACTTGTGCCCAGCGACCTTCTGACCTTTATTCTCTGGCCGAACAAATCATAAAGGAAGCGATGACAGCCATTATGAGCCCGGATTTCACTCCAGAAGGACATGAGTTATCCAATATCTGCGAAGCCGGCACTATGCTGTTAAAGGTTCGAAGTGATCTGTTGCCGGATAATTTCTTCAGCAGAGTAATTCAGCTCATCGATAAACTGATCGTCCGCGACCTTTCACAATATAACAACACCGATTATATTATCACCCCTGAATTTATTTTAAATTCACCCGACAGCCCATACTATCCAGGAATATCATCCATCGCCGATCAATATTGTACTTACCTTGAGCAATCCATCAATGAATCCGGGTACTGGGACCTCAACTGGACCTGGGGCAATGACCCCCTGCCCCCGGACAGTCAACGCGAGTGGCGTGGGGTATTGATCATGCAACACATGCTCTACCTTCAACACTTTAAACCCCTGCCTTAACTAACCCCAATTGAAGTCTCCCGTTTAACAGTCCATTTGGTGAGCTGCAATCCACCTAGACAAGTTCATTTTTAAAGAGCTTCCCAAGCAAATCAATGAGGTTTATTGAATGGGCTTTAAATTTATGAGAGATAAAAATGGGTCAATTCCAAAACAGGTAGGTTTTTCCCAAGGAAAAGTGATTGAACCGTTACAATAAGTGCTGGTTGAAATCTGTGAGGGATCAAGATGTTTTAGAAAGACAACCAGTTTGCTTCTTTCATTAAAAACCGTAAAAAAAGAAAGGCTGCCGTCCTATGACCGCTGCCTTTCTTTTTTTGTCGGACTCTTTGTTTATCGGACTCTTTGTTTATCAGACGCTTTGTTTATAGACACTTTGTTTATAGACACTTTATTTATCCTGGTGTTCCTTGTACTTGTCTTTCCCTAATACTCTTCCCATGGCAGCTCCAACCGAGATCCCCAGGGAAATTCCGATGGCTAAGTTATTTAAGGCTGCTCCAATGGCAACCCCAAGCGCTAAGCCAACGCCTATGTAACGTCCGTTTACCGGGTCCTCGGTGGTGTCTAATTTATTGCCAACCCCTTCTTGAATACTGTGGTTTTGATTGATTTGATTGATTTGATTGATTTGATTGATTTGATCTATTTGATGATCTTGATCGGTTTGATGGTTTTGTTTGGTCTGCTCTTCTAAATCAGTCATCCTTTGTTCCTCCTTTTGGAGTCCATTACTCCACTGACCGCGGATCAAATAGAGTGGTCGATCCAGGGATCGGATGGGTCCAACAAAAATGAAGATGGCACTTTACTCAAATGGCCGATTAGACCACTGCCGGATCGATCTCTCCGGGTATAGACTCAAGGTTTATTCCCTCGGTGGAAACCGTGGGATCCATCCGGGACAGTCGGGAGGCATTTAAAACAGCTAAGAGCGCCACGCCAACATCAGCAAATATAGCCAGCCAGATATTCTCCTTAAAGAAGATGGACTGGATCATTACCGCAACTTTAAATCCCATGGCAAAAACGATGTTTTGCAGGACAATTCGATTGGTCAATCTTGAAATATTCATGGCAATGGGGATCTTAGTCAGTGAATCATCCATCAAGACCACATCCGATGCCTCGATGGCCGCACTGGAGCCGATGGCTCCCATGGAGATCCCAATGTCTGCCAGTTTTAAGACCGGAGTATCATTTAACCCATCTCCGGCAAAGGCGGTGAATTCTCCACGGGTTTGATCTGAATTAAGGTCATAGATGGCCTCAACTTTATCCTGGGGAAGTAAACTGGCCCGATAGTCTGTGATCCCGGTGCCCTCTGCAACTTTTTTGACGATGGCTAAATTATCACCGGAGAGCATAATGATGTTTTTGACCCCCATTTTCTTCATGTCGGCAATGGCTAACGCCGAATCAGGTTTGATCTCATCTTCAATGAGGATCCTGCCGATGTATTGGAGTGTATCGGCCTCTTGGACGGCGACAAAGATAATGGTCCCAATCGGGTGTTCAACTTCCAGCCCCAAGGACTTCATCAATTTGTCGTTTCCGGCAAAAATCACCGTTTTGTCCTTTAGGGTTGCTTTGATCCCCTGACCTCTAAGTTCTTCGGAGGTTTCAAGGTGAGAGCGATCCAGCGGCTGGGGTAGTTCCGCCAAAATTGATTTAGCAATGGGATGGGGTGAATCCACTTCGGCCAAAGCAGCCAGATGAAGCACCCGATCTTTGGTTAGTCCCTTGGCCGGGACCACTTGGGTAACTCGGAAAGATCCTTTCGTTACTGTACCGGTTTTATCCAGTACAACGGTTTTAATATTTTTTAATTCTTCGAGGAAGTTTGAGCCCTTGATTAGGATGCCATTGCGCGATGCAAGGCCGATCCCTCCAAAAAAGCCCAACGGAATCGAAATGACCAAGGCACACGGGCAGCTAATGACCAAAAAGACTAGGGCCTTTCTGATCCAGGGTGCAAAGGGTTGACCTAAGACTTGGGGCACAATAAAAGCTACGATCAAGGCCAATGCGACAACCGCCGGTGTATAGATCCGGGCAAATTTCGTGATGTACTTCTCGGTTTTTCCTTTATTGTGGGATGAATTCTCCACCAGCTCCATAATTTTTGAAACAGTGGATTCCCCGTAGGGCTTTGTGACCTTGACGGTGAGAGCCGATGTTAAATTGATGGAACCGGATAAGATATCATTGCCCCCTTCGATTTCTCGAGGAATGGATTCCCCGGTCAATGCTTTGGTGTCCAGCTGAGAATAGCCGGATAGTACCACCCCATCCAATGGGACTCGTTCCCCTTGTCGGATCAAAATGGTCTCACCAACTTGAACATCCTCGGGGTGAACTTTTTCGTGTTTGCCCGATCGTTCGACCACGGCGTATTCAGGGCGAATGTCCAATAGGTCCTTGATGCTGCGCCGTGAGCGATAGACGGCCAGGTCTTGAAAGTATTCACCGATCATGTAAAATAACATGACACCCACCGCTTCCGAATATTCACCAATGGCAAAAGCTCCGACGGTGGCCAGCGTCATCAGGAAGTTTTCATCAAATACCAGGCCCCTGGTCAAATTGCGCAGAGCTGTCCAGACGATCTCGTGACCGGCGATAATATAGGCTAAAATGAGGACGATCAATGACACCGGATCCCCGACTATAAATGACACACCAAATAAGAACAGCGAACTGATGATCCGGCCTAAGTTCCATTTTAGATAATCAATGCCAAAGGGTCCGGTCTCTGTTTGGTCCTCCCCATGGGAGTGGCCGTGTTCAGGGGACTCTTCTTCTTTCGAATGAATGTCGTTCTTTCGAATTAGGGGTTTAAACCCAACGTGGGGTTCATGGCGTTTCACAATTTCTCTGGCTTGTTCAATTACAGCATCACCGATGCTCTCCTGCGCCAAAATTCGCAACGATTCTCCTGCCAGGCTGATGGAGGCTTCAGTTACCCCGTCAATGGCCATGATTTCTCGTTCGATTGTAGCGGCACAGCTGGCTCATGTCATACCACTTATTTTAATATCTAAATAATTCAAGGTATTCCTCCTCACGTATCGTAAAAACCGTCATAATTCGGTAAATTTTAAGTCACTCAATTCGAAAAAATCCGAGTGTTTTTATCTGATTTCTTATATTTATTATAAAGGTTAATTCTTGAATTGTCTTAGAAAATCAGCATTTGCGACTGGGTTGCAGTTGAAATGGGCTTTAAATCATGCAAGAGGTTGGCACAGCCAAGTCACCGTGTCGGCACAGCCAAGTCGAAGTGTTGGCAAAAACAAGTTAAACATCCATAAAACCAAGTCTAGGTGTCGACAAAATCATGTCCAAGAGCAGCTAGCGTCAACTCGTGCTATAATTGAAGCATATTTTTCGGAGGATTAAAAATGAGTAAAATTCTTGTAATTGAAGATGAAGTCTCCGTATTGGAAGCCATCGAAGCCTATTTAAAAAAAGAAGGGTATGAAGTTAAAACAGCCACCAGAGGATATCGGGGATTGGAATTATTTGAATCAGAACCCTTTGATCTGGTGATTCTGGATTTAATGTTGCCCGATATTTCCGGAGAGGAAATCTGTGCCAAGATTCGCGAAAAAAGTTCTACGTATGTATTTATGCTAACTGCAAAATCTGCTCTGGAAGACCGCATCCAGGGGCTTGAGATGGGTGCCGATGAGTATTTGGTCAAACCATTCTCCCCCCGGGAATTGATGGCGCGGATCAATGCCTTGTTCCGCCGGTTAAATGAACCTGTGGCTAATCCCAATTCCTTTGAGTATAACAATGGTGAATTGATCATTGATAAGGAGCGGCGCGAAGTCCGGGTTCGGGGCGAGAACATTCCATTAACCCCCATTGAGTTTGATATCCTGGAGATCCTATCCTCCAATCAAGGGGTGGTCATGTCCAGAGAGCTGCTCATTGAAAAGGTCTTAGGGGCTGATTTTGACGGGGTGGACCGGACAATTGATGTTCACATTAAAAACATCCGAAAGAAAATCGAGGAAGATACGAAAAACCCCAGGTACATCCTGACCGTATTTAAGCTTGGTTATAAATTTGGTGGTGATCTGTAGTTGAATACCATCCGTTATAAACTGGCCATTGCCATCACTGTCTCCTCCCTTTTAGCCTTGATCTTGACCTATATTATCATTAATTTCAACATCAACTGGCAGTATTCCATCTACATTAAATCCAATCAGGAATCCCGGGATGAGCGCATTGTCGGAGAATTCAGGGATGCCTATGTATCCAACGGAAAAAAAGGCTGGACGTTGGATTCCGGGACCAATGTCATCGAGGAAGCTCAAACTGCCGGTTTTTCGGTAAAACTAGAAAACCAGTATCACCTTAAAATCTGGGAACTTGAAACGGATCTGATCATTTCTGAATTGAACGCCAAGCAACCGGAAAGCTCCCCTCCCATCACCATCGAACAGTTCAGCTTTGGGACCCATGATGTCATCGTCGACGGTGATGTGGTGGGCTATATTACCATCGGTCAATTTACCCCATTGTTAATTTCTAAAAATGAAGAACAGTTCGTTTTTAGTTTGACGATATCGGTCCTGGCAAGTGCCGTGATTGGGTCAGTGCTTATTTTCCTGCTCTCTATTTTCCTGTCAAAACAGTTGTCTGAGCCCATTTCCTCCATTGCCTCCACCAGTTACTTACTTTCCAACGGTAATTTTAAGGCCAGAGAAAATATCAGTACGGATATTGCCGAAATTGAAAAACTTCGTCTTAGCATCAATATTTTGGGTGAAAAGCTTGATCAGCAAGATACCCTCCGGCGCCGGTTGATCTCCGATATTTCCCATGAACTAAGAAATCCACTCAATGTCTTGCAGATGAATTTAGAAGCCATGATCGACGGAGTGGTGCCAACAACACCGGAGCGACTCTCCTCATTGAATAACGAAGTCATCCGCTTTGGTAATCTATTGGGCAATCTCAATGTTTTAAAGGAATTTGAATCAGCCACCATTTCCCCCCCCAATAAAGAGGTCAATTTAAAAAGCCTGTGTCAGGATATCTATAACAATTTCCTAGGCATTACCCAAGAAAAAAAGCTGAATTTTTCCTTCGAATTTTACCGGAAAGATCAGTACATCATCATCGGTGATTATCATTCCCTCTATCAAGTGGTCATTAATTTGATCCACAATGCCATTAAATTTACCCCCGAGGGTGGTAGGATCTTCCTTACCCTAAAAAAAGACTTGAAATTTACTTACTTAGAAGTTCGGGATACCGGCATGGGGATTCCAGCCGAAGATTTACCCAATATCTTTGAACGTTTCTACCGGGTGGACCGCTCCAGAGAACAAATTGAAGGTTCCGGGATTGGCTTGACCATCGTCAAGCGAATCATGGATAGTCAAGGCGGAACGATTTTAGTCACTTCTGCGGAAAATCGAGGAACGACTTTCACATTAAAGTTCCGCAATCCTCTGGTGACCACTGGGTTGCCTAAAAACTTAAAAGCCAAAAAATAAAAGGACAACCACTGCTTAATTGAAGTGGTTGTCCTTTTATTTTTTTACAGGTTGAACCTTTTAAAGTTTATGGGATGTTGGCCGTTACGGTATTTCGACCAATTCCAGCTCCGGCTTTTCCTCAAGATCACGATCCATCATATCGCGCAGAATAAAGTTGAGTTTTTCTCGAAGATCTTTAATTTCTTCATCGGCCAAAGGGATCCGACAGCGCATTTTAGTCGGAACTTCTTCCGCCTGACCACACAGCTCCAACCCCTTTTCGGTGAGATGGATGATTAGATTGCGCTCATCTTTATAGTCTCGTTTGCGCTGAATCAATCCTTCAGACTCCAGTTTCTTCAGCAATGGTGTTAAGGTCCCCGAATCTAAGTTTAAATTCTTACCAAGTTCTTTTAATGGAATCCCATCTTTTTCCCAAAGTACGATCATGACCAAATATTGGGTATAGGTCAGTCCAAGCTGTTCCAAAAATGGTCTGTACGTCTTCGTGATTTCTCTGGACAAAGCATATACTGAAAAACAAAATTGGTTGTCCAATTTTAATGAATCCTTCATTTTCCCGTACTCCCCCCGCTTAGAATTTCATTGCATCTAATCATATTTTACCCTTTATTTGAATATTGTCAAACTTATAACTAACTTTCGGTTTTTGCTCTAGATCATCTAAAAATTGCGATAACTTTCATTAATATTAAGATTCCTTTGGCCGATCCCTGACTATGGAACAATCCGCTTTGTTTTTAGAAGAGATTCCCATTTTTCACTTCATTATATAACTATTTGTGGCTATTTCTCTCATTTCCTGCGATTCCGGACGAATTCTCGTTGACAAGGCACTATAATTTTGGTTATACTGAAATGGTAGTTTTTTATTAAAACTCCTGACTAAAGGGGTATAGTTCAAAGGTAGAGCAACGGTCTCCAAAACCGTTAATGTGGGTTCGATCCCTGCTACCCCTGCCAAAAAAGCGAGCAGCTTGACCTGCTCGCTTTTGTTTTTTAATTTTTATTTTTAATTTTTATAAGATCCGCCCCTCGGGAAGATATATTATGATTTTTGTCGCCTCTTAGAATGAGACCGCCTAAATGATGATGGTTCTTTGCTCTAAAGATGATCCACGAAAAACCAATTGCCATTTAAATGGGAAAATCCCAATATCCGTTCCTCTCGGTCAGTAAAGCGCACACCATACCGGCTGACCCGTCCATTGATCACTTCATAGGAAAGCTCTTTCACATCCTTTTCAATGTAGCTGGCGCTGGATACATCATAATACCGGATCTTTCTGGGGATCACTCTGCCATTGGTAAATTCAGCAATTACATCCATTGAACGATTCTTCATCAATCCCGCCTCCGTTTCACTTTATGTTTTGATCATCCAATTCTATGTCTTCCTCTAAATTATAGTACATACGTTCTATTGTTTCAAGAATCCGACGGATGGACTTTAAGTCAAAGTCCGCAAGGTCTCTAATTCAAACCCTAAAAACCTTGCCCAGTCCTTAAATACTAGAATAACGCTTTTCTATCCAGGTCTCATTTTTTAGCCTTTCTCAATCCTTTTAGCCCTTGGCTTAAACCTTCATTAAATAGTTATAGCCTTTGTATTGAACTCACTGATATAATTACCCTAAAAGGCCTTGGAGGTATTTTCATGAATCTTTCTGATTTGATCTCTGTTAATTCGTGTCATTGCGTAGCATTCATTGGCTCCGGCGGAAAAACCACTTTGATCCGGACTATCGCCAAAGAAAACCGTGCTACCAAACGTGTCTTAATATCCAATACTATTAACATGGATCGAATTCCAGAATCAGAAGTCGATTTTATCGATTATGAATTCCGAGAGGATTATGCCTTGTGCGATTACAGCCAGCCTGGTGTCCATGTCCTGTCCTACGAAATCGAACCGGATAATTCACTGCGGGGGCTCCCGTTGGATGTGCTGGAGGCTCAAATGGCCTGTTTTGACCTGAATCTGATCGAATGCGATGAATCCAGGCAACGGCCGGTTAAAGCCTGGCGGCCCAATGAACCGTCTTTGCCCGAATCAACGGACCTGACCCTAGGAGTGTTAGACATCACCGCCCTTGGCTTGAAAATCAGTGTCGAAACCGTCCATAACCTGGATGTATTTTGTGACTTAACCTCAAAAAAAGTCGGTGATATTATCACCCGGGAAGATATCAAAAAACTGATCTTGAATCCGGACGCGATGTTTCGCACGGCCAAAGGTCGGACCGTCCTTTTTGTCAATAAAGTCGAGAATCCCATCCTCTTTGAATACGCCCGGGATTTAGCTCATGAAATTGGCCAATCACAGAATGCGCCGGATATGATCATCATCGGTTCATTGCTGACAAAAACCTACACGGTGATCAAGGAGAGGTAGCCCATGAAGTATTTCATAATAAGCGATATTCACAGTAATCTAGAAGCCCTTACGGCTACTCTGGCGACCTTAAGGGATGAGACCCTCATGGTATTGGGGGATGTGATCGGTTATGGCGCAGACCCCAAAGCCTGCATCGAGATCATTCGTAACCTGGATGTTCCTTGCTTCATGGGAAATCATGACAATGTCCAGTTGGACTTGACGAATTTGCGTTATTTTAATCCACTGGCCAAAGAATCCACTTTGTATACCAAGAGTTGTCTCAGCGATGCGGATATCCAATGGATCCGGTCACTTCCCACGGAGCGAATTATGGGCAAGCTTTACTTTACCCATGGATCTCCCTATGATCCGGAAGGGTTTCATTACTTAATGCCCCAGGATCTCTGTTCCACTTGGCTCCAATTATCGTTCTTTCGAATGGTCGATTTGGCCGTATCGGTGGCGTTCATTGGCCACACTCACCTACCAGGCTACTTTACCGATGATAATGGCTCCTACTCGTTTACCCCGCTAACAGCCGGTGATCAAGTTACTTTAGACCCCAGCAAACGCTATATCATCAACTCAGGCAGTGTCGGGCAGCCCCGCAACCACGATTGCAATGCTCAGTTCCTTGTGTTTGACGATGAGACCAGTTCGATCGAGATGCACTCGGTCCCCTACGATATTGATAAAACCACTGCCAAAATCAAAGCAGCCGGTCTACCCCACCAACTTGGGGAGCGTTTATATTTAGGAATATAAAAAACCTGTATCCTCCGAAAGGGAGCCTACAGGTTTTAATTGATTATTGAATTTGAGTTGCACTGACTAAACCATGACCCTAATTATCGAAGGCGGCGGACAGATCTTGGAACGTCTTCTTAAATCCGGCCATAATGGAGGTCGACCCTTCATATAGGTTTACTTTGACTGGAACCAAATTGTACTTGATGATCTCATCGGCATAT
Organism: Clostridiaceae bacterium; assembly: GCA_049294805.1. Classification (GTDB taxonomy): domain Bacteria; phylum Bacillota; class Clostridia; order Clostridiales; family Clostridiaceae; genus JG1575. Next base: position 23,003 of record JBAQDU010000082.1, read on the forward strand.
TTTAATATTGATATATCTTCGGTATATAGAAAAATTCGTTTTTCCAAGGAGGGCATCGTTGAGGTAGAGACGGTTGATCCCAGGGTCGTGACGGGTTGAGTCGATGTCGTATCTTGGCTGGCAATTCGATCGGTAAATTCAGATATGGTCTGATACCCGCGCTTGTAGTCTTGGACCACATAGGCTGCAAGGTCTGAATCAACAATAAACACGGTCTTTTCAAGGGTCCCAATAAAGGCCCGGACTTCGCGCTGGAACTCATCGATCGACTGGGAGATCAATTGAAAGTTCTCATCGTATCGAGTCTTTCGACCAGGATCCATCTCCTGAAGTGCGTTTTTAATACTGTTTAAGGCGATTTTATAATTGGTGGAGTTCGTTAAATAATAATAATTTTCATTGTCCAATTTATTGATCTTATGGCGAAGTATGTCGATACCACGGGATACATTCACGACATTGATTTTATTTTTATCAATTTTTTCAGTAAACTCACGAATAAACGGCTCATAGCCGGCCCCAATATATAAAAAAGCATTGTATTTTTCTGTTTCCATTAAGCTCGGATCGGGAGCTAAGCTTTTAAGTTGCGATTCGGTTTCCGCCATATAGTTTACAATGTGGTCTGACCCGGCCAATTCTTGGATCATTTGCGACAGATACTTCGTGGACGCAAGAATTTTAAGATTTCGGTCTTGGGGTCCGCTGGTATTGGAGGCGGTGGATTGAGTTGCCTCATCCTTTGTCTGACTTTGACCGGTGATTGAACAGGATGAAACTAACAAAGTCATCAAGATCAGTAGAACATATTTAAATATTTTCATAGGTCTTTCCCTTTTATTCATCTTTCCTGTATTATAGATTAACGATGACACACATTTTGAGTCATTATTCTGTATGATCGAGTGATCGGATGAAATCTATTTGAATCATCTTTCTGTATTATAAAGTATTGGTGATCCTTATTATTTACAAATTGATTAATTTTGACCAAATCAAAAACACGAACCAATCACTCAATTTTTGACCAAACCCAATTACTAACCCAATAACCAACCCAAACCTAACCAAATCAAAACCAAATTCTATTCCATAGTGAGATTAATTCCATGATTTATACAACCACTTCAACTGAAGAAACCATTGCCCTGGGTAAGAGGGTAGCAACTTATTTAAAGCCCGGTGACGTCATTTTGCTAGACGGTGATTTAGGAGCCGGCAAAACCCACTTTGTAAAAGGACTAGCCTTGGGGCTTGGCATTGATGCCGATGTAACTTCCCCAACATTTACGATCCTCAATAATTATCCGAAATCTACCCCTTCAGAGCCTTTGATCCGCCAGCTCAATCACTTTGATGTCTATCGGGTCAATGATGAAGATGAGATCCTTGACTTGGGTTTTGAAGAAATGATTTATGGTGAGGATATTTCGGTCATTGAATGGAGTAGCCTGATCCCAGGTATCCTACCGGAGAATTCCCTGACCATCAACATTCAACACGGCAATTCGCCGCAGGAGAGGATCATAACCATGAACTGGAGCCAATCTATGCTCAAAAGGAGTCTGCCAAATGTTGATACTTGCCGTTGATACCTCAGGATCAAATTGTTCTGTGGCCCTCATGAAGGATAACGTTCTATTGGGCGAATATAATATGAATTTTGGAAAGCAGCATTCGGTGTTGCTCATGCCCATGATCGAAGATTTAATGAAAAAAACTGAAATTTCCACTGGGGATCTAACTCATTTGGCCCTCAACGTAGGTCCCGGCTCTTTTACCGGACTTCGCATCGGCCTCTCAGTCATTGAGGCCATGTCCTATGCCCTTTCCATTCCACTATATGGATATACCTCATTTGAAACGACGGCTGAGTCTTTAAAAAGCGCCGATCGAAGGATCCTGGTACTCCACGATGCCTTAAAAAAGACGTTTTACAGCGCTGCTTTTAGCAATGAAGCCTCGATTCAAGTTGAAGTTCTTGAACCAGAGGTGCGCTCGCTGAGTGAACTCAAAGACCTCTTCGGCTCCGGCCAAAACTTAGTGTTAGCCGGCGATGCGTTGGGTAAATATCTGCCGGATTTAAAAAAGACTTTCCCTGACGCACGGTTTAGCCCCGATTCTGTGATCCAGCGGGCTTCGTCTGCAGCCAGACTTTGTTACGCTGATGTTCAGTTAGGGGTTAGTGCCCGCCCAACGATCCTGCCCCGATATATGAGAAAACCCCAGGCAGAACGAGAATATGAGGCCAAGCACGGTCATGATATCAATTCATAAAATGGAACCCTCGGATCTTGGGGCGATTTATGAGATCAATTCCTCAAGTTTCGCCTCACCCTGGTCACTCCAGGCCATGGAAGATGAGTATCACAATGACCTGGCTTATTATTTGGTCGCTCGCGAAAATAACAAACCCGTTGGCTATATTGGCGCATGGATCATATTGGATGAAGTTCAAATAACAAACATTGCAGTTGACCCGGGCCATCGCAACCAAGGGATCAGTAAACTGCTCCTGGCTGAATTCATCCATCGAATGAAAGAGGAGCCTTGTACTGTTATTTTCCTTGAAGTTAGAGTGTCCAATACCGCCGCTTTGAAACTCTATGAAACTTTTAATTTCCAGTACATCGGCTATCGCAAGGGGTTCTATGAGGACAACGAAGATGCTCATCTGATGAGTCTATCCCTGGTCTGATTCTAAACTTTTTTTTTATGGATCACTCTGGCCGTGACTCAGTGTCACCCTTCAATATTATTTTGTTTTACAAAAGAATTTTTCAAAAACACGGCTACCCTCATCCTTTATAACGCATATAAGAAAGACTCTGGTGTTAATCAGAGTCTTTCTTATATGCAAATACTTTCCAAAGAATACTCACGTATCGAACAAGCCGCATCGATCCCCCACATGGAGACTGCTCCAAAGGCCCGGCTTGCTGTTTTTTACTCGCTTCTCCCCTACATTTATTCGATTTGTGTCGGTATGCTGCAACACTTTGGCAAAGATACCGGCATCCAAAATTATGGGAAGGCGGTAAAGAGAGAAACCGAATGAAAAAAATAATGGTGCTATAAAACCGCCGGGTAAAGCAGTTCTATAGCACCCTGTAATGTTAATGGATCCTTTATACTAGCGTGAAATGAATTTAGTCATTTTAATGTTGTTTGATATGGCATTGTCCGTTTTAATGGATTCCACTTTTAAGAACCGCTCAAGTCTTGAATATAACAGCATGGACAAGAACGCTACGGCAAAGCCTTTGATGGCATTAAATAATGGGACTGCTTGGTAGAGGTAGGTATTGTAGGCGGCTACTCCGCCGGGGAATTCACCGGGGAAGAACAGCGGGACTAAAATAAACTGATTCGCTAACACTGCAGCGATGGTAAAGGCAACAGTTCCCAAGATTAATCCGATGATCAGTCCGGTTTGGTTGCGATATTTTTTATAAATAAAGCTGACCGTAAAAATCATAACTGAAAAGACAATGAAATTAGCGATTTCTCCAACGCCGCCCGTTGTCGACTTGGTTGCAAATAATAGGACTTGGAGAATTCCGGCTAATAAAACACCGGTACTTGGTCCCAGTGCTAATGCACCTAGCAATAGTGGGATCATGGAAAAATCGAGCTTGAGCCATGGCACAGTGGGCAGAATGGGAAATTCAAAATAAGTTAGGACAAAGGCAAAAGCGATGAGCAGTGCACCTTTTACGGTGAGTTGGGTTGATTTCCTGGTGTTTAACAAAATACGTACCTCCTGAATTTATACCCTCAGAAGACTGCGTATAATCAAAAAACCCCGTCAAAAAAGACAGGGTTTCAAACGATTATATTACAATCATCTTCTTTCATCCAGACTATACTGTCGGCTCCGTAGTTTCAACGAATCAACCATTACTGGTTCGCGGGCTTTACCGCCGGTGGGGATTTACGCCCCGCCCTGAAGATATATTAAATTATTTATTTTACCTCTTTATTATAGTACTGACTCGATCATATGTCTATACCTATAATTTTAATTTCACTAAAGCAATTTCACTTAAACATTATACTTCAGTTCACTTAAGACTTCAGTTAAAACCCTGCAAAAACCTCCTAAAAGATTGCTTAAAAC
>JBAQDU010000083.1:0-15121 GCA_049294805.1 Clostridiaceae bacterium
GATCAAATAAATTTAAAGATATAGGGAGTTTTAAGGAGCTTCAATAAGGAGACCAGCAACAATGACCCAAGAAGAATTTTCAAAGAAGCACTTAGACCAGCTCAACTTGCAACAACAAACTGCAGTCCAGACCGTTGAAGGCGCAACGCTGCTCCTGGCTGTACCGGGCAGTGGCAAAACCACTGTGCTGGTGACACGATTGGGCTATATGGTTTATTGCCAGGGGATCGACCCGGCATCGATCTTGACCATGACTTATACAGTGGCTGCAACGGCGGAAATGAAGAGCCGGTTTACCAAACAGTTCGGGCCGGAATATGCTGCTGCCCTGGAGTTTCGAACGATCAATGGCCTGTCGGCTAAAATCATTGACTACTACAGCCGCAATCATGGACGGTCCAAACCCTTTCAACTATTGACGGATGGGAGTGAAGTCGCTCGAATGGTCAGCCGGATCCACCAGAAGATCACTGAGGAATTTGCAACGCCCAGTACCGTTCAAGATATTTGTACTGCCATTACTTTCATCAAAAACATGATGCTGACGCATGAAGAAATAAAGGCGCTGGATTTAGATATTCCTAGGCTTTCTGAGATCTTTGATGAATACTGCGCTGAATTGCTTAGCAGAAAACTCATGGATTATGATGATCAGATGAAATATGCCTTGGATATATTGGAAAAAAGACCCAAGGTCTTAAGTCATTTTCAGGACCAATACCGCTACTTGTGTGTGGATGAATCCCAGGATACTTCAAAGATCCAGCATGCGATCATCAGTCTGTTAGCCAAAAAATATGGCAATCTGTTCATGGTCGGAGACGAAGATCAGAGCATTTACGGGTTTCGGGGCGCCTACCCGGAGGCACTACTGAACTTTAGCCGGGAACATCAGGATGCTAAAGTTCTGTTGATCGAACAGAATTATCGCTCCACGGATGAAATCGTGGCAGCAGCCAATGATTTTGTTGCAAAAAACCGGTTTCGCCATGAAAAGATCATCCTTCCGACCCGGGGCAGTGGGGAGATGGTTCAAATCATCGAGGCACTGGATCGACAAGGGCAGTACAAGTATTTGTTTGCGGTGGCAAGAGATTGTGATTGCGAAACAGCAGTGCTTTTTCGCAACAATGACAGCGCACTCCCTCTGATCGATCTTTTGGACAGGAGCAATATTCCCTACCGCTGCCGGCAGTTTGACGGATCGTTCTTCACCCACTCTGTGGTATCGGATCTAACTGATATCATTAACTTTGCCTATGACCCAGGGGACGGCGAGATCTTCATGAGGATCTACCGTAAATTTAGCAGTCCCATAACGAAGATCGCAGCAACGTATGCCTGCCAGCAAAGTGCGATCACGGGGAAGACGATTTTAGAAGAATTGATGGGATACCCGGAGCTAAAAGGCTATGCCAAAGAAGGGGTCAGTGATCTTGCGAGCCTATTGTCCTTGATCCTGCAAAGTAATGGCGAAACAGCGGTCAAGCAGATCAAGCTATCCGGCTATGGCTATTATGTCGATACCAAAGGCCTGGATGCCGGTAAGATCGATATTATGATGATGCTGGGCAAAGGTCAGGCTACCCCCCGGGACCTATTGAATCGGCTGGGGGAGCTTCAGGATATTATCCAGAACCACGATAATACCAATTCGGCCCAGTTGATCCTCTCAACCATCCATTCCAGCAAGGGTCTGGAGTATGACCAAGTGTATCTGATCGATATCTTTGACGGGATCCTTCCGTCAAAAGCGGTCCCAGATCAAGCATCCAAGGAAGAAGTCAGGGAGTATGAGGAAGCGCGGCGCCTCTTTTATGTCGGCATGACCAGGGCGAAAAACCGGCTCCATTTGTTTAGATGCCCGTCCAATGAAGCTGCCTTCATCCAGGAAGTGGTGAACGCTCTGCCTAAAGAACATATGGCGGATGACAGCATCTTCGCCGCCTTCCCCGAGAAGTTGTGCGGCAAGTCTTATGCACACAAAAGCAAAGGCAAAGGCCGAGTCATTGCCCAAAATGGACAATTGCTATTGGTGGAATATGAGAATGCCGAACTGGATCTTCTGACCTTCTTCGAACTCCATGGCGCAAGGCAGGTCATCCGGCTAAAGGACGGCAAAACCAAATCAGACCTTAGAAAAAAGTCGAGTAGAGGGAACTGTAAGCCCAATCCTAATTCCAATCAGAATCCAAAAGTTTTAATCGACCAGCTAAAGTCTGGTGTTGGCGTAACACACACTAAATTCGGAGAGGGCATCGTTCTACATAATGATGGTATCAAAGTCAATATCCGATTTATAGGAACGGGTAAAGTGAAGAAGTTTGCGATACAGACGTTGGCCGAGCAGGCGCTTATTAAGGTAACTTAATTAGTTAAAACATCCAAGGCATAGCTCTAAAAGATTATTGAGGGCGGTGTTCAAAATACACGTCCGGCCATTCGGGTCGTTACCTTTAGTGATTTCAACAGGGTGAAACTTAGTCGCTTCAAACAAAAGTCTAGGCATACAACTAGAACGGGATCCTTGATGATTAAGATGGCCTCCTCAAATTTATTTCAGTTTGAGTAGGCTTTTTCCTTTTTGAGGCAGAACTAAGGCTCCGTGAATCCTCGATATGGGTTCTAACAGCGTCTCTTACAGTGTCTCTTACAGTGTCTCTTACAGTGTCTCTTGCAGCGTTGTCGATCATTAGATTTTGTATGAACAGGCTTTTGCTGGCTTTATTTTAATGGTACGTTACTCACACCGATATGGGAGCGTCCGCAAAAGAGTAATAAAAAGCTCTGAAAAGGATAATTTCTGATTTTGTATAATTACACAAGTTTGGATAGTTTGGCAAGACCTTTGGAAAAGGGAGTTGAGAGAAAATTCTGCGGCATCAAGATCGTTGGGGATCCCTGCTGAAAGAGAGTCGGGGTCTATTTTAACAAACTTTAAGTTATTTCTTCATCAATTAGCAAGTTGAACATTTTTCCTGATTAAAAACAACGTAAAAAATTAGAATGATTTTTTAGCTTAGAAAAGTTTTTAAAAATTTCAATGAATGATAATAATTATCAACATAGGTCATGGATAATCGATTAAAACTAAGGTCAGTTTATAAAATGAATATTTATGCCGTAAATATGGTGGGGAATTGTCAAATTGCTCGCGGTATCAACGGTTGTTTTATCGTCAAACCATTGCTATCATAAAGTGAAATAAGAAATTATAATCAACAAAGGATAGTGAATATGGAAAAGAAAAAAATCGGTCTAGTTCCTAAACTCATCGTCGCAATCATTCTGGGTATTATCATCGGACAACTTAAGTTTATCCCGGAAGTTCTGATGCGGATCCCTATAACCTACTCTTCGATTTTTAGTAGTATTTTGTCGTTTGTCATCCCATTGATGATCCTTGGATTTGTCATTGTTGGTATTGCCGACTTAACAGATGGTGCCGGTCAGCTCCTTGGACTGACCACACTGATCGCCTATGGCTCAACCCTAATTGCCGGTGTGATTGCATTTATTGTTGCCAGCACCGTGTTCCCCTACTTCATCAGTGCAGATCTCGTTGAGAAAATGGCAGGCAGTCAAGCGGGCCTAGAAGCACTCTTCGCCATTCCATTGAAACCACTCCTAGATGTCACCGGGGCCATCGTTTTTGCCTTTATGTTCGGTATCGGCATTTCTTGGCTGAGAAGTCAGGGCAAGGGAGAGACGATCTATAAAATCTTTACCGATTTTAGTGCGATCATAACCAAGATCTTAAACACTTTGATCATTCCTGGTTTACCGCTTTATATTTTCGGTAACTTCCTGAATTTAAGCTACACCGGACAGGTATTTTCCGTTCTTTCCGTCTTCTGGAAGGTATTCGTCATTATCATAGTCCTACACCTTGTCTATATTGCAGCTCAGTTCTTTATTGCCGGAGCCATTGGCCGCAAAAACCCAATCCGGTTGCTTCGCAATCAGATCCCTGGTTACTTAACAGCCATCGGAACACAGTCTTCAGCAGCAACGATCCCGGTCAACGTGGAATGCGCCCAGAAGAATGGTGTTTCCAAGCAGATCAGAGATTTCGTTGTGCCGCTGTGTGCCACCATTCATTTATCCGGCAGCATCATTACCATCACAAGTATCGTCACTGCAGTCCTTTTAATGTATGGAATGCCTCATGGCTTTGGGTTGATGGCGGGCTTCATTGCAATGCTGGGCGTTGCCATGGTAGCAGCCCCGGGCGCACCTGGCGGAGCTATTATGAGTGCTCTTCCCTTTGTCAGCATGGTGGGGATTGATCCAACCGGCACACTAGGACAGCTCCTCATTACGCTTTACCTGACACAGGACAGCTTTGGAACGGCAGCAAATGTATCGGGTGACAATGCCATTGCCGTCATCGTCGATACCATGTACCACAAATTCATTTTGAAGAAACCTATGCCTCAGTCTGAAGATGAGTTGGTAATGGAATCCAACTAAACTTAAAGTGATGGTATAGATAAAATTTAAAAAAACGCAATCAAGGACTCCTAACCCAGCTGATACCAGCTGGAATAGGAGTCCTTTACTGTTGGTCCCATCGACCATAGAGAAGGGATCCGCAATGGATTGGGTTGAAATTGACCAAAGGATTAAGTTGATCATTTTTCCAAAAGCTCGAAATGGACTATAATTGAAGCAGTGAAGTACATCCGGCAGGCTGGGGATCCCTTTAAATGTCAAATTCACCAAGGTTTTGTTAAGGCCACAGGATGCCTTTAATGATTCATAGGATCCATAGGATCCATAGAATTCATAGCATGACATAAACTATAATCGGGATTAATTTTATAGAGAGAAGGAGACGATGCAAAATGAAAATTGGATTTATTGGACTGGGTATCATGGGAAAACCGATGAGCAGAAATCTGCTGCGGGCAGGCTATGAAGTAATGGTCTACACCCATCAGGAAGCAGTGATCGCTGAATTAGTAAATGAAGGAGCCATTAAAGCAACGGGTGTGGCAGACCTTAGTGCCCATTGTCCAGTCATCATCACCATGCTGCCAAATTCTCCCCAAGTCAGGGAAGTCGCATTGGGGGAAAATGGAATTCTGGAAGCGGCTAAACCAGGAACCATCTTAATTGATATGAGTTCCATTGACCCCATGGAAAGTCGATCCATTGGCGAAGCCCTCGTCCAGAAGGGGATCCGGATGTTGGATGCACCGGTCAGTGGGGGAGAGCCAAAAGCCATCGAAGGAACCTTGGCGGTTATGGTGGGTGGTTCAAAAACTGACTTCGATGAATGCTATGGACTGCTCAAGACCATGGCCAGTTCAGTGACCTACGTAGGGGAACTGGGTGCCGGAAATATCGCGAAATTAGCAAATCAGATCGTGGTGGCCCTAAACATTGCAGCGGTTTCAGAGGCGCTGATCTTTGCTCAAAAAGCGGGGGCAAGTCCCGAGCTTGTCTATCAAGCCATTCGAGGCGGCTTAGCCGGTTCTACGGTGATGGATGCCAAAGCTCCCTTGATGCTGGAGCGCAAATTTGACCCCGGTTTTCGAATCGATCTGCACATCAAGGATCTAAACAATGCCCTCAATGCCGGTCATGCCATCCAGGCGACCCTGCCTTTGACGGCACAGATCATGGAGATGATGCAGGTTTTAAAAAATGATGGCCATGGTGGGGAAGACCACAGTGGACTCATTAAGTACTATGAGAAAATGTCCAGTTTGAAGCTGGAACCCTAAACCAAAAGATCTGGGGATAGGGGACTGAATGAAAGAAATTGAATGCTATCAATAAACAGATGGGCACAAGTTCATCGGAATCTATGTTCATCGGAATTGATGTTGGGAACTCGGTTCAAAGCTTGGTTTTGACCTTTTCCATTACCTAGCACAAACTATTTGGATTTCACAAGGAGAACGATATGAAAGTTGGATTTATTGGCTTAGGAATTATGGGACGGCCCATGTGTAAGAATTTGGTAAGGGCCGGATTTGACGTTATGGTGTATACCCGTAAAGACGCCGTATTGGCTGAGCTTGTGGCCGATGGAGCCAATCGAGCATCTGGTGTAGGGGATCTGGCCGCAGGATGTGATGTCATCATCACGATGCTGCCGGATTCACCGCAAGTGAAGGAAGTAGTCCTTGGACCCGATGGCATTATTCATCAGGCCAAAGCCGGAGCCATCGTCATTGATATGAGTTCGATTGATCCGTCTCAGACCAAGGCAATGGGTGCAGCGCTCCTTGAAAAAGGGATCCGGATGGTGGATGCCCCCGTCAGTGGTGGGGAAGAAGGGGCTGTTTCGGGAAAACTGGTCATCATGGTGGGCGGTGCATTGGAAGATTATGAAACCTGCAAACCGATCCTTGCAGCCATGGGAAGCGCCGTGACCTACATGGGTGATTTGGGCGCAGGCAACGTTACAAAACTGGCCAATCAAATCATGAATGGATTAAATACAGCGGCCATTGCCGAGGCCATGGTGTTTGCAAAGAAAAACGGGGTAGACCCGGACCGGGTATATGAAGCCATTCGAGGCGGATCGGCCGGATCCAAAGCCTTGGACACCAAACTCCCCAGAATGCTGACTCATAATTTCAAACCTGGTTTTCGTTTAGAACTCCACCGTAAGGATCTGACCAATGCAGTAGCGGCCGCTGATGCCAGCTTTGCCCAATTACCTCAGACCAGGGAACTTCTTAAGATCATGCGGCAGCTGGAAGCGGAAGGCCATGCACTGGAGGACCATACTGTACTCCTACGTTATTTTGAATCACTTTCCGATATTTCTTTGGATAAAGACTAAGCCTGGATCTAGATCAGATGAAGCAAGCCGAGATGTTGACCAGACGGAGCTGGTTGATTTACCCAAGTGATCCAAGGGATCTAAGTGACTAAGTCTAAGTGATCTAAAGTGACTAAGTAATCTAAATGATTTAACACTACCGACCGATGAGAACCACCGTATGTTTTAATAGGTTATTTATCATAAGAAATTGTAGGTCGATCCCAGAGCCAAACCGGGATCGACTTCATTCATGGCAAGGGAATCTAACATATCGTAGGTGATTGCCAGCTAAAGGAGAAGTATTACGTGGACCCGATTACAAGGACGATTACAAGGACGATTACAAGGACCCTTGAACTTTATATTGCATCCTTGTTAAACAATCAATATAATTAAAAAAAGAGCCGTTATTTTTTTTACAATGCGTGATATTTTCAAAAGTACAACGGTTGCTTATTCACGAACCCGAAAAAATAGAGTTTAAAGGTACCGTTAAGAGGGAGAAATATGAAGCTGAACCTTAAACTTAATGTGAAGCGAAAACTAAGGATGATCATGATGTCTCTACTGCTGACATCACTAGTGGCAGGATGCCAGAGTAAAGCCAAGGATCCAACCGAGGTGGTGGTATTTGCGGCTGCATCTATGACCGAGACGTTGACGAAACTCTCGCAGGAATATGAATTAAGCCATGGCGGAGTTAAACTGACCTTTAATTTTGATTCTTCGGGAACCCTAAAGACTCAGATCGAAGAAGGTGCGCAGTGTGATGTATTTATTTCTGCAGGACAACAACAGATGAATGAATTGGATCTATCGGCGGATCCGGCCCTCAACCCGAAACGATTGAACTTTGTCGTAGCCGGGACCAGGCGAAACCTATTAGAGAATAAAGTGGCATTGGCGGTTCCCAAAGATAACCCCAAAGGCATCTTAAACTTCGTTGATCTTGCCCAAAAACTTAAAACTGAGTCGGTCCTAATGGCCATGGGCAACCAAGATGTACCAGTTGGTCAGTATACTCAAAAAATTCTGGCTTATTTTAATTTAAATGAAGCGGAATTGGCCAAGGCTGGGAAATTGACCTATGGCAGTAATGTTAAAGAAGTGACGACCCAGCTCGCTGAAGGAACAGTGGACTGTGGGGTCATCTATAGTACCGATGCCAAGTCGGCAAACCTAACCGTTGTGGATTATGCGACGAGTGAAATGTCAGGTCAAGTCATCTATCCGGCAGCCGTCATGAAGTCAACGAGGGATCAGACGGCGGCAGCTGAATTCTTAGACTATTTGAAGTCAGCCAGAGCTTTGGAAGTTTTCAGTGAAGTCGGATTCTCTGGAGCGGAATAACCACTAGGGAGTTGCCAAGTGGTCCCGTAACCAGGAAGATGAATTATTTCAAAAGACAGAAGGCGCAAGCCAAGGGGGTGTAGATGTGGACTGGTTTCCTTTGTACAATTCAATTCGGATCGCGGCAATTTCCACGATCATTGTCTTTTTTCTAGGCATTGCAGCGGCATATTATATCGCCCGGGCTCCCCGATTTTTAAAAGGGATCCTGGATGTCATTTTGACCCTGCCTTTGGTATTGCCACCCACGGTGGTCGGATATCTGTTGCTGCGCCTATTCGGTCCGCAGCGGATCGTTGGAGCCTGGTTTTTAACCATGTTTGACGTCCGTCTTACCATGGTTTGGTGGTCAGCAATTTTTGCAACGGTAGTTGTGAGCTTTCCTTTAATGTACCGGACGGCGCGGGGTGCCTTCGAATCCTTTGATGAGACTTTGGCAGATTCTGGGCGAACGCTCGGTTTATCCAACACTTATATTTTTTGGCGGATCCGGATGCCCTATTGCCGCCAGGGGATCTTAGCTGGGACCGTTTTAGCCTTTGCCCGGGCTTTGGGCGAATACGGGGCGACAAGTATGATCGCCGGGTATACACCGGGCAAAACGGCCACCATCTCCACCACAGTCTATCAATTGTGGCGGACCAACAACGATGCGTTGGCCTTTCGCTGGGTCCTGATTAACACCTTGATTTCAGCGGTGGTCTTGTTGGCCGTGAATATGCTGGAAAAACGCAAAGGACCGACCGCAGGGGAGATTTTTTAAATGGCACTGAGCGTAAATATTAAGAAACAAGTCGGTGATTTTAAGCTAAATGTTTCGTTTGAAAATGACAAGGGGATCCTGGCTCTTTTGGGGGCCTCTGGTTGTGGGAAGAGCATGACCTTAAAATGCATTGCCGGAATTGAGACCCCGGACCAAGGACAGATCATTCTTAATGGCCGGACCCTATTTGACAGTGACCGTAGGATCAACCTAAGTCCTCAGGAGCGTAAAGTCGGGTATTTGTTTCAGGATTATGCCCTGTTTCCGAATATGACCGTGGCAGAGAATATAATGGCGGGAGTCCGCCAGGGGACACGGCGAGAAAAGCGAGCCATTGCCAGGGAGAGGATTCGGACATTTGGGATGGAGGGTACCAGCCATCTAAAGCCAATTCAGCTCTCCGGCGGTCAAAAACAACGGGTGGCCTTGGCTCGGATATTAGTCAACGAACCGGACGTATTATTGTTGGATGAGCCATTTTCAGCGCTGGACAGCAGCTTGAAGTGGCAATTGGAAATGGAATTGGCCGATACCCTGAAGGATTTTGACCATGAAGTGATCTTTGTCTCCCACAATCAGGCTGAAGTCTATCGCTTGTGTCAATCAGTATGCATTTTGACACAAGGGCATTCTGAGCCGAAGACTTCGGTTCCGGATTTATTTGATAACCCGCAAACAGTTAGTGCAGCTCGGATCATCGGTTGCAAGAATATTTCAGAGGCGATTAAAACCAAGGATCATCAACTATTTGCCACTGGATGGGGCATCCATTTAAATACCATAAGACCGATCCCTTTTGAAGCCGGTTTTGTGGGAATCATGGCCCAGGCCATAGGGTTGGTCGAATCTGGTACAAAGGACTCCCTAAGGTGTGAAGTACTGCGTGTCATCGAAGATGTATCCTCAGTGATTTTAATGGTGAAGTTCCAAGGGGAGGAATCGATCCGGCTGGAAATAACCAAAGAAGTTTGGTCCAAGGTTTCAAACAAAAGCTGGATCCACGTCATGATTGATCCGGCTGCGGTCATGATCCTGAATCAATCATGAGATTGAATCTGACTGTTTTGGATCTTTACTGCTGCGCCGATTCCGGTGCCTTTAAAGGGCAGAGCACGTCACCCTTGTTACCGGAGTGGAAATAAAATCAGCATCACCCCTGATTTAAATTGTCGCCTTTATCCAGTTGCGAGACCACTGGATAATATTAATTGGGAGCAGTTTCATTACTCAAATTAAAAAACTTACTTATTTAATCGCACTCGCCATTCATAACAAGTGCGATTTTTTTGCGCCGAAATGTTTGTGACCATAATCTATTAGGATCAATTGTCATATAAATGTTAGTTTGCTTAATGCCAAAAGCTGCCTACAGAGTGAATTGTCTTATTCTAGGGAAGTTTTTATTCAATATTAATGGCGGGTTTCTTGAGGCTTTGTGCTTAAAACAGTATGATGGAGGTAGTTTATCGAAAGGGGGGCGAAGGGAACGACGATTTCCAGGGAGACTGGGTGAAATATTCCGTCAGTTCTTAGTAGTACCCATGTGGTTACCTATATGAATCGTAAAGCAAGAGGCACCGGAGCTGTTATATTATCTGCAATTATGTTTGGAGTCATGCCATTAGCGGCAAAATTCATTTATGCCAATGGGAGCAATTCCATGACGTTGACGCTCCATCGATTTTTCTTTAGCATCCCATTTTTATGGATCGTCATGCACATAAAGGGCGAAGCCATTGTTTTCCCACAAAAAAAGGACTGGCTGAAGCTTTTGATGGTATCTTCGGGGATCATTGCGACTCCGGTGTTGCTGTATATGTCTTACAGTTATATTTCAACTGGTCTAGGCACTACGTTGCATTTCGTTTATCCGGTGTTGGTCTTGATCGGCGGTGCCATTTTCTTCAAACAACGAGTCGATTTAATCCGTGGAATTGTCTGCGCTTTGTGTTTGGCCGGTATTGTAGCGTTTTACACACCCGGTGGCACCGGCAGTTCGTTTGGAATTTTGATTGCACTGGCATCAGGATTCACCTTTGCAAGTTATGTACTTTTACTGGATCATGGCGGATTGACTCATTACTCACCCTTTCAGATGGCATTTTACTTTGGCGTGATCGGTACAGTTATCTTGTTCATCATGAATGTATATTTTCAGACTCTCACCATGAATCTAACACCGGCGGGGTGGATTGCCAGCATTCTGTTCGGGATCGGAATCTCAGGAGTTGCCGTGGTGTTGTTCCAATATGGGGTAAAGCAAGTCGGTGCTCAAAACACCTCTCTTTTATCAACGTTTGAGCCAGTGACCAGTGTGATCGTTGGATTCTTGTTTATGAGAGAACGCTTGACCACTCAGTCAGGGATCGGCATTGGACTGATTCTGTTGGCGATTTTTATCCTGGGGATCGCTGATCGTAAAAAAGCAAGTGTGACGGAATCCTGATCGTGGTTAGGGCTTAAGACGGATCTTTCATAATGCAATTTCCTTAAAAAAAAATTATGTTTAGAAGACACTTCAATGAGGTGTCTTTTTGGATGGGGAAAATGGTGGAAGTTAAGTGTTCCGTGAAATTAACTCAAATAAAATGAAATCATCAATGATGAGGCGTTTAAAATATACACAGGACAGATAATCGATTACAATAGGGGTAAATCAAAATAGACTGTTCTTTATTTTAATCAAAAAGACTAGGGGGATGGAATGGACAAGTTTGAATCAACATTGGATTATGCCAGACGACTCGATGAGGAAGATTGTTTAAGATCCTATAAGGAACGTTTTTACATCCATCAGGGTGAGATCTACATGGATGGTAATTCATGCGGGCTGTGCAGCATAGATGCCGAGGAAACGCTCCTAAAAGCAATGGCGGCCTGGAAAGAAATGGGCATCGGCATCTGGACAAAGGGAGGCTATATCCTCTATCAGGATAAGCTGGGAGCCATGCTTGCACCCTTAGTCAATGCGGATCCCGAGGAAGTGACTTGCGGCAACAGTACCACCGTTAATGTCCACCAGGGGATCCTGACGTTTTATAAGCCGACGCCCCAGCGCAATAAGATCCTAATGGATGATTTAAGTTTTCCCACGGATAAATATGCCGTTTATAGTGACATCCGGGCAACGGGCTATGATCCGGCTGAATGTTTGAAGGTAGTCCCCAGTCGGGACGGCAATACCATCAGTGAAGCGGACATCATCGCGGCCATGACCGATGACGTCTGTGTTATTTTGCTGCCTTCGGTCCTGTATCGATCAGCCCAATTGATCGACATGGAAAAAATAACCAAGGAAGCACATAAGCGAGGGATCTATGTTGGGTTCGATTTATGCCACTCCATTGGCGTGATCCCCCATGACTTTAAACAAATTGATCCTGACTTTGCGGTGTGGTGTAATTATAAATATCTCAATGGGGGCCCTGGTGCCATGGCCGGGCTATATATCAATAAAAAGCATTTTGGTATGGCACCGGGTCTTGCCGGATGGTGGGGCAATAAAAAGGAAACTCAATTCAATTTATCCCAGCAGTATGAGCATGCTCAATATGCCGGTGGTTGGCAAATTGGAACCGAAGCCGTTCTATCAATGGCCCCGTTAGAGGGATCACTAAACATGATCCAACGGGCTGGTCTTGAGAATATTCGGGTCAAATCACTCAGGATCACGGCCTATTTGATGTACCTGATTGATGAAAAGCTGACTTCCTATGGTTTTGGAGTGGGCAATCCCAGAGAAGATCGTGTCAGAGGCGGACATGTTGCCCTAACCCATGACGATGCCCTGCGGATCAATGAAGCGTTAAAAGCCAATCAGATCATTCCGGATTTTAGATACCCCAATGTGATCCGGTTAGCCCCGGCTCCCCTATATACGTCCTATGAAGATGTGTTTGACATGGTCGAGCGGATCATTAAGATCATGGAAAATCATGAATACGAGGAGTATGTGGCGCAGAACCGGGAAGGACTGGATAACCAAATTTAAAGTACAAATGCTCCTGACAACAAGGGACAAAAAGTTTAGAACCATGAATTTAATATTCATGGTTCTCTTATCGTCCGATTTGGATAGGATTTAGTGTCTTACAATGAGCCTTATTGGGGTTTTGCAGATCCCGTCGATAGGGGCTCTAGTTGAATATCCTGAGGAATCAAGAACTGAGTCCGACTGGTGAGATGGGCGACATCGTCAATCGACAGAGAATAGATCCGCGGATTCATGTGGCTTCGGATGGTAAGGAGTCTGGACTGGCTGTCATAGGCCGTCATATATTTGGTATAGGTGTAGTCAAACTTCGTCTTAGTGAAGGCTTCAGGAATTTTCAGGGCTTCCAAAATAGAATACGTATTTTCCAGGGCATCCGCTCGGGTCACGGCATTGGCGATATTCTCATTGAGATAATAGGCTTTAATGAACCGAGATACGGGATCATAACCACCCGGTAAATCTTTAGCAGGGTGGAAGCGCCGACCATTTTTGGGCGCAATGGTTTCCTCTAATTTTCGGGCATGATGATCCAATGGCGGAGAGTTGGTCATGACTTTGTATTTATTCTCATAAGCAGTCAGCTTTTTGTTGGTGGGTTCAATGACCACTGAGTCGCCCAGAGCATCTACGAAGTAATAATGAAAATCAGGGGTAATGGCTTTGTTGCCCAAATAATCTTTTTTGGAAATATGGATATTTGGCAGGTCCGCCACAAGTTCTTGGCAGGTTTTGTAATTGGCCAGACAGTAGTTGAAATAATTCAAAGAATCCAGGTTGATTTTCCCCGGTTCGACTTTTCCTGAAAAAAGGTTCATTGCATAAAACATATTGGTACTGCCCATTAAACCATGTTCATTGACCCCGTCTTTCAACGGGTTCATATTGCGAAAGCAGACACCCAGCATTTTATATTTGTTGACTAAGGGGTTGTTATACAAGTCTTGGCTGTATTCACAGCCTACTGGATAATAAAGGACAGAGTAATCAATGTCCATATCCCAGTCCATATTGCGACCCATTACAGAGCCGCCGTCATAATCTACTTTGATCGAAGTACACATAGTAACCAGCTCACTTTACGATTGATTTTATCCCCCTTAGTTATTGAAATGGCTTGAATATCTCAAATTCTACCAAAGTCCGTCCCGGACTTTTCAGCTGAAGGATTGCAGGGAAGATCTCTTGGATCTCTCATTGAATTAGGGGGAACGTTCCTATTATTATAACAAATCAAGGCAATCAATTTTCGTTTTAATCTAGAATCGAGCAAAATCTCACGACAGAGCGAACTAAACAGGACCAAGCGGTCCATTCGATCAGGCTCCCAATTGAGTGGATTCTCAATCGACAGCTTATGAATTGAGAGGAAACAGGAGGATTTAACTATAATTGCAGGATTTAACTTAAACGGGCCAAAAAATCAAGGAAGTTTAAACGAAGTGTGACACTGGATTAAAACTACATAAAATCCGACAAAATAGCTGAAATTACGTCATAATGGAAGTAGATACTACAAAAAAACAATGACGTCGTGGATCAAATAAGTTCAAAACTCGGGGGTGCGAGGAGGTGAGGCAATGGCTGGAAATGAGTCTAAACTCAAATCAAAGTTTAGCCGTGAATTAAAGCAGCAATTTTTAAAGGACAATCGGAAATGGTTTGTTCTGTCATTGACTGCAACCATTTTAATTGGTGTCCTGACATTATTTATTGCCTGGCAAATGCAACAGATCATAGATATAACCATTGGTCAGCCATCCACTTTTACATTGTTTCAGATCACGATCTTGATCATCAGCACCGGACTGCTTCTTTTAAGTACCATGGGTCTGGATTATTACGCCCGACCGCGGTTTATCAGAAAGGCCATGCGTCAATATAAGGATTTTGCGTTTAGTGAGATCACTAAAAAAAGCATTCAATCCTTTATGTCGGAAAATACCTCAACTTATATATCAGCCTTTTCCAACGACATTGCATCCATCGAAACCAATTATCTGGGCAATTTATTTAATCTGATTCGAGATATCGTCCTATTTAGCGGTGCATTTTTGTTGATGATCTATTATAATACGGTGCTGACATTGATCGCCGTCGGCTTATCCATCGTGCCCATTACGGCCTCCTTGATGACCGGCAATAAGCTGGCTGTGGCTGAGACCAAAGTATCAGACCAGAATGCCGGCTTTATCGGCATGGTCAAAGATATTTTATCCGGGTTTTCGGTGGT
>JBAQDU010000084.1:0-20155 GCA_049294805.1 Clostridiaceae bacterium
GTAACTTCAAAAAAGAAGCTACCCTGACTTATCTGTTTACCCGCAAAGACCAGCTGGAAAAAGGCTATGCCACCGAATTGATCCAAGCTGCCGAAAATGCGCTCCAAGAAGCCGGCTTTGATCGAATCGCCCTCTTTGTCAGTAAAGAAAACAAACCGGCATTGAATCTCTATCTTCATTTGGGCTTTATGGAGATCCCTTTAAATACCACCAGCTTAGACCGTGAATTTTTCAATGAGATCCGAGAATGGGAACTTACCACGGTTTCAGGTCCTGATGAATAAAAGGTTGGCTCGATCCCAGGGAAATGCTTAGTTGATCATTTAAATGTAGTTGATTCTTCAAATTTTGTCGTAGATTAAGTGGATCTTTCGAACTTAGTGGATTCTTCAAATTTAGTTGAAAATTTAGTAGTTTATTCAAATTTAGTGGATGTAAAATAACCTGTTTGAACCGAAAATGGCTCAAACAGGTTATTTTTTGTTGTTGTATTGTAGAGCCCTTAGATCCCACCCTTGATTTTGAATTCCTGGGTGATCTGCTTCTCTGTGTCATACGGTTGAATGACCCGGTATGTTCCTGGCTCCAATTGTCCAAAATTCCGACTTAAATTGATCAAGTATTCCGCATTGGCAGTCGGCCCAAGCGTTCGCTCATCTTCATCCCACTGATAGGCTAGATTATCATTGACTTTTGTCCAACCAGCTTCGGTGCGAACCTCCAAAATGAAGCGACGTTTATAGGTGATTTCATGGTTTGATTTATTGCGTATTGTCACATATAGATTGGACTCATCTTTGGAATCCTGTCTCAAGGCAAGTTGCACTTCTTTCGTTGCCTCCGCTGCAGGGGCCTCATCAATGGTTGGAACATATTCCAGTGTATCGGCAATATTTAAGATGGAATTATCATCGTTAAAGGTATTGATATTATAGAGCACCAGCACATCCGTGATCAGATACTCCTGGACCAGACTATTGACATCACCGGTGTAATATCGTAAATCCACCATGGTGATCTCATTAAAATCCTTGGTCATAAACGGAACAAAGGAATTGGCATAGGAATCCTTGATGATAAGCAGGCGTCGGTCTTTGGGACTGGCTGTACTGATTCTGACAACGGGATAATTACCGCCCAAATAAACGAGATATTTATCTTGTCCGTCCACCAGATCCATCTGATAGAGAGAAGTCAATTTTCGTTGTTCCTCGGTGAGATTGACCACGAGATCTTCCGGGGTATTGGGTACATATAAATTGATCTCATCGGGTGCCCCAGGTGACATCCCCGATTTTGATGCCAGTGTCCCTCGAAAATCCTGAGCGACGGTTCGAATTGAATACTCTGATTCTGTGCGAGGTTGAAGTTTCAACGAAGTAAGATACTCGCCTTGCGCTACAAATGCCCCAGTCTGGGTCCAGTGATGGTCACTTCTAAAATAGAGATAGCTGTCTTTTAATTGGGTAAATTTAGGGATCAAATCAATTTTATTGATCTTGGTGGCCAGCAATTTATAAAATTCAGCCAAATACGAAGCTTCACTTGCAACGGGTGCAAAGGCTGGCAGCTTATCTTTTAATATTTCGATTTTAGTAGGTACCAGCATGACGCTCATGGCCACATCGGTATGTTCGGCGGCAAATGCATTGATGACTTCGGCTTTTAGTTTGGTTAATTCCGCACTGTTTTGATTAAACTTGTCAATTAGATCATTTGAATTGATAAACACCCCGTTGTTTTCCTGGCGCATCAGAAGTTTCTCCAGTTGCGCTTTTAAACTGATGAACTGATCCCGCAAGGGAAACTGATCTTCCAAGTAACCCGTCAGATCCTTGGCATAGGTCCCATCGGCCAGTGCAGCCTTGGATATCTTCGGCATTTGTTTTAAATTGCGGTTTTCAACAGCCGAAAAAGCCCGGTCTGCCGTGACCAGATGAGCCCCTAAGACGATCAGGAGTCCGCCCATAAACAGCGCCAGTAATGTCGTTCGATACTTTTTCAACTTGATATTCGGTTTTTTTCGTTGCATCATGAAACCTCCTTAAAACCCGATGTACAGAGAGGGTGAAAAGCTTTGGTTTAGAATATAGGCTACCGACACAACAAAGAGCCCTGCCAATCCCAACAATAAAAATACTCGCCGGGAATTGTTCATTCGGTATTTCATTCGCTGAAGTCGATTGAAGATCCCTGGCCGCACCAATACCGTTCCCAGGAGTAGGATCGGCAAATACGTATAAAGATAGTAGATCCCGGCCTGATCATACAATCCGGCCCCGCCCCCGGCCAGCGCTCTTAAATAACTGCCGGCATGAGACAAACTGGTCGTATCAAATAAGACCCACCCCACCATAACGACGAGCATGGTATAAAGATTTGAAATAACCGGATGGATATGTTCCAGCAGTCGTTTCAGCAGGAACTTTTCCAAAAGGATGAACAATCCAAAATAAAGACCCCAGAAAATAAAGTTCCAGGAGGCACCGTGCCAAAGTCCCGTGGTAAACCAGACCGTAAAAAGTGCCCACAGATAGTTTAATTTACCGGCCCTAGATCCGCCCAGCGGGATATAAATATAATCTCGGAACCAGCGGCCCAAGGTCATATGCCACCGTCTCCAGAATTCACCGACACTTTTTGCTACGTATGGAAAATCAAAGTTTTCCTGGAGCTGGAATCCAAACAGATTGGCCACGCCAATGGCCATATCCATATATCCGGAAAAATCAAAATAAATATAGAGGGTAAAGGCCAAAAGACCTACCCAGGCAAACAAACTGGATAACTGTTGGGGATCTGTCCCTTTGGCAATGGCCCAAAGCGCCCCTAGGGTATTGGCCAAAAACACTTTTTTAAACAACCCGACAATAAACCGTTCGGCTCCTTCGGCCATTAAGGCCGGCCGGATCAAACGGGGACCCAGCTGCGGTTGGATTTCATCCCAGCGCATAATGGGGCCTGAGGCTAATTGGGGAAACATCATAAAATATAAGGCAAGATTCAATGGATTACCCGTGGCAGGATACCGCCTGTTATAGACATCAATGATGTAGGACAAGACCTGAAACGTAAAGAAAGAAATACCCAAAGGTTGCATCAATCGCTCGGCATAAAAGGCCGAACCGGTCAATGCATTGAAATTTGTAAAGAAGAAGCCCAAATATTTAAATACAAACAGGATGAGCAGGTTAAACGTGATCAAGCCGATAAAAGCCGTTTTTCGGTAAGTCGGGATCTGGATCCGATCCATTACCAGGGTAAATCCAAAATTCACAGCGACGGAGATCCCCATCAAAAGCATATACTGGGGACTGCCCCACGCAAAGAATCCGATGCTAAGAAGTAGCATCGTCACATTGCGGACCCTCATGGGGGTCAAATAATATAGAATTAAGGCCAGGGGTAGGAATAAGAAAATAAAATTGATGCTGTTAAATATCACGGTGGGTCACTCCATCAGCGAAAACTTAATTCCACGGCGTCTTTTATTTTGGCTAGTTGTTCTGAGGAAATAAAAATCAGATAGTTTCCTTGGGTCTTTAATTCAGATTTTTCGAGAATTTCAGCCTGCTGGGGCCGATAGTTTTTAAAGGTATTGATTTTAGTACTGCGTTTGGCTTCCACCACTTTGCGGTAGCCATCCAGCGATCCTTCGTTTTTGGCTTTAATGATCAAAATTTCCGAGGCATCCATGGCACTCTTTGGTGCATAGTAAATGAAATCCTCCAGATCTCGGGCATTAAACCCAAAGTTTTTGCGTAAACTGACTTCATCCGAAGCACTCATGGTGGCTGCATCAAAGGTTTCACTGACTGCGGCCTTCACTTTGTCAAAATCCGGGGCGTTAAAATGGACTAAGCCTTGAAGGGTCAATAAGGCGAACGTAGCGCCGATCATGAGGATCACCACAAGGCTATTGCGGATGGCATCTTCGTGTTTTTTGATAAAACTAAGTTGATTTGTCATGCCAGTTCAATAAACTCCTTTTTGATGAAATTGAAGAGTTCTCGATAAAAGGCCGGTTTGGTATGAATTCCGTCCGGCTCATACAATTCTGGTGTCAGAACTTGGGCTACATTTAGAAAGAGCAGCCCCCGATCCTTGGCCAACGTTTGCAATGCCTCATTGAATGACTTCATTCGAGCCGAAGAAAGTTCGGGTTGGTTTATTACAGCGGCCTCTGTCACCGGCATAATGGATAACAATACGATTTGGGTATCCGGTAAAACTGACCTGACCTGATCGATCAGTGTCGAATAGCTGGTTTTAAAGTCTGACACCTCGCTAAACTGAGATAGATCATTTAATCCATACCATAAAAACAGCCGAGTCGGTGATAAGTTATTGAGCAGCGGAAGATCCTGGGCCGCGGTTTTGGTATTGCGTCCCACTGCTGCCACAACGTTTGAAGGCGGCAGAAAGTCATAGACAGCAATGGCTTCCGTCATGGAATCCCCCATGAAAACGGAATCCTCAAAATATCTGGGATTAGAAATCTCATCGATGGCGATTTTGCCGATGCCGAATTCTTTTCTGATTTCCCGGAGTTTTTGCTCGATATCGGTAACGGATCGAAGTTCCATGGCTCGGACGACCTGAATATTGGCTTCGATCTGCCTCGTGGCCTCATTTTTTTGATATTGTTGATATAAAAAGTATACAATTAAGGAGACTAAGACTAGGACCAAGGCACCAATCCGTCCCCAACGCAGTTTTTTCTTATTCTGTTTTTTTGCCATTTTATTCCTCTTTGAGTGGATGTAGGTGCATCGTTGTTGCGCCATTTTGGCGAGTAAAATGCATCGTTGTTCCCCTAATTTTCCTACTCATTCATTATACATGAAGTCGATTCCGTTTGGGTAATTACTTGGACGGCCAAAAAGATAAATTCACTGGAATAAGCAGTGTTTCTGCCCGATCCGAATTTATCTTTTGTAGAATTTTTATTTGGTTTTAGCGTTTCTTTGTTCATTCCTTCTGGTTGATGCAAACTGGTCGTTGGCAAAATCCAATCAATTCTGATCATTTTTGTTCTTTTTAATTTTTTGTACTTTTGATTTTTTGATCTTTTCGTGGATTATTCCCGCTTTAAGTCCCTCGTCATTAAATTGTAGACGGCTTCTTTTGGGGTGACATCCTCAAACAAGATCTGATGAACTGCGTCGGTGATGGGCATTTCCACGCCATACTTTCGAGCCAGTTCATGGAATGCCATGGTGGCTTTTATTCCTTCCACGACCATTCCCACTTCTTTGGTTGCCTCTTCCACTGATTTACCTTGGCCGATGAGGATCCCGCAGCGTCGGTTCCGACTATGCATTGAGGTGCAAGTTACGATCAAGTCACCCATCCCGGTCAGACCGTAGAAGGTATCGGTCTGTGCCCCCATTTTCTCACCGATGCGAATGATCTCAGCCATTCCTCGGGTCATCAGGGCAGCTTTGGCATTATCACCAAACCCGATTCCGTCGGACATCCCGGCAGCCAGGGCAATGATGTTTTTGACGGCGCCGCCAATCTCTACCCCCATCAGGTCATGATTGCGGTAGATCCGTAGCGTTGCAGTGGAGAACGATTCCTGAACGCGGACCATGGCCAATTCATTTTTAGATGAGGCGACCAGCGTTGTCGGCAAGTCCAGGGCGACTTCCTCGGCATGGGAAGGTCCCGATAGGATGACCGGATCTTTGCCTAAGACTTCATGGATGACTTCCGACAGCGGCCTTAGGGATTTGGGATCCACCCCTTTGGCAATGCTTACGATGATCTCTTCCCCCGTCAGATACGGTTTGATTCGACCGGCCATTTCCCGAATTGCCGATGAAGGTACGGCCAATACAATAAATTCCGAATGAGCCAAGGCAGTTTCAAGATCCGTGGTAGCCCGAATGGTATGGGGCAATTCAATCTCCGTCAGGAATTTATGATTGGTGTGGCGCTCATTGATCTCTTGAACTGTTTCTAGTTTGCGATCCCATAGGATGACGTCATACCCGGACTCAGCCATGCTTTTCGACATGGCTGAGCCAAAGGAGCCACCCCCTAAAAATGCTACTTTCAACTGTCCTTCCTTTCCCTGAATTCCATCTTGATCCCGGTGCCTTCATAATCGAAGCTGGCTCTTAATTGATTCTCCAAATAACGCATATAGGAGAAATGGAGCAAGGCTGGGTCATTGACAAAGAAAATGAAGGTTGGCGGTCTGACACCCGTCTGGGTAACATAGAATATCTTCAGGCGCTTATTGGCAACGACCGGCGGTTCCTTCATCAACAATGCTTTGGAAATGACATCGTTGAGGATTCCGGTTGTGACTCGGCGGTTATAGTTAGTAAAGACACGGGCGACTTCTTTTAAGACTTTATGAGCTCTTAAGCCAGTCTTAGCTGAGATAAACAGGAATGGAACATAGTTGAGGAAGTGGAAGCGAACCCGTAGATCTTTTGTGAACAGATCCATGGTTTTATCATCTTTTTCCACCAAGTCCCACTTATTGACAATGATCAGGATGCCCTTTTTCATTTCATGGGCATACCCGATGATTTTTTCATCCTGTTCGGTGGCGCCCTCATTGGCATCGATCAACAGTGCAATTACGTCCGCCCGTTCAATGGACGTCATGGTCCGCAGGCCTGAGTAATGTTCGACTTCTTCCTTGACGCGGGCCTTGCGGCGAAGTCCGGCTGTATCCACCACCACAAATTTGCCTTCCTCGGTTTCAAGATAGGAGTCGATGGCATCCCGAGTAGTGCCGGGGATGTCGGTGACAATGGAGCGGTTTTCTCCCAATAGGCGGTTGACCAAGCTGGATTTACCGACATTTGGTTTGCCGACAAAGGCGACTCGGATGGTTTCCGATTCATTTTCTTCATTTTCATAAGACGGAAAATGAGCGACTACTTCATCGAGCATATCGCCCAAGTTCAACCCCTGGCTGCTGGAAATGGCAAAGGGTTCGCCCATGCCCAGGTTGTAAAATTCGAAGGCATTGGCTGTTTCGTTGAGGTTGTCAATCTTATTGACGGCCAATACCACTGGCTTGCCTGATTTACGGAGCATGGCGGCAACTTCACGGTCAGCATCGGCCAATCCCATTTTTCCGTCCACCATAAAGATGATGACATCGGACATTTCAATGGCGATCTGGGCTTGACGTCTCATCTGCGAGAAGATCTCATCGTCTGTATTTGGCTCAATACCACCGGTGTCAATTAACCGGAAATCATAGCTTAACCAGTCAGCATCGGCATAGATCCGATCCCGGGTCACACCCGGAGTATCCTCGACGATGGCGATCCGCCGCCCGGCAAGACGATTGAATAAAGTTGATTTTCCGACGTTCGGTCTGCCTACGATGGCAACGATTGGTTTTCCCATTTTGTTTTTACCTTACAGAGAGTTTTCTCTCTGCCTTTTTTTAGAATTGGTCTGGTCTTTCGATTTCTAAGTTTATTAAAACCTCTGAATTGGTTATTTGTTCTACCAAGCCAGGCGGTTCCATGTTCGTAATTAGCAATCCGTCCTCTTAATTTTTATGGTTTGGCTCATTCGGCTCCCCCGCTATCTCTGTGAACGGTTGAGTCATGGTTTGGTTGATCTTTTCGATCAGGTCTTCCCCGGTATAATCGACGACCACGATGGTGGTAGCTAATTCTTTTTCAAGCTCCTTGATACGGACGCCGTCCAGCATAATATCCTCACCGGCCCGGAACATATTCCGCGGCATGATCAGATGGGGATGAACGATGCCTTGTTTTAGGGTTTTTATGATGTCGCTGCCAGTTAGAAGTCCGGCCACGGTAATGGAATGGCCAAAGAAATCATTGGGGACAAGATACGTATTGATGGTAAGATCCGGATTTTGTTGACGGATCTTATCGGCGGCCTGCTCAATTTCAGGATAGGCTGAGCTGCCGGTGACAAAAGTATAGGAGCCGCTGCCTCTTTCCAAGTCTTCCAAGGTCGATTCAATGGACTCGCGGAACATACGGATCATCCCGATCCCATCTTCGAGCTGACTGTAGCCATCGTAAAATTCTTCCGGTGGGATGTCTACCCCCGCCAGACAATAAAATTCATCGGCACAGCGCGCAAATTCAGATCCAGTCTTTTTTTTGAATTCTTGCTGCAGCGCATTGACTTGGTCGATGACTTGAGCTGCCGTGTCCGCCGTAAATGGCGTAAGGTTTGGCAAGCCGGCCCGATAACGGGTCATTCCCAAGGGAACAATTGCAACATTGGTCACATAGGGGAAAAGCTCTGCCAGATCCTGTAAAGTTCTGGTCAGTTCGTCTTTATCGTTATAGCCAGGTACCAGCACGATTTGCGCCCCCATTCGGATCCCGGCCTCTGCCAACTTTTTCATCCGCTCATACAATTTGCCGGCCACACGGTTATTCAGCATTTTGACCCGTAGCTCAGGATTTGTTGTATGGACCGAGATGTTGATGGGACTGATTCTGTATCGAATGATCCGATTGATGTCACTTTCTGTCATATTGGTCAAGGTCACAAAATTACCTTGCAAAAAAGAAAGTCTTGAGTCATCATCCTTAAAATAAAGTGTGTCTCGCATCCCCGGTGGCAATTGGTCAATAAAACAAAAAATACAATTGTTGGAACAGTTGTAGGCTTTGTCAATAATTCCTGATTCAAAGCTTAAACCCAGATCCTCATACATGTCTTTCATTATATGAAGGACATACTCTTTTGTATTATCCTCTGAAAGACGCTGTATGGTCAAGGAAAATTCTTCAGCGGCCGTCAAAAATCGATAATCTAAGATATCTTTTACGATGACTTCGTTGATTTTGATCAACCGATCGCCCGGCAAAATACCGGCTTTTGCTGCAGCTGAACCAGCTTCAACTTCTGTGATCAAATTTCGTTTGGTCGGGGTCACGACCTTTCCATCTATTTGAATGAGTTTGTTGTAGCTCATAAATGCACCTCGTTTCTAGTTTTAATTATACCAAACATCTCGGATTTAATTTTTAGTTATGGGGTGAGATTAATCCAATGGTTAAAAAAAGTTCGGAAAACCCGAACTTTTTTTAACCATATTTTATTATATGTAAACTAAAAAGTTGATTCTTGATTAAAATAAACAGTGATTTATCTAAATTTACTGATTACTGAGGATCGCGGGGTCCAAGAACCTTAATTCAACTCCACATATTCGCCGGAAACAATATAGATCGTCCACTCGCAAATGTTCGTGGCATGATCCCCAATTCGTTCCAGGTATTTGCCAATAAAGTTAAGCTGCGATACTTTAAAATGGTTCTCAACGGCAGAATCGGCTTCATAAAGAAATTTGACCAAATTCATCAAGCCATTGTCCACTTCATCATCCATTTTAGTAATTTCATAGGCTTGCTCTTCATCTTTAGCCGTATACGCATCGATGGACTCTCGGAGCATCCTGCAGACGAGATCCGTCATTTTTTTGAGTTCCTTAATGCTGTGGGAGATGTCCTCATCTTTTAAGAGAATGGCAATTCGGGCAATATCAACGGCGTAATCCGCCATTCGTTCCACATCCGTTACGATCTTGATGGTTGTAAACAGAGCTCTTAGATCTGAGGCAACGGGCTGCTGAGTCGCAATGAGCTTAATGCTTTGGTCTTCAATGATCCGTTGCAGATCATCGATGATATCATCTTGTGATTTCACTTGTTCAGCCAGTTCAACGTTTTTTTCTTCCAGGGCTCGGATGGAGTCCCTGATCTGTTCTTCGGCTAAAAACGCCATCCGCACCAAATGGTTGTTAATACCGACCAGTCCACTTTGTATGTTTTTTATTGACATTGTAAATCTCCCTTTTAGCCAAATCGTCCGGAAATATATTCTTCAGTTCGTTTATCAAACGGTTTTGTAAATAGTTTGGATGTTTTATCCGCTTCAATGATCTCTCCGTTGAGAAAGAACATGGTCTCATCGGAAATTCGGCCGGCTTGCTGCATATTGTGAGTAACAATAATGACGGAATATTCATGTTTCAACTGATCCATTAAGTCTTCGATTTTTTGGGTGGCAATTGGATCCAGTGCCGAAGTCGGTTCATCCATGAGAATGACCTCTGGATTGGTGGCCAAGGTTCTGGCAATGCACAGCCGCTGCTGCTGTCCGCCGGAGATCGACAACCCGTTGTCCCCTAAGCGATCTTTGATCTCATCCCATAGGGCGGCTTTGCGAAGACTAGACTCGACGAGTTCATCCAGGCCCCGCTTGTCCTTTAACCCGTGAATCCTTGGGCCATAGGCGATGTTATCGTACACGGACATATCAAAGGGATTGGGTTTTTGAAATACCATGCCGACTTTCTTGCGAAGCACCATGACATCCAGGTCTTTGTTGATGTCTTTGCCGTGAAGATCTATTAAACCTTCCACACGGGTGTTTTCAATCAAGTCATTCATCCGATTCAAGCAGCGCAAAAAAGTTGATTTTCCACAACCAGACGGTCCGATCAACGCTGTGATATAGTTTTCCTTGATTTCCACATTCAGATTTTTAAGGGCTCGGAACTGGCCATACCAAAAGTCGAGATTTCGAACTCGAAAAATTGGTTTTGCCAGCCCGATTTGAGTGTCTTGTTTAATAGTTACCCGAGCTTTTACATCCCGAGGCTGTTTCTGACTGCCATCCCCCATTATTAATTGTTCATTCTCCATTAGCCAAACCTTCCTGATATATAATCTTCCGTTCTCTTATCTTTAGGATTATAGAACACATTGGTGGTAGTATCTTGCTCGATCATTCGTCCGTTTAAAAAAACAGCCGTATAATCGGAAATTCGGGCAGCCTGCTGCATGTTATGTGTGACAATCACAATGGTATATTGCCGTTTTAGATCCTGGACCAGTTCTTCGATTTTTTGAGTCGACATGGGGTCCAGCGCCGACGTCGGTTCATCCATCAAAATGATCTCGGGTTTTGCGGCGATGACCCTGGCAATGGACAGTCGCTGTTGTTGTCCACCGGATAATTCAAAGGCACTCTTATGGAGTTTGTCTTTAACTTCAGACCACAATGCGGCACTGCGCAGGGCGTCTTCAACCAATTGATCCTGTTCGGATCTACTCATGCGGCGATGGCGTTTTGGGCCAAATACGACATTTTCATAAATACTTTTCGGGAAGGGATTGGCTTTTTGAAAGATCATCCCAATTTGCTGGCGCAGCGTAACTAGACTCACGTCAGTCTCATTGATGTCCTGATCAAAATACTTGATGACCCCTTCGGTTTTCGTGTTATCAATGAGATCATTCATCCGATTTAAACAGCGCAAGAATGTGGATTTTCCACATCCGGAGGGGCCGATCAACGCGGTGATGCTATTCTCCGGGATCTTCAGGTTGACATCCACCAAGGCTCGATTATCTCCATAATAAAAGTTTAAGTTATTAACTTCCATGGCATATTTCATCACTGGTTCCCCCTACTCATAGCGTTTTCCGAATTTCCGTCGGATCACCATGGCCATTACATTGAAAAATAACAAGATGCCAAGGAGCACAATGATCCCGGCCGAGGCCTTGGCCTGAAATTCGGCTTGGGGACGTCCGGTCCAATCATAGATCTGAATGGGTAATACACTGTATTGGCTTAATAAGCTATCGGGAGTCGCCAAAATGATCCCAACTGCACCCGCTACGATCAACGGAGCAGCTTCGCCAATCCCTCTGGAAATTGCCAAAATGCAGGAAGTTGCGATACCCGGGGCAGCAAACGGCAACACCACACCCGTGATCATCTGCCATTTTGTGACACCCAACGCCAGCGCGTTTTGGCGCATGGAGTCGGGCACTGTTTTTAAAGTTTCCAGAGAGGAAGTAATGATGACCGGAAGCACCAGAAGCGATAAAGTCAGGGCACCGGTGATCAAGGTTCGTCCAAATCCAATGAAATTGCCAAAAATTGATAGTCCGATCATCCCGTAGACAATAGATGGAACCCCCGCCAGATTGCCGATATTCAATTCAAGAAAACGAGTTAACGCACTTTTGGGTGCATATTCATAGAGATAAATGGCCGCGCCCACGCCCAACGGAAAGGAAATTAGGGCCGTCAGACTCAAGACCCAGGCAGATCCGGCCAGAGCAGCTTTGATTCCGGCACTGGCCGGCCGTCTGGATGGAAAATTCGTAAAGAATTCAAGATTCAGATGCGGGAGTCCGACACTAATGATCTGGTAGAGCAAACTGATGAGAAATATTACGGAAATCACCGTACAGATAAAGAAGACGATCCCCCACCGTTTATTCTTGTTGGTTCGAGCTTTGATATTGGCTTCTTCCAATCGGTCAACATCCGATGATTGGAACTGATTAGTTGATACCACGTTTACCTGGTCCTTTTGATGTAAATTTGCGCTGAACTTTTTCAAAATTATCGCCTCCTTCGTTTTGTTACAAACTGTCGGGCGAACAAGTTCAACAGCAATGTCATAATAAATAAGATGATGCCCACGGCATAAATGGATTGGTATTGGACTGAACCAACTCCCAGTTCACCGGTACTAGTCGCCACCATGTAGCCTGTCATGGTTTGGACTGATTTAAAGGGGTTAAATGTCATCATCGGTTTGGAGCCGGCGGCAATGGCAACGATCATGGTCTCTCCTACGGCTCTTGAGATGGCAAGAATAAACGATGAGATGATCCCAGACTTGGCAGCCGGGATCACAATGGATCGGGTGACTTCCAACTTGGTCGAACCCAGGGCAAAGGCACCGTTACGCATCCCAACGGGCACAGCATTCATCGCATCTTCCGACAAAGAGGCTACCAATGGCAGGATCATCATCCCCACGGCAATCGAGGCCGATAAAATATTATAGATCTCCGTTGATGGATTTAACACCCGCAACATCGGGGTAATGTAATTCAACGCAAAGTAACCATATACAATGGATGGAATACCAGCTAGGATCTCAAGAATTGGTTTGAGCACCGCCCGCACACTTTTAGGCGCGTACTCGGAAAGATAAACCGCCGAACCAAGACCCAAGGGAATGGCCACCAACATGGAATAAAAGGCAATGCTCATGGTTCCGACCACCAACGGCCAGATTCCAAACCGGCCGGGATTGAATAAAGGCAGCCAAGTCCCGTCTAGGAGAAATTGATTCAGCGTGACGTGGGAAAAAAACGTGGCTGATTCAGAAAGCAACGTAAAAATGATCATTCCGGTTATCAGAATTGTGGCTATGGTAAACATTCGAATGATGTTCTCTATGATCAATTCATTCAACCTGAATTTTGGTTTTTGAGTCAACATCGATTTACGTTCCATTGATACTCCTCACACATAAAAATTTAAGATGAACGTTTTTAACTTTACCAATAACCGACGGCGATTTATTGATAAAGTTATATTTCACCTTTGTAGTCTAGGTTTGTAGTTTAGTTTCGTAGTTTAGCTTTGTAGTTTAGTTTTGTAGTTTAGCTTTGTAGTTAAGCTTTGTAGTTAAGTTTTATAATTAAGCTTTTTAGTTCATTTTATCGTTCATTTTCAAGGGTTGTTCAGTGGATTTTAGTGTCGTTTCGCGTTCCTACAACATGGTAAGGGTCGGTTATTTCAAGCTGTTAATGTCCTGACGGCAGTGATCCAAAGTAGTCACTACCTATCCTATTATACTGTGAGCTTGATGTATCTCCTTGGGTATTGATCATGACCATCGTGCTTCATTTTTCATTTAAGAATTACAACGGACTGATCAACACCCTTACCTATTTTTTCCTTAGACCTTAGACCCTAGTTACTTAGGTACTCACTATTAAAGCCCTGTTCTCCAAGTCATTTAAGAATCGGCTGTGTGGACCTATCTACTGGGTACTTTCCTAAAGCAGCTTTTCGAAATTACTTCGTTAAAGCGGCCTTTGAAGCGTCAATGGCTGCGGGGGAAGCCGGAACCATCATAATTTCTGTGGCAAGAGTGATGGCATTATCCAAGTAGAAGTTAAGGAATGCTTTCACTTCAGGCTTTTCAGATACTGCTTTTTTATTGACATAGAGGAATATTGGTCTAGCTAAAGGATAGGTTCCATCAAGGATGGTTGCCTGAGTAGCTTCAATGCCGTTAACTTTCATGATCTTCAGCTTGTCGGCATTTTCTTCCGCATAGGTGTAGCCAAAATATCCAAGACCGCCTTCTGAACCGGAAACACCAGTTACCAGAACATTGTCATCTTCGGAAACTTGAACATCACTGGCTCTTTGCTCATTCTTTGTTTTAAGAACATGCTCGGTAAAGTATTCATACGTACCTGATGAAGTTCCGGGGCTAAATAATGCCAGGGTTGCATCCGGGAAAGCTGCATTGGCTTCTTTCCAAGTCTTTATGGTTGAATCCTTGGCGAATATTTTTGTAAGATCTTCAAAGCTCATGTTATCTACTGGATTGTTCTTCGAGGCAACAACGGCTATTCCGTCGATTCCGACTTGAAGTTCAACAATTTCAATTCCGGCTGCTTTGGCTGTTGCGATTTCTTCTGCCTTAATAGCTCTTGAAGAAGCTGCAATATCGATTTCTCCACTAATTAGGCGTTTGATTCCTGCAGAGGATCCTGAAGGTGAAGCGGTAACATTAAGTTTAGGCATTGCTTTCTTAGCTTCTTCGATCACTGCTTCCGAAAGTGGATATACCGTTGATGAACCATCAGTTTCAATGTTCCCGGTTATTTCTGAATTTGCCACTGTTCCCGCTACAGTTGTTCCTGCTGCAGTTGTACCCGCTGTGGTTGATGTTGTGGTGGACGGGGTACAGGCGGCAATTGAAGTTAACATAAAGGCCGATGCTAGTATTAAGGAAATTCTCTTTGTTTTACCCATTAAATAAATTCCTCCTGAAAAATTGATGATCCTCATTGTTCAACGAGTTTCTCATAGGTCCTATGATACGGAGGAATTGTTTCGCATTTGTTTTGGGTATGTTACGTTCAGGTTAAGTCGAATGAAGTGTGCCAATAAGCCTTATGGCTATCATTTTTTGAGGCATTATTTCTGTTAAAAAGAGAACCCAACGTCCCCTTCGGTCTTGTTTAATTCTGGGCCGGAATATTCACCAGGCTCTCTTACTAGCTCTCGATCAAACTCGCCCTCAGACTCCATCAGGTTCTCCATTAGGTTCTATTAGGTTCTATTAGGTTTTATCCGGTTCTCCATTGGGTTCTACTTCGAGTACTTCGACTTTTACTTGTCTCTTTCCTAAATAATAGGCAGCCTAATATTGAACTCACCTTATTCGTTAAACTTTATGGTTTCAAATCGATTCCCAGGTTTTCTGCCGTCTTTAAAATGAGCCGGTAGTGTAATGGTAAATATGGAACCTTTACCTGGTTCTGATTCGACCTGAATGGTTCCGCCAAAGGTAATTACAATGTGCTTAACAATGGCCAGCCCTAACCCTGTTCCGCCTTCTGCCCGGTGTCTTGCTTTATCCACTCGATAAAAGCGCTCAAACAATCTGGGTAAATGTTCGGTGGGGATTCCGATCCCGGTATCTTCAACTTTAAGAATGATCGAATCAAACCATTCTTCAAGGCGAACTTTAACTCGTCCATTCGCCCTGGTGTATTTGATGGCATTTTCCACTAGGTTTAAAATCATTTGCTGATACATATCAGCATCTCCGATTATCTCAGGTTCCCCTTTTACAATGAGGGAGAGTTCAATGTTTTTGGCTTTAGCCTGGACTTCAAGGAGTCCCATACTGTTCTTCGTAGCATTCGTCAAATCAATGATATCCGCAATTTGGACTTCCTGGTTTTCTATGGAAGACAACGTCAATATATCCTCGATCAACCGATTGAGTCGATCGGCTTCAGCTTCGATGATATCTAAAAATTTATTTTTCGTAGTCGGATCCTCCACGTCCCGCAGAGTTTCTGAAAACCCTTTAATGGAAGTTAAGGGGGTTCTTAATTCGTGGGACACATTGGCGACAAACTGAGATCTCATCTGTTCCAGGGTTTTTAGATCCGTCACGTCCTGAATAACCGTAACTTTTCCTCGTTTAAGGCTGCGATCGGTCAAAAGTTCAGTGGTCTTATACCGTACCACGGTGTTTGAATTCCGTTTTAAGACAAGTTCTTGAAATTGGTCAGCCACAATCATCATTTTCAAGAGATCATCATCCTTGATGACCTCGCTAATATCTTTGCCCATGGTTTCAGTAAAGATCCCAAATAATTTACGGGCAAAGGGATTAAAAATAATGATCTTGTTGTTGTTGTCAACTGCGATGACCCCTGAATTCATTGACCCGAGAATTGACTCTAGCTGAGATTGGCTGCCCAATGAATCAATCCTCATGGTATCCATTTGATCCATGAGCAGATTGAAGTTCTCAACCAGCCCTTCGAATTCACTGTGTTTATTAAGTTTGACCTTGGAAGATAGATCGCCGGCGGCAAGTTGTGCCGTTGTCCTAGTAAATTCATGAAGGGGTTCCAATATATAGTTAGTCAGGTAGAATACTACGACGATTCCACCGGCAAATAGGATGGCGAGAATTAACAGTAGATTTTGACCAACGACATCTAAATAACCCTTCATCGGGGCCAGCTGACTAACTCCGATGAGCCAGCCACCATCCTCTAACTGAGCACTGGCACTAATAAACTGCTTTCCGGCAATCATTACCTGGGCTGTGCCCGTGTCATTATCAAGGGATGCCTTGAAGGCTTCACTTGACTTTAAATCCGGAGGAAGGATTGGACCTTGACTATTCCCGGAAGCATCCAATACATACAGTATGGATCGTTTCATCTCTTGAGTGCTTAAAACCACCGCCTGGGCTGTGGTTCTGGTACTGTCGGCCAACAGCTCAACCGCTGTTTTAAGGTTTTGTTTTGCCTCGGCTTGAGCCTCTCGACCATAATAGGAAGACAGGACCAATACCGAAAAAATTAAAATCGACAAGAGGAAAATCATCGACGAAGTTATAATTCGCTTTTTCATTCGGTTGGATCGGGGTTAAATCGATACCCAATTCCCCGAACGGTTTCAATGTATTTTGGGTTGCTGTCATCTGTTTCCAGCTTTTGCCGTAAATGCCTGATATGAACATCCACTGTCCTGGTTTCCCCGACATAATCATAACCCCAGATCTTATCCAGCAAGAGGTCTCGAGTGACTACTTTCCCTTTATTTTTAATGAGATGCTCCAGTAGTTCAAACTCTTTTAAAGTGAGTTCGATTTTGATCCCGTTCTTTTTCACTTCATGTTTAAGAAAATCAACCACTACATCGCTAAAGTTAAATACTTCACTTTCACTGTCACTTTCTTGAAAATTGACTCGGCGCAACAGTGCCTTGATCCGGGCATTGAGTTCACGAACTGAAAAAGGTTTGGTAATATAGTCATCTGCCCCCATTTCCAAACCGAGCACTTTATCAATTTCCTCGGAGCGGGCAGTGAGCATTATGATCGGGATATTTTTTAAGTTAGCCTCACTGCGAAGGCGTCGACACACTTCCAAACCGTCGATCCCCGGCAACATCAAATCTAGGAGAATGAGGTCCGGGACATGCTGTTTGGCAAGTTTAAGCCCATCGATTCCGTTATATGCTTCAAACGTTGTATAACCTGACGCTTCCAGATTATAACGAATCAACTCGATGATGTGTTCTTCATCGTCAATGATCAGAATTTTTTCAGCCAAAATAAAACCTCCTATAAAGTCTATGCTAAAATTATCATACACTACTTTATTTAGCAATAATGAATTAGGCTGACAAAACCTGTAAATGACACTACTACGGCCCTAACGATCAGGGCTTTGTCCAAATTTTAATTGGGATCACAGCCTGGAATCTCCATCACGTTGCCGCTGCCCTATTCAACTGCCGTTCTGATAATATGCTGATCAAAAAAGGAGAACTCATATGCCTAAATTCGCTGACCGAATGTCCGTTATGTCTCAGTCGGCCTTAACTGTCCGTAATTTATTCAACGCCATGACTGACCCTGATATAATATCTTTTGCCGGAGGCGCTCCCGCCCAGGAAGCTCTGCCCGTTGAGGCCGTCCATCAAATTGCACAAGAAGTCCTGACTCTAGATAAGCGCGGGGCAGAAGCATTGCAATACAGTAAGCCTCAAGGCCTTTTGGATCTTCGCCAAGCTGTGGTTGAAAAACTGTTGGCTCCAAACTCCATCACTGCCGATCCAAAGGATATTATCATCGTCAGCGGTGGGTTAGAGAGTATGAATCTCCTGTGTCAAGTGTTCATCAATCCGGGAGATGTGATCTTGGTCGAATCCCCCACCTTTGTTCACTGCGTTGAAATATTTGAAATGTTCCAAGCAAACTGTGTGGCTGTGGAAATGGATGAAGAAGGGATGATCTTATCTGATGTGGAAGCAAAAATCAAAGCCCTTCATCCGAAAATGATCTATGTTATCCCGACGTTCCAAAACCCCAGCGGCAAGACTTTAGGCGAGGCTCGCCGATCTGCCCTGAGCAAATTAGGCAGTCAATATGACGTACTGATTCTCGAGGATGATCCCTATAGTGAAATGCGCTATTCCGGCCAAAAACTACGGCCAATTAAAGCTTTTGACCAGACTGGCCACACCGTCTATGCCAACAGTTTCTCAAAAATATTCTCCCCCGGCGCTCGACTGGGTTATATCTATGCCACACCTGCTATCCTGGAGAAACTCATTGATGCCAAAACTGCGACAAACTCACATACGTCGGCCATCGCACAAGTCCTATGTGCGGAGTTCTTCAATCAAGGCTATTTTGATACTCATCTGGCTAACATACGGGAGATCCACAAAGAACGGCGTGACACCATGATCCACTGCATCGATTCCTATTTCCCGGCCGGAACTAAGCGAGTCTTTCCCGACGGGGGTCTTTTTACCTGGGTCGAGTTGCCCGATAACATCGACACCACCAAACTTTTGCCCATAGCAATTCAACATCAAGTGGCTTATGTTGCCGGTGAAGGCTTTTTCACCGAAGGCGGCGGCAAAGGCCGCAATTGCATGCGATTGAGCTTTGGAAATGTACCGCCAGACAAGATCCGGATCGGTATCCAGCGCTTAGGGGATCTCATCGCTCAATATCAACGCCCCTAATCTACTCATTCAACATTATTCTTTTGGATCAAATTAATGAAAAAAGGTGATCGAACTGATTTAAACAGTTCGATCACCCTTTTTTATTTCTGCAAATCTCCAGGGGAAATTTACCTCCGTTGCTTTCTGACTTTAAATTTTAATTCTGTCAAAATCAAGGTTCTTAAAAACCAATAAATGCCCCCAAAAACCTATTGTGCAACAGTTGTAACTTAAGCTCAACGAATGCATAAAACATTAATAATCGTTAAATATACATGAATATATACATTGAACCGGGCGAAAAATAAGCAATTGAGAGCGCTTATCAATTACTTATGATTTCACATCTGTTAACAAAATATACAAATATATAAAAAAGGTTAAGCTATTTTAGCAATATCATTATAAAATAACGCTATTTTTTAATATCTTTATCTTATACGCTCTGTAAAATTATTAAATTTATTTTCATTGTTATTCATTATCATTATCATAGATTGAATTTATTATAGATTTTAAACTATAATGACATCACAACGGTAATATATTGCGTATTACCAATAGTTATTCAGCTTTATTGCTGTTAGGAGCGAGGGACCAATGAACAAAAAAACATCATTTCATCTTATAGTCAAGGTGAGCATTTCTCTATTGCTATTTAGTTTTCTTATTTTGATTGTTTTTCAACTTCCTCAGGCTTCCACTGTTGGAACTATTTCTGAAGCGAAAATGGCAGAAGGTTCAGTCCTAGAACCAAAACTTATGGACTCTGCTTCTATTATTATAAGCTCAACTAATTCTAATTCTTCAACTACTTTGGCCACTAAACCGGTCACTGAAATAAAGTACGAGATTACCATCCCAACCGTTACCGGCTCAGTAACAAGTCCGGATGCCTTGAGTACAACACCAGCGGCAACAAAAATTAAACCAGAACTCAGCTCAAAACAAAATAAAGTTGCTTCTTTGCCAATCCCATCTACGAAACCAACGATTAAACCAATTATAAAATCTGTAACTAAACCGGTTACCAAACCCGCCATAAAGCCGGTTACAAAGCCCGCCACAAAGC
>JBAQDU010000085.1:0-13383 GCA_049294805.1 Clostridiaceae bacterium
TCCCCAAACAGCTCCCAATCATCCCCAAATAGCTCCAAACATCCTCAAACAGCTCCAAACATCCTCAAACAGCTCCAAACATCCTCAAACAGCTCCAAACATCCTCAAACAGCTCCAAACATCCTCAAAACAATTTTATACTAATGCAAACAGTCCTCTAGGCCTTACCACAATAAGGTCCAGAGGACTGTTTACTTTATATCGAAAATTAGCTGAATGGATTTATGAACCTATGATAATTCCTTAATATCTGTATTTTACTGCTCTACGCGAAATGATATTCTCAACTTTGCTTTTAAACGATCGTCTATTTAAAGTTGGCTCGCTTTAAATAAATACCACCTACCACAATGATCAGAAGTGCCAAACCTAGGCCAATAAATAATCCATTTCCCTGACCGGCCTGATTTAATTCGCTCTGGGTGGGCTTTGGAGTCGTTGCTGTTGTTCCCGAATTCGGCTTCGGTGAAGTACCCGTTGAAGTTGTCCCATTGGAAGTTGTCTTCGGTGGAGTTGTTCTAGGTGGTGATGTGCCGTTTGGTATTGTTCCAGTTGGTGTTGAACCACTTACGGTCGTTCCACTTGGCGTTGTCTTGGCTGGAACTGTTTGGGTTGTTTGGGTTGCTTGAGTTGTACCTTTCGTGCCAGTCGATCCCGTCGCCGTGGTGGATCCTGGCGATTGACCCGGGTCTTTGATCGGGCCGGGGTTGGGACTTGAATCTACTTGGGGAGGGGTCGTGGCTACCGGTGGTTTATTCTCTGCCTTGATGGTGCTGATCGATTTATCGCCAAACAAATGTGCAAATTTCAAAGATGGTGCTACTTCATCCTCGCCGCGGCGCTGATAGACATACACTAACTGAGGTATCCTCTCACCCGTAACCACCTTATGACCGGTTTCCAAGCGCATAAAGCCATATCCAGTCAATTCCATGGGCCGTGGAATTTCATAGGCATCCCAGAAATAATTAAGTTGGTGAATTTTTGTTTCTGTTAATTCCCGCATGGATTCATCGGTCCAGGAAACAGAGACCTTAATTGTCTCAAAGGGAGCATTTTTCATGGGCATTTCAGACAATGGCAAAGGCTCCGGCAGGTCCTGAACTTCTGTAGTATCGAGGGTGTAAAAGTAATTGACGCGATAAGTCTCCCCATTGTCATTCACCAGTTTTAATACATTGGCCGTGGCGAAGGTGTATCGATCGATCACTGGAGGCTGCCGGTAAACAAAGTGATCGTCTTTGATTTCAAAAGTTTCTTTGGTGTAATCAACTAGAATGTTCCCAAAATCATCCATGATGGCCATATTGACTTCAATGGTCTGATCCGGCTTTTGAGCATAGATGATTTGGGTGTTTAAAGTTAGACTCATGATCAAGACTAAAAATAAGCTCATCCAGTATTTTGTTGTCAGTTTCATGAATCATTCTCCTTGTTAATTTCTCTACGCTTACTTTATAACGAAACCTAGGTTAAAGAGTTGCTTTAAAGTTACTAAATCATTACAAAATAATGACAGGATGGAATCAGTCCTTGAATCCAGTTGCTCTACAGTGGCTTTATTAATTTTAGTTGTCTTCCCTTAAAATTTCAAGTGTTCCCAACGGGTTTTCCGTTCCGCTCAATTTATTAAGGAGTGAAATGCAATGATTTTCTATCCTAATTTTTGATACAGCACAATTGATTTACGCCGCATCGAACTACTCTCTCTACGCGCCAAATCCAGTTGTTCTTCTATATCATGTATGTTGCCAGCAAGTATCAAAAACAAGTGTTGTGCCTCACCTCGTAGAGTGGTTAGGCACAACACTTGCTTTGTTTGGAAGAGACTTCTTAAGTTTTGCTGGGGTCATAAATTCTGTTGTGGTTTTAAGTACCGCAGTGTTACAGGGCTTTTGCCAAGGCAACTTCTGCAATTCTTGAAATATTGGATTTGATGTCTTTTTCAAAAATTTCTTCTAAGTTTGAGATCTGTGAAGAAGAAACATTTACTGCCGCTGCCATAATATACTTCATCTGAAGTGGCGAAGTATTCTCGATGACCGTCTCAACTTCTTTCAAGGAAGACGGGAACTCTCCTTCTTCGACCCGATCAAATAGAACATCCAGGGTCGATTTGGTCTTTTCCTTGATCAGTCGTTTGCCATCAGCCAATTCATAGGCAATGGACAATAACATCAAGTTACGTTCCGTTAATAATGTTTCATCGTTTCGGATCGTCTTGATAATATAGCTAAAGGCTTTGTTCACGTTACTGAGATAAATCGTAGCTGGTTCATTACCGGCGGTAAAGGCCAGTACGCTCTTTAAAGTTGTCTCCAAGATATCGCCATCTTCGTCATTGCCAAAGTCTTTGAAAGAACCGTCGGCTTGTTGGTATTTAGCCAGGATCCGCAGCAAGTTTTCCCGTTCGAAGGGAACTACTTTCAACGCTTCCTGTCGGGATATTCCCTTTTGTGCCATGGTCTCACGAATGGTAATGTCATTTGAATATCTGGTATCGTCTAAGAAGAACGATTCTGACAAGAGTTTCATGGTCTTTTCATTCATCATCAAGGGTACGATTTTCTGCATGGCATAGCCTGAAACATGGTCTTCCAGCGTTTCAATGAGAATATAGGCCGTTGCTGTGGAGAGCATATTATACTCTCTGGATAATTCCAAGATCCGCTCTTGCAGTAATTCTTTTTCATGACCACGGGCTTTGCGTTCTCGTTCCTCCAAGGATTCGATCACTTTTCTGGCCCATACTTTATCGATCAGTTTAGAGTTCTCAACAATTTCTAATTTATCCAAGTCAGCCGTGAGCTTATGTTCCCG
Source organism: Clostridiaceae bacterium (assembly GCA_049294805.1). Lineage (GTDB taxonomy): Bacteria > Bacillota > Clostridia > Clostridiales > Clostridiaceae > JG1575. The sequence continues at coordinate 2,821 of JBAQDU010000085.1, forward strand.
CTCCCCTTCGCTGCCGACAATTTTACCCTTGACCACTACTTTGCCTTCAATTTCACCAATTACCGTGGCAAAAATCGTAAAGGGCTCCCGATCATACAGGTAGGAAATGGTTCCCGGATAGGTTTTTTCAATTTGCATTTTACCCCAGTCGATGGAAGTGACATCCAATTGGGGATTATGAGCCCGATGAAAGTGGCGCATAATAATATCATCGACGCGTTGGCCTTCTTCGACAAACTCAGCCATACCATTGCCGACTTCTGCCACTTTGTTGATAAAGTAGGAGTTGACTTCAGTATCCATGCCAACTGTAAATAATCTGGAATCGCCAATGTTGAGGCGAACAAATTCAATGACTTCTTCTTCGTTCTCCACCATATCATCGGAGAATAGGAAGATATAGTCCGGTACGTGATCCTCCACATCCGGGTCCGGCAAAACTTCGCGCAGGGAAGCATAGACATCGGTGCCATGTCCGGTTTCAATGTCCTCGATCCACTCCGTTGCTGCACTTAAACTTTCTTTATTGTAGAGTACTTTGCCACGACTGGAGAATACATTCACCCCGCCGCCGAAAGTGACGATGTTAAACTTATCGCCTTCATCCAAGCTGCGTAAGCCGATCAAAAGTGCATTTTTCGTCTCTTCGATCCAGTCTTTGGTCAGGGATTCGGACATATCCATAATGAACGTATAGTTCTTGATCCCGCTCATGCCGTTATCAGGCAGAATCGGGAAAAAGCGCATCATTAGGACCGCCTTGTCCACTTGCTGTTCCTGGTCATAATAGCTATAGGCAATGCCGTCTGCTTGGCGGGGATTTCGTTCCACGATATCCAGGACAAAATCCTTTTCCAAGGTCTGGCCTTTTTCAATGGTGATCTTACGGAGGGTCTCATCTTGACGCTCCACCTTGATTTTATGAGTTTTACTCTTACAGCTTACTTCACCGTAGGATTCAACCAACAGTGATAAATAGAAGTCCAGTGGTTGATCGATCTCTTTTTCAGTTTCCTGATTAATATAGGTGGGATCGATGACCGATGGAATAATGAGCCGGATCAGGTTGTCATCGTAGATCAATTGATCCATATATGTAATTTTTATGGCGACTGTTTCATTGGGCAAAACGTCCCCCACTGTGATGAGGAAGCCCTCATCTTCATCGGATTCCAATGAGATCGGGTTCAGGTTGTCGTCCTTTGCACTTTGCAGAATCCTTAGAACTTCTTCACGAGATTCCACCGCAGCTGAAAGATTCTTACCACCCAGACTGATTGAAAAGCCTGTCAAAGTGGCAGTTTCAGGTATGGGGAAAGAATAAGTGCAATGCACATCGTCCTGGCTGGTATTGCGGTAGATCTGGGCGATGGTGTATTCAATATACTCCCCACAGACGTTACCTGAGACATGGAGCTTATTCAGTTTAAGACTCATGTCTTTCGCAGAGAGTCCGTATTTTCTCATGATGTTCCTCCTTAAATACCTGTTCAGGCTTTATTCTTTATTATTATCTTTATATTATATCCTACCAGCTATCGGGCTGTAACTACATATTTATTGAAATTGCCACCCAAGGCTGGATTTGAACATAAGAAACCAGATCAATCCTGGTCGATCCGCTAAATATACCCACTGGTCATGACTGTGGATAAATCTCGCTTCGTTGAGCTCCCAATAAACCCTCCCGGTCATTGATTTAATGCCCAGGACTTCAGCTTAACACGGATCATAAGAGCCGGCTTCATTCCAAACTTGAAAATAGAAAAAGCCATAAACTGAAAAAAATGCAGTTTACAGCTCTTATTGGTGCTGTTTTTATCGCTTCGCATCCAGATCGATCAAATTAGTGCGGTGTACGTGGTTTTGAATATGGTCTTCGCAATATTCAAAACTACCCTCACACGTGCTGCAATAGCGAAACAGCATGTCTGGTACGTCTTTTTCAGTTCGACCACAAACCTCACAGCGATGCTTGGGCTTCTTTTCGATCTTTTGGGCATTCACTTTTTTAACAAATTTTTGCTTTCGGGCTCGGCCGTTAAAATAACTAGAAATAACCTGGAAATTCAACAGGATGACCAAAGCCAGGATCAATAAGTATTCATAGGCTCCGCCAACTAAGCCAAAGTAAACCATGGCGCCCAGACCCAATGCTCCTAGGACAATTCCTTTGACGGGAATAAAAAAATAAAAATAAATGGTGAAATCCGGATTGTAAATACCGGCCAACGCTGTAATAGCCAGGATCACTGGACTAAAATCAACATAGCTTTGAGCGATCATGCCATAACCCAATAACGTCAGCCAACAAAGCACCCCGAATAAATTTGCCCGAGCAATCCCAACTTGAGTTTCCAACGTCGTAATGACGATATTATAGATCAGCATGGAAAATCCAAACCAGATCAGAGACATGAAATCCCCGCCGCCCGATGAATTGGTGAACGGAAAAGTGATCGTTCGCCAAATTTCCCCGTCTAGGATCAAGTAGGGATTGAAATGGAATAGATCAAATAAACTAAAGGGAATGCGCAAAGTAGTCGATATAAAATCAAACAGAAACGTTGCGATCATCCCATACATGGTTAATCGAAGAAGGGATTGGCTACTATGTCGGTTAAAGTATTTTTCAATTGATTTAAACATGGAATTCTTGTTCACGATAGACTCCTTATTGTTGCCACTTATGGTAAGAAAAAATTTCGACTCACCCGATAACTTATTAATTATAGCCTATCCCCAAAGTATTAAGCAAATTGAACAGTTCACTGTTTCTCCCACTGTTTCTCCCACTGTTCTCCCACTGTTCTCCCACTGTTTCTCAGGCCCATTTTTTCGGCTTCCATCTTTTTGATTCTGTTGTTAAAAAAGATTCATCCTTCCGTAATAGGATTGTTATGACCAGTATTGACACCTATAGTATAATATTTGTAGTTTTATTAAATTAGGAGGTGGCAACTTGAAGACTTTCGGAAAGACTCTGATTTTTATTCTGTCCACAATTCTGAGAACCCTCTCTTTGCTGATTTTTATTTTGACCCACTTAGCCTGGGGCATTTATTCATACCAAATCGATCCCATTCGGCTGTTGGATCTTGGAACCATCCCTGCCATGATGGGTGATTTCCTGTGGCTCTACATCGGACTTGGTGTCTTGATCCTGGTTTTCTTGACGTTAGGGTTTAAATTCATGGCCTACTTTACGTTTGTGGGAGCCTGGCTGGGCCAAAACATTTACTTTATGAGAAATTGGGACAATCTGATTTACAACGCCAATGAGGCATCCTTCCTAAACCAATGGTATGGGATGATCTTCATAAGTCTTTTGTTAGGCTTTCTTCTTCAGGTTTTATATACTGGAGGAACGAAATACTATAAGATTTCAAAGTATAATCGACTTCGTCAGAAAAGCCAGAAAATGAAAAACATCTAGAACTGACTTATCCATAGTTTTAAAAGATACAACGACGTTCACTTTTTGAGCCCAAAGACATTACTCGTCAAACCAATATCCACGGGACTTTAAAAAAACCAAAAGGACAGGATCCATCCTGCGCTTTTGGTTTTTTAATTTTATTAAATGTTTAAATTACTCCCACCAACACTACTTGTTGAAGCGACTGTTTTTGTTTTTGTTTTCTTAGATGTTTTTGATTTCTTTAGGTGTTTTTGGGCCGTTTGCGAATAAAGGATTTCTTGGCGGATTGATTTGAACTAGTGGATCGGCTAGATTTCGCTGCCTTCTCCCCGATAATTTTTCGTTCATAGTCATCAACGGTTTGAGGCTTTATGACTGGTAGGCCGGCGCTGCTATTTTCCGTATTCAAAGGCAGTGTCACTGTAAATTCCGTAAATTCACCCACGCTGGATGCCAATTCAACGGAGCCCTGATGGACATCAATGATCCATTTTGCGATGGACAAACCAAGCCCGGAACCAGATTTATCTTTGGTGCGGGCTTTATCTGCCACAAAGAACCGTTCAAATACTCGTTTAATATCTTCAGGGGCGATCCCGTCCCCATTGTCTCTGATTTTAATGACCCCGTTGCTGCCAACTTTATAGAGCGTCGTTTGAATAACGCCACCGGGACTGGTAAACTTCACCGAGTTTTCAATAAAGACCCGCAGCATTTGTTTCATCATCTTCCGGTCAGCAACGATCTCGAAGGATTCTCCCCCAAACTCAACTTTTTTGTCGGAGACATTCATGACGGTTTCCGTGGAAACTTCCTCCACTAATTCCAATAAATTAAATCGTTCCGGGACAAAATTCAACTTTAAATTTTCACCCTTTGCAATGAACAGCAGGTTTTCCACCAGATTGTTCATGTTTTGAGTTTCCGCCTTGATGGCCCCAATGGCTTCATCGAGTATTTCCGGATCGGTCTTGCCCCAGCGGCCCAACATGTCGGAGTAGCCTTTGATCACCGTCAGCGGAGTCCTTAATTCATGGGAGGCATCGGACACAAATTTGCTTTGCCGATTATAGGCCGTCTCCATTCGGTCCAATAAGGAGTTGAAGGTATTGCCAAGATCCGTCAATTCATCTCCGGTTGTAGGCACTAGGATCCGATTACTTAAATTATCAGCCGAGATGGAATCCACTGCTTTGCGCATATTACTGATGGGTTTAAAACTCTCATGACTCATATAACTGCCCACGGCAATGGATAAGAGCATGCCTAAAAATGAGGCGATGGCGGTGGTAACGAATGTGACCCGCCGGTTATAAAACCCATCTTCAATGTTTTTGGCAAAGGTGAGTTGATAACTTATCTGACCGGGCCCAATGAACTCTGTATTACTCACAGCAGCCCGAAAAACTTTGGGCTCCCCCAGATAATCAAGTTTCAAATAGTTTGTTTTATTTTCTTCGTATATCGTCAAATTAGGGATGGATGAGAATTCCTGGTCATTGTATTTGACTTTTACGACCATGGGAAAACGGATGCCCTGTTCGATCAGGTCATCCTGGTTTATAGTTCCCTTTTCCCGAATGATGGTTTCCACAATGCTCCTAGTCTGCAAAAGACTCAGATTATCACTGCTGGTGATATAAAACCGGACAATGAGAAAAACCGCTGCATTGATGGTCAATAAAACCATGGTGAAGATCAGAGCATAAATCAACGTGATTTTTGTCTGAAGTTTAATTTTCATCAACATCTCTGATCGTATAGCCGGCTCCGCGCATGGTGCGGATCAGCTTTTTTTCGTAGTTATCATCGATCTTGCTGCGTAGAAATCGGATATAAACATCTACTACATTGGTTTCCCCTTCAAAATCGAAGCCCCATACTTGATTTAAGATTTTCTCACGGGATAACACGATCCCCTGGTTTTCCATCAAGTAAGCCAACAGGTCAAATTCACGCTTGGTCAGTTCCTTGCGGTCATTGCCCCGCCGAACTTCATAGGTTTCTTTGTTGAGGGTCAAGTCGCCAATGCTGAAGAAGACGGTTTGGTCTTTGACTTCTTCCTCTTTTCGGAATACGACCCGGAGTCTGGCCAGCAGCTCCTCAATGGCAAATGGTTTGGTCATATAATCATTGGCCCCGATATCCAGTCCTTCTACTTTATCCTTTAAGCCGTCTCGGGCCGTTAAAATGATGATGGGAACGTTGGAGAATTTGCGGACCCTGCGACAGACTTCCACCCCGTCCACGATGGGGATCATCAAGTCTAGGATGATCGCATCATATCCATTATTCATGATATTCATGATCGCTGTCTGACCATCATTCACAGTATCCACGTCATAACTTTCGTGTTTTAATTCAAGCTCAATGAACCTGGCCAGTTTCCGCTCATCTTCCACGACCAAGATCTTTTTTACATCGCCCATGACTACCTGCCTTTCTTCTTCCCTCTTAATTACCATCTGATCCACGCTATGCGGATTGCACATACTATATTATGTCAACTCAATGATCCATATTCCTAATCATTCGATTTCATCGATCCGTTACCATACCTCTTCGATCCGTTATTGATCCTCACCGACTCGTATTGTGACCGATTTGGTATCTAAATCCATCAAGTTTCACCTATGACTAGGCGTTAAACAGCTCCAGGTATTCCCCATACCCCATTTCTTCAAGTTCTCTTTTAGGGATAAACCGCAGGGCGGCTGAATTGATGCAGTATCTCAAACCGCCTAATTCCTTGGGGCCGTCCATAAAGATATGGCCCAAATGGACATCGGATTCACTGCTTCTGACTTCAGTGCGGACCATGCCGTGGCTAAAATCTCGTTTTTCAGCTACCACGGTCTCATTTACCGGTTTTGCAAAACTGGGCCATCCACAATCGGACTGGAATTTATCCAGGGAGGTAAATAAAGGCTCTCCCGTATACAAGTCGACGTATAATCCGTCTTCTGTATTATTGTAATATTCATTTCGAAAAGGCGCTTCCGTGCCATTGTTCTGGGTCACTCGCTTTTCAAGATCCGTCAAGTTCTGCTCGATCTCCTCGAAAGTCAAGTTTTTATATTCATCGCGTTTAAAATTTCGATACATTGTCTCACTCCTTAATTTTTAATAAACCAGGGTGAACCTTTAAAATATCAGGCTCGTCCGACTGTGCAAACCATTCTTCTACTTGAAATATAACATAGGTAGGAATTACTGTGGCCAAAATTCGGTAACAATTCATAAATAGAGCTATAATGAAGTATCAAATCAAGGAGACTCCTGCCATGACCACTCAAAAGAAGAATTCCAATGTCGGAATTGATGATCAGTCAAACCGCACTGACCCATCCAACTCAAGCAGTCAATCAGCCTTCCGTGACCAACCGTCCAAAGGAGGCGATCAGCCCGGGTTGATCCTGCATTACCGAACCCTAAAGACTAATCTTTTCTTTACACTGATTTGGTTATTAATGGTGTTCTTAGCGTTTATTCTCATTGGAGTCAATCATATTCAATCCGACAGCATTGAATATTTCACATTGATCCTCTCAGGGGGTATTTGTCTGATCCTGGCGATTCATAGCATTGATACCTATGGGGGACCCTTCATCTATTTTAATAAAACCAACTTAATGATCCGCCATTCCATGATCAGAAAAGTGGTCATCGACTATAACATGATAGAAAGCATCCTGGTGGTCAACGAAGAAGTTGAAATCACCCGAAAATCCGGGCCACCGGTGATGTTGAATCTTGCCCAGCTCTCTTTTACAGATCAAGCCATCTGCCTCAAGCATCTCAATGAGATCTTACCTTCAACTGGCCAACCTGCCCAAATCGTCCAGCCGGTTCCCCACCCCAAACTTTAACAAAAGAACCACCAAACCGACTTTCCAAATCAGAGGCGTTGCTTATTCCATAAATGAGCAGCTCTCTGATTTTATTTTTTAGTAAATTGGATCACTCCGCAGTGGACTTCATTAGATCATAGATCTTATTGACGGTGTTCCAGTTTCGCGCAGTGGTATGGCCGAGCTTGGTTATTTTTGCGGCTAAGGCCGATAATCGGATACTGGTTTGAAACAGTGTGTAGATGGCGCCAGGGAACATCTGGGCAAGATCGGGTCCCTCATTGTTTTCCAATAGTTTTGCCAGAGCCTGTTGGGTTTTCGAATCATCCAGAAAATAGACATACAGATGGACTGTGTCCGGGTCCTTATCCTTGACTTCTGCCATGTCCTCTTGCGAAAACGGCAACCCTTCAATAAGCTTTTTAATGTCCGCCATGGAGCGGATCATAATATCCGGTTCAAAGCCAAATTTAGCTGCAAACCCTTGGAGAATGATCTCTTGTAACTCAGCAGGCGGCTCCTTTGCTGCAAAGACAATGTTTCCGCTTTGGATGTAGGTTTTCACATTAGTCATTCCTAGTTCAACAAACAACTTTGTTAGATCGGCCATTTTTACAATATGGTGTCCGCCGACATTGATCCCTCGAAATAATGCAACGTAAATCATGAATGCTCCCCCTTAATGTCTGATCTGGTTCAATTCGAAATCAACCGCACTTTTTTATCCATTTCTTTTATTCTCATTCTAAATGATGGGTGAACGCCCTGCAATATTTTTAGTCTAGCGCCGCCCATCGGAGCCCATCTCTTAAAGGCGAAATATCTACCAGCCGTCCACTAAGTCTTATGGAACTATCTCACTTGGGTTTTTACCAACCGATTCTAGAAAAATGCCGCGTAAATGATCGGATTCAAGGGTAAGCCTACCGGAATTTGAATCAGAGGATCAGGACCGCATATTCGCTCTCCAGAGTCCCTGTGAAAAACATTGCACTTGATTAGTTAGGCACCAAATGATATACTAGGATCAATACAATTTGGTACCTAACTAAAAAGGAGCAATTACATTGGATCAACCCATAAATCAACCCATCGAACAATCACTTACCGAAACAATTTATCGCTTAGTGCGAACGATCCGCAGAAGACCCTCTGGCCACCCGAAAGAGGCCCGCGGCAATCGACGACTGTTGCGTGCCCTATCAGCTCATGATGGCGCCACCGCCAAAGAGCTCTCCCGAATTTTAGACATTCGGCCGGCTTCCTTGGCTGAACTCCTTGCAAAAGCCGAAGCTCAAGGCTTGATCCGCCGAATTCGAGACGTAGCTGATCAACGAGTGATCCTGACTTACCTTGAGGCTCCTGGACACGACGCCATCAAGGCAATGAAGACCGCTGCAAAGGATGACGAAATCTACCGCGGGATCCTCTCCCCGGAAGAGACGGATCAATTGATCCATTTGTGCCAGAAGCTGACATTGGGTTTAGAGGAAAAACTTCAGGTATCTATAAATCCCGATCAAGGGGCTGCCAGCGACCCATTAAACGATGAGGTCCCTTTGCCATCCGCCCTTGATTTTGATGAGACCCAGTCCGGGGAGGGTCGAACCTAATGGCACAGGGCAGCGGTCGGATCAACCGCAGTTTTTTGACCCAAGAAGAAAAGGAAAATCAGCCTAAAATTACCAAAGCTTTGTTGCTTCGAATCTTTGGTTATCTTAAACCCTACTGGATTCAGATCATCATCGTCCTATTGACCATCTTTGCCGCCTCGGCCCTGGGATTGCTGCCCCTTTTATTGACCGGTCAAATCATCGATGATGGGCTGATCGGCAAGAATATGACGATCCTGATCCGATTGGTGATCCTATCCTTGGGTGTCACCGTCTTATCCAACCTCCTTGGAGTTTTGGAGAGCTACATCAACACCTGGATCGCCCAGCACATCTCCTTTGATATGCGCAACAATATGTTCGCCCACCTCCAAGCTCTCTCCCATCGGTTTTACACCACCAACAAGCAAGGAGAGATCATCACCCGAATGACCAGTGATATTTCCGGTGTGGAGAGTGTCATCACCTTGACCATGACGTCCATCATTCGTAATGTGATCACCTTGTCCATTGCCCTGGTCACTATGTTCCGGATGAACTGGATCCTGGCCGGCATTAGCCTCGTCATCGTCCCCCTTTTTACGATCCCGACCAAGCAAGCCGGGAAGAAGCGGTGGGCATTGACCCGACAGGTCCAAGATGGCAATGATGAGATCAATTCCATCCTCAATGAGACTTTAAGCGTCAGCGGTCAGCTTCTGGTCAAACTTTTTACCAACGAAACCCTGGAATATATAAACTATGAAGCAGCCAATGCCGGCATGGTGGATTTGAAGATCAAAGAGAGTTTGACCGGACGATGGTTCCGCTTGGTCATCACGACCTTTACTGCCATCGGACCCATGCTCATCTACTTAGTGGGCGGATTCCTCATTATTCGCCAAGGCTCCAGCTTAACTGTAGGGGACATCACGGTGATGGTGGCGCTGCTATCCCGACTCTATAACCCGATTAATTCGCTGTTCAACATCCAGGTCGATGTGATCCGATCATTGGCTTTATTCACCCGGATCTTTGAGTATCTGGATCTCCCCTTAGAAGTTGAAAATGCCAACGATGCCATTGCCCCCGAAAAAGTTTTAGGGAACTTGGAGTTTAAGGATGTGGCCTTTGCCTATGACCCCGTTAAGCCCATTTTACAAAACATCAGCTTTTCCTTAAAACCAGGTCAAACCACCGCCATCGTGGGACCCTCCGGTTCTGGCAAAAGTACTTTGGTCAACTTATTGCCCCGCCTCTATGATGTCACAGGGGGGGCGATCCTCCTCGACGGCATCGATATACGACACCTTGATCTTGACTTTCTTCGCAGGAACATCGCCATGGTAACTCAGGACACCTACTTGTTTAACGACACGATCCGAAAGAATTTACTCTATGCCAAGCCCAATGCCACTGAAGCTGAACTCATTTATGCCTGTCAACGGGCAAACATCCATGACTTTATCATCGCCCAACCCAATGGTTATTCAACCGTGGTGGGCAATCGCGGACTAAATTTATCCGGCGGTGAAAAACAGCGAATTTCCATCGCCCGCGCCATCTTAAAAGATCCTGTGATCCTAATTTTGGATGAAGCCACGTCTTCCTTGGATTCAATTTCTGAAAACTTGATCCAAGATGCCATGGAACCCCTTCTGGCAGGACGAACCAGTATCGTCATCGCCCATCGGTTGTC
>JBAQDU010000086.1:0-4306 GCA_049294805.1 Clostridiaceae bacterium
TTACCATTAAAACAAAACAAGCATCAAACTATCTGACTGGATTTCAGTCAAGGGGTTTGATGCTTATTCTTTATTTACTCCGACTATAATCCGTGCTTTCAGCATCAGATTTCTTGCGGTTCTATACGTTGGCAGTAGTATTACACTCGTTAACTACTTATGGGATACATACGAGTGGAGAAAAGAAAATTCGCGTACTACAATTTTAAAATGATACTCTTGGTCCGATTGTTAGTAAATATACGTTTTAATTGCGACCTACACTTTGTAATTGTTCCTAAATCAATATCCATGCAGGGTAAGAAATAAAACAAATATAAAGCTCAGCCACCATGGAAAAAGAGTTAGCTCATGATGAAATAAAATTTTGGAGAATTTATTTATTTTTCGAAAGTCTCTATCTCAATCTCTTTTCGACATTACTCTGTCGCGGAGGATCTTCGCTGTGTAAGTTTTTCTATCTAAGAAGTTACGGATGGTGTAAACAGAACAATCAGGGGACTAAGAAAGTTATATTCCGATTCTTATTGTTGTTGCGTACAGCGTTTTTTAAGAGCCACCTCAGCGCAGTTCCGGAGCCATTGGCGCGCGAATTCTAGAGCCACCAGCGCGCAACAAGAGAGCCACCCCGAAGGGGTGGCCTAGTGGGCTGTTTTATATTAATCTCATTGATTTAGGTCCATGAATTGTAATCTTGAAAGCTTTAGCATTCAATCTGTCAGTTATTGCTTCCGCTGCCAACACGATTGGTATCTGATCCAACCACTCTGCTGGCTCAAGCTGGGGTGCAATAATGGTTGGGCGTTTTTTACAACGGCGGTCAACCAAAGACAGAAGGATCTCGGAATCCTCCTTGCTGATCGGGAAAAGCAGCCACTCATCGATTATCAATAGGCTGTAATTCTCGTATTGTTTGCGCAGTCGTCTAAACACCTCGATCCCTTTTTCTTTGGCTATTCTCATATCCTCCAGGAGGTCGGTCAAATGGATGTACTTTGTAGTTATAAGTCGTCGGCAGGCGGCTTGATCCAACGCCTGCGCCAGGTAAGACTTACCGGCACCGGTTGCTCCTACGATGATGATGTTTTGGGCATGAGGGATGTAGTTGCACGATGCTAGTTCGAGAATGAAGCTTCTATCCAGTTTCCTCTCAGCGGTGTAATTGATGTCTTCGACACAGGCTTGAGGATCCTGAAATTTTGCCTGATTGATCAATCGTTGGAGACGGCTATGCTGGCGTTTGCTGAACTCCCAGTCGACCATTAGATTGAGCCTTTCGTGAAATGTAAATTCATTATAGGACGGATCCTGCTCTTGATGTTCAAGGGCTTCAACCAATCCCGTCATCTTCATGTGTCTCAGCTTATTCAGCATCTCCTGGTTAAGCATGATTGCCACCTCCAAAATAATGGGCTCCTCGTCGATGTCCCTGAGGTTCCTTTGTTACTGGTGCATCCGATTCCTGACTGGATTGTTTCTCCTCTTTCTCCAAAATATTTTTAATCTGTTGATAGGTCGGAGATGACGTAATTCCTAGGATGATTGCACACAAAAGCTCGCTCGAGGCGTAATTCACTGAATTTATTCTTCAAACTTAACACCCCGAAGCAAGAACGAAACGCTTGCTGTTCAATGACCGCACGATCCAGAATCAGTTCAATGACTTTGCGTGTCGAGGGTCCGATTTGTTCACTCCAGCGGAAGAACCGATCACCGTTTCAATCGGCAAAGAATACTTTATCCGGTAGCATATGGTCTTTGATAGTAGAATAATTCGTTTTTCTCCACAGACACTTGTATGAATAAATTCATTCATGATGGTAGAATATTTCTATAGTCGATTGAGTTGCCCGGACCTCTACTTCCTCTCCCAAGTAATCAAATGGAACGGAGTAGAATTTACGCTGGTAGACGATGTGGCAATTCGGTTGGACGTTGGCTTTTCCCCATTGAGCTAATTCATATGGGGTCTTAGGAAGCGGGAGCATGTATTCTTTTTCCTCAGCTAAATAGGCTATCCACCTGCTCTCGCTTTTTCCCGTTAAGGAGCTTCATTGATTTCTTCAAGTGCAATTTTGACATGTTTCTGTAAGTCCGAAAAAGACAAAATCTGCACATTTCTTAGTTTGGCTATTATCCTTCTGGATGAGATAAGTACACCGTTTTCGGCTGAAGGTTTATCGCGCTTATCCTCAATTGATGATAAGCGCGATAAGCCAAATGTTGAAGGGGTCGTTGGCTTTATATCCACATGGATTATCGCAGCACTTCGCAATGAACAGTATTTCTCATTATCCGAAATTAATACTGCAATACGAAATAAATTGAATGAATTTAACCAAAAAGATTTCCAAAAAAAAGAAGGAAGCAGAGTAAGTTTATACCGGAACGAAGAAATCCAATTCTTACTACCTCTGCCTACTACCTCTTATGAACTGGCTGTTTGGAAACAAGCTACAATTCAATTCAATTATCACATATCGGTAGATGGAATGCTATATTCCGCACCACACCAATATATTAAGAAGACGGTGGAAGTAAGAGTAACAGACACTATAATTGAAATCTTCTACAATCACAATCGGATTGCTTCTCATAAAAGGCTCTATGGACGCAAAGGACAATACAGCACAATTATCGATCACATGCCTCCAGATCACCAGCGATATCTAGAGTGGAATGGGAACCGCTTTAGGAAATGGGCGAAGCAAATTGGCCCCAATACATCCCTAGTAGTGAATGCGCTTCTTGTAGCTCAAAGAGTGGACCAGCAGGCTTACAGAGGTTGTATGGGACTGTTAAAAATGTCTGAACGTTACTCTGAACAAAGGTTGGAAGTAGCCTGTGGAAAAGCACTTAGTTTCACCGCTAGCCCAAGCTATAAGATTGTCAAGAATATCCTGGTAACAATGAATGAAAAAACATTATCTCCTCCAGAAGCAGCACCTGAAAAAGACAAAAAGTCCTATGGGATAACTCGTGGTGCAACCTATTATGGAGGCGGGAAAGATGATTAACAGAAGTACTTTGGACAAGCTAATTGAGATGAAACTATCGGGAATGTCCGATGCTTTCCGGCTTCAACTGGAGGATACTAAAATGCAATCCGTATCCTTTGAAGACCGCTTTGGAATGATGGTAGATATTGAGTATACGCGAAGAAAGAATAATCGTCTTGATCGTTTGATTAAGGGTGCTGAATTCGATCAGCCCGATGCCAATATCATGGATATTGACTACACCTCTGGGAGACGCTTGAATAAGAGCCTGATCATGAGGTTGGCTTCTTGCGAGTATATTTTAGATCATCGAAATATATTTGTTACTGGTGCCACAGGGAGTGGAAAAACCTATATGAGCTGTGCCTTTGGCATGGAAGCCTGCAAACAGTACTATAAGACCAAGTATATCCGTTTACCGGACCTGCTGATTGAGCTAGAGATCGCCAGAATCAACGGTACCTATAGTAAGACATTGTCAAAATTCGCAAATCCAATCCTATTGATCATTGACGAGTGGTTGCTTTTGAAACCATCCCCAAACGAAATCAAAGACATCTTTGAACTCCTGCACCGCCGTAGGAGAAGATCCTCAACGATTTTTTGTTCTCAATACCACCATGAAGGTTGGTATGAACTATTAGGTGGAGACGATTCTCCACTAGCAGATGCAATCCTCGATCGAATTGTTCATGATTCCTATAAGATCAACATCGAACCAATCGATTCCAGCAAGGACATTTCAATGAGACAGCTTTTTGGTCTAGACCAAAACTTAAGCGAATAAATCAACAGTGCGGTATCATGATTCCGGACAGGCGGTATCCACCGCACCGGACTCATGGTACTGTTCAATCAGAATATCCAGTGGAATTGTTAGTGGAGGGTGAAATTCCGAATGTTGTAAGTAGTCAAGTAAAGTAAGCCAATTTCCGCCAGAAAGTATACCATTATTTTACCTTTAATCTGGTGTATTTTAATCTTGGATTATAATATGGTTTTTCTGTGTTTTAACCGGTAGCCATCGCCACTCATATTGAAGATTTCACATCTATAGACCAATCGATCGAGGATGGCGGTTGTGATCACCTCATCACCTAGGAATCCAGCCCACTCGTTGAATCCTTTATTTGAGGTGATGACCAAGGATGTTTTCTCATGCATGGCACTGACAAATTGAAACAATAAATTCGCCTCAGTGTTGGTCACAGGTAGAAATCCAACCTCATCGATCACTATTAGATCTGATTTCTTGTAGTAGTTGACTCGTCGTTTTGAGGAGGGCACAATATCAGCTGTTTTGAGTT
>JBAQDU010000087.1:0-4490 GCA_049294805.1 Clostridiaceae bacterium
CATTTAGAGATCCAAACCCATCGCTCCAACCCTTATGGTCTCATCCGCTCTTCCTACCGGGAGGACGGAGTCATTAAGCACGAAACTCTATCGCGGATCACCGGTGTTCCCCTGACCACTTTGAAGCTCATCCAGGCTGCCTTTCAAGGCAATGTCGTCTTGAAATCAGACTTCAAAATCCTCCACTCCAAGGAGTATGGAGCTTCTTTTGCATTACGCCAGATCGCCAGATCCACTGGACTGGACAAGATCATCTACTCCCGGACGGCTGAGCCGTGGGTCCAGGATGCTTTGGCAATGATCATCGGCCGAGTCGTCTATGCCGGCAGTAAACTGTCCCTCACCCGAGTGGCTGAGTATAGCTCGTTATGGGAGCTGTGCGGTGTCACTGATGCGAAAATCGATGTCAATACGCACTGCTACGAGGCCATGGATCGCCTCATGGAGCGAAAGGACATCATCCAGAAGAAGCTGGCACAAAAGCATCTGACGCAGGGCAGCGTGATCCTCTATGACATCACCAGCACCTATTTTGAAGGAAAGTATTCAGACAGTAAATCGGTCACCTACGGCTACAATCGGGATAAAAAAAGAGGCCATGAACAAATCGTCATCGGCCTCATCTGCAGTCAGGATGGCTGTCCCATAGCTGTCGAAGTCTTTCGGGGAAACACCAAGGATGAGACGACGGTATCGGCTAAGATCCTCGAGGTCAAAGAAAAGTATGGCGTCGAGAACGCCATCTTTGTGGGTGACCGCGGGATGATCACAAAGGCCCAGTTTGAGAAGATCCAAACCCAGGAAGCCTTCAAGATCCACACGATTTCGGCTCTGACGCACTCCCAGATCGAGAAACTCTGCGAACGGGAGGACGTGCAGCTGTCGATGTTCGATGAGAAGAATATCGTTGAAGTACTGGACCCTGAAAAAGGCATCCGGTATGGCTTGTGCAAGAACAATGCTCGCGCCGCCGATGAGGGCCGGACACGCCTTGCATTACTGGAAAAGACCCGTATTGAGCTGGATAAAATCGCCGGAGCCAAGCGTAAAGTCGAGGATGGCGATCTAGGAATCCGGGTAGGCAAGGTCATCAACAAGTTCAAAGTCGGTAAGTTCGTGCAGACGACCATCACCGATGGAGCCTTCTCCTGGTCCTTCGATGAAGCGAAGATCCGAGAAGAAGAGCAGTTTGACGGCTGTTATGTCATCTTCACAAACGTGCCGAAAGAAGAAATGGAGATCGAGGAAGTAGTCAGGAACTATCGTAAACTGATCAACGTCGAACAGGCTTTCCGCAACCTGAAGACAGTCCAGCTCGAGATCAGACCGGTGTACCACAAAACCGATGCGCGCGTGGACTGCCATGTCTTTTTGTGCATGCTCTCCTACTACCTGATGTGGAACATGAAGCAGCGCCTCAAACCGCTCATGGACAGTGATGTTGAGGGAAAAAACAAAGAATACACCTTTGACTACGTCATCGAAGTTCTCAAATCGATCCGCAAAGAAATTGTCGAATTCAGCGAAGTGGAGAGTGAAGTCATCTCCGAACTGGACGAAGAGCAAAGAAAGATAGCCGAATTCCTGGAAATCAAGTTTTAACCATACATAAGAAATTGAAAAAGTGCCTCAAAGCAAGAGGCACCAGTGATTTTTGACCTTTTTTTTCTGGAAGATACGCTTTGAAGGCGGCAGGGCAAGCATCCGAAGTGAAAAGGGCGGTAAAAAACGGGTCTACAGCAGCAAGTATGCTTTATCGAGCATCGTCTACTGCGGACAGTGCGGTGACATTTACCGCCGGGTAGACTGGAACATTATTAAGTTCAAGTATTGTGGAGAAGAGGTTCCCAATCGGCGGCTTTTCTTGTAATGGATTGACCTATGCTGCGAACCGATTAGTTGAAGTTGTAAGGCAGTAGCTCCCAAGCTACCGTCTGCCCGTCCACCAGTTTAGAGACACCTTTGAGCTGATCGGTCACTGCATCATAGATATCCGTGGTTTTGCCCATGGCATCGGTGAGACTTTTTAAGAGGCCATTGTCGGTATTGTAATCGCAGGAGATGACTTTGCCAAGTGGATCGGTCATGGTTTGGATGAAATTGCCATCGCCCGTATAGCCAGCATGGGATTCGATGAAGGGAGTCGTCCCGGTTTTGGTCTTTAGGATATTGCCAAAGCTGTCATAGGTGAACGCAGCGGTTTCGCCCTCGGGTGTCTGTACGCCCGTGACCTGATGATCCCCATCATAAGAGGCTGAGGTGGTGTTGTCCAAAGAATCGGTCAGGGTGGTGAGATCATTTAGTCCATCCGTCATAGCTGAAGGGGTTGCCGATGGCGTCAAATGACCACGCAGAACATTTTCGAGGATAAGGTCAGTTTCTTGGAATTGTGTTGTGCTGGACTGTTGAACTCATAGAACACTGCCGAACCTTCCTGATCCTGGATCATAATGAACTTCCCCGCAATAGCATAGACTAATTTAATCGTCGTAGATGTCTATAGCAATCTCGGGTAGCATTCTATCAGTTTTTTGATAATTTCCATTATAATCTCCCATAAAAACTACATCAAAGGTGGATGTCGAGTTAGCTTTTAAAATGAAATACCCAAGTGAATCATCTCTGTTGTGTCCTGGTAGTCTAGCATTTTTTAATAAACCTAATTTCACATCCTTTTGCATTATAGCTGTCAATCTCACTTTAATATCCCTTGAATGTGAATTTTTAAGAGTGACTATACAATTAACGCCAACTACATTGTCTGTAACATTAAAATCTGAGAAAAAGGACTCATCAATAACAATGCTTACTTCTTCTTTCGAATATAAGTTAAAACATCCAGTAAAGGTTACCAACAACACTAGAAATGGTAGTAACAAGATTTTATTTATTGTTTTTTTCATTTTAACCACCCAGTGTTCCAATTGAAAAATGACTGTTTGGCTTTAATTATCGTCTTATCCCACCACGAAATTTTAATGTAGAAATTAGTAGGCTTGGCAAAAGGAATTTTCATCGCAAGCGCAACTTTCAACTTATCAGAATTATACGTAAAGTTTGGATCTATTAAATCGTTCCAAGTATACATCAAGTTATAAGTGACATTTCCCTGAAGATCCTTCGATATATTACCACTTATATTAAATCCTCCAACACTAGAGTTTGTACCATGTAGGTATTGATATCCAATTATGTCCTCTCCATTATCAATGATCATTGTGGTGGTTTTATTTATGTTAATGCTATTTCCATTCGAGAGATTTTTTCCTATAGGTAATATAAGTGATCGCACCTTTTTCGTTAATACCTTATTATTCATCATGTATTTTCCATAGAAACCGCCACTTGTTATAAAAGGGGCACCTCTCATAAACAAATACCAATAAAGAATTCCTCTACCTACAGCATTACTTCTTAATGACCATATGGATTTTGATCTGTATCCTTCGGAATCATAGAGATTTATTGGATTATTGACGCAGTATGCGTACATATTGGAGCTTTAATCCCTGTTTCACTATTAATCAATGCATCTGCATTAATGAATCGCCCGATCTCCGGATTATAGTACCGGCTCTGCAGATAGTAGAGTCCCGTTTCGGTGTTATACCGGTAACCGCGATAGCGGTATGGTTCTTCATGCCAAGGGTAGTGGCTAAGGAGCCGGTGGTGCTGATGAGCTTGCCCCAGCTCTCGTAGGTGTAGCTGACAACGGTGGCTCCAGCAGCATCCGCAATTCCTGTCACATCACCCTGGAGGTTTGTGAGATAGAAGTACTCACTGCCATTGTAGGTCATGGAGAAGGGCGCGCCGCTTCCGTCATAGGTGTAATGGATCGTCTCGGCTCCGGTGGTCTCAAAGGCTACTTTCCCGCCCAGGTAAGTGTACTTGGTCGGAACCCCATTGACGGTTTTCTCGGTACGCAGGCCGCCGGAGTTGTACTTGAAGTTTAAGCTGGTGCCGGTTTTCGCCAGGGACTTCAGCTGGCGGCCTTCTTCCCAGGTATAGGTCCAGCCGTCAAAGCTTAAGGGGTTGCCAATGGCATCATAGGTGATGGCTTTGCCGTCAAAGCTGGTGAGCTTATCTTTCCAATTGGTATCCGCATAACCATAGGGCATGGTTCGCGTGGGCGCACCTGGTGTTCCGGTGGTATAGGCGTACTCCTTCTTCTCCAGAAGATTGCCGCCGGCATCGTAGCTGTAGGTGATGGTTTTGTTTAGGATCTGATTGTCTTCCCGGACCAGTTCACTCAACTCATTATAGGTATAGGTGATGAGATTGCCGGCAGAGGTGATAGTCTTGATGTTGCTGTTATCATCATAGGTATAATTTGTGGTCTTGTCCGGATCCGTGACCGTCGCCACGAGGTTACTGGTGCTGCCATTAACCCCTGCCTGATAGGTGTAGGTCGTGTCTTTTAAGATTGTTCCGCTTTTACGGGTAGTTTTGACCAGACGGCCTAAGCTGTCATAGGTATGGGTCAGCGATCC
>JBAQDU010000088.1:0-15357 GCA_049294805.1 Clostridiaceae bacterium
AAACAAACTATAGATATCAAAGCCGTCCGTCCGATCGGGACTTGCGGTCATCCCCAGATAAAGAGCCGGCGAAAAATAGTCCATGATAATCTGATAGCTATTGGCCCCGGCCCGATGGACTTCATCAATTACGATGACATCAAATTCATCCGGTCGAAATTTCCGGTGGACTTTTGCTTTGGACATCATCTGCATGGTCGAGAAAATAAAATCAGACTGATAGTCTAGGGAACTTCCGGAAATGATCCCCATTTGAATTTTTTCAGGAAAGACCTTCCGGAAACTTTCGCGAGCTTGCCGGGCAATTTGTTCGCGATGGACCAGAAAGAGCATTCTCTTTGGTTTAATATCTCTGATGGCAAAAGCCGACGCATAAGTCTTACCCGTTCCGGTGGCGGAGATCAAGAGCGCTTTGGTTTCGCCTTGATCCCGTAATTTAAGCAGACTATTTACAAATTTGACCTGCATTGAATTCGGCTCTAGCCGATATTTCTCAAGGCTTGGCATCCTGGAATCGGCAGCCATGGATTTCTGTTCTTCTTTGATGCGATATCTCGTTTCATAATCATAGATAAACTCAGTGAAACTTTTGGAATTTGAAGAATTCCAAAGTTTATCAAATTCACTGCGAAGACTGTGGGCATATTCGCCCTCTTGGGTTGAAACGATCTTCGTATTCCATTCTTGGTTTACAGTGAGCGCATTCATGGTGAGATTTGAAGAGCCAACGATGATCCTAAAAATACCATTGGCGGCATCCTTAAAGATGTATCCCTTCGTGTGAAAGCCCTCTTGGTTGTTGTTGGTAAGGTACATTTTTAATTCAATGTTGGTTAACTCATTTAGCTTTACCAACGCATCCGGTTCGCTAAAAGTCAAATAATCCGTAGTAAGAATTTTCCCCTTGACCCCTCGGTCTTCTAATTCTTTTAAAACTTGAAGTAAGGGTGTCACCCCGCCCTTGGTGATAAACGCAACACTAATATAGAACTCATCACATTTTGAGAGCTCTTCTTGTAAGGTGCTTAATATTTTTTTGCCTTCTTTGTAGTTGTTGGATAAAAACTGTGGTCTAAAGTTAGGATCCGACGCAAAATCTTTATCGATAAAAGAAGTTTTCGCGGCATCTTCAATGTTGTGTACTAACGAATTACCCATTTGGCCACCTTTTTAGCTATATTAAGTTTAAGTATAGCACCTTAAAAATACATGATCCATAGTCAATGAGTCGGGTCATACACATCTATTAGACATGACAAGACTTAATCCTTGAATTCGTTCCCTTTGCCGTTACGATCGCGCTAATAAACGTAATTAAATACAACGCCTTGTTGCACGTTGTGGTGGAATGCACTGGAACTACTCAAGTTGCTTAAATCATGAAACACTTTTTAATTTACACCAAATAGGCCTTTTTTAGTAATTACGTCTGTTTTAGTTTTTATATAAAACCCTTCCTCCTGGGACCATTCACAATATATTACATCGGTTAGATCAGTAATGCCTATCCGCTTTAACTCCTTTACTACCCATTCATCTGATTTTCCGATGGACTCAACGACCTCACTCTCGATCTTACCGGTATCAACTAATAATAAATTAGGAGACACTTCATTTGGTTTTAAGTTCAGTGTGGAATTTACGACCGGCTGATAGGCCGCATATTTATTAATTGAAAAGGAACCGTCCGTTTCTAAATAGATGTCTTTTACTTCTTTTAACGAAAAAATCCCATGTTTCCTTATCGATGAGCGCAGAAGTTCCATTTCCAAGTTATTTTTCTTAAAAGACGTCATATTTAGTTTGCCATTTTCCATGATCGGGTCAGAACTGCCTCTAAATAGCCATCTAAATTTCGCGTTTTTTCTGGCAAGAAATTCAATCATATAGATACTCACACTCCAAATAAATACAGAAAATAAGAAGGGCGCGATTCCGATCTCATCATCAAAAAATGTACTGTCTAGAATTCCCCCAAAGACAATTAAATAAACCACATCATAGGGGGTTAACTGAGAAAAACTTAATTTTCCCAAAACTCGTAACGTCAGAATAAGCGTCAGTAAGCCGACGATTAATTTCAAGGCTTGAAGTCCATAGCTCATCTTGCTTCTTCCTCCATTTTGTTCAATATTTTAACTGCTTAGTCTTCTTGTTAAAAGATAATAGGAACACTAGGGCCTGCTCGATTGTAAAGAGGCAAGATCCTAGTGTTACTTGGTATGATCGATGATTCACTTTTTAGTGATTTTTGGGTCGTGATTTCGATTCATTTAAGTTTTCTGAGTTAATCGACCTTCCGATCCCAGAACCGTTGTTGAGTAAGTATATCAACGAACGCTTTGGCTGAAATGGTTGTTCCTGTGAGGACACCCGGTTGATCGAGTTTGATGTCCTTGGGTAGCCAAGATGTGGCAGCAAAGAGGACGGCCATTGGTTTGTAATGTTTATAGGTATCATTGGCAAAATCACCTAGCATCGGTAAAAAGTTGGGATCCGGTGCTTCCTTTCCTCCCACAAAGATGGCTCCATCATAAAGAACAGACGCCGCCGTCCAATGACTTTTTTTAACTTCGACTGTGCTGTCGGTTCCTTTAAGAATCCCCAATTTGTAGGATACGAGTTCCGGTACCGCTTTGGCTTGTTTTAAACCATGGACCAGTTCATTGACTATATCCGAGTCGAAATCATCGCTGATCCAAATGGCTACTTTTAAAGTATCCGGCTTCTTAATGGATTTTTCCTGACTTAAAGCCGGTGATGTTTTCCCGTATTTATTCTCAGGCAGATTATTTACTTTGGTGCCCAGCTTCGGAGCAATGGCTTTGGCCAAGTCCAAATCGATCTGAGCGATCATATCGGTGACTTGCTGACGAATGGACAGGGATTCCACCATTTGAAGCTCAAAGATGAATGCATCTCGAAGATGATCCCGTTCTACTTTGGTCAATGAATTGTAGAACATGGCTGCTTGGGAGAAGAAATCTTTAAAGCTTTCGCTGCGGTGACGAATCTTGTTGCCCTCGACTTTTTCTTGATAGTGGACATAGCCCCCTTCGGCCTCTGGTACTGGAGTCGGCGCATTGTCTCTAAGGGAGTTCTTATGGTAGCTGGTCTGCCCCTGATGGATCTGCATCTGATGGTATCCATCCCGCTGATTGTTATGAACCGGGACAATGGGTCGATTGATGGGGATCTGTTGGAAATTCGGTCCGCCCAACCGGATCAATTGAGTATCGGTGTAGGAGAACAATCTGCCCTGCAAGAGTGGATCGTTGCTAAAATCGATGCCTGGAACGACATGGCCTGGATGGAACGCCACTTGTTCAACTTCTGCAAAGAAGTTATCCACGTTTTTATTTAAGGTCATCTTTCCAATGATCCGCACCGGAACATCTTCCTCCGGCCAAAGCTTCGTAGGGTCTAGGATATCAAAATCAAGGGAGAATTCGTCCTCCTCTTTTAAGATCTGGACTCCCAACTCCCACTCGGGATAGGCCCCGGTGTCGATGGCTTCGGTCAAGTCCCGCCGGTGGAAGTCCGGATCTTTGCCGTTGGTTTTCTGAGCTTCATCCCACACTTTGGAGTGGATCCCCAGGAGCGGTTTCCAATGGTATTTCACAAAATGAGCCTCGCCTTTTTCATTGATCCATCGGAACGTATGAATGCCGAAGCCTTCCATCATCCGAAGGGATCGTGGAATTGCCCGGTCAGACATGGCCCAGAACACTTGATGAGCACTTTCCTGGTTGTTGGCGATAAAATCCCAGAACGTATCATGGGCAGAGGAAGCCTGCGGCATTTCATTGTGGGGTTCCGGTTTTACGGCATGGATCAAGTCCGGGAACTTAATGGCATCTTGAATAAAGAATACCGGCATGTTATTGCCCACTAAGTCATAATTGCCTTCCTGGGTATAGAATTTCACTGAAAATCCCCGTACGTCACGAACATTATCGGCCGAGCCCCGGAAGCCGGCAACGGTTGAAAACCGGACAAAAACCGGAGTTTCCAAACCTGCCTCCGATAGAAAATGGGCTTTGGTCAAGTCCTGCATTGATTCATAAACTTTAAACACACCGTGGGCTCCCGTACCCCGGGCATGGACAATTCGCTCCGGGATCCGTTCATGGTCAAAGTGGGTGATCTTCTCTCTAAAATGGAAATCCTCCATCAAAGTCGGTCCGCGATCGCCCCCCGTCAATGACAATTCATCTTCGGAAACTTTGACGCCAGTATTGGTAGTCATCTGGGTTCCATCATCGTTGACCCGCACCTGGTCCAGTTGATCCTGTTTGCTGTTGCTGACTTCAGTCGGTTTATCTTTGTCGTTTAACTTCGCTTTCTTTGAATGATCCTTATCTTTAGGGTTCATACCAAATCCTCCTCGTATAATAGTTTCTTCAAAAGTATTATAGGAAAGGGTTTCAGTTGAATCGTCCAACCAGTCCAATATTTACATTAAGTTTGGCATTCAATCACAATTGCAAAAATTTGTTTATAAATTAAAGTCTGCTGTACTTACCACCAATAACAAAGTCCAACCGAATCCTTTTGATTGACGAATTATGATCTTGATACGACGTTTACATTTAACTTACGACTTTCGACTTACGACTTGTGACTTACAAATTGCGACTTGCGACTTGTGACTTACGACTTGTGACTTA
This sequence comes from Clostridiaceae bacterium, assembly GCA_049294805.1. Taxonomy (GTDB): domain Bacteria; phylum Bacillota; class Clostridia; order Clostridiales; family Clostridiaceae; genus JG1575. Next base: position 4,671 of record JBAQDU010000088.1, read on the forward strand.
CGAATTGCGACTTAGGACTTGTGACTTGTGACATACGACTTGCGATTTAATGAGGTGATAGGCACCATATAGAGCCGCATCATTACCCAGACTGGCTTTCTCGACCTGGATCGGTTGGATGGACGGCATGGCATAGTAGTTGGTCCAATACCGGATCTTTGGGATAAACCCGTGGATCTCGGATAATCCGCCCCCCACTAAAATCATCCGCAGGTCCAAAAGAATCGCTGCATTGGCCAAGGCTAACCCGAGCTTTTGAGCGGATTCCTCCAGGACAGCCTCTACTTGGGCGGCTTCGGCCATCACCAATTGGCCCATGGTGATGGTCTGGCCATAGAGTTCCTTGTAATTGGCGAGTAAGCCGCCGATGGAGACATATTGCTCCAGGCAGCCCTTGTTCCCGCATTTACAGGGGCGCCCGCCTGGTTGGATCACCGTATGGCCCAGTTCGCCGAAGGAGCCATATTTACCTTCCATAAGTTGATCTTCCAGGACGATCCCCGAGCCGATCCCGGTGCCGATGGTGACAAGGAGAAAGTTTGCGGGGTCAGCTGGTGACCCCGCCTGTTTCTCCCCCCAAGCGGCTAAGGTGGCATCATTGGCGACCGTCACCGGCACCCCCAAGTCTTTTTCCAACACTTGGCGTAGGGGCACATCCGTCAAGCCTAAGTTTACCGAGGTTTTCACCACTCCGTCTTTGATAAGACCGGGGATGCCGACGCCGATGCCCTTCAACGGGAATTTTTGGGCAACGGCTTTCCCATGGTCGACTAAGCTCTTTAAAAGCTCCGGACCAAGCTTTGAAGGGAATTTCCCTTTTTTTATCAATTGACCGGCATCATTGAACAACCCGAATTTAACAAAGGTTCCGCCGATGTCATAGGTCAGTATAAAAGAATTCACCACATCACCTTAGCCTTTAATACGTCGGCAGAGTCTGATACCCGCCGTCGATGTAAGTTGCAAACTGCCAGTCCACTGGGTCACCGGCCACCATGTGCTCCCGCTGGATCGATAGCCAATCCCGCAAATAGTCCAATCGGCTGATGATCTGACTAAAATAAGTCAAAGCCAGATGCATTTCCGAGGGTTTCCCAATGGCCAGCCAAAGCCTGGTAAATTCGATCTGGAGGCCAACATAGCCCCGGATCATTTCATTGAGTTCATCTTCATAGGTCAGCCAATCCATAGGTCCCACGGCGCGCGCCTCCATGGCGCTGATCAATTGCTGGCTAAGTTTAAGTTTTCCCAGCATCAATTCATAGGCCTGGCAAATATAAAGGAGCTGATCTTTAACTAGACCCTCCTTTAAGCCGGCGATTTCCGGTTTCACCCGATCTATGATCGCCTTGATCTTAGACCGGGCACTTTCGGAAATATGAAAGATCGGGCGCATGGGATGATGGGAATGGCGTTCAAAGACTGCCTCGACCCCCGGGGGTAAGGATAAGTCAAAGGCAACGAGATCAGTTGGAACTTGGGGTCCCCGGACGCTGGCCCCGGTGATGGGTTCGTCAAATAAGGCCATGACGTCCTGACTGCGGTTTTTTGACCAGATCGGCGGGATCTGATGGATCTCCCCCAGCTCCAGTATGATTTGGCTGTAACCGGGCAAGTCCAAGATCCCGTCGATGCCCCGGCTGACGCCTGCTTTACCGGGATCTTCCCCGGACCAGGCCACAGCAGCTCCATAGGCATAGAGAAACCAGGCCGGAGCCGGCTGAGTGTACCCGCCATGGTCATTCCAATCCGTTAACAGCATACCAGTTGCCCCTTGCTCGATGCCTTCCAAGGTAAGATTCACAATATTGGTGATACTGCCATCGAGCCTTGGAAATAAGGTGTTCCAATTGCCCGTGCCGGGACTTACCCAGAACGGCCGCCCCGCAGAGTGAAATAAGGCCGGTGTATCATAGACGGGTTTTGGATCATAGATCCAATCCAAAAAAATAATATCGTCGGGCAGTTGACGGGCTAACTCCGGATAGTAGCGGATCACATCGCCAAATACCATGATCTTTTTGCCGTAGCGCGCCGCCAGATCATGGACCCGCCCTAGATGCCGGAAATAGAGTTCGCCTTTGGCTAATCCCGCAGCGCCGCTTTTGCCCAAGCCCAGATCATAGGGTTCATCACAGCAGACATTGACCCATTCACTGTCAAATAAAGGCAGGAGTTCGCCGTAGAGATCATCCAATAGTTCGTAGCTCTCTTCGTCGGCCGTATTTAAAGACCAAAACAAGGGGGATTCCGCCAGGTGGCGATACGCTGGCCGAGTGAGGATCCGGCGCATATGGCCCAAGGACTGCAAATTGCCCTGAAGTTCGATCCCCAGGGATCGGCAAGCGGCCTTAAGCTCCAAAATATCGGCCTTCGTCAATGGGTCGGTATTTCGACTAATATTCGGGTGGCTTAAAAATTCAAAGGTATGCTCGGTGTAGAGCTGCAAGACATTGTAGCGGTTTTTGGCCAGTCCTTTGGCCAGTTCTTTTAGATAATCCAGGGTATAGACTTTGCCCCGGGAGAGATCCAGCATGATCCCGCGCTGTTTTAAAACGGGTTCATCGTCAATTTCAAGACCCCGTAGGATCCCCCGCTCCGATTGTTCCATGATCTGGCGCAGAGTATCGGCTCCGTAGGTAAATCCGGCGGCATCCGAGGCCGACAGGACGACGCCCGTCTCGTCGATTTTTAAATAATAGCCTTGGGCACCGGATGATCTGCCATTGGCCGATGTATTGCCCAGGAACAAGGTATAGCCGGGCAGATCAACCACTTCGGTGCCGGCAAATTCCGGCAGTAAAAGATCCAGGCCGGCGGCCCGCACCCTTTGAGAACAGACGGCCGGGGCGACCTCACTGTAGTGCCAGGTCGAATCATCTAAATAGGTAATTGACCGGACCTTGGGGAAAATCTGATAGTCCATGGTTCCTCCTTATTGCCAGGGATAGGCTGATTCCCACATATCTTTAAAATCAGCCGTCCAGAGAATTTTGTATTTTTTACCGGAGATGTAGGTCTCCATCAGGTAATCCGGTTCGAGTCCGTTTTCCATGGTCCGGTATTGATTGGACAACCACCGAACTGCCTCACCCAGCTGGACCCCGGCTTTGTCAAAGTTGAGCAGCGTGGTTTCAATGCCCAACCAGTGGGCGCGCTTATTCCAGATTTTGATGAAATCATAGCGGATCTCGATAAATTCACTATAGAGCTGCTTGATCTGCTTGATGTATTCTAAAATATCCAAGGCGGTGATGGTTTTATGTTCGAATTTCGTTTTAATTTCCGTACTGAGCAAGCCCTTTCGTCCGGTGAAACTAGTTGTTCGGGCGGAAAAGCGCAATTCCTCCACAAAGAATTTACCGATCAATCGTTCCCAGGCTTCATCTACAAAGGGACCGATCAATTCATCGGGACTCTCCAGGACTTCATTTAAGCGCGCCAAGGCTTTGCGGCCCTGTTCTTCCAAGATCTCAAAAGACGTTCGCAACAGGCGCGGATAACGGTCATTGCCGCTCAATGACAAGCCATTGAACAAGTCGTCGAAGAAATAATAGAACGACATGGACTTAAAATCCGTTTGGATAAAGGGGGCATTGTTGGAATCCATTAAGAAGCGGAAGGCCTCGGCCACTTTGGGGTTGGCAAACATCATGGTGCGCAGCTCCTGCTCTAGATCAAAGGTGGCAATGGGCGAAGCATCATAGGCCTGGCGGGCGCCGATCATATAACCGTAGAGGCTCAGACCCAGCGGCTGAAAATGGCCATAGTCGCCCCAGTCGGTGACGAGAAAGCCTTGGGCACCTTTTTGGTAGGCCTGCACGGAATAATTGATGAGATTGGTGTAGGAATTGTAGACCCGTGGAAACAATGAGTTCCAGGTACTGATCCCCCCGGCCGCCCAGAATTCGCCTTTGTAGCGGTCAATATTCTCCAGGGACTTAAAGTGGGTCAGGGGATTGTAGTTCCAGTCAGCCAAAACCACATTGTCTGGAATTCCATCTAAAACTTCCGGGTAGCGCATGGCAATATCCCCCCAGACGATGATTTTACCGGCTCCATGGCGCCGGGCAATTTCAACCACCCGCTGCAGATGTTCCAAATAGACCGGACCCGTTCCCAGCGCTTCCACGCGCGCCTTGGAATACCCGGTGCCTAAGTCATAGGCTTCATCCATATTAAGATGCACCGTATGGGACGTAAACCAGGACAGGACTTCCCCCAGCACTTCGTCAAGGAACGTATACACTTCCGGTTTGCCGGCGGCTAACGAAAACAAGTTTTCATTTTCCGCCAGATGACTGTATTCCGGTAAATTCAAGATCCCATGAAAGTGGGAGAAGGTCTGCAATGAAGGCTGTAATTCAATGTGGTGCGAAATGCACCAGTCATCGAGTTCTTTGATTTGCTCTTTCGTATACCCTCCGGTTAAGATGCCAATGCGCGGCTTATCCGCCAGCAGGAATTTATCTTCAAAATAAAGCTGCAGAATGTTGTATTTTAAGTCCGCCAGCATGCAGACTAAGTCTTTTAAATAAGATACATTCGGAACTTTGCCCCGGGATACGTCCAAAAATACGCCCCGGTTCGGGAATTTGGGACTGCCTTGGTAGACGCCCTGACCCAGTGTCGATTTATTTTGAAAGAGCATCCACTTAAGGGAGGTCAAACCGTGGAATACAGCCCGGGCCGACCCTCCGGTTATTTTAATATGTTCAGTCGAAACTGTAATTTCAACCTTTTCCGGCTCCTGGGTGGACTCAATGACTTCAAGGAGCAATTCATGGGCAGCGTTTTGATTCAACGGCAAACGGTCAAGGGCCATCTGGACCGCCTTGGTCAAAGGCGCCTGGGCCACCACATTAAACTCAGTAAATAGAGTCGTTTCCGTCAGCCGGGTCACCCAATCAATTTCAGGAATTAAAATCATGTTCTTATCCTTAATGCCTCTGGCTGAATCAGCCAGAGGCATATCCTTTCTTTTATCTGATGGTTTACTTGGCCAAAGGTTTCAATTCGCCGTTTAGGATCTTAAGAACTGCAAAATTGTCGTCTCCGGCACTGTTGAGGTACAAGGTTTCGTCGGTTCCCCAGTCGGTTCTTACGCCATTGCTGGACAAGTTAGTGGACCATTTGGAGTAGATCGGAATATACGGTACGGTGTCATTGATGGTCATGACCAATTTTTCAACAATGACTTTCTGAGCAGCTACGTCCCAGCCCTTGGCTGCATCGTAGATCAATTGTTCCATATCGATGGCGCCGTAGTTGGCAGTATCTTGCTTCATTGGGTAGCTCAACCCTTTCGCAGCTTTGGCATTGCTGACTAAAAGCGGCGTTTCAAAGGCAAACATCGGATGAGGCTGGGCAGTTCCCCAGAAGGACAATGCCAGCTGGAAATTGCCTTCCGTGATATTGGCCTGGCGGGAGTTGGCATCGATGCCTTCAAAAGTCGTGGCAATACCAAAGGCTGTGAGTTGCTGAGCAATTTCACTGGCAGCCGTTGCGGCATCACTCCAAGTGGTTGGCGCCTGTAATGTCAGTTTAAAGGGTTTGCCGTCTGCCAGAGTCCAGACGCCGTTGACTTTCTTAAGACCTTCGGCTTCCAATAGGCTCGTGGCCTTGGCTGCATCCACTGTGTAGTTGATCAGTTTAGTAGCATCGACCCAGGTCTCTGTCATGAGATCGCCCAGACCGGTGATGTATTTAGCACCGCGGGTAATGCCTGGCAGGGCCAATTCACCAACCCGGTTACGGTCTATGATATAAGCCAGTGCCTGGCGAACACCCTTTTTATCCATTGGTTGGACGGCTTCATTGATGTATAAGCCGATCCCGTCAACACCTTGCAACTGAATGGTCTTGTAGCCATTGGCTTTGAAAGTTGCCATGGAAGCAGCTGGGAACTGATGGGTCAGGTAATCCACTTCGGTGTTTAGCACCAATGGGGTTAGGTCCGGAACGTCGCCGTTGTAGACCCGAACTTTTGCAAAATTAACTTTGCCGGCTAGGAACGACTTATCGTTTTTGACCAATTCCACGTGAGACTGGCTCACATTGGCGGGATCCAAATAATAAGGACCGGTGGCATTGACCATGGTCGGACGGAAATTTGTAAAATCATTGGCCAGTGTTTTCCATTCGGCGGAATCTTCCAATTTTCCGGCTGTAATTAAAGCAGCCGCCCGATCGGCAAATTCACCGTAGGTTTTGTAATCGACAATGGGTTTACGCAGAACATACCGGTAGATCATGGTGGTCTGTTCTTTTAATTTAAATTCGAGCTGTGTGGCACTCTTTTCAGTGACCGAATCCACATATTTCCAGACCGGGTTACCGACGATGCGATACATCATAAAGGTGGTCCAGACATCTTTGGCGGTGAAGGCATCGCCGGTTTGCCATAGGACATCCGGTTTTAAATTGACCAATAAGCTGTTCTTATCAGCGGAGAGTTCCCAATCCTTAGCCAACATGGGCTCATAGGTATCGGTTTTGGCAACATAGGTGGCCAGCGGCAATTGGTGGAGTTCACGGTAGAATTTCAATTCAATGGCATTGGGAATAAACATATTGAAATGTCCGGTAGGAGCCGTTGCATAGGGCCAGCCGCCGGCAAATACAGCGTCATTGGCTGGAGCTGGTGTTGTGGTGCCGGGAGCGGCCGTCGTTGTTTTAGTGGGATCTGTTGAAGTTGGTGTTGTCGTGGTAGTTACAGCGGGGCTGCAAGACGTAATGACCATGGCAGCCGCAATAACCAGACTGGATAGGACTTTTGTTTTGATATTCTTCATGTTTGCCTCCTAAATATTTGTTGACAGGCTACTTTATAAGTAACCCGCCGCGGGTTTGGTTGTTGGTTGGGTTCATGGTTTCTTGAACGCTTAAGTCAATACTTCCTGAACTTTTGCACGCTCATTCTTTCATCTTTTGTACTTTTTGGGGCTCTTGGATCTTTGTTCCGTATTTCCCTTTAAGTTCTTTGCTTCTTGTGTGGTCTTCTTCTGGGGTTTTTGATCCTTGTTCAGTTCACTTCTTTGAGTTTGGTTTGTTCAGTACGATTCAACGATTCTTGGTCTTTTGTTCAGTACACTTCAACGGTTCTCGGTCTTTTTTCAGTTCGAATCATAGAATCTTGGTTTCTAGTTCAGTCCTTCACTTGATCTATTTATTTTTCGGTCCGTTATTTCAGTGTTTAAACTGTTGTCGGTTTCGAACCGTTTTTCTTTTGTTTCAAACCAAATTTCGATTCGTCAATGAATCAATGAATTGATCCTGTATTTTGATCGGTCGTTTGATCTGTTATTTGATTTGTCCTTTGATTTGATCTTTGATTTGATCTTTGATCTGTATTTGATGGTTATTTTGACTAGTGATGGTAATCGGTGGAATTAGTCAGAAACTGGACTGACCGGTTCTTCGCCTCTGGTAATTGCTTCATTGGCTTTGATCACCTCCGGGGCTATATTTGCCGGATCGCCTCCTTTGGTCTTTTCTTTGATCACTGCCGGATTGTACAGGTGGCAAGTGACGGTGTGGTCGGCTTCTAGTTGGATGAGTCCCGGTATGACTTTATCGCACAGACCGGCCATGGCCTGAGGACAGCGGGGATGTAGCGGGCAACCCGGCGGGACGTCCGTAAAGGATGGGATATCGACGCCGGATAAACTATAGTGTTCAAATTCACCGGAAGACTCCAATAAATCCGAACTGCCTTGGGCTGCTGATAAAATGGCTTTGGAATAAGGATGAGCTGGCCGCCGGATGAAATCCTCGGTCTGGGCTTTTTCAATGATCTTACCCAGGTACATGACCATCATTTTCTGACCTTGGGCAAAATAGCGCCCCAGGGCTAAGTCATGGGTAATAAAGAAATAGGATACACCGGTTCGTCCCTGAATTTCTTTTAAAGTAGCTAGTAGACTAATGCGTAGGGAGGTATCGATCATACTGGTCGCCTCATCCACCACGATCAGTTTGGGATTCATGGCAAAGGCTCTGGCAATGGATACCCGCTGACGTTGGCCGCCGGAGAGTTGGGCCGGATATTTATCGACAAAATCATCCACCGGGGTCAATCCCACGAGTTCCAACAGTCGACTGACTTCCTGATAAAGATCCGCCGCATGTTTAAAATTACCATGGCGGCGAATGGGATTGGCAATGGTGTCGTAGACCATTGAGGTCGGATTTAAGGATTCATAGGGATTTTGATGGATCAGCTGAACGGATTTTCGAAACTGGTCCTCACCTTTCCCATGCTGGGTGGCCACTTCCTCTCCTAAAAACTGATACGTTCCGCTGGAATAGGAGATCAATCCGGCTAGGATCCGGCCCAATGTGGTTTTACCACAACCGGATTCGCCCACGACGCAAAGGGTTTCGCCGGCTTCCATGGTCAGGTCAATTTCGCGTAGGATCGTGATATCACCTGACTTGGTCCTGAAGCTTTTTTCGACCTGGTCCATTTTTACAAGATGTTCCATCTCTACTCTCCTTCCATGGGATTCCAGCAGGCAAAGACATGATCAGGCTGGGCTGACGGGGTAAACCCGGGCATCTGGTCATAGCATTTCTCCAGTCGATTGGAACAGCGTTGAACAAAGGGACAGCCGGGGTTGATGGTCACTAAGTCCGGCGGATTGCCGGGTATGGATTCCAACTGGTGCTGCTCCAGGCTGAGCCTTGGAATGGCTTTGATCAAGCCGAAACTATAGGGGTGGCGAGGATTGGTGAAGAGATCCCGTACTCTGGCTCGCTCCACGATCTTGCCGCCGTACATGACTGCAACAGTATCGGCCATTTCGGCCACAATGCTCAAATCATGGGTGATGAATAAATAGCTAAACCGATATTTCACTTTAAGTTTATTTAACAAATGGATGATCTTATCCTGAGTCAAAAGATCAAGGGCCGTGGTGGGCTCATCTAAAATGATGAGTTTTGGTTCCAAGAGCAATGATAGGGCGATCAATGCCCGCTGCTTCATGCCCCCGGATAATTCATGGGGATAGGCATTTAGGATCCGGTCCCCGTCTAATAGGACCAGGGCCAGAAGTTCCCGGGCATGCGTCAAGATCTCTGTTTCGGAGGTTCCCGGATTATGGGCTTTGACGGTATCAATAAAGTCCATTCGGACTTTTTTCACTGGATTAAAGGAACTTTGGGAAGCCTGGAACATCATGGCGATCTCTTTCCAAAGAATCTGGCGCAATTGCTTGGGGGAGCCATGGAGAAGATCCACGGCTTTGCCCGCTTGCAGATAGGTGATCTTGCCCGATGTGATTTGTGCACTGGACGGCAATACGCTGACGATGGCAGACGCCAATGTCGTCTTCCCGCTGCCGGATTCACCGATCACCGCCAAGGATTCATTTTCATGGATCGTTAAGGTGACATTGGAAACGGCTTTTAAAGGCCCCCGTTTGGTTTTGAATTGGATGGACAAGTCCTCGATCATTAATAAATTCTTATCTTGCGACATATAGTAACCTCTACTTTCGAACGGAGGGATTAAACACATTTTCCAAGGCCTTCCCCACCCAGACCAGGGACATGATCAACAAACAGATCATCAGAGTCGGTGACAGGATATACCAGATGGAATCCTTATTGTAGAGGACTCCCTGGGTCCAGGCTTGGTTGATCATTACACCCCAGTTCTGGTCCAATGGCAGGATGCCAAGGAAGACCAATCCGACCTGGGAATAGATGGATCCCCGCATTAAGAGGGTAAAATTCACAGCGATGAAGCCCATCAGATTGGGTGTGATTTCTTTAAATACGATATGGGGCGCCGATAAGCCCTGCATAAAAGCTGCTTCGATAAAATCCCGTTGTTTAAGAGACAGGACTTCGGCTCGAATCGTTCGATAGATTCCAGCCCAGGATAATATCGCCAGGATGATCGCAAAGCTGATGCTGTTTAGTTTGATGAAGGCGGAAATAACGACTAAGAGCGGCAGGCGCGGAATGGATAACCAAATATCGGCTATGATCAAAAGGATATCATCCAATAGGCCGCCGATGATGGCTGAGAAAGATCCCAAAACCACCCCGATGAACATTCCTAAACTGGCCGTGATCAGCGCCATGACCAATAGTTCACGGCCGCCGTTGGCGATCTGGGCGAAAATATCCCGACCCAAATGGTCCGTCCCCAGCCAGTTCATGGCACTGGGGGGCTTTAAAATCGTGGCAGGGTTCGAGACTAAGTCCAAGGGGAAAATGAGCGGTGCGAACACCGATAAGCCCACCATGATGGCTAAGATGATGAACCCGATCATTCCGGTCCGGCTATGAAACACGGCAAAGCGGGCTTGAAGCAGCCAGCGCCGCAGCCGTCCAGATTGTGACAGGGAAACATAAACGGATTGTTTTTCCATCAGCGGTTACCTCCGGTGGGAGACTGGATCCGAGGATCTAAGAAGGCATAGAGAACTTCAGCCAGGAAACTGCTCAATACAATGGCGATGGTCATAATGAGGAAGATGCCCTGCATTAAGGGATAATCCCGACCGTTGGTGGCTTTTAAAAGTTCCAGGCCGATGCCCTGGTAGACATAAAGTTGTTCAATGATCAAGGAACCCCCGATGATAAAGCCTAAGCGCATGGCAAATTCCGTGACGATGGGCAGTAGGGCATTGAGTCCCACATAGGCGGTTAAAATACGCGTCTGGCGGATCCC
>JBAQDU010000089.1:0-51666 GCA_049294805.1 Clostridiaceae bacterium
TAAAAAAGTCAGTGACTGGTTGACTAGTCACTGACTTTTTTTAATGCCCGAATAAATCCGAGGGATTCAAATATTGGGTTGCTGTTTTTAGCGCCATGGCAAATGCCCTCTGCGATTCAGTTTGAATTCAGCCGGCGCTCGGACATAGTGTTTTTTTGGGATCAACGCTTAAAAATATTTCGGCGCGGTTCCCCTTTGGTTAAAATTGAAGGATATAATCGACTTCTCATCTTGGCTGGAAGCGGCTCCCGGACCTTTTTGGGTCGGGCGATGGTTTCCTCATATACTTGTATGATTCCATTATAAAATTCTTCTGTGGAAAAGTTTTTCGAGATCCTCAGCGCTTCCCGCTTCATGGTGGCCGCTAAGTCAGGTCTTGTCACTAATTGATGGATGGCGTCGGTAAATTCATCGGCGGTTTCAAATTGCCAGCCGTTGACGCCGTTAAAAATCACTTTTTTTAATGCACTGTCTTTACGACAGATCGATGGCAGACCGCAAGCCAATGCTTCCACGTAGGTCAGCCCTTGGGTCTCTGAAGTAGAGGCGGAAACAAATACGTCCGCCATATGGTAGTAGCCGGGAACTTCCTCAGGGGAGATCATACCGGTAAAAATAATTCGATCGTCCATCCCCAATTCCTGGGCATACTCCTCGAGGATCTCCTGATAAGGACCACCGCCGACAATGACCAGGCGGATCGTATCATCCACACTGTCCAGATAACCGATTATTTCTTCCACATTTTTTTCTTTGGCCAGTCGTCCCAAATAGAGCAATATAAATTCATTGGGAGCTATTCCGTATTTCTCGCGAAGGGTATGCCTAGTCTGACCTGGATCCTGCTCTGTAAATAAGTCTAGATTGATCCCCGACGGTACGGTATATACCGGTGTACTAATTTCATACCCTTTTAGGATCTCCCGAACTTTTTCAGTGGGAACGATGATGGAATCGACCCGGCTCATCAGATTATGGGAAATCTTTTTGACCAGACCTCGGCCAATTACTTCATTGGGTGAAAAATAGTGAACATAGTCCTCATACACCGTGTGATAGGTGTGGACGATGGGGATCGAAAGCTTTGCCGAGATCAGCTGCGCCAAGAAGAAAGTCGAGAATTCATTATTGGTATGGATCACATCGGGCTTCCATTCCACGATTTCTTTAAGCTCTGACTTACCAAGAGTCCGCATGATCCTGGCTCCGGGATAAAACTTCCCGGCAGAAATTGACGGGATCACATAGACACACTCTTCATAGCCAAAGGCTTCTTTCTGACGAAGCGTTAAGACCTTGACTTCATGTCCGTGTTTTTCAAATTCAGTCTGTAAATTAATAATTGAAGTGACTACTCCATTAATCGTTGGAGAAAAAAAGTCACTAGCAATGAGTATTTTCATTTTTTGTCCTCTCTTGCACGTTTCTTGCTGATCCGTGGCATCAATAGAATTCTATTTGGGATCAATTTACCAACCCAACAAAGCCAGCAAATTACGGAAGCCATATGCCAAGAGCAACGAGTACATTGCAACGGCCAGGGGTTTTCCCAATAGAATGATCACAATAAATTTCTTGAACGTCATTTTTGTCATACCGGCCAGATAACACAGTAAGTCATCCGGTGCCAGCGGCATAAAGATACAGATCGTAAACCATTTGTGGAAGCGCTGTTCATCTTTGTCCAGCCAATCCTTATATTTATTGAATATTTTCTCGCTGGTAAAGAGCCGGATGATATCCGCACCATAAAACCGGGCCAAGAAAAAATTAGAGGATGAGCCGATCACGTTTCCCAAGTAATTATATAAAATACCCCACAGCGGACCAAACATCAACACCCCAACTAAGTTGCCCACTGCACCGGGTACCACCATAAAGGTCGACTGAAAGGCAATAAACAGAACATAAATGATCGGGGTCAAGATTCCAAAGGGTTGCAAAAATACGGTCATCGCTTCCTGTGATTTAAAGACCCCGGTTCTGATCCCGAAGATAAAAAAGCTCACAGCAAATGTGATCACAATGAACGATACGATATTAATGATTCGTTTCTTCTTTACCATAGTTTTCTGCTCATAATCGATACTCGTCATTCCCGTCACCTACTTAATTGCAAATTCACCATATGTAATTATTCTGTAGGAATTATATTAAACTAAAGTTAAACTACACGTGAAAACGCATTAAATTTTATGGCGGTGTTCTTTTATTCTAACTGAACAATGTTAATTCAATAAGTCATTCTAGATAAGGTGGCGTTCCACCCTTTTTTATTATACATAGGACTTTCCTTATAACATAGTAATATGAGCAAATTTTAGAAATTTATCAAGAAACTGCTCCCCAAAGTTCTAAAGTAAATGTCACGAATCTGAAAATTCTTTATGACAAATCAGCCCAGTTGGAAAATCATTTCTCTTTTAAGGGTATGATTAATTAATCTGGAAAATGGTTTGGATCCGATATTTTCTTTCTAAACCAACGGGTAATTATGGTTGACACCAGGTCGATCATCCTTTTTCACTGGTCCCACGGGACTAGCATCCAAGGGTACTCATCGTTTTCTAGGTAAATGGGAATAAAAGGAGACTCTATGAAGCTATACGATATCAAATTACAAAAAATCACCGGCGAAATGACCACCATGTCTGACTATAAGGGACAAGTGATCCTCGTGGTCAATACAGCCTGCCTTTGAGGTTTCACTCCTCAGTTCGGTGGACTGCAACAACTATGGACAAAATATAAGGACAGAGGATTTGTCATCCTAGACTTCCCCTGCAACCAGTTTGGAAGCCAAGACCCCTGGGACGATGCCAAAATTTTGGATTTTGCCCAAACTGAATACGGTGTGACCTTCCCCATCTTCTCAAAAATTGAGGTGAACGGCCCGAATACTCATCCGCTCTACCAATACATCAAAGAATTCGGAGACGGGGAGTTTAACAAAGACCTGCGCTGGAATTTCACAAAGTTTTTACTCGATCGCAATGGCCACGTCATCAAACGATTTGAAGGCAAAGACGAGCCGGCGGATATGGAAGCCGATATTGAAAAACTCTTAAACCGCAAAGCATCATCTTAAATGCATCCAATCAGGTCGACGGTAGTTCAAAAAGATAGCTGCCATCTTCCCCTAGGGCCAAACTTATTCGCCGTGGACGGCGGTTTGATCTCTCTAGTGCTAGGAATTCAACTGCTCGCACCGTGCCAGGATTTGTGTATCAACTGCTCGTACTGAGCCAGGATAAACCTATTATTCTGGCTCGGGCGAGCAGTTTTTATGGAACAGGACTACTCTGCACAACCGGCAGTTGCTCAATGGCCTAATTCAGTGTTAGTCTGCATTGAGCAACTCCTCATTGGTGACTTCTAATCTCCAAACGCTCTATCCGCTCTTTTCCCCCAAAATTGCAGACCCCGATTATTGATCCCTAAAATTTGGAATCAAGCAAGGTTGTGCCGGACCGAGCATTACTCGATCCAAACACAACCTTGCTTGATTTCTTATATTTTATTTAGTGTCAGATTCATTCATTTCAACAATGATGGTGTTAACTAAAATCCTTTTCCTGTTACTAAACGTTTGATGAAAATCAGGATAGCTGCTCCTATTACCGAGAAAAGCAAACCTTCTATAGAGAAGTCATTAAACGACTTATTAAATAATGTCGATGCAATCCACGATCCAAGGAGTGAACCTAAAATACCTAGAATAATATTCATGACCATTGATTTTTGATCATTCATAATAATTCCGGCTAACCAACCAACAACTGCTCCAAATAATAGCCATAGTATAATATACATAACTTTCCTCCAAAATTAAATTATTTACCGATCTTGTATTAGACCGATATTCAACTATTTTGTCATCTTTTGCATCTTATTTTTCAGTGGGATCCACATTGGTGGGGTCCTTCGGCAAGTCCGATTTTTTATAAACTTTGGGTAAGCTTTCTTCTAATTCTTCGGACGTTTCAGCTTTCACACCTTCTGCTGCAATTTTATAGCGTTTCGCCTGATTGTAAGGAGTGTCAATAAGATCATCTTTAGCGTACTGTTCGCGTTTGTACTTTACGTCCTTGTCAAAATCATAGGTTTCTCTAATATCTTTTTTCTTTTCACTCATAGCTGATCCTCCTGAAAAATTCGTTATTCTTGATGACATCTTCATTATACCTCGTCCAATTGATTTAAAATAATAACATTTATTGATGGAAGTAAGGAAACCGTTAAGATTGTTTCAATTTCTTAGCGACCAGTGAACTTCTTATCATTACCGTTAATGAATCCATTGAACGAGAACCACTGTTTCTTATGTCTTAACTCCATCTTAGCCCAAGCTGAGATAAGCTAAACCTTTATCAAGGTTTGTTCAAGAATTGCTATTAATTTGTTCAACATTGTTCTTCTTCAAGGCTCTTTCAACTATTATCGGAAGACTCCACGGGCAGTTCATAGAGCTGATACTCTGTAGTGCTCTCCTCTACTTCTCGTCCAAAGCCTGCGGTAACTTTTCCCTTTTTCATCAAGGTGGACACCGTGGGCAATCCCAATTCCATGACTCGCAGCAAGATCTGATAGTAGAGGGCGCCGCTTAACCCTTCATAGCCTTTTTTTACACCAGAATAGGACAAGACGATTTGCCGGGGCTTTCGTTTAATGTTAAAAAGATTCCAATACCGCTTAATTTTACGGTTGGTCATTAATTTATTCCCGTAATCTGGAAATGAGATAAAAAAACCCACGGGGAGATCCCCATCATGAGCCAGTGTAATAAACTTAGGATCTGTGATGTATTTGAGATCCCCGAAAATCCCTTTAAAATCACCAAATGACAATGGATGAAAGGCCGGAAAATCCTGGTAGAGCTCCATTAAAAGGCCGTAGATGGCTTGAAGATTCTGATCAAAGTTTGAAAAGTCCGGGTGACTGATCCGAATTCCTTTGGCTTTGGCCTGGTCACTGCGTTTTTTAAATTTCGCCATTTCAGTCTCATCCCCTGCAATGGGGCGGTGATAGTGCGAGACATAGCGATTGGTCGGAATAAACCCGCCCCTTTCAAACAATGTGGGATAATAGTCTTTATTTTGAGGTTCGCCGAAAAATACCCGATCAAAATTATTAGTTTTAAAGCGATAGCCGATCCAAAAACTGACGTCCACGGGACCAGTCACGGACGTCAGTTTTTGACGGATGGCCTCTTCTTTGGCTTTTTCAAACAAACAATTAGCACTATCTTGATCATCCTCACATTCAAAATAACCAAGGTACAAGGTGGGGCTCTGTGGGAAATGGGTCAGAGTCATACGGCCTAGGGTAATTTCCCCGCAGGTCAATAGATAATGAGTAATTTGGGCATCATCGGACAAGGGGTGAGTCCCTTGTAGAAACTGCTCCACCACCTCATCGGCTTGATGATAATCCATCCCATATAGTTGCCTTGGTAAATTTAAAAAGGCCGCCTGTTGGTCCGGGGTGCTCACTTTAATTACTTTCATTGGATTCAAGCCTCCTGACTTGGCCGGTGGTGCCATTGACTTCCACCAATTCCCCGTTTTCAAACAAGGTGACGGCCCCTTTGAGGCCTACTACCGCGGGTTTGCCCAGTTCTCTGGCAATAATGGCGGTGTGCGATAATAAAGACCCTCGTTCTGCGATCAGGCCCTTCGCATTGGCGATCAAAAACACCCAGCCTGGGTCAGTTTGGCGCGTGACGAGAATTTTATCCACGGCATCTACTGCATCCGATGGCTCCTCCACGATTAAGACTTTGCCTCGCACCGTACCCATTGAGGCTCCTGTCCCGATCAAACTGGCCTGTCTTGAAGTTTGAAAGTTCATTGTCCCGGATGCCCCCGGCAAGATCCGATCCACCGCCGGACCGTTAAAGACCAGCCGAGTGAACATGGGAAGCCGTTTGTATTCCTCATAGATCCGGGCGCGCTGGGCGATCTTGGCCCTATGGTCAGCCGGACCTGCTTGCAGTACTTCTGAAAGGTTTAACCAGAACACATCCCGCGGTTGCTCCAGGGCGCCCGACTCCACCATGATTCTCCCCAGCCGAAGGAACAATTCTCGTGCCATCCCAAAGATCCGGGTTCGATCAAGCCGGGCGATCTCCCGATTTCGAATTCCCAATACCGCCCCTTGATAGATCACCGACTTGCCAAATTCCCGGTGAATATCCACGGTGGGATCCGCCAAGGGATTCACTGGGTTAGCCTCATTGCTCTTGGCCGGTTTGTTCACAAGGCCGCTTCTTAAACTGCGAATGGTCTCTAGGAGCAATTCGGGATTTGTGCGAAACGTCTTTGATTCAAGCTTCAGTTCTTCCAGATAGCGATCGCCGTAGAGGTGGATGTAGTCGTTGATAATTTCTGCAAAGGGCTCGTCTTTTTTGAGATACGCCCTGATATCGGAGCCCTCCTGCAATGTCAGAAAATCCACTGGCGCCATGGCTGCGATTCGGGTCAATAGACGGATCGGTTTTAAACTCTCTAACTCACCGATATTTGAGATCACGCGGTTCCAATCCATGTTTTTTAAAGAATTTTTAACCCTTCCCCTCTTTACTTTATGATGGACCAGCTTTTTTAAGGCCGCTGTATAAATAAATGCATGGAGATCATTTAATAGCGTAACATCCCATTTATCCACCAGCGTCTCTTTCATCGTTGCAAAGAGTTCGATCAACTGCGCTTGACCGGGATCGGTTTTTAGCACCGAGTAGAAATAGTCCTGAAATTGTTGAAACTCCACATGGAGTTCCTTCATCCGATGGGGGGTTTTTCTAAATTCCTGAAGGAATCGACCGATTCCTAACAGTCTGGTCAATGGGTTTAGAAAGTACCTGGCCGTTTCAACCTCCTTCTGCTCCACCCCCATCATTTCCTGCCAGATTGGAATATAGACCCAGGACAAGGGTAAGAGCTTCATGATTTTATACCAGTTATTGATCTGGTAATACATCCGCCCGGAAGATGAAGTGACCATTTCCTGCAGCACCGGTCCCATTATCGTGGCCGTTTGTTCATTCAAAATTTTAGCGACTAAACCATGAAACACCCCGCCATAGGCAGCTTTGGCAAAATCGATGGATAAGGGGGATGTGATGCCGGGGTAACTCTCGGAAATATTACTGTTGTCCAATATGGTCTCAAAGGATGCCCCTAAAGTCGTAATGGGTCTGGCCTGGAGCAGCCATAATTTTCCTTGGGCAAGACAAAACTCGGCATCCATGGGCCGCCCAAATTCCGCCTTCAGCCTCTGGGCCAATTCAATCAACTGCCTCGTTAGGGGTTCATTGAGTTGGGGAGTCGTTGGCTCCTGGATCATCAGATCAAGGTCATCGTGAAAATGATGGATCAGCGTTGTTACGGCAATTTTATCCTCAACCACCAAAATTCCCGAGCCGTAGCCTAACACGGCCATCATCTCATTGGTGATCCCTTGGGGATTTGCCGTAAATAGGACCCCCGATACCTCGGCCTCCACCATGTTCTGGATGATCACTGTCATTTTAACGGGTTCCGTGATTCCTTTAGCCAGTTTAAAGTCGTTGACCCGCTTGGAACCAGCGGATAAAAAACAGGCTTCAATTTTCTCAAAAAGCTCTTCCCGGGGAACATTTAAAAAGGTTTCAAAGAGTCCCGCCATGGAAGAACTTACTGTATCTTCAATTGATGCGGATGAGCGAACTGCATAGGTTTGGGAGGATCCAACGAGCTTATTTTGCAGTTCTCTTAGATCCTCGGCTTTATAGTCAGATCGAACCATCCAAAAATCCGGCACTAAAAAATCGGCTTTCTTTAGTCGAATCAAATGATCTGCTTTCCCGCCATACTGTTCCATAGTGCCTCCTTTTGGATCGTTTCGTTATGCTAGTCCTGTTGGGGTCGGTGGTTCACTTTTCGCTGTTGGGTTTGGTATTTTGATTCCCTCTCGATATCGCCAGGGATCTCGATTTTTCAGCGAAAGTGCTTTTAGCCGCTGGTGAAATCTATCCTACCTAAAGCCAAACAAGAGGTAGATTACAACTGATAGTATCATGATGATCTCTGTGATGATGGTATAGCGTTCCACCTTGTCGATGAGACGAAACTTGGTTGGGTCTGCAATATAGACTGAAAAGTGTCTCGTCATGATCAAGGTATTGATCCCCAGTAGAACCATCAAGGGTCGATTGATGGCGTAGATGAGATAGAAGTTCGTTGCAATGTCCACCAGGGTCAAGACCTGAACAAACCGAGTGGCCTTGCGGTAACCAAAGATCCGGGAGTAGGTCACATAGTCTGTCTCATCCTGCGGCGCCCGAATTTTGCGCGCCACTTCCCAGATCAGACCGGGGAAATAGAGGGTAAAGGCTAACAGCACCGTCGTGCTCGTGATGGCCGGCAGCTGGTATTTGATCACGGTAAAGGAAATAATGTAGAGGTTTAAGATCATCATCACCGGATTATGGGTTATGACAGCCAACAAAAGGTTATTCTGTATCTTATCTCTGGCAAAAAACCACAGGGACATTAATAATCCGTAGGTAAATAGAAAAATAAACCAAACTAGGTTATTCATGAACAGGAAATTGCCAAGTGTAGTCACAGTGATCAGCACCACTAAAAGGACCCATAGATCTCGCCGGGAAACCCGCCCGGATGGCAATGGCCGATCGGGGAAGAGATGTTTGTCCCCTTCATAATCTTTAAAATCATCGGCGATGCGCAGCAGCAGTAAGAAGGCAAACACCGTAAAGGTCCCCACCGCTTCCTGCCGGCCGATCCGAAAGTCTAACACTCGATAATTTAGGAGCAGGACAAAGTATATTTCAAAAAAGATAATGGCCCCTACCAACAGCCGAGGCACAACCGGAAACATTTCTCGAAGATAAATTCTAAGTCGTTGCAGCATATTGGCCGATCCTTTCGCCCAGTTTGACTTTGACTTCATTGCCGGACAGCGTTTCCCGAATGATGTCGAGGTCCGGTTTGATCATGCCTTTTTGGTAGAACAGCAAAATGGTGGAACCACCCGGTTCAAACCAACCGCGCTCCCGGTACCGTAGCGCCGCCGTTGTCCTGTGATAGCGGATCCGGCCAACTAACAATGCCCCCACTTCCATGACCCCCACCAGACCATGGCGGGATTCGATGATGCTGTAGCTCCGCTCATTTTCTTTTAAGACCGGTTCTTTGGCCGAATAATCGGATACGGTATGGAGCCGGCCGGGGACCCTTTTAAAAGCCTGACCGCTTAAAGGCCCGCTTTCGGTATAGATAAATCGATGGCAGTCATGCAGTGACAGGCGGATGATAAACAGCTGACCTTCGGCAAATAAGTTAGCGGACTCGCTGCCGCCCAGGAGATCTTTGACGGAATAAGTCACCCCTTTAACAGCTACTTTAAGGCCGGCAGTGATGGGGTAGGTGACGACTTTACCGTCTGAGGGGGCAATGACTTCCCTGGGCAGGGTTTGGGGCAATGCCGCCTGTTTATACCGGCGCAGGAAAAACTCCTTGAATGTCTCATAGGGATACCCTTCAAATAAATTAGGATCAATGCCTTGGGCGGCCATCCACCCCTGGATTTTGCCTCGGTCGTAGCGTTTATCCAGTATGTTTGCCGCAATGTCGGAAAAAGCCGGCTTTAAAAACCAGGGCCGGAGTGGTTTAAAGGCAGCGGTATAGAGAATTTGGAGAAGCCTTCCCCCAAACTGCTCTTCCTTTGACCAAGTTTTAGTGGTACGGTCATAGATCATCGATAGACCACAGCCAGTCCGTACAAGAGGAGAGTCCCCGCGGCCAGGGCCACCAGTTTGATATTCATAGCCTGATCGGGTTTGGGGATGCGCAAATCGATCACAAAAGCTGCCGCTACCAATAGATAACTCACCGGCCAAAGGATGCTCAATATCCCTGCCGGCAAAAATGACAAGGGCAAATAGATAAGGGGGAAGATCAGGGCTGCGTAGGTCACGGGCAGGCCATGGTAGTTTCTGCCCTGGGTGGTTTCCTCTACGCCGGTGATATTAAAATAAGCCAGCCGAATGATACCAGCTATTACATAACAGCCATAGACGATCACCGGCAAAACCATCGAGCCGCTGATCACAAGTCCCAGCACCAGGGGCAGGGCTAAGAACGAGATGGTGTCGGCCAGGGCATCGATTTCTTTTCCAAACTCCAGTTCCTGGGCATCGCGCTTAAAGCGGCGGGCCACTGACCCGTCAAATAGATCACACAATCCGGCGATGATCAGACTGATCATTGCCTGATCCAATTGCCCGGTCAGGCTGAAATAGATCCCGGTGACCCCAAAGAGGACCCCGATATAGGTCAAAATGACGGATCCGTTATATTTTCCGATAAACATTAGTTGTCCTCCTTTTGAACAAGGCCCGTGGCTCCGTCCATGGTAATCATTTCGCCGTCTTTGATCACTCTCATGGCATCACGAGCGCCGATGATACAGGGGATGCCATATTCCCGCGAGACAATGGCAGCATGGCAAAGGGCACCGCCAAATTCGGTGATGACGCCGCCGAGCATGGCAAACTTACTGGTCCACCCGGTATCGGTAAACTTTGTGACTAGAATATCCCCCGGATGGATCCGATCCATTTCCTCAAGACCGGAAATGACTCGGGCGAGGCCTTTGATCCGGCCGTGGCTGGCGGGGAGCCCGCGCAGGAGGATCCCTTCCTCCGCCACTTGGGGCAGCGGCTTAAAATCTTCGCCGATCTCATTGTCACTCATAAAATTCCGGAAGGATTCGTAGTAATCCCGATTTTGAACGATTCGGCCTTGGGCATGGGCTGGGCTAAGGTTCCCCTCCAAAAGTTGGATCGTGTCCGTCATTTTTAAAAACCAGATGTCCGAAGGGTCTGTGATGAGCTCTTCTTTTGTCAGTTCTTCCCCCAGCTTCATTGAATAGAGCCGGATCAAATGATAATACCGAGTGGAAATGTCTCGGAATTCCTCTCGCCACCACAACATGGTTCGTGTTTTGTCGATCTTTTGCTGGATTTTGTCCCGAACAGACTTGCCATGGGTTGCTGAAATTTGGGCCAAAGCCGCCAGGTAATCCCCGTGGACTTTCAATTTTCCCGCATCGGGGGAAAATTCATCGGGCAGTGTCAGGGTATCGCAAAATGATTGAACAAACGACCGGGGATCTTCATTATAGTCCGGCCAAGAGATATCCAGTTCCCGATCGGAATGATAGTCATAGCGAGCCAGTATTTCCCTGAAATTTGGCAAGTAATGGTCGGTTTTGGATGAGTCTAGTAGATCCTGGCAAAGTTCCCGGGTTGAGTGATCCAACCAGTAGGCAGCATCCACTTCATCGGTTCGAACGGTCCGGGAGAGGTCCCACATCTCATAAAAGGGACGCAGATGAGAAACATTGGTCAGTCCGCTGATCAATGCATAGTAAGATTCTAAATTCGCATACTTCATCACTGCATCCCGATTGATGCTCTGATGGATGGTATTGATGAAGATCTGCCAAAAATATGTCCCTTCACTTTTAAGATAAAGGTCCCTGACGAGCCGGATCCAGGCAGCTTTAAGATCTCTCCCCGTCAGGTCAGCTAGACCTGCCAGAACGCTGTCATAACCCCCTAGAAGTTCTTCCTTCAAGATCTGGGCAGTTTGGTCGCGGTCTTTGAGGATTTTTCGTTGGGCCAATCCGATTCTTAAAAGCCGCCCGACTGATGACGGCGTGATCCGGGTCACTTGCCCGTCGCCCTGGTAGGTGACGCCCACGCCAAACTCGCGGTCAAAGTCTCGTTCTTTAAAACCCGGGACCTTGGCCATGGCGGACTTTACCACAGACATATTCCAGTACGGCCGGCCATAGAACATGCGGGAGAGTTTTCGAATTTCCGGTTCTTTTAAAATGGCCGATTCCAATAAAAACCGTTTTAACTGAGTGTCCCAAATATATTCATAGAGACTCCACATCAGCGGCTTGCAGGCGGCAGCTGAGACTCCGCCATCCTTAAAGTCCGCTGTGGACCATTGATCCCTAATCCCGCTGAAATTTATTTTCGTGACCGGTCGGGTTTGCAGGACATAGAACCGATCATCGGCCAGGGCAAATTCTACATCCACCGGGAATCCATACATTTTTTGAATGGCCAAGGCCCCTTTGGCCAATCGCTTGATCTGCCGACTGGAGAGAATGGTCTCCCCCTGGGGCAGATCCCCCTGATCGAACAGCCAGTCATAGCGATAGTGTTCGGGATTCAGCTTGCCGCTTACTAATGCATCCCCCAGACCGCGCACTGCTTCAATGACAACTTCAGTATCCGCTCCCGTGGTGGGATTGATGCTAAAGAGGACCCCGGCCGCCTCGGCCGGCACCATGACCTGAATGATCACCGCCATACCGCCGACTGTGGGATTGATGCCCTGGTGGACGAGATAACTTAAGATCGGTTCACGCCACATGGAGCGGATGCAGTCGCAGATGCGTTGGGCTACCTTTTCCCGGGCAACATTTAAAAACGAATCATACTGGCCGGCAAAAGAGGCATCATCCATATCCTCCAAGGTGCCGGAGGAGCGAACGGCGTACGCCTCTCCCGCATTTAAAGTACCTTCGATCAATTCCACTAGCTCCGCCGAGAGCGCCATGGACTGGGTCAAGGCTTGGATCTTTTGAGCAACGGCCCTGGTATTATCCGGATTTAATGTGGTCAATTCATAAGCTAAGCTTTGCGTTAAGTTGTTCTGGGCTAAGATCTGATCAACCGCTTCCTTGGGCAGGACCCAGCCCGGGGGAACTCTAAATCCCGATCGTTTCAACTCCCCCAGGCCAACGGCTTTATTCCCCAGGGATTCCCGGTCTAAGGCATGTTTAAGTTCGATCAACTTCCAATCTGTTGTCATTTATGTCACTCCCGTCTGCTTATTCATTTAGAACAGGTTTTTTCGCAATTTCAGAACATACAGCAGCATATTTAAGAGAATATGGGTCACTGCACCAAATCCGACGCCCACCAAGAAAAATTCCAGATCATAGGGGTAAACCAGCCGAAGTAGGATCAGGCAGCCAATGACTGAATCGGCTTGATCTAAAAAAATAAAAAATAGTTTGCGCACACCCGTCGGGTTTTTCCCGGGGCGGATATCCAGCCGCCGTTTTAAAAAGGAATTGGGCAGTTCTGCCAGAGCATAGGCAAACCCTGCCAGCGCACCGGTCAGACCGCTCCAGAGCATGGTATTGGCGTGTCCTTTATAAAATAAATTCAGTGCCTCCATGTCCCGTCCTTTTAGAAAGATCCCCCAAAGGATCCCGGTCACGGCTCCGATGCCGATCATCCCCCAGAAGCCTTTCCAGGTTTTATGGTCTCCGAACAGCCGGCGGCCGTCTTTCAGGACTCGACCATTATCCATGGGGACATTTAAGCCCTGGCCCAGGGGCAGTCTAACCCAGACCATATTAAGGATCCCGGCGAATATGACCGGAGCCAGCGTGATATATAGGGATTCAAGAACTAATTTCATATTATTTACGCGCTTTGTCCTTTGCCAAATTATGGAAGAAAGTTGACCTAGAAAAGGCACCCACTCCATAGTTTTTTATTCTTTATACTCATATTCTACCCTAGAATACTCCGACCGCCATTACATTATTGTGACATATTTTCTTGACAGCCACGACCTTACCAGCAGCTGCCAAAGCTTAAAGGGCCAAAGCCAAATAGACCCTCCCGTCGGTAACAGCTGAAATTCGAGCTGTCACCATCAGGAGGGCATGATTTGAGGTTCTTTGTTATCTGTTTAAGCTGATCGTTGATCCATTAGGCTTGTTGGAACATTGATCCCTATATCTTAAGCTTATTATTTTTCTTCGTCCGGGTTTTCGTTGGCCTGCTTTTCTTGGGACATCCGATCCTGGACATCCATGGCTGTTTGTGGTTTTCCGGTCACATTTGCTTGGACCGTCTTTTTCCGAAATAGCTCCGGTTCCCTGCGAACACAAAGTACCAAGTCTCCCGAAGCATAGCTTGATCCGATAAAGTCAGAACCATCACTACAGGACATGATCTGATAATCGGGTGTATGCTCTTCACTGATTTTAGCTGATTTGGCCTGATCCTGAGTAAATATAAAGATATCTTCAGCAGAGTAGCCTAGCTTATTGAGCTGACGAATCGCCCGATCTGCACCATCTTCATCTTTATAAACACCAAAGACTCGTTTGTCTTTAATAATGGTTTCCAGTTGCCCGTTCTCTGGCACGATATCTAGTCCAGGTAACTCATCAAAAGCTTCAAATTTTTGCTTGTCATCCATTTTTGTACCCTCCTTCCGAATTTCTTACTGTATTTAGGTATTGCGGCATTCCGACCGTCCCGTATTTCGAATTTTCGATGAGACAGCATTTCGGCATTCCGTAATCCAGTAGTCCATTGATCCATTGATCCATTGATCCATTGATCTTTGGGACTATACTATTAGTTTACCAAAAAATTACGATGATAAATCACAATTTACGTCAAAAAGAATTATAATTAAGTTAAGATTGTTACTTTATTTGAAACAGATCCATCGAATCGGTGAATCCACCTTGATCATTTATCGAATCTTTATCGCTGATTCGATTTCAACCGAGGAACTTACTCTCTCGATAAAGGAGCTCACAATGTCAATTTTAGCGGCTTATTGCGTCCCCCATCCTCCCCTGATCATTCCGGCAGTGGGTGGCGGTGAAGAAGAAAAGATTTCTGATACGATCCGGGCCTACCAAAAAGTAGCCCGGGAAATCGCGGCCCTCGCCCCTCAAACCATTATTCTGACGAGTCCGCATCTGCCCTTGTATCTTGATTATTTCCACATCTGCGGTGGTAAACGTGCCCGGGGTGACCTGGCCAAGTTCGGTGCCCCTTTGGAAGCTTTGGAGGTATCCTATGATGAGGAGCTGATCCGGACATTGTCCTTAGCCTTGGCGCAAGACAGCTTTCCGGCCGGGACCCAAGGGGAGACTTCCAAGGAGCTAGATCATGCCAGTTTTGTCCCCTTACATTTTATCCGGCAAGCCTACAAAGACTTCGATCTCGTGCGCATCGGATTATCCGGTCTTAGTTTGGCCATGCACTATCGGCTTGGAATGTATATCCAGTCTGAAATCGAAGCTTTGGGTCGGCGCTGTGTCTTTATTGCCTCCGGAGATCTGTCCCATCGTTTGTTAGCCGAAGGTCCCTATGGATTTGATGCAAAAGGCCCCGTCTACGATCGGGCCATTATGGACATCTTGTCCCACGGTAATTTCAAAGACATCCTGACCATGGCACCCGAGCTTTATGAGTCCGCCGGAGAGTGTGGTCACCGATCCTTCGCCATTATGGCCGGCGCCCTTGACCGACGGTCGGTCCAAGCGTTGCAGCTAAGTTATGAAGGTCCCTTTGGGGTCGGCTACGGTGTTGTTGCCATCCACCCCCAGGAGACTGACCCGACTCGGAATTTCCTAGACCAATTGGACGCTGAACAGCTGACCGAATCAAAGGCCAGCAAAGACAAGGCCAGTCCTCATGTCAAATTGGCCCTTGCGGTCATTCAAGCTCACCTGGACAACCACAAATTTAACTTAACCGACTATACTCAACGGGAGTCCTTGCCGGACGCCATCACCCAGGAGATCGCCGGTGTCTTTGTTTCCCTTAAAAAGGATGGACAGCTGCGGGGCTGTATTGGCACCATTGCGCCAACTACCGGTTCAATTGCCCAAGAAATTGAGCGAAATGCCATCGAGGCGGCTTTTTATGATCCCCGCTTTGCGCCCCTAGACCGCTCTGAATTCCCCTACCTCACTGTCAGCGTCGATGTATTAGATACACCCGAACCCATCGCCGATCAAAGCGAGTTAGACCCCATCAATTATGGCGTCATCGTCACGAAAGGCAACCGCCGCGGATTATTGCTGCCTAATTTACCAGGGGTGGATACCGTGGACCAGCAGATCGAGATCGCTAAATCAAAAGCCGGGCTAAAGCCCAGTGAGATCCCTGACTTGGAACGATTTAAGGTGGTGCGTTACTTATGATCAGTTGCCTTGTTTGTCCCCATTATTGTATACTTACTCCAACAACGACAGGGATCTGCGGCACCCGCACTGAACAAGACGGCATTTCAGTTCCCCTTAACTATGGGGTGGCAACGGCGCTTCATCTGGATCCCATCGAGAAAAAACCCCTGGCTCACTTTTATCCGGGCAGTCATATCCTGTCCTATGGCAGCTACGGCTGTAATATGCATTGCACCTTTTGCCAGAATTATGAGATCTCCATGTTACGTAAAACCAGCGGAAGCTATATTAGCCCAGCGGAATTGACCAAAGAGGCCATAGCATTAATCCCCCGGGGTAATATCGGCGTCGCTTATACCTATAATGAACCCACGGTGGATCCTGAATATATCATCGACACTGGCCGTCTGGTCCATTTGGCCGGATTGAAAAATGTTGTAGTCTCAAATGGCTACACCTCGTTGCAAACGCTGGATCAGCTCCTGGAAGTTGTCGATGCCTTTAACTTTGACCTCAAAGCGTTTACGGAAGAATTTTATCATAAAATGGGCGCAAGCCTAGAACCGGTCAAAGCCACCATTGCCATGGCCGCAAAGCATACCCATGTTGAAGTGACGACCTTGGTGATTCCCGGGGAAAATGACAGTCCCTCTGAAATGGAGGCCCTATGCCAATGGCTTGCCTCGATTTCACCGGATATCCCCTTGCATCTGTCCAGGTTCTTCCCCGCTTATAAAATGCTGGATAAATCACCGACCTCGGTCCATACGCTAAAAACTCTGGAATTGATCGCCCGAAAATATCTAACCCATGTCCACCTGGGCAATCTATAAATTGACTTTTGCCCAGGCGGATTCACTTGAGTCGTAAGAGATTCCCGCTTTTGGGCTTTACTGTTACCTGATCTGCCTGCCTGCTAATTATCACGACGCATTTGCCGCTCTGTGATCTGCCTGTTTTGAGGTGAAAACAATATGCCTGAACTACCGGAAATAGAAACCATTGTCGCCGGCTTAAACCGTCTGGTCATTGGAAAAATCATCGATGACATCACCTGGGACTGGGCAAAAGCTTTTCCCAATGACCCTGCCGTTGTCGATGCCACCATTGGCCGCTCCATTGTAAAAGCCAGCCGGATGGGAAAAGCCATCCTCATCGATCTGGATAATACGACTACTATTTTGATCCATTTAAAAATGACCGGGCAGCTGGTCTTTCAGGAAGCAGATCAAGAGGGTCCTTTTCCGGATAAAACCACTCGGGTCACCCTGGATTTCACCGACGGGTCCCTTTTGTTTTTTAATGATCAACGAAAATTTGGTTGGGTGAAGATCCTTACTTCCACTGAACTTGCCAACAATGAATTCCTGCAAAAGCTTGGTCCGGATCCATTGTCCAAAACTTTTACCCAAGCGCTTTTTACCCAGCGGATGAGCCGGCGCAAAGATACCTCAGTAAAAGCAGCCCTGTTAGATCAGACCGTTGTGGCCGGCCTTGGCAATATTTACTGCGATGAAGCTTTGTTTTTAGCGGGGATCATGCCAGACCGTAAAGTCAGGACCCTCTCTGACCAGGATTATCGAAAACTGCATCGTGCCATTCGCAAAGTTTTGAAGCGATCCGTGGAACTAGGCGGCTCCACTCGGCGAAACTATCTCAATGTCGAAGGGATCAGAGGCCATTACCTCGATGAAGCCTTTGTTTATGGCCGAACCGGTGAACCCTGTCGAGTCTGCGCACAGCCCATCTTAAAGATCCGAGTGGCTGGACGGGGAACCCATTTCTGTAAACACTGTCAAAAATAGGAGCATTTAATTGAGCAACGACAATTGAACCTCTTCAACTGGGCTGTTTATTTGGTCAACTTAATTCAAGGAACTTCCATTAATTACTCAAAGACACTTAAACTTAGGTCGGTTGAAAAGATCTTCTAATACAGCACCCCGTGCAGTCGGTGTCAGTTCACCGGCGCATGATGGGTGCTGTAATACTTTGGAATCCCAATGTTAATTTCAATAATGGAAGCGCTTCAATAAACTATAAAAATAGGCCATCAATTATTATCAAACTTATACTATTAATAACTCTTGGATTACTATACACTAAAGTCAAGAGGTGATTCAATTGTATAAAACCAAATTATTGGCCAGCCTATTGTTGGCTAGCGGGATCTTGGCAGGTTGTGCCTCTCCTGCAGCCCCCGGGACCACCGCCGCAGGATCTTCTGCTGCCTTTGAGTCCCAGCCGTCCGATCAGGTGATCTATTTAGCTGGCGGCTGTTTCTGGGGAGTAGAAGAATATTTCCAAAGAATACCAGGCGTCCGCGATGTTGTATCCGGTTATGCCAATGGTAAAACGGATAATCCGGTCTATGAGAAAATAGATGAAACGGACCATGCCGAGACGGTTAAAATTATTTATAACTCGAACTTAGTATCCACTGGTGAAATCCTGACTTATTATTTCCGGATCATTGACCCGGTCAGTGTTAACCAACAGGGTTATGATATTGGCCGCCAATACCGGACCGGTATCTATTATGAAACGGAAGATGTTAAGCAAATTTCTGAACTGGTTTTAGCCGATGTGGCTAAACAGTATGACAAACCATTGGCCGTCGAATTAACTGCCTTGACCGGTTTTTATCCAGCTGAGACTTATCATCAGGATTATCTTAAAAAAAATCCCAATGGGTATTGCCATATCGATCTTGGCCTAGCCAATGTACCCATTGCTGAAAAGGACAAATATACCAAACCGGACCAAGCCACGTTAAAAGAGCAGCTCTCTGATCTAGCATACCTTGTTACCCAAGAAGCTGATACGGAACGCCCCTTTAGCAGCGAACTGGATCAGGAATTTGATCCGGGCATTTATGTTGATGCCGTAACGGGACAGCCTTTGTTTTCATCGGATGATAAATACGACTCCGGCTGTGGCTGGCCATCCTTCACAAAGCCAATTACCTCCGGTACTGTGAAGGAAAGCAAAGACACTAGTTTCGGAATGGACCGAGTCGAAGTCCGGTCGAGTTCCGGTGATTCTCACCTGGGTCATCTCTTCGAAGACGGACCCGCCGATAAAGGGGGTCTGCGCTATTGCATCAATGGTGTCGCCCTTAAGTTCATTCCGGTGGATGATATGGTCAAAGATGGCTATGGCGAGTACTTGAAGTACGTGACAAAGCGCTAAACCACCCAATCATCGGATCGTAAATTCCAAAAAACTGTTCTCTAACACAAAACCGGACCTAATGGTCCGGTTTTTTTGTTGCGCATATCGTTAAGGGAAGATGGGCCATTGGAAACCCTCCCCTTTTTTTCTGGTCCATGACTGTTAGGGCCTATGACTAAAACCCACGGCTTCTTTAACCGAAGTAAACCCATATTGGGCTAGGACCCCGGGGAGATCTTCGATGATCCGGGGACAGGCATAGGGATCCACAAAGTTTTGGGTTCCCACTGCCACTGCGCTGGCACCGGCGTAGAGGAATTCTAAAACATCCTGGGCCGAGGTGATCCCACCCATGCCGATTATGGGTATTTTAACGGTTTGATAGACTTCATGGATCATTCGGATGGCAATGGGCTTAATACAAGGCCCGGATAATCCACCGGTCCCATTGGCCAAGACCGGTCTGCCGGTTTTAAGATCAAGACGCATGGCGGTGACGGTATTGATCATGGATATACCGGAGGCTCCGCCCTCTTCAACCGCTTTGGCCATTATTTTAATATCCGTTACATTGGGTGAGAGTTTCATATAGATCGGTTTATCCG
This sequence comes from Clostridiaceae bacterium, assembly GCA_049294805.1. Taxonomy (GTDB): domain Bacteria; phylum Bacillota; class Clostridia; order Clostridiales; family Clostridiaceae; genus JG1575. The sequence continues at coordinate 19,815 of JBAQDU010000089.1, forward strand.
TCACCGCTCGAATTCGGCTGGTCAATCGCCGGGCTACTTCAGGATCTTGGCCAAAGGCGATCCCGCCTCGTTTGACATTGGGACAGGAGATATTGATCTCCAAGGCACCAACGTTTGCCACCTTGCCGATCCGTTCGGCTACATAGAGGTAATCATCTTCGGTATACCCGGCGATGTTGCTAATAATGGGTAGCTCAAATTGTTCCAGCCAGCACAGGTCCTCCTCCACATGCTCGATGCCGGGATTCATCAACCCGATGGCATTGAGCATCCCTTGAGGGGTTTCCGCCAATCGAGGCATTGGATTGCCCTGGCGGGGTTCTTTGGTCACAGCTTTGATCATAATGGAGCCCAATAAATTCAAGTCCCACAGTTCACTGTATTCATGGCCAAACCCAAAACAGCCGGAAGCCGGCATCACCGGGTTTTTAAGGTTCAACCCCGGTAAACTTACTCTTAAATCAACCATTGTCTACTGCCTCCCCCAGTTTAAAGACCGGGCCGTCTTTGCAGACCCTTTTCAGCCCGTCTTTGGTTGGCGTCATGCAACCATAGCAGGCTCCGATGCCGCACGCCATCCTCTCTTCAAAGGACAAATAACCGACTTTGCTATCTCGATACGCCATATCCACTGATTTCAGCATTAACGCCGGACCGCAGGCATAAAGGGTATCAAATTGCAGATCATGGTGGCGGATCGCCGCGGTGACCAGCCCATGATAGCCATAGGATCCGTCATCGGTACAGATGATGGTGTCTCCGAGCTTCTTGAAATCCGCCTCACAGAATACTGATTCCCGGTCTCGAAAGCCAAGAACTGCGGTGACTTGTTTGCCGGCAGCTTTTAATCGGCAGCCCAATTCATAGAGGGGCGGTACTCCGACTCCCCCGCCGATCAAAAGAATCGCTTGGGAATCATCCTGGATCGGAAAGCCGGAACCCAATGGTCCCATGACTTCGATTCGGTCCCCGGCAACCATTTTTGAGAAGGCCCGAGTTCCATCCCCCATTATTTTGTAGATCAGAGAAATCGTTTGGTTTTTAGGTTCCACGCTAAAAATCGAAATGGGCCGTTTCAAAATGTATTTTTGGTTGGGAACTGTCAAATTGAAGAACGTTCCGGGTTCCACCGGAGTATCCAAGAGCGTGGCGTCCAAAGTCATTTTATAGGTATCTTTGGCAATCTCATCATTGGCCAAAATTTTAAGGTCTCGCTGAATCTTCTTCAATTGCATTTCCTCACTTAAGAAATTGTGGGTGTAAATTCTCCATCGCGTAGAAGAATTCGGCCAGCTTTCATTACAGTCTCGATTTTACCAAAGACCCGCCATTGATCAAAGGGGGTATTTTTGCCCTTACTTTCATGATTGGCTGACTCGATGGTGTAGTCTCTTTCAAGGTCGATCACCGTGATATCCGCCACGGCGCCCACTTGCAGGGTTCCTTTATCCAGGGAAAATACCCGGGCCGGCCCCTTGGTCAGCGCATTGATGACGGTCTCTAAGCTTATTTTACCCGGTTTGACCAGGTAGGTATACAACAGGGCAAAGGAAGTTTCCAGCCCGGTGATGCCAAAGGGTGAATCCGCTAAGCCCCGACTTTTCTCGATTTCGGTATGGGGGGCATGGTCAGTGGCGATCACTTCGATGATTCCGGCTTGGAGTCCCTGGATCAACCGGTCCTGATCCATCCTATCTCGTAAAGGCGGGTTCATTTTAAAACGGCCATCCTCACGCAGATCGTCTTGGGTCAGCAGCAAGTGATGCGGGGTGACTTCGCCTGAAACTGCGCAGCCCCATTTACGGCCTAATTCAAGGAGATCCACCGTTCGGTAGGAAGACATATGGCAAATGTGATACTTCGCACCGGTTTCCCCGGCTAATAAGATGTCCCGGCCGGCCTGGATATCCTCAGCGGCCCGCATGATCCCTTTATGGCCATGTTGTTGACTGTAGGCCCCCTCATGGATGTAGCCACCATTTAAGACGCTCTCGTCTTCACAATGGGCACTGATGACCAGATCCGTTGCTTGGGCAAGCTTCATAGCCTGGAGCATCATGTCGTTGGACTGGACCCCTTTCCCATCATCGGACAGGGCGATCGCCCCGGCTTCTTTTAGGGCTCGAATGTCCGTAAGCTCGATCCCTTTTTCTCCCATTGTAATGGGGGCGAAAAAGCCGATATCAATGGGAGAATCTTTCGCCGCCCGACTCAACAGATCCTGGATCCCGTCTGGGGTATCCGGACTGGGATTCACATTGGGCATGGCAAAAATTGTCGTATACCCTCCCCTAATGGCGGCTCTGGATCCGGTCTTAATGGTTTCCTTATCGGTAAACCCGGGTTCCCGCAAATGGACGTGAACATCGATAAACCCTGCTGTGACGAGTTTACCGGATAGATCGAGAACTTGCCATTCCCCTTGGGCTTCAATGTGTGGGCTGATTTTGACGATTTGGCTGCCTTCTATTAAAAGATCCATGGCTTGAAGGTGGTTGCCCGCCTGAATAATTTGTCCGTTTTTTAATAATATCATGTTTGCTCCAAAACCCTTTCGATTACTTCCATCCGGTTAAACACTCCATTGCCAACCTGTTTAACGATAGGCGATCTTAGTAGTCCACCAGATCAGTATCCGTTGCCCGGCCCGGTTAACCGGTGCCGATCGCATCCGCAAAAGACGTGCCTTTCCCCTGGGCTATGGTTTAATCTACCATTTTAGTTTGATTGGGCAGAATAAAGAAGACCTCTTTTTCCGTGGAAAAAGAGGTCACATTGACGCACCAATCTAAAAATTTATACCGGTTCTCTTTTCAGCCTCACGGGACTGTTTAAAAGCTTTTGTTAATTCTATGATGATATGGAATGCCTGTCAAGGAAATCCGGTTTCATTTATAAATAGTCGTACTACCTTCATTTTATTATTGATTATTATGTTGATCCAAACGGCTCTTTTTTGGCCTTATTCTTGTTAACCTAATTTTACGTTATTTAATTCATGGTCCTCGATCAATGATCTCATGGTTTCATCTAAGACGAAATCAAATGATTTTGATTGTTGAAGCCTCTGTTCTTCGGAATAGCTTTTTTCTTGAACCATTTCATCATCCGTCAATTCTTCAATCAAGTCTCCGACCAAAATGTAATTTTTGTGCTGGTGAAAAGTCGCAGCTGAACCTTGTCCGGTTCTGCCATAGATCGACTTTCGATTGGTTCGGCCGCCTTGAGTTACTGCTGGCTGACCCTTGTTAAACTCACTGGTAAAATATCCCGGAGTCACCGCGTTAATCATTGAATTCGGCTTGAACCAGGAATCCCGTTCCTCCTCATCGATCTCCGAAAACTCGTTGGTCTGCGGATCAGAAGTTTCCATGTCCATCGCCTCTAGGCGGCGTCTTGCATTTTCGAAAGCATCTGAAAGTGTATAAAAACCCGGAATCACCGGAGTCGGGGTATAGGAAGGTCTCGGCCCGCCCATGACCTGTTCTGGAGCAAATGAAACTTCGCCACTGATCCTTACGATCTCATCATCAAATGTTTCGTAAAAGGTGATTTGATCCCTCTGGTGGTTTTTCTTCTTTTTTTCCTCAGTCATCTCGTTCTCCCTAAATTAATTGAGCTGATTCCAAAACAAACGGTAAGTAAAGGTTTACTTCCTCCTACTTTTATTTTAACTCTTTTTGAACAACTTCATAGTCATAAATCATAATCTTTATGAAAAATTTAAGTTTTGGCTTTCTAGGATTCAAAGAGTTCACTTTATTATTCATTCAAAATTCTATTAAACCCTTTATTCAAATCTTCATTCAAAACTTTATTCAAAACCCTACTGAAGATTAATTCAGAATTTCATTCTAGTGCAAACCAGGCTTAAATACAGGTGATCCAAACTTTCACTCAGCTTATGGTCCAGTTATTACGCTGAAACTTTAGATTTTCCTTTGGCGAATCCAGGGTACACCGCACTAACAACATAAAAGCTCTCCCTTGCAGGAGAGCTCATGGTTTTAGTTTGATTAATTTTAGTTTTAGTTAAGGTTTGGTCGATGGCAATCCAGGAATCGTAAATTCTGTAGCGTTTAAGGCTTCCTTGGGAAGTGTGAAGTCCGGAACACTATTAAAATCACTATAAGTCATATTTACCTTCGTGACATTGGTTTTGCCGTCAACTACTGTGTTCATGGTCATGTCGCTCTTTGTCATGTAGTAATCTTTATCGAAATGAATTTCCATTTCATAGGTCATATCGCCCATGTCAATTGGCGTCTCCAACGGATCCGTCTGCGATGATGGATTCAGCATGTTGCCTAGCTTTTCAAGATCAGCCATGGTAAGCGGGCGTTTTGTCTTAATGACATATCCGTCGCCAACTTTATCGTAATTGAACATGTCCATAAATTGCTCGTCTGTAATTCCTTTAATTTGGTCCACATCGACCATATCGGGGTTTTCGCCGCTCGGCTGAGAGAAATACATCCAACTTCCGTCAGCACCATTCATGTATAATTTTTCATTCATCAAATACATATCCGTGGTCTGGTCTCCAAACGTAGTGGATATTTTACTTTTCTTTTCTTGATTAAATAAATCCATTACGGATGTTGTATCGATTTTCATACCCATTAGGTCCATTTGAGATTTGGTCGTTACTCTGTAACTGTCTAGTTTCGCCATCACTTCAGCCGAATTAATATAAGTTTTGGCCACGTCACTGTTATGCGTAACTGGCCCGCCTGCCGTGGTCGTTGCCGGCGGCATAGTAGTCACCGCTGTGGTCGTTGATGCAGAGGTGGTTGATGCTGCTGTTGCTGCTGGAGTCGTCACAGGTTGAGTTGCTGGAGTGGTAGTTATTACACTAGTACCTGCCGGGGTCGTCCCCTGGGCGGTTGTTGTCGCTGTTCCGGAAGGAGAACAGGCTGAGACTGTCATTACCGTTACTGCAGCTGCTATCAATAGGTTGAATTTTCTGTTCATGCTAACCTCCTTTAAATAAGACTGAATTTACGAATCCTTTCCTTACAACGTTTGGATAAGTCGTTGCAATTGCGTTCCAAAGAATTTACCTTGGCTACCTTGGAAACACTCGATTACTTAGTTCCCTTGGTTGCCTTGGTTGCCTTGGTTGCCTTGGTTCCCTTGGTTGCCTTGGTTGCCTTGGTTGCCTTGGTTGCCTTGGTTGCCTTGGTTGCTGTTGTTGCCTTCGAATTTTATTCGATTGGTTTAGACATGGTATTTGCTCTTGGATGCACTTTGATTTTGTCAGTGATCAAATCGAAGTTTTTATCCATCCGTATGTTATTATTATGAAGTATTCTCTTTAAAAATTAATGAATGATTCGCTAATTATTCAGAAAAATGGCGGATCAGTTAATAATAATCTGTAAACAAAAGGGAGCTATTATGATAAAAGCTGTCAATAAAGTGTTGGAAGACCTGGTCAGTCTTAAAAGCATCAACCCTCCGGGGGCTGAAGAACCGGTTTGCCAATATATCCAGACCTATTTCCAAGAATTGGAAATTGAAGTGACTTTGCAGGAAGTTGAACCCGGCCGTCATAACCTCTTGGCTAGGCTACCCGGCAAAAGTTCTGATGCCCTGCTTTTTACCGGTCACATGGATGTGGTTCCGGTAAGCCCGGCTGAGGCAGAGCGTTGGCGGACGGATCCGTTTAAACCAGTGGTGGCTGACGGTCGACTCTACGGCCGGGGCACTTCGGATATGAAGTCAGGGCTGGCCGCCATTATGACCACCATGACTAACCTTAAGACCTCCGGCTTTGTGCCGGCCCATGACATCCTATTAGCAGCCACCGTGGATGAAGAATTTTATATGAGGGGCTCCGAAGTGATGATGAAATTAGGACTCCCCCAACCCATTCGGGGGATCATTGTCTGTGAACCCACCGGTTTGAGTCTATGCACGGCCGGGCGCGGTCGAACCTTTGGCCGCATCACCTTTTGGGGAGCCACTGCCCACGGTTCGAAACTGGGCGGCGGGACCAATGCGATTGACCTGGCGGTTGCGTTTATCAATGAAATGAAACAAACGGACTTCTCTGGGTTTAGTACACCGGAGTATGGTCAGAGCTTTTGGCAGGCCCTATCCATCGAAGCCGGTGTGGAACCGGGGGTCATCCCTGACCAATGCACCCTGGGGATCGATGCCCGCCTGACCATCGGGCATCTGCCACAAGGCATCTGGCAAGAGGTCACTTTAATTTTAAAGAAACTATCTTTAAACTATCCGGATTTGCGCTATTCAGTGACCATCGACGATGAGCGCGAACCATGGCTGACTTCACCTAGTGATCCTCTGGTCCGCCAGATGAGTGATGCGCTCACAACCTGCGCGATCCCAGTTCAGTATGAAACATTCTCCGGCACCACCGACGGGACGAAGCTCAAGCGCGGCGGTGCTCCCTGCATCATCATCGGACCCGGCGATTTGTCGTTAGTCCACCGGGAAAATGAATCGGTGGCGTTAGTTGAAGTGGCAAAAGCTGTGAAACTCTACCAGGAGTTCATCACATCGTTCCAGTAACCCTCATAAACCCACCTAGCACAAAAGGCATCGGAGCCGTCTACCGGCGATCTGATGCCTTTTGTTATACACTTGATCTTATGTTTCGCAAAGGGTCAACTTTTTCAAGCTGACCTGGCTGATGGGTTTACTTCGCCTTTTTTGACGTTTGGTTATTAAGGGAACAACAATCCGGTTTTCCACCAAACTGTTTTTTATTTTCTTTGGATACATCTTCTAAAAATTTATTGGCTTTCTTTTTTAAATTCTCCATGATTTTCATGTTGATTACGCTCCTTTTTCTATGCTGATGAACCTTTAAATACTCGTCTTAACGGATTGACCGGCTGAATGCACCTAATGGATCTTGAGGCTCCGGGCATTAATTGCCACAATAATGGTGCTCAATGACATAATGGCTGCTCCGATCGCCGGTGTGATGACAACGCCTCGGCTGGCCAAGACCCCGGCTGCTAGAGGCAATGCAATAATGTTGTAGCCCGCTGCCCAAATCAAATTTTCCACCGTTTTGCGATAGGTCGCTTTGGAGAGCTTGAGCAAGTTCAATACATCTTGCGGGTCACTATTTACCAATATAACATCCGCTGTTTCCATGGCGACATCCGTTCCGGCTCCGATGGCAATTCCAAGATCGGCAGTGGCCAATGCCGGTGCATCGTTTATACCGTCTCCGACCATGGCAACTTTAACACTACCTAGTTGAAGCTCCTTTATGTGCTTGGATTTCTCTTTTGGCATGACTTGGGCAAATACTTGGGAAAGTCCCAGTTCGGCATTGACATAATCGGCTACGTTTTGATTGTCGCCCGTCATCATAACGGATTCAATTCCTAACTTCTTAAGTTCTAAAATGATATTTTTCGAGGATTGTCGAATGATATCCGCAACTGCGATCATCCCCAATAGACGATCTCCGTCTAACACAAATACTACTGTTTTGCCTTGGGATGATAATTGTTCGAAGAAATCTACTTGGAAAGCAATGCCCCGTCGTCTCACTTCCACCGGACTGACCACATAATAAGTTTTACCGTTGACGTCTGCTTTTATACCAGCTCCAGTGAGATTTTCAAAATTCGTTACTTTCTGAGGACGCAGGCCTCGCTCGGTTGCTCCCTTAACGATTCCTACCGCAATCGGGTGGTCCGACTGACTTTCCAATGATCCGGCAATATTAAGCAGTTCCATTTCTGAAATTCCGGGCTGAGGAACAACTTCCGTGACCCCAAATTTACCCATGGTCAAGGTTCCGGTTTTGTCAAAAACAAGTCGTTTTATGTGTCTGGCGTCTTCAAATTGATTGCGATTGCGAATCAACAAACCATTCCTGGCAGCAATTGAAGTCGATACGGCATTTACCAGTGGAACTGCCAGGCCCAAAGCATGAGGACAAGCGATGACTAAGACAGTGACCATTCGCTCCAAAGCAAACGGCACATCCCCTTGTAAAAACCAATAGATGAACGTTATAATTCCGGCTGCGAGTGCAATATAGAACAGCCAGCCGGCCGCCCGTTCCGCCAACCCTTGCGTCTTCGACTTCTGAGCCTGGGCGTCTTGAACAGTTTTTATCACTTGAGCCAGATAAGTTTCATCACCCAGCTTTTCTACTTCTACAATAAGGACACCATTGCCGTTCACCGAAGCACCGATGACTTGCATTCCGGGGGATTTTTCCACAGGGACCGATTCTCCCGTCAGCATGGATTCATCCAAACTGGAGAAACCTTCCACTATGGTAGCATCGGTTGGAACTTTCTCTCCCGGTTTGATCATAATCCGGTCTTTGACAACAAGATTGGACATACTGACTTCAGTTACATTGCCAGCCTTATCCAACTTGTGGGCCGTTTCAGGCAAAAGCTTCACCAGTTCTTCCAATGCTTTGGATGCTCCCATCTGGGATCTCATTTCAATCCAATGTCCCAGTAGCATAATTAAAATCAAAGTGGAGAGCTCAAAGTAAAATTCAGAACCGGTCAAAAAGAATGTGGTCAACGTACTATAGATATAAGCTGAAATGATTGCCAGAGATATGAGCATCATCATTCCCGGCGTCCTGGCTTTAAATTCGGCTTTGGCAGCTTTTAAGAAAGGAAATCCGCCATAGAAGAATACAATACTCGACAACGCAAAAATAATTATCTTAGACCCCGGAAATTCTAAATGATATCCCAAGAGCATCTGAGTCATTGAAGATAATATGATAATTGGAATACTTAAGATCAACACTACCCAAAAGCGTTTTTTAAAATCTTTGATCATGGCCTCATGATGGTTGCCATGTCCGCCATGTCCGTCATCAGCCTTCATGGAATGATCCATCTGGGCATGGTCCACTTGAGAATGGTCCATCTGGGCATGGTCCATTTGAGAATGATCCATCTGAGAATGATCCATCTGGCTATGATCCATTTGAGAATGGTCCATTTGGGCATGGTCCACTAGAGAATGATCCATCTGGCCATGATCCATTTGGGGTTGGTGCATCTGTGGTTGAAATGTTGGTTCTTGATTTTTACGATGCTTTATGTCTTTGGAATGGTCAGATTCAACTGTCGTAGTATCCGGTGATCGCATTATTTTTTTCTCGTTATTATTCATCACAGGTACCTCCCATCCTCGTGATTTTGTTTGAGTTACCGATGGACGTGGTTTGCCTCTTCAACTTTACAGTGCGCGCATTGGCACGGTGTGCAGTTGCAGATTATTTCGTTGAACCCACTTTTAGTTTCTAACGTGGATTTAAGGTTTTGAATATCCTCTATGCTTAATTCGTATCGATCAATCAACTTCCCGATAAAATCACCCACTAAGGTATTACAGATCCGCCCAATTAATTTATCGGCCAACAATAAGTTGCAACTTTCTTCAGATAGCTCAGCTTCATAAAAATTAACGCCAGCTTCCTTGCGAGATTTCAAGTACCCCTTATCGACTAGTCGGCGAATCAAGGTTTTAGTCGTCGATTCATTCCAGTTGAGTTTTTCATGAAGTCCCTCTATGATGAAGCGCCCGTTTGCACCTTGCTTGGCCCAAACAATTCGCATCACTTCCCATTCAGCATCACTAACTTCAGCTACCGGAGACTTTTTCTCACTTGTCATCGTTCCACTTCCCTTCGATAGTTTACAATTGTAGTCTATAGTTTTAGTTTACAACTGTAAATTAAAGCTGTCAAGAAGAAACCTCCATGGGAAATAAAGCCGAACTTTTGATAAGTCCGGCTTCCTGACATTATTTTATTGATTTCAATGATCCTAACAATAGTTCCAGTTCTTTGCCTAATATATTCCCAAACTGAGCATGGTATTGGCAACCCGTTCAAAGGCTGTGATATTTGCCCCGGTAACCAGATCATAATCCAGATGATACTGGTTGCAGGTGTTAATAATATCTTGATGCATTTTTTCCATGATCCCCTGTAGACGACGGTCCATTTCCTCATCGGACATTACGACCTTCATTGAATTTTGAGACATCTCCATGGCCGATACCGAGACTCCTCCGGCATTGGCTGCTTTGGCCGGCCCCACAATAAGTCCGTTTTCTTTAAAGAATTCGATGGCTTCATTGGTACAGGGCATATTAGCCCCTTCGCAGACGTATCTGGTCCCATTAGCTACGATCTGCTGTGCTTCCTCGATGCCTATTTCATTTTGGGTGGCACAGGGGATCACAATATCGGCTTTTGTTTTCCACGGTTTTTCCTTGGCATGGAAGATCGCGCCAAAACGCTCGGCATAGCCTTGCAGAGTATTCGTGGGAATCTGTTTAATATGTTCAATGTAGTCGAGTTTCTCCGGGGTATTGATCCCCGCTGGGTCCTCGACATAGCCGTCAGATCCTGAAATGGTAATGACTTTACCGCCTAATTGGGTTACTTTCTTAATGGTGCCCCAGGCAACTTGGCCATACCCAGAGACCACCACCGCTTTATCTTTAAAACTATCCTTTTGATGTTTTAGGATCTCATTGCAAAAATAGGCAATGCCAAAACCGGTGGCTTCCGGTCGAAAAGCCGATCCGCCATACGTAATGCCTTTGCCGGTGATGGTTCCGTTGTCAAAGGCTCCGGTGATCCGGCGATAGGTTCCAAATAAATAGCCGATCTCTCTGCCGCCGACGCCAATGTCTCCGGCTGGTACATCCACATTGGAATTGATGAAATGATAGAGCTCCGTCATAAAGGCTTCACAAAACCTCTTGATTTCGCCCTCGGACTTTCCCTTGGGATCAAAGTCGCTGCCGCCTTTTCCACCACCGATGGGCAGGCCCGTCAAAGCATTTTTGAAGGTCTGCTCAAAGGCCAAAAATTTAATGACCGATAAATTCACGGACGGATGAAACCGCAATCCGCCTTTAAAGGGTCCCAAAACACCGTTGAAGGGCACTTTATAGCCCCGATTGGTCCTGATTTTACCTTGGTCATCCACCCAGGCGATTTTGAACATATACTGCCGTTCAGGTTCAGTGATCCGCTCGAGTATGCTGTTTTCCATATATTCCGGATGGTTCGCCAGGGAAAGCGCTACCGATTGCAGCACCTCTTCCACCGACTGGATGAATTCCGTCTGTGCCCCATCCCGTTTTTTTATTCGATCGATATTTTCCTTAATATAATTCTGTGCTTGGTTATTTATAGATCTCACCTCATTTGTTTATTCTGTATAATTATGACATGATATATTGAATTAGAAATGTCGTAAATCGCATAAGTCTTGTACATTCTGTTAATTTAATGAACTAATATTTTTAGTTTTTCAAAAAATCTTTTCTTTGCAAGGCTGATTTTAGATCTGTTTGGTTCTGGTTAGTTCTGCTTTGTTCTGTGTAATTCCGTTTAATTCCGTTTGGTTCCATGACCCTTAAGAGCGTTGTCTTTGGTTAAAATTCAATGGATGACTGATCCTGATTAACGAAAAAAGTTGTGGTCGTGCCGCCAAACCGGTCCCGGACCAACTGTTCAATTTGCTGGACTGCATTCTTCAGGGATTCATTGTCCCGAAAGCCGGCCACTTGAAAGAATACATTATGAGTGTCTTCTGTAATTTTCCCAAGTTCCGATTGCCGCCAGATCCATTTTCTGGTTTGCACTGTAGGCCCTGCTGTAAAAATCAGTTCACCGTCCTCCACGTTTTCCCAGATGGTTTCGCCAAATGGTAAAAACCGATCGCCGGACCGACTCAAGCGAACTTCAAGGTCTGCATCAATGTCTTTTAAGTCATGCGCCCCCAGGGAAATTTCATTTTCCAGGGATACGGCGTTGCACAGATCCACCAAGGAATTGATGGAAGCTAGGTTACTGCCTTTGACCACTCGCTTTAGCATTGCTTCCACCGAGGGAGTGTATTTGTTGGGGTTAATCCCGGCTTGTTGGAGCACCTGGCGAGCTGCCGCAATATTGGGCAGTTCGCGAATAATGGCGGGGTCGATCTTTTGACGGGCGGCGCCCTGCGCGGACAGTAAAATCCGTTGATCGGATTCGGTGGATTGTGAAACCGTGAGGTCCCTTCCTATTATGATTCCAAACTCAATATTTGGATTTAATTCAAAAACCTGGGGATATACTGTATATTTCATGAGTTCCTCCTTAAAATAAGCGGGAAATTTCGTACTAAAATGCCCACTTTTTATGTTTTTGAATTATCATACCATTTTAAGTTAACTTTGTATAACGACATGAGTACAACTTCTTATAATCAAATCACTGGGGCAAATTGGCCCATTTGTATCAATTTCAAAAGATTATCAGTAAATTTTAAGATTATTTATCGTTTATATATTGCAATTATAATCAAAAAAGTTAATAATTTAATTAAAGAATTGTTCAAGTCCGTTCTTCTACTAAAAAACGTGGGAATTGCTGCCCCAAAGGGGTATCGGACCGACCGATTTTACGAAAATTTCAAGGGACAGCCCATCAAGATCTTAGGTAGAACTGCGGTTCGATCGCGACGCCCCCTGCAGTTAGATAAATGTCCCAAGTCTAATATCGAACTAATAGTACGGATCAGTTGACCACCAAACCCATCGATCCCAATCATCAAAATAAATACGACGTTAAGAGTACATTGGAGGATATTATGGAATCTGAATTCGAACCTACATTATTACCAGAAGAGACCCCCGAAGAAATGCCGGAAGCAACATCGCAAGTAAAGCCCAAAAAGAAACGCGGTCGTCCGACCAAAGCAGAAAGTGAAGCCAAACGGTTAAAGCAGGAGGCTGAAGATGCCTTGCGCGGACCAGTTCCAGAGACTGACTTATCCGGAAACGGATCCGTCCGGTTTGTCAGCCAGCGGTATTTATTAAGACCTGGTACCGATGAGTCTCAATCCATCTGGATCACTCTGGCCATACCGGCCGATATGACATTGGAAGAGGCTGAACGCCTTGCCACTTTTGTCAGCAGCTGCTACTACACCGTTTAATCACTAAAGCCAAAAAAACAGCACCGGGTGCTGTTTTTTTGCTTTATCCATGCCTGTACGGGAAGTGTTAACCAGCCACCCCGCAGGGGGTCGATTATTATTGACCGTAGTATAGTTTATTCGTTGCAAAATCATCTTCTGAAGTATAGTCAATGCCTAAGGCTCTTAAGGTTTTTTCGTCATTGGTATTGAGGATCGTTGTGGAATGCAGATTCATTCCATCGAGTTGGTCAATGCAGCTAAAAGCTGCCTGGGCCGAAGGGTTTGTAGCCGCTGACATGGTCAAAGCGATCAATATTTCATTGAGATCCAAGAGCTTTTCCTGGAGATGAGACGTCTTTTGCTTTAATTCACTGATAGGCTTTAAGACCAACGGGGAGAGCAAATACATGCCGTCATTGATGTCTGCCAAATATTTCAATGCATTCAAAACCGCAGCGGCAGTAGCTTGCATCATGTTTTTTTGCTTGCCGGTGATTATGGTGCCGTCCTGCAGTTCTAAGGCCACAACGGAAGCGACTTCCATTTCATTGCCCACCATTTTAGACGCCAATTCACGGGCGACCGGGACAACTTTGCGGTCAGTTTCCGACAGTCCCATCTTCTCCATCAGCATTCGGCTTCTTTCGTAGCCTTCTGCATCAATTCGGCCTTTTTTATAATCCACTTGGGCTTTAAAATACCGTCGAATAATTTCTTCTTTGGCTGCCGCCTGAACGACTTCATCATCAATGATGCCTGAACTGATGCAATTTACGCCCATATCCGTCGGTGATTTAAAATCACTTTCCCGGCCGGTGATTTTTTCTAAAATTCGCTTTAAGATCGGAAAGGTTTCAATATCGCGGTTGTAATTCACCGCCATTTTGTTATAGGCTTCCATGTGGTAGAAGTCGATCATATTGATGTCCTTCAGATCCACTGTGGCCGATTCATAGGCGACATTGACCAGATTCTTCAACGGCAGATCCCACACCGGGAAGGTTTCAAATTTAGAGTATCCGGCAATGACGCCGCGCTGGGCTTCATGATAGAGCTGGGACAGGCAGGTCGCCAACTTTCCGTTACCGGGGCCCGGTGCTGTTACTACGACAATGGGTTTCGTCGTTTCAACAAAGGGATTGGTGCCATAGCCGGCATCGGAAACCACCATGTCGATGTCCGAAGGGTAGCCTTCGATGTTTTTATGGATGTAGACTTTAACATTGCGTCGTTCCAATTTATTGACAAAGATCCGAGCGGCGGGCTGATCGGCATACCGCGTCAATACCACGCCGTTCACCGGGATCCCCTGGACCGTCAGATCATCAATTAATTTTAACACTTCCATGTCATAGGTAATTCCCAGATTGTCATTGATCTTATTGCGTTCGATATCCCCTGCATACATGCAGATGATGACTTCGATCTTATCTTTTAATTTTTGCAGGAGTTTAACCTTTGCGTTGGCATCAAAACCGGGTAACACTCTCTTGGCATGCATGTCATTAAATAGTTTACCGCCAAACTCCAAGTAAAGTTTATCGTACTGGTCAACCCTCTTAAGGATGAACTTCGATTGTTCTTCCAGATACTTCTTTGAATCAAATCCGATTTTCATATTTCACCGACCCCTGTATTTTATTTTCATGTCAATCTGTTTCGTTTTGAAAAGTGCTACTTATGTAAACTTCGTTTAAAAAAAACAAATATCAACTCACTTTATATAATAACGGGTCACCCATTTCTTTTCAATGAGAAAATTACTTTTCACAAATTTTGGAGAATTTAACTGCAGCTGATTCAAAGAATACCCTTCAAAGACCCTTTAACCAGGAAATGACTCCATTTAGAAGTTTCCTCGGTTTCTGATTGCTGCAACATAATACTAAGATGATCGGGGATCCGGTATTAGTTTGTAAAAATAATATCCATTACACCTATTAATATGGTAAAATTAATCAAACCCCTACGGGGGTCAAATTCCACTTCCGAGTCTGGTGAGCTAACGATCCGTCCATGCAGCCAGACCGTCAGGGTATCGGGGAAAACCCTTATGCCTCCCGCATTTGGAAAGGATCTGGAGTAAAGCAATTTACTTTTGATTAAGGAGTGTGGAACATGAACGGTTATTTTGGAAAACTGTTGCGAGTCAATTTGACAACAGGTGAAGTCCGAGTCGATCCAGTGGATCCCAAAACATCCATGGATTTTATCGGCGGAAGAGGCTTAGGAACGAAGTTATTCTATGATGAGGTAGGTCCCTTGGTCGAACCCTTGAGCATCGACAACAAACTATTCTTTATGACAGGCCCCTTAACTGGTGCCGCCGTCCCCACCGGAGGCCGCTATATGGTCATTACCAAAGCACCTTTGACCGGAACCATTGGATCTTCCAATTCCGGCGGAAAATGGGGAGCTGAGCTCAAACATGCCGGTTATGACGGTCTCGTAGTTGAAGGCAAAGCTGATCATCCGGTTTATATCAACATTGAAGATGACAAGGTAGAAATCCGCGATGCCAGCCACCTGTGGGGCAAGCTGTTATCGGATACGACCGCCGTCCTTTCCGGAGAAATTCCCCCTCGCGCCAAGGTTTTATCCATTGGACCAGCTGGTGAAAAATTATCCTATATGGCGTCCATCATGAATGATATTCATCGGGCTGCCGGACGATCGGGCGTCGGTGCCGTCATGGGTTCAAAAAACCTAAAGGCCATCACCGTGAAGGGCAGCCAGCAGGCTCCCATTGCCGATGAAGCCAAATTAAAAGAAGCCAACGACGAAGCGTTGACGTTAATTCGTGAAAACGGCGTTACCTCCGTGGGCCTGCCAAATTACGGCTCGGCCGTTTTGGTGAATATTATCAATGAAAATGGTATTCTGCCCACCAATAATTTCCAGGAATCCAGTTTCAAAGATGCCGATATGATCTCCGGTGAACACATGACCGAGAAATACCTGCTTCGCAAAGATCCCTGCTACCGTTGCCCAATCGGCTGTGGACGCTATGTCAAACTCGGTGATTGGGAAGGCGGCGGACCTGAATATGAAACCATTTGGAGTTTTGGTTCAGATTGCGGCATCAACGATTTCGAAAAAATCATTCTGGCCAACAAAATGGCCAATGAATATGGCTTAGATACGATTTCGGCAGGGGCGACCATTGCTGCTGCCATGGAATTATACCAGCTGGGTCTGATCAAAGATGAAGAGCTCGATGGCGCCAGCCTTAAATGGGGCGACAGCGATGCCATCATCGAATGGACCAAACGGATGGGTGAACGCTCAGGCTTGGGCGACAAAATGTCCGACGGATCCTATCGTTTGTGTGAATCCTACGGAGTTCCCGAACTATCCATGTCCTCAAAGAAACAGGAAATGCCGGCCTATGACCCCAGAGGCGTCCAAGGCCAGGGACTTTCCTATGCCACCTCCAACCGGGGCGGTTGCCATGTCAGAGGTTATATGATCTCACCGGAGATCCTGGGTTCCCCCGAGAAGCTTGATCGGTTCACAACCAACGGAAAAGCCACCTGGACTAAGATATTCCAGGACTTGACTGCCACCATTGACTCCCTGGGTCTTTGCTTATTTACGTCCTTTGCACTAGGGGCACCCCAATATGCTAGAATGCTTTCCGCTGCCACCGGTGAAGAAGTGACTGTGGAAGGCTTGCTTCAAAAAGGGGAACGGATCTGGAACTTAGAGAGAATGTTCAACTTGGAAGCCGGCATCACACCGGATCAGGATACCCTGCCCAAACGTCTATTGGAAGACCCCGTTACTGATGGACCTTCCAAAGGTGAAGTGACCAAATTGGACATCATGCTTCCGGAATACTATATGGTCCGGGGCTGGGATAAGGGAATTCCGACCCAAGAAAAATTAACCGAATTAGGACTGAATTAAATGAATGAAACAGATCACAGATCGGAGAATCCGACCATCCTGGTTAAGCTTTTTGCCACCCTTCGGGAAGGCCGGGGCAAAACCATAGATTTTCCGTATACCGATAATCTGACCACAGGAGATATTATTACGGCTTTAAACATCCCCCCCGCCGAAGTGTCCATTTTATTGGTCAACGGCCGAGATGCCGATTACAGTCGAGTTCTTCTCCCCACTGACTACCTCTCCATCTTCCCACCGGTTGGTGGCGGTTAGATCCACCCTAAAATGACAAAAGCAGAATTGACGCCCACCCGTCGATTCTGCTTTTTACTATTGTTCACCCTTACGATAACCGCTTAGGTTTTTATCACAGCACTTATTCGGATCATCCTAAACTGATGTCTTCTCATCTTTAACCTGATAGAGCCATAGGTAGGTCACCAGAATCGACAGTGCATACATTAGAATCGTCCAGGCAAAGAGCCAGTTAAACGCATGTAAGATCTGACCTTCCCCCAGGGATTTGCGGAAAATACCCGAGACGGTTGCGGCAATTGCCCACCCGATATTCCATGCCATCATATTTAATGCTGAAAAGACCGGTCGATCCCGATGGGGCAGGAGATTCATTGCTAACGCTGTAAACACCGGGCCGGCTGCATTCATCAAGGCGCCTCGTGTGAACATGGCAACGACCACCAGGAAGAATAAGGGAGAATAGCCTAACAGAAACAGAAATGGCAGACTGGCCAATTGAACGACCACTACTGCTTTGATCTGACCTAGCCTGCGAACCAGCCAAGGCTGGATCAAGACCGTTGTGGCAGTAGCTAGGGAAGTCCACCCAAACAAGCTGCCCATCATGGCATAGTCGATGTTGAATTTCGCTTCGATAAAGAGATTCAGATAAGGTATGGTCGCTCCGGCGCCTAAGCCAACAAGGATCCCCGGAAAGACCAATTTGAACATGAGAACTTTGTTTTCCACTGAAAAGCCGGTTAATTTGAGATCCTTCGCCAAGACTTCTTTGGTGCTTTTGATAAAGAACATTGGTATGGTTCCGGCTAGCATAAAGAAGACGGCAATTAGGATCGCCGAGCGCACCGCCGGCAGTGAATCGGCGGAAATTCCGGCAAACCGGCCGTATAGCTCCGGGATCCGGCCGCCTATTATATTCCCTAAAAATCCGGCGCCTGTTGTCAACGCCATCTGGAGGGAGAACAGTGGTACTCGATTTTCCTCATGGGTTTCTCCGGCCATAAAGGGAGCGCTGGAAACCATGACTAAGGCACTGCCCACACCTTGCAGGATGGAACCTGAGATCGCCAGCACCGGACCATTGGATAATCCGATCATGGCCAGGCCGCCCATACTGAGGATCGACCCCAGTTTCATTGTATTGATTTCATTTAGACGTCGGGTCACCAGGATCGCCGGGATACTTAAAAAAGCCGAAACAAAGGCCGGCAGTGCATTGATCAACCCCTGCACCCCTTCATCGAGGCCTAGGGCTCTAAGATAAAAGTTTAAGAAGAGCATTGTAAATGCCTATCCCAGGCCAAAGCTAAAGGAGGCAATTAAAAACAACCATATTTTTCTCGAAAATTTCCAGCTCATAAATTAGTACACCCATCATGCCCCGTAGATATTCATTCAGTTTTCAGTTTAACACAAAGAAGCCTGTATTGGGCCAATACAGGCTTTGAATCTGCTATTGCTTCTAATTTTGTTGATTTTAGTCTATTCGATGGGTTCGCCCAGAACACCACGCAATGTCAAAATACCTTCCATCATTACCGGGAATCCGGCCGATGGTGCCGTCAACAATATGGCATGCTCGATTTCAGCAGCAGTGCAGCCATTGAGGATCGCTTTTTTAATATGGGTCCTTAAGGCATACTGGTTTTGCCCGGCTGTGGTCACTGCGATTTTGATCAGCCAGCGGGTTTTCTCTTCCAGGGGGCCGCCCTCTTCATGGACTAGTTTCCCAAACTTCTCATAAGCTTCGTAGATATCTGGGTGCGTCTTGCGAAAATACGCAAAATTCTCCTGGATGATCTGGTCTTTTTCTTCACTCACAATAATCCCTCCCTTATGTTTAAAATAGTTATTTCAACATATTCCACTTAATTATGATCCGGTTGAATATGATTCACTTAATTATGATCCATTGAATATGATTCACTTAATTATGATCCATTGAATATGATTCACTTTCACTAAACACACTCGACGATCGACTAATGGCTAGATCTCTCCCAAGCTTTAACTTAATATCCTATGCCCGATTTTATCACTCCGTAACTATGGCGCCGCCGTTGTTTGATTTTAAAGCGAGGACCCGATACCCGGGTACCATGATTTTAAGTTCCTCCATTAAACGGGCTGCAGTCTCATCATCCACCACAGAAATAAAGGTTGGACCAGCTCCGCTTAAAAAAGTCCCCTCCGAATGGTCTGAGCAATATTTAAACACGCTGGGATAATTTGGGTCGATCTGGCCAATTAACGGCAGTCGGTATTTTTGATGCAATTCATCATGGAACAGGTCCTTTAAGTTAGTTGTATCCCCTTTTTCCAGGGCCTTGGTCAGTAATACGACCCGTGCTAAATTAGACACCGCATCCGTATGACGGATCATGGCTGGAATTGCTGCTCTAGATCCTTGGGTTTCAAATTCAAAGGGTGGGATCACAGTTAGGAAAGTGAGTTTGTCATCCACTTTGAATTTTTGATAGAGGACTTTCCCCTCTAGACCCAGGGCTGCCGTCAGTCCTCCGGTATATGCCGGTACCACATTGTCAGGATGCCCCTCGATCCGAGTGGCTGTCTCTAGAATGATCTGTTCATCCAATGGTTTGTCGTTTAAATACAAAGCCGCCACGACTCCAGCTAGGATACAAGTCGCTGAGGAACCAAGTCCGCCGGCTTCGGGGATCTGGGCATTGACCTTTAGAACAAAGGGTTTTGGACTCAGCCCCAGCATGCTGCAGGCTAAATTCCGCGTCGTAAATACCATGTGAGTTGAAAGATCCCGCTCCTCACCAATTAAGGTATCCTCCGGTGCGTGGTCGATGGCAAATTCATTGACCAAATTAAGGCCGATCCCCAACGTATCATATCCACAACCTAGGTTTGCGGATGAGGCCAGTACGCTTAATTTCATTGGATGATCCCTCCGGCAAACTTTAAGAATTCTTCGCGCATCTTCTCCGGAGCAATGGCTTCGGGGTGGAGCACCGGCCGCTCAAAAATACCGTCCAACGCTTTGTGTGGCGCGGCCAGTCCAGACAGATACAACAGGGCTGCCTCTTCAGTAGTCGCTTCTCCGGTCAGGGCCCGTTGAATGACCAGCGGGAATTTAAAGGGACTGGCCGTTGATACGATGACATGATCGGCGGGCCGGCCCAGTTTGTCCCAGGCAACCCAGGCACAGGCTGTATGAGGATCCATGATATAGTCTTCGGCTTCATATACGGTGCGGATCGCCGCTTCCACTTCGGCCTCTGAGGCATCTTTGGCTGCAAATTCCGCTAAGTCAGCGGGATCCACCTGATAGAAGCCTTGTTCTTTAAGATCTGCCATGCATTGTGCCACAACCTCCGGTCCAAATTTATGGAACAAGAGGCGCTCCACATTGGAGGACACCAGAATATCCATGGACGGAGACGTGGTTTTGACCAGTTCTCTGCGCCGGTCATAGCATCCTGTAGCAATGAAATCATTCAACACTTTATTTTCATTGGTAGCGACCACCAATTGTCCCGTTGCCAACCCCATTTGTTTTGCATACCAGCCGGCCAGAATATCGCCAAAATTACCCGATGGCACAATATAGCTAAGCCCCGCGTGGCCGGCCTGAGTGGCCGCAAAATAATAGTATGGGATCTGGGTCAAGAGCCGGGCGATATTGATGGAGTTACAGGAGGAAACGCCTCGACCGGAGAATTCCTTTAAAAGTTCTTTAACGCCACGCTGAGCATCATCAAAATTTCCTAAAATGGCAATGACTTTGACGTTATCGCCTTCTTGAGTCTGCATCTGAAGCTTTTGCAAAGGAGCTACCCCATCCTCAGGATAAAATACGATGATCTTCGTGTTGGGTTGGTCTTTAAAGGCCTCCAAAGCAGCTTTTCCGGTATCGCCCGATGTTGCGGTAACATAGATCTTCTGCCCAGTCTGGGTCAGTTGATCGATTTTCGGTAAAAAAGTCAAGGCCACATCCTTAAAGGCTCCCGTCGGCCCATGGTAGAGCTCAAGGAACGTTCCGGTCCCGGTTTTCACCAGGGGAATGGGGAAATCTCGGTAATTCTCTTCGATCAAGTGCTGCAGGATGGTCTCATCAAGTTCCGGTACAAAGGCTTTTAAGACCGCTAGCGCCAATTGTGCATAAGTTGAATTCTCGTAGACTTTATCCGGGAGTGTCGGAACACTTTCCGGGGCGATCAGACCACCGTCTTCGGCCAGAGCTCTACGCACTGCCTCGGCAAAGCTATAAGTTAACTGTTTGTTTCTGGTAGAACAATATTTCACTTTCTGACTCCTCCGGGAATTAACATCCCCTCATTGATTATCATAATTATACACAATCCCACAGCCTTTCGCTTACATCGCACTCCAGATTTCCCAGAAGATTCCCCAGAAGTGATCAAAACGATCCCCCAGCAAATGTTCAAAAGATAATAAAAAACAGCCCAAATCCAACAGATAATTAAAAGAAATCCAGTGAAAATCCAAAAGATCACTAAAAGACATCCCAGGAAACTCCAACAGAAATCCAACAGAGACCCCAAAGAGATTCTCCAATGAAGAGACAATAGTTATTCAATAGTTATTCAATAGTTATTCAAAAAATAACCAATGCCGGGGAGCTTTGCAGCTCACCCGGCAGGACTGGTTTTTTGGTTCGATTATTTTACTTTGGGACTGTGCCATGGCACAAAGGATCTATTTAGGAAAGTTCCTCGGTTCCCATATTGAGGCGATAGTAGCGGCCTTTTTGATCCATCAGTTGGACATGGTCACCCCGTTCGACGATTTGACCATTCTCTAACACAATAATGGCATTGGATCGCCGTACGGTGGAAAGACGATGGGCAATGACAAAGGTGGTCCTGCCTTCCATGAGTTCCGTCATTCCCTTTTCGATGAGTTGTTCCGTTCGGGTATCCACCGAGGAAGTCGCTTCGTCCAAAATCAGCACCACGGGATCCGCAATGGCCGCCCGGGCAATGGACAGTAATTGGCGTTCGCCTTGGGACAAGCTGGTGGCATCGTCCCCCAGCATCGTCTGATAGCCATCTTTGAGTTGCCGGATAAATCCATCGGCATTGGCGAGCTTGGCCGCCCGGATGACTTCTTCATCCGTGGCATCCAGACGCCCAAACCGAATGTTATCGGCGATGGTCCCCTCAAAGAGATGAACATCCTGGAGCACCATACTCATGATACTGCGCAGATCCAGCTTATTGATCCGCTTAATGTCAATTCCGTCAAAGGTGATGGTCCCATCCTTGATTTCATAGAAGCGGTTGATCAGATTCGTGATGGTGGTTTTACCGGCTCCGGTGGAGCCAACCAAGGCAATTTTCTGACCGGGTTTCGCATAGAGGGAGACCCCTTTTAGAACTGATTTTCCCTCCACATAGCTAAAGTCTACCTCGTTAAATTGGATATGGCCTTCCACCGGTACTCGATTTATCTTACCTGAGGGATCAGGCACAAGCCAGCACAAGCCCCGCTCCCCGGCGCAGTCCTCGTCACTTAGGCGAACCTCGCCGTCCACGACTTCCTCCTGGGCGTCGAGCATGGCAAAGATTCGTTCCGCTCCGGCAATTGCTGCCAAAATTGAATTCATCTGATTGGAGACCATGGTGATGGGTCGGGAAATAGTTCTAGTGTATTGCAAAAACGCCGAGATATTTCCAAGGGTCATGGTTCCCGAAATTACCCGGGCAGCACCCAGAATGGCAATGATGGCAAACTGGATAAAGGAAATATTGCCCATCAGGGGCATCAGCATGACACCGTAGGTCGCTGCATTGGAACTGGCATCGCCAAGGGCTTCATTGATGACGTTATATTGCTGTTTGGCCCGATTTTCATAACCAAACACTTTGATGACTTTCTGAGCGGAGACCATTTCCTCCACGTAGGCATTCAAGTCCGCAATGGAGGCTTGACGGGCTCTAAAATAACGGGAAGAGATCCCGGCTATTTTTCGGATCAAGATCAATGATAGTGCCATCATGGCTGCAATTACAAAGGTCAACAGCGGGCTTAGGATCACCATCATGACGAAGGTACCCACCACTGTGACAATGGTGGTCAAAATTTGCACCACACTGTCTTGGAGCGCTGTATTTAATAGATCCACGTCGTTGGTAAACGAGGACATGATGTGGCCATGACCTTTTTCATCATAATAGGACACGGGCATCCGTTGAATTTTGCTAAAGAGATCCCGGCGGATGGTATGGGTGATCCGCTGCGCTAACCGAGCCATCATTAAACTGCCGATGTATTGGAACAGGGATAAGAAGATCACCATGGCGATCATGATCAGTAAATATCGGATCAGCAACGAAACGTTTTTGTCGATGGTGACGGCATCGATGATGGGACTGAGCATCCCATTAGCCCCTACTTGCAAGAGGGTACTAAGAAGAATCAGGAAGAGCCCCATGGCAAACAGGAGGCGATGGCTTTTATAGTAGCCCATCAGCCGTTTGATGGTTTGCATCGGATTGTTGGGCGTTAATTGTTTATTTTCCATTATTCAGCCAACCCCCTTTGCTGCGATTCATTAATTTCTCGATAGATGACCGATTTTGCCAAAAGTTCCCGGTGGGTCCCCTGACTTTCAATTTCGCCTTGTTCCAAGACGATGATCTGATCGGCATCTTCAATGGAAGAAATTCGTTGGGCAATGATAATGGTTGTAACGTCGCCTAAATTTTCTCGGAAACTGCGCCGAATTTTAACTTCGGTGCCCACATCAACGGCACTGGTGGAATCATCCAGGATCAAGATTTTCGGGTTTTTAAGCAACGCCCGGGCAATGGTCAACCGCTGCTTTTGGCCGCCGGAGAAGTTACTGCCGCCTTGATCAACTTCGTGATCCAAGCCATCTTTGAGCTGGGATACAAATTCCCAGGCTTCGACTTGTTTAAGGGCTATAATGATCGCCTCGTCCGATGCCAGAGGATCCCCCCACAGCATATTGCTGCGAATGGTGCCCGTCACCAGGGTATTCTTTTGCAGGACCACGCCGATTTGATTGCGCAGTGCTTCCACCTCGTACTCCCGGACATTGCGGCCGCCGACTAGGACGTCGCCGCCGTTGGCATCATAGAGTCTGGGGATCAACTGCACCAAGCTTGTTTTGGAAGATCCCGTACTGCCGATGATCCCGATCAACTGACCGCTTTTAATGTCCAGATCGATATGTTTAAGGATATCAGTCCCATTACCGGGGTATCGGAAAGAAACTCCGCGAAACTCAACGTCGCCGGAGGCTACTTTCGTCAATCCGTTGATGGGTTCTTCGATTTCTGATTTCGTCTGGACCACTTCCAGTAACCGAGCGGCTGACGCAGAACCTCTTGTTAAGTACATGATATACATGGACAAGAGCATCAAGGCCATCATGATCTGAGTTATATAGGTGACAAACGCAATGATATCACCAGGGAGCATTTCCCCCCTCATGATCTCAAGTCCCCCCAGCCACAATACCGCCACAATGCAGCCGTAGATCACCAACGTAAGGACCGGCATTAGGATATTGATCACTGTTATTGCATGGAGGGACTTGTTGCGCAGATCATCGTTGCGCTGGGCAAAGAGCATTTCCTCATGGTCTTTGCGATTGAAGGATTTGACGACCCGGATCCCGATGAGATTCTCCTGAACGATGGCATTGAGCCGGTCAATCTTGGTCTGGATGACTTTAAACATGGGTGAGGCATATTTAAGGAGCAAGAATAAAACGACGACAACAATGGGGATCGCCACCAAGAACACTCTGGATAGGCCGGGATTGATGGTATAGGACATGATCAGTGCCAGGATCATTAAAAATGGGGCTCGGATGGCCAAACGCAGGCTCATCATTGCCACTTGGCCCAAAATGTCAGCGTCTGAAGTGAGCCGGGTGATCAAGGTTGGGGCATTTAAGGTATCCAAGTTGGCAAAGGAATAGCTCTGGATCTTCGAAAAGGCATCTTTTCGAATTTCAGTGGCAAATCCATAGCCGGCCCGGGCACCCAAGAAGGAGGCGACGACTCCCATGACCATTCCAAACAACGCCACCGCGATCATCAGCAATCCGGTTTGCACGACAAAATTCATGTCTTTGTTCTGGATTCCGATGTTAATGATCCGGGCCATCAATAATGGAATAACGACATCTGAGGCCACCTCCAGAATCATCAGGATGGGGCTTAGAATGGCATAAGTTCGGTATTTTCTCATATAAGGTAATAATTTAAGCAGCATCGTTTCACTTCCCTTCTGTTAATTCCATGGCATTTTGAGCCACCAGGCTCAAGTTTTTGATAAAAGCCTCGACTTGAGTGCTTTCCATTCCGAGTGTGATCAAGCGGATCCACTCATTGCGATCTTCTATGATTTTCGGCTTCAACTCTTTTCCCAATGGGGTCAATTCAATGTCAAAGGCTCGTTTATCTTCCTGACTTCTTATTTTACTCACCAGGTTTTTCTCCTCCAGACTCCGAATGACCCGGGTCGTCTGGGCATCATCCATTCGAAGGTGAGCACCCAGCGTCTTTAAACTAGTGGCTTGGGTATCTTTGATGCGGATCAGATACACAAACTCTGCTGAATTCAATCCATATTTCTTCAGTTCTTGGTTTAAATAAATCTGGGTTTTGCGATGAATGACCGAAATAATGCCGCACAGGTCATTCTTATTGCTTGGTTTTTCCATAGGTTCTCCTAACGCTCAGCGGCAATTAGCATCCAATCACCACTTCAATTTTAAGTTGTATTTGCAGTAAACTACTTGACTACTCAATCATTATATTATTACAGGGATTGATTGAGTAGTCAATTAGTTTTTTTGTTGAACAGTCTTTTTGGACTGCTTCGTGTTGAACTGCTTAGTGTCGAACGCATTGTGTTGAACGCTTTTTGCCTAGGACAATAACAAAAGCATTTGACCGCAGATTTCTCTGTGATCAAATGCTTTTGAAATTTACCTTGGGTTGGAACTTGTCTAAATGGCCCAGTTGCCAAGGATTTTCTTAATTAATTCTACTATTTGGGCTCTTCCAATGGTTCTAGTGGTTTTAGTGGTTTTAGACTCTTCTTCGGATTTTGCTGACCACGGAAGGCTTGACGATCGAGTTCCTTTTCCTTCATCTTACGGCTGGCATGCATCACTAAAGCCAGTGCAACGATACCGTAGGAAATGACCATTCGGGAGTATTCTCCGATCATGGCGTTTCCGGTCAGGGTGCTGGCTGCAGGCGGCATCAACACGAAGAGCATATGGAACAGACCGGTTCCCAAAATGGCATTGACAATTCCGGCGGAAGCAACCGATGCACCACCGATCAGCAGTGAAGCAGCTGAATACAGGGCAGTGGATTCATGCCCGGTGTAGGTATTCATCGTACCCAGATTCTGCAGGTAGATGATCTGACCGATTCCGGCTAAAACGGTTGAAATCGTGATGGCCCAAATTCTGGTCCGATCCACATTGATTCCGGAATTGGCTGCTACTTCCATATCTTGACCAACGGCCCGCATGTTCTGACCCAGTTTGGTCCGGGTGAACCACCAGGTGAACAGGCAAAGCAATATGATCAGGAAAATGGTAAAGAACGGGATCTTAAAGTTTCCAATGTACAGTGGTGAACCCAAAACACTGGTCAGAGTCTTATCCCCTAAGTTATCAAAGGCATGGGAGCTGGCCAATTCCAGTGTATTGCGCACGCCGTAGCCTTTGGATAGGATAATGCTCCGATTCTGATTAAAGGGCAAAAGTTTCGTACCAAACAGATATAAAATGATGAACTGGTAAACTCCATTGATCAGGAATGCCAGCATCATGGAGGTGATCATTTCACGGCCTTTGGCTTTGTTTAAGACTCGACCGGCAAACACACCAAGGATGATGGCAGCCGGGATCGAAATCGCAACCGCGGCAAAGAGTCCGCTGGCTCCGACAAAACCCAGCCCCTGAGCTGAAATCAATCCCATTTGACCGGCCATGGCACCTAAGGTCAGGGCAAAGTTGATCCCCATACCGGCCATGATCGGCAGTAAGAGTGCTAAGACTAAGAAGGAGTTACGGAACAGCCTGACCATGACTTGTTCGGCGATATAAGCCGGCGGCAAGCCGGAAGGCTGGACGGCCAAGAGACTAATGACGATGAACAAGGCAGGAACTGCAGCGCTCATCAACCCTTTTTTAAGACGATCATTTTTCATTATTTTTTCCTCCGTCTAGTCAGGGCATATACGATCAATCCGTTGGTAACGACCACTCGAATGATTTCTGAAAGGTCGATTCGGATCAGTGAATTGATTACCGTCGGTGTCATTGTGACCAGAGACTGGAACAGGATCGTTCCGATGATGACATTGATGATATTGGCTTTATTAACAGAGGCTCCACCCATTAGAACTGCGGCAACCGTTGGGAAGACGAATCCTAAGGGAGCTCCATACATTTCAATAAAGCCGAAGCTTTGCTGGTAGGTGATGAGGCCCACTGCCGCAATGGCTGTGGAGAACATAACGGAGAGGATTCTCATCCGATTGATGTTGATTCCGGCAGCTCTGGCGTAGTCCGGGTTGGATCCTACTGCTGTCATGGCTGTTCCGGTTTTGGTTTTAAAGAAAAGCCAAACCAGGAATGCGACAAAAGCAAAGAGCAGGATCATACCGATGGGGATCTGAATGTAGCTATTGACGGTAATGACCGGCAACGTATCCGGACGTTTGGATAAGGGGTCAATGATGGTCCCGGGATCCAAGATCTTTGACCAGACGCCTTCCAAAGAAATCGTCTGACGCAAGCCGCTTCCACCGTAACTTTGAATCGATTGTGGATTCTTAAAGGGCAGGATCGTCCACAGGATGTTAAAAAAGAAGATGATAACATAACCAATATAGGTAGCTATGACCATTTCTTCGCCCTTGACTCGGTTTAAAAGTTCACCGTAGAGCCAGCCCAATAGAAGACCGAAAGCGGCTCCAATGATCATGGCAACGAACAGTCCGAGCATTCCCGAGACGCCAAGTTCCAGAGAAACCACTGAACCGAGCATTCCGGCGATAAATCCCACCGGGATACCAAAGTTCAATCCGCAACCGGCCTGGATCATTGGTACTAAGGATAAGACCATGATGGCATTGATCCCAAACCGGAACATGATATCGGTGAAGGATTTGTCAATTCGAATTCCAGCCGGTCCCGTCAAGAAGAAGAGAATGACCAGGAAGCCAGCTATGATAAAGTTTGGCAGACCAAAATCGTCCACCAGTTTTTTAAATCGTTCCATTTATGCCTCTCCTCCAGTCACTTGTTCACCGGACATCAATAATCCAAAATCTGCAGCCGGAGTATCCGGCGGCAAAATTCCAATGACTTCACCCTCGGTTATAATAACGATGCGGTCAGCCACTGATCGCAGTTCTTCGAGTTCGGAGGATACGACCACAATGGTGGTCCCATTCTCTGCATTGTATTTTTCCAGAGAATCCAAGACCAGGCGCTTGGCGCCGACGTCGATTCCACGAGTGGGTTCTGAGACGAATAACAGCTCCGGTTCCGTTGCAAAGGCCTTGGCCAGGCAAACTTTTTGCTGATTTCCGCCAGAGAGGCTGCGGGCATGCTGCTCGGGTCCGGTGGCTTTGATTTCCAGTTGATTCATATATCTGGCCGCCAGTTCTTTTAAGGCTTTGTCATCCCGAAGCTTCAGCGGACCGACTTTTTTGAGGAACTTATCCTGGATCTGCATGGCATTAAACCCAATGTTCCAGTCAATGGCTTCATCCAACAACAGACCAACGCCGCGGCGATCTTCAGACACAAAGGCGATCCGTTCGTTTAAGGGATTCTTTGGGTCGATAAAATCAAGCGGTTTTCCGTTATAGAAGATTTCCCCGCCAGCCGGGTATAACCCCATGACCCCGTTGGGCAATCCGATTTTACCTTGTCCGGCCAACCCGCCGATTCCGAGGATCTCTCCTCTGCGGATCTTCAGACTGACGTTTTTTACGGTCTCGCCGGGCATGTCTACCCAAAGATTTTTGATCTCCATGATAATGTCATCATCATTGGATACTCTGACCACGTGACGGGCAGCATCATCCATGCCGCGCCCCACCATCCACTCAGCGATATCGCGGACATTGACACCGGCTACCGGGGTCTCCTTAACGACGATGCCGTCACGCAGGACAACGATCTTATCGCAGGTCCCGGTGATCTCATTGAGCCGGTGAGAAATAAAAATAATACCGATCCCCATATCAGCCAGTTTACGCATCGCATCTTTCAAATAGATGGCTTCTGACTCCGTCAATACGGCCGTCGGTTCATCCAAAACCAGGAGTTTCACCTTTTGACGATTGATCTCGCGGGCGATCTCAATAAATTGTTTATGTCCAACCGGCATTTCAGCCACGTAGGTAGATGCACTTATATTGACTCCCAGCGTATCAATAGCTGCCTGGGATTCTTTTTCCATTGTTTTACGGTCCAGGGTCTCGAACTTTTTACCAGCGATCCTGGAGATCAAGGTTTTCTTCGTTTTCTCCATATTCAGCTGGATGTTCTCCGTCGCTGTAAACCCGGGGATCAAAGAAAATTCCTGATGGACCATACCGATCCCGGCATGCAATGCCTGATCCGGTGTTTTGAACTTTACCGGTTGACCTTGATAGAAGATCTGACCTTCATATCCACCGGTTTCGTGAATGACTTCCATTCCGAACAGAATTTTCATCAGTGTTGATTTTCCGGCACCGTTTTCGCCCACCAGTCCGAGAATTTCCCCTTCATTCAAAGAAAAATTGACATCTCTTAGGACTCGATTGCCGTCAAACTCCTTGCCCACTGCTTCAAGTCGCAAGAGTTCTTTTTGTGAGGACATTTCTCCACCTCTCTCGATTTAGTCTATTTAACAGCATAAACGGCTCTATGAGCCGTTTACACCGTCTAATATGTGTAGTTTCGACTAAAAATTAGTCGTTTTTGATTGTGTAGTATTTCTCTGGAACAACAACTTTTGTTGCGCCCATGTAGCCTCTGCCGAAGACATATGTATCCTGGTAAACCATAATGTGGTTGGTCTTGGTTTGTCCAGTCTGATTGTCAACATAAAGGGATCCGTTCCATTCAGCACCTGGTGTAACTGACTTGAATGCAGAGATCAGGTCATCCTTGGAATCGAACTTATAGGTTCCTTCGATAACGCCCTTAGCAAATTCGCCAAAGCCTTCTGAACCGGTGAATCCATAGGAGAATGCCCATGTTCCCATCCGTCCGCTACCTGGTGTCTTCTTAACAGCTTCTTCTACTTTAGCCAAAATTGCAGGCCAGTTGCCGGCTTCTTCGGTTAAGCTAATGTTCAATGCTGCAGGATATCCCATGATCGGTGATGGAAGGTCAGGTTCTACAAAGATTGCACCCAAAGAAGCAACCCGGTTTAAAAGAGGTTCTGTCTGTGCATCGTTGGTTGCAAAGAATGCGGTATCTTTACCGTATTTCTCTACCCAAGCCGGCATCTGATCCTGGATGTATTTCTTAGCTCCGGCGACCTTAACGTCAGACATTGGGTCTGGTGCTGTTTCTTCGATGAATTCAAGGCCAAGATCCTTACAAGCTTCTTTCATGATGTTCTTTCTCTGGGAAAGGAGTTCAATGGACATGTGGCGAGGGAAAGAAATATGAACGAACTTCTTTGCGCCTAATTCTTTAGCGACCCAAGGGATCAAGTAACCACGGTTGATGTTATCCGGGTCAACGATCATATCGGCAGCTGCATCGATCATTTTAGGATCTTCCTGGGAAGAGTTGGCTAACAGAAGGATATCAGGTCTGGTTTCTCTGATCTTCTTGAAAGCAGCAACTGTTCCTGGAACAGCCTGGTTTACGATGATTGCTTTCATTTTAGGATCGTTGGAGAGCTGAGTGATCGCCTGAATGGTTGCTTCCTGTTCCTGGTCAAAGTTGTCAGGATAGGTTACATGCTTGATCATGCCGCCTTCATCAACGGTTTTATACTTTTTGATCAGAGCCTCGGCGCCTCTGAGCTCATCTTCACCCTGTGAAACTGTTCCTGTGACAATACCGATATGGTAGCTGCCGGCTTCCTGTTTGGTGAACTGGTAGCCATTACCGGCTGCAGTAGTTGTACCTGCTGTAGTTGCACCTGCTGTAGTTGTACCTGCTGTAGTTGTGGTTTCAGCGGGTTTTGTACAAGCCGACAGACCAACTACCATGGTAAATGCGATAACTGAAGTTATCAGTCGTTTTAACATTTTTTTTCCTCCTAAAATGTGCTCTCATCCACTGTGACCCATTGGGTCACAGTGGATTACTGGTTATATGCTCAATTGTAAACTGAACCGAAACATTATTCAAGAATAGTCTATATATAATTTATTTAACGTTTTCAATCCAAAATTTAATGGTACCTAAAAATGACGGTTTAAGTTATAAATTTCATTTCCAATGAGTAATTCGCATTCAACCATACCAACATAAATGAATTTACCATTATCAAAAAACCATCAGTTCTTTTAAATAATATCAAATTGATATTAATAAATTGTTAAAATTTTTAATCTTCCCATATTTTATAAAATATATAGCTTTTAACTGACTATTTCGCATTTTATAAAGTTAATAGGTAAATCCGAAATAAATCTCAAAAGTTATAATATTCCAAACCCATCTGGATCGTGAAAAAATATGCATCCCTTGTTCCGACTCTAATAGTAACTTCTGCTAGAAATCTCACTGC
>JBAQDU010000090.1:0-5670 GCA_049294805.1 Clostridiaceae bacterium
TTTTTAACCATTTCAAGTGATGGTCTATCTGTTAATACCTCAAATTTGATCTTTAATCCTTTATATTTATTCTCAAATTTATAAATCTGCTTTTTAATATAATGAATAATTTCTTCATTAGTTAAATCTGGAGTAGCTCTAATATCAATTTCCGCTTTACAGTAATCAGCTATTAAGTTAACTTTTTCACCTCCGGCGATCAAGTTTAGCGAAACGGTGCTATCTCCTAATAAATCATCATTGCAATAACTTTCTACGAAAGACTTTAAATGATTTATTAGTTCGTATATTATCTCAATTGAATTTATTCCTAAGTCTGGTCTGGCGCCATGAGCAGATTTTCCAAATAATTCAAAGCGGATCCATAATGCCCCTTTTTCTTTTAATACCACATTACTGCTTGTATTCTCTGGAACAATGATAAAATCAGCTTTTTCAATATAGCCTTTTTCAAAAACGGAAACTATCCCTTTACCAGAAGATTCTTCATCAGCCGTAAATACAAGCATGATATTTTTATTTTTTATTTGGTTTAATTTTATTTTTAATAAAATATTCACCTAAAGATATCATACAGGCTACACCACTCTTCATATCGCTCGTTCCTCTGCCATACATTAAATCACCCTCTATCTGAGCGTCAAATGGCGGGTATTTCCAAACACTCGGATCAGAAACTGGAACAGTATCAATATGCCCTATAAATGCAACTGTTTCTTCCGTGCTTCCAGGAATATTGATAATTAAAGAGGCTCTGTTTTCTCCATTATCTATTTCGATTATATCTTCATAGCCTTTAAATCTTTCTATAATATATTGAGTTATCCTCTTTTCATTTCCAGGTGGATTTGTTGTATTAATTTTAATAAGATCAGATAATATTTTAATTACGTCCATACTTTTCCCCTTTTAACCTCTCAATTTTCTAACATCATGATGTAATTGCAGTATATAAAAGATCCAATGAATAAACATGTCCCAGAGTATATTTTTTACAGTTTTTTGTACTATTAGTACCCTATATAACAGGGTAAATGGGAGTAATAGCAGGTAGCAGGTCGAGTAGACTACTAGCATGTAAGGTATGGTTTGCAGATGATGTCACTTTGTTGACGAGATCTTCAATAGCTTACCTCGTTCTTAACTTGAATTTTAGTCGGAATCTTAGCTTGATCAGAATATTCTTCGAAAAAAGTTACCGTGGTAACTGAATTGGTTGTTTGTTCCATATTATAGTGAAAAGGTAGTTTTAACAACAACTGGAGGAAAGTATGAAGAATTTTAAAAACCAACTGAGAACCAAAGGAAAAATTGTATTGATCCCCATGATCATCATGGGCGTTTTATTGTCTGTATATATTTTCAACCGTACCCAAAACAGTGGATCGGCTTTAGTGTATGCCGAAGACAAGACCTACTTGGAAGCATCCGGTACCGTCGAAAGCAATTCGTTGAATATAACCAGTGAAGTTTCCGGTAATATATCCGAAAGCCTCGTATCTGAAGGTGACCAGATCACCCAGGGCGACGTGATCGCCCGGATCGGTAACACGACTTTGACCAACCAGCAGTCGCAAGCTGAGATCAATGTCCGGATGGCCCAAAAGAAAATTGAAACCCTCGAGAAGAATTTTGAGAATCTTAAAAAGCAAAACAGCGATGCCGTCAACCAGGCGGAGAATAATTATCGGTCAGTGACCAGTGAGTACCAAAAAATCAAGGATGGTTCCAGTTCGGACCAGATCACTCAAGCCCAGGAATTGTTGAACCAGGCAAAAATCAACCGGGATTACCTTAAGGTGACCTTGGCTGATGCCAAAGACCTCTTGGATGATGATCGCATCAGCCAGTCAAAATACGATGAGATCAAGAAAAATTATGATGTATCCAAAGCCCAGTACAATGCTGCCTTATCCCAATTAAAACTTATAAAAGCCGGTCCGTCCGAGGCTAGTCTGGCAGCCGCTAAGTTTAAAATGCTCCAGGCTGAGGCCGGTTTTGAACTGGCCAAGTCCAACGGGACCCTCGTGCAAGATCAAATGGAAGGCGAACTGGAAATCGCTCGGATCCAATTGGAACAAAACCAGACTATCGTAGCCCAGACCCAAGTGGAATTAGATAAGTTAGCCATTAAATCGCCGATTTCCGGAACCGTTGATTCGATCCTGGTCAAACAGGGCGAATTTGCTCAAATGGGCAAAGTTCTGGCCCAAATCAATGATGACAAAAACCTGACGATCCGTGCTTACGTATCCGAAGCAAATATTGCCAAAGTCAAAGTCGGTCAGGCCGTGGAAGTCTATACCGACGCTGATGCAACCAAGGCTTTTAAAGGCAGCATCCTTCGCATTAGCAGTCAGGCGGAATTCACTCCTAAAAATATCCAAACTAAAGAAGAGCGAATGAACACTGTGTTTGAAGTAAAAATCCAAGTGCTGGATCCGGAAGGTTCGATCAAGGCCGGAATGCCGGTGGATATCCGGATCCTCGTAGAATAATGGCTACTGTAGAGACAACTACAACCGGCGGCATCGAGATCCGCGGTTTGACCAGGCATTTCGGCGCGGTCAAGGCCGTCGATGGTCTAGATATCACCATTGACCATCAGATGATCTACGGACTGGTCGGCCCCGACGGCGCCGGTAAAACCACCACCATGCGGATGCTCTGTTCCCTTATTTCTCCTGACTCCGGAACTGCCACCATCGGCGGCCTGGATATCGTGTCTCAGACTGCCCAGATTCGGAGCCTGATCGGCTATATGCCCCAGAAATTCAGCCTTTATGGAGACCTGACAGTTCGCGAAAACTTAGAGTTTTATGCCGAGATCTATCAAACACCGCAAGTGACTCGAGAGGAAAAAATCCAGAGCCTCCTTGAATTCAGCAGCTTGACCAACCACTCCACCAAACTGGCCGATCAACTCTCCGGTGGGATGAAACAAAAATTGGCTTTAGCCTGCAATCTGATCCATACCCCCAAATATTTATTCTTAGATGAACCGACCATTGGAGTGGACCCGGTTGCCCGGCGCGAGCTCTGGAAGATCCTGTTCGAACTAAGAGACCAGGGTGCGACAATTTTTGTGAGTACCCCCTATATGGACGAAGCCGAACGCTGTGATGTGATCGGACTGATGGATCAAGGCCGGATCATTACCCAAAATCCACCGGAAACCGTCATTCAGGAATTTGATCGACATATCTTAGAGATCCGCTCCGATAATAACCATCGGATCTTAGACCTCTTGCCTGGCCAATCTTATATTGAAGATGCTTATCTAATGGGCGAAGAACTCCATTTAGTCACCGCCGATGTTGGCCAAGCAATGATGTCACTCCAAAAGCTCTTTGCCGAATCGAACATAACCATCGAGACCATGGCCGAGACTCCGCCTTCATTGGAGGATGTTTTTGTACATCTGGTCAAACGCGACCAATTAGGAGGCACCTTTGGAAAACGCAATTGAAATAACTAATCTGACCAAACGGTTCGGTGATTTTACAGCCGTTAACAATGTCAGTTTTAATGTTAAAAAAGGTGAAGTATTCGGTTTTCTCGGACCCAACGGTTCCGGGAAAACCACCGTGATCCGAATGCTCCTGGGCTTGATCACTCCGACTTCCGGGGTCGGAAAAGTTTTAGGGTATGACGTAGCGAACAACAATGAGATCCTACGCAGTAAAACCGGCTACATGTCCCAAAAATTCAGTCTCTATGAAGAACTCACTGTCAAAGAAAATCTGGATTTCTATGCCGGCGCCTACAATATCCCCAAACACTTGATCCGGGAAAAACAAGATAAGATCCTAAAGATGGCCGACTTGATCGGAAAAGAAGATTTCATTGTCTCGACCCTCTCCGGTGGCTGGAAACAGCGTTTGGCACTAGGTTGCTCCATTATCCATGAGCCGGAGATCCTGCTCTTAGATGAGCCCACCGGGGGCGTGGACCCCATTGCCCGGCGCCAGTTCTGGGACATCATCTATAACCTGTCTCGCCAGGGAGTCACGATTTTAGTGACGACCCACTATATGGATGAAGCCGAACATTGCAGCAATATCGGGTTTCTCTATTACGGCAATATCCTGTCCCTGGATACACCCCGAAACCTGAAAAAGAAAGTGATCCAGGGTGATATTCTGGAAATTAAGACCGACCAGACATTGAAAGCCATTGAAGCGCTGAAGCGTCATGAAAAAATTCGAGAAGCCTCAGTCTATGGTGCCGGAATTCACGCTTTAGTTGAAGAAGGCTTAAGTTATGATGACCTGACAGCTTATTTAACAGCTGCCGGACTACAAGTGCGCAGCCTGAAGAAAGTACAGCCTTCCCTGGAAGACGTCTTTGTTTTTCTGGTAGAAAACGAAAAAAGAAAAGAACAAGAACAAGACAGCAACAACTGATTGGAGAAAATTAATGACGTTTAACATAAAAAGGATCATAGCCATCATAAAAAAAGAATTTGCTCAGATCCGCCGCGACAAACGGACCATTGCCATCATCATATTGATGCCCATCATGGAGCTGCTGCTTTTCGGATATGCAGCCTCGACCAGTGTGGATCATATCCCCACTGTGATATTGAACAATGATATCGGCATTGAAAGCCGAGAACTCATGGATAATCTGACCAATTCTCAGTATTTTGACTTAAATTATAATGCCGTTAATATGGCTGAAGTTCAAAAATATGTGGATGAAGGTTATGCCAAAGCTGGGTTTGTCATCCCACCGGAATACTCCGATGATATTAAAAACGGTAAAACCGGGAAGATCCAGCTGATCGTCGACGGAACCGACCCGACCACCGCTCAAACTATCCTCTCCAGTGCCAATGGTGTGATCCAATCCATGTCGGTGCAAATTATTCAAGAGACCTTGGGCACCCCAATGCCCCAGCCGTTGGAACTTCGCAGTCGAGTGTGGTATAACCCGGATATGAGCAGTATTCGGTTCAATATACCGGGCCTGATCGGAGTCATCCTGCAAACTGTCACCCTAATGCTGACCTCCTTCTCCATCGTCCGCGAACGAGAGCGGGGTACCATGGAACAATTGATCGTTACGCCCATTACCAACATGGAGTTGATGATCGGGAAAATCATCCCCTATGTCATCATCGGCTTTGTGGACATTGTCCTAGCCCTGGCCTTGAGTGTCTTCTGGTTTAGGGTCCCCATTGCCGGCAGTATCCCCCTGCTATTGCTGTTCTCCATCGTCTTTTTATTCGGAGCACTGGGGGTCGGACTCTTGATCTCCATCATTTCCAAAAGCCAATTGCAGGCGATGCAACTTTCGATGTTTATGATCATGCCCAACCTCTTATTATCCGGCTATATGTTCCCCCGGGCCGCCATGCCGGATCTGATCCGAGGGATCAGTAACTTCCTGCCACTGACCTATTTCATCAATGTGTTGCGCGGGATCATCCTAAAGGGAAACACCTTCAGTCAACTCTATCAGGAGTTCTTCATCCTCTTGGGCTTCGGCGTGTTGTTCCTCTTCCTGGCAACGATAAAATTCAAGAAAAAGATCGACTAAAAAAAGGCGGAACCCAAGTTTTCTTAGGCTCCGTCTTTAAGTCTATTAAACCCAACCTTTGTTTTTAAAGTCTTCGATTTGTCTCAACTCTTCTTCACTGGGTTGCCCTGCTATACTGATATGCAT
>JBAQDU010000091.1:0-3493 GCA_049294805.1 Clostridiaceae bacterium
TGTTAATGCTGGCTTTTAATGTCCAGAAACTGACGGGAAATTCTGTCCAGGAACTGCTGGAAAAAATGGCAAGTTGATGACTTTCTCAACTTGCCATTTTCTTAACTCAACTCACCTTCAATTACTAGTTTTATCATATGGTCATCGATGATCCGCTTCCCGTTTTGGCAGCCATAAATCAGAGAACTAGTACACACCTTGTTGATTAGCCTTGCTGAGCCTCCTGAATAACGGTAGACCATTTCGATGGCGTCGTCAGAGAAGATGTCACGATCAGATCCTGCATACTCCAAATGTCGTTTCAGGTATTGCTTCACCTGTGAATGATCCATCGGCTGGATCTTACATTGGATATCGATCCTTTGCCGGATGGCTGTGTAGGATTGCATTTGCAGTTTCTCCCACAGTTCAGTTTGACCAACTAAGATTAGTGCCATCGGACTGACAGCATCCATCTTAAAGTTCAAGAGAAAACGAACCTCTTCCAGCATCTCTCGATCCAGCAGATGGGCTTCATCCACTACCACTACTGTCTGCTTATTCTGGAGTCCCTTCATCAGCTCAATTTCCTTGTGTAGCTGTCTTTTAGCATCCCCTCGGTAGAATCTAGATTCTGCTCCCAATTGGTCCAACATACCCTTGTAGAAATTTCTTGGAGTCATCTTTGAGTCTGCCAGATAGATCAGAGAGAATTTAGTGGTATCTAGCTGATCTCTGAAACGACGAACTGTTGTCGTTTTACCTGTGCCGCATTCTCCAGTTAGAACACAGAATAATTGCCGTTCTGCTACATAACATAGACGACTCAATGACTCATCCAACGCTGTTGAGACAAATAGCTCATTCGTAGGAATATCTCTGCAGAACGGAGTCTTTTCAAATCCATAGAATGCTTCAAACATTTTCTTCACCATCCCGTTTAATATCGCGGAATGAGATGGCCGTCGAGTGTTGTTTCTCTTTACGCTTCACGTTTCGTTTTTCGGCCGCATCCAATAACCTGGAGGTTGCCGGTTTGACTCGAGTCAGGAATTCAGGCAGTTCTGGTCGCTTTGAGACTCTCTCACCCATGACCAGTTGCTTAACGGAAAATGGCTTATCGTCCTGATATTCTATGGTCAATTCATTGGTGCTTTGTGGATCGTAGATCACATCTACCGTGCGAGCAACATAGGGTAAACCCACTTCGTAGCGGGCACCATTGAAGCTGATGCAACCACTTTTATCGACTCTCCTAGTCTCAGCATGGAGAAATGCATTCGTCACGATTTGTGCCGGGAGGTACTTTAGTGGTTTGGGATCCAAGTTATAAGCCTGAAGCGGTGTCTTTCCATTTAGCGCGGTATGCGACTTATTTTGGTAGCACTCTTCAAGCCAGATCCAGAAACGCTCGTTCATCGCCTCCAACGACCGGGCAGAGTTGTCGAATTTATACTCGTCCAGAAATCGATCGATGTTTTGGTTGAACTTTTCAATTTTTCCGGTTCCTTCTGGTGAGTAGGGTCGGGCGAACAGTAGCCTGATACCTAGCTTTGCGCAGGCTCTGGACATCCATTTAGTTCTATATTGTTTTCCGTTGTCTGTACTATTCCGAATTCGGGATAGTACTGATTATACCGAAGAAAAAACTATGCCGAAAGATTTTTGAAAGGTCCGTGACTACTGGATTCTATCTAGGAAGCTTCGGCATAGTTTTTCTTGAATTTACTGTCTGACTTTGAGACGCTTACCTTAATAAGGAGGTGCATCAAATAATGAAACAGGTAACCCCATTGAATGAACTGGTATCGATTATTATCCAAGAGATGAAAAATTCGAAATTCAATTCAGGAACAATCCATAACTATGAGAGGATTTTTTTACGGTTACAAAAGCTTGCCGATAAAAGAAGAGAGGTATGTTACAACCCAGAACTAGGCCAGGCATTTACTAAAGACAATCACTATGAAAATTCGGGGAATTATTGTCACACGAGGTATTGCTTCCATTATCGTTGCATCCAGTTTATCGAGTCATATATTAAGAACGGTTCTGTTGACTGGTCACCTCAAAAAAGGAAGCCGGAGTCAGCTTTGAAATCCATTGAATTTTCTAATGCGAAAATCGAATTTGAAAATTTAATGACAACCAACGGACTGAAAACAAACACAAAAGATGGATACGGAAGGCTATTAAACTACTTCCTTTCCTATCTGGAAAACCAGGGTTATCATGCTTTCACGGAAATTCAAAATGGTGATATCTTTACATTTATTGCTATGGTATGCCAAGAGCATTATATTCCTACAAGCCTGGGAGCCCACCTTCCCGGGCTTAAGCTGTTTTTAAACATGACTGACTCAACAATCAAGTTCGTAAATGAGTTGCCAGAACGTCTACCCAGGAAAACAGATATTCTTGATGTGTACACGGAAGAAGAGCATGCTAAAATCATCCATCATCTTGATAACGCTACCATTTCACTGAGGGATAAAGCTATATGTCTGATAGCACTGGAAATAGGGCTGCGGGCAGTTGATATATGTAATCTAAAGCTTCAAGATATCAACTGGCAACATGATTTTATGCAGATCATTCAGAAAAAAACAGGTCGATCATTAAATATTCCCCTTACAGCATCTTATGGAAATGCCATTGCTGAATATCTGCTTTCAGAAAGGCCAGCTTCTGATTCCAAATTCGTATTTCTTCAAAAAGCAGCACCATATGCCTCAATTAAGTCACACTCCGCCTGCCGTTACATTATTTATAAGGCTGTAACCAATGCAGGAATCGAAGCGGACGGAAGACCCTATGGTACGAGGATTACAAGACACAGTGTGGCATCTCGGATGCTACGAAAGGGAGTTCCCATGTCTGTTATTTCTGAAGCACTTGGTCATGGAAATCCTAATAGTGTGATGGTATATCTTTCCACAGAGGGCGCAAAACTAGCAGAATGTACGCTTCCCCTTCCCGGAAAGGAGATTAGCTAATGCTGAGCAATAAACCTCTTCGGACCTTGGCTGAAGAATTTGTAATTTACAAACAGAGCATTGGCTTTGTTTATAAATTACATGAAAAATATCTTCTCAAATATGTTTTGTTTGCAGAAAATCATTTCCCGGAAAACAATCTACCTGAGAAAGAGAGCATTTCGGGTTATCTCGATTCAATTTCCGGTGCACCTGGATCGCTATATAATGTAATGGCTGTACTGAGGGAATTCGGCAAATATTTATCGATAAGGGGATTCACAGATTGCTATATCATTCCAGCGAAAAGGAACCCTACCCTTGATCCGGAGCCACCGTATTTTTTCACAGGGAAAGAAATTGAGTTGTTTTTCGAAGCTTGCGATTCCATTCAGCCACACAAAAGTTTTCCAGGTAGAGAACTTGTCTTTCCTGCATTGTTTCGGCTTTTATATTGTTGTGGATTAAGATGCAAGGAGGCACGAACCCTGTTAAGCGAAAATATCCATTTGGATGATTGTTTTCTTGATGTTATCCAA
>JBAQDU010000092.1:0-2951 GCA_049294805.1 Clostridiaceae bacterium
GTTAATCAGTACAGAAACCAAATAAAGAAAGGCGATCGGGCTTATATCTGGGTGTCCGGCTCTGACGGCGGGATCGTTGCTTCGGGAACTATTCTGACTGATCCTAAAATGCACTCTACCAATTTAGATGATCCCTATAGCCGGGGTGAGTCGCTAAAGAGTGGACCTTACTTAGCAGTAGATATCCAAATCGACCGAAAGTTCACTCAATCGGTTGTCTCCCGTTCAGTTCTACTAGCCGATGAACGAACTAAAAAACTGGAGATATTAACCTATCCGGGTCAAACCAATTTCCAGGTGACTACCGATCAAGAAGCCGTAATTGAAAGCATCATCGCTGGGAGCTATCAGCGTGAGCCGGCGTTAGCAACTACAGAAACAGAGGTAGTCGCTTCTCGACAATATTGGCTCTATGCCCCTGGTGAGCAAGCTCGTTTTTGGGATGAATTCTATGATAAAGGAATTATCGGACTCGGCTCGGATGAACTTGGCAGCTTATCAAAGTTTAGTTCAAATGCCGAAATTAAAGCTGCCATGAAGAACGAGTATGGCGAAGACAGGTCCTATATCAATGATGGTCTGGCATTATGGGAGTTTGCAAATACTATTCAAGTGGATGACGTTATAATTGTTAAAAAAGGAAATTCCAAAGTGTTAGGTCGCGGCATTGTAGTGTCTGACTATATTTTCGATGGGACTCGTCAGGAATATAAGCATATACGCAAAGTCAAATGGACCGATAAAGGCGTGTGGGAACATCCAGGTCAGGCGGTACAAAAAGCGCTCACCAATATAACGATATATAACGAATACGTCAGTCAACTGGAAGCACTTTTTCCGATTGAACGTGGTGATGGTGACTTGGAATATACAGATTATTCGGAAATGGACTTTTTAGACGAGGTCTACATTGATCCCGAGCGTTATTCTACCTTAAAGGGCTTGCTGCTTCGTAAAAAGAATATTATTTTACAAGGCGCACCGGGCGTAGGCAAAACCTTCGCAGCCCAACGATTAGCCTTTTCCATTATGGGAAAGAAAGATACCAGTCGCGTAAAAGTAATCCAGTTCCACCAAAGTTATAGCTATGAGGACTTTGTAATGGGTTATCGTCCCGATGGGTCTGCTTTTCGCTTGGCTGAAGGACCATTCTACAAGTTTTGTAAAGCAGCCGAGAAAGATGGTGAACGACCCTACTTTTTTATTATCGATGAAATCAACCGGGGCAATCTAAGCAAGATTTTTGGAGAACTGCTGATGTTGATCGAAAATGATAAACGCGGCGAACAAAATTCCCTTCGATTACTTTACAAAGACGAACAGTTTTTTGTGCCTCCAAACGTCCATATTATTGGTATGATGAATACCGCCGACCGAAGCCTGGCTATGATCGATTATGCGCTTCGCCGCCGCTTCGCATTCTTTGATATAGAACCTGCCTTTTCTTCAGACGGTTTTAAAACCCGTCAAGCTTCGATCCAAAACCGGAAATATGACAAATTGATTTCAACCATTGAGTCGTTAAATACCGCTATAGCAGAAGACTCCTCACTAGGGGCCGGCTTTAGGATCGGACACAGTTATTTTTGCACCACCGATGTTGTGGATGATAGTTGGCTTTCCTCCGTAATTGAATATGAGTTGATTCCTCTATTGCTTGAATATTGGTTTGATGAACCCTCGAAAGTAGAGAGTTGGTCGAATCAATTGCGGAAGTTCTAAATGGCTAAAAACATTAACATTAAGAACATTTATTATATGCTCTCCTATGCCTATAAGTCCTTGTCCGAAACTGGATTTGACCAAATCGCATCTGAAGACTTTGAAAATATTCATGATCTCTTTGCCGCTATTATAGCGCGTGGTGTGGCGATGCAAGTAAAAAGAGGGCTTCATCGGGATTACATCCCTGTCGAATTGAGCTTATCAGGTGTTCGCGGTCAAATTAGGATCTCTGAAAGCATTAAGCAACAAACTCAGTCGCAAGGAAAGCTCGTCTGTTCATTTGATGAATTTACAGAAGATTCGTTGCATAATCAGGTCCTAAAAAGTACGATGCTCCTACTACTTCGTCAGGGCCATGTTAAATCAGAAAACAAGACGGCCCTTCGTAAATTACTCCTTTATTTTAGCAATGTCAGTCAGGTTGAGGTCACTTCAATTAGATGGAACAGCCTAAAATATCACCGGAATAATGCGTCTTATCAGATGCTGATGGGAATTTGTTATCTTACCATCAAAGGACTCTTACTCAACACGGAATTTGGAACTCACAAACTTGCCACCTGGTTACAAGATGAGGAAATGTTCCGTTTGTATGAGCGATTCGTCCTCTTCTATTATCAAAAACAT
Organism: Clostridiaceae bacterium; assembly: GCA_049294805.1. Classification (GTDB taxonomy): domain Bacteria; phylum Bacillota; class Clostridia; order Clostridiales; family Clostridiaceae; genus JG1575. Next base: position 2,353 of record JBAQDU010000092.1, read on the forward strand.
CATCCGGAGTTTTCACCACGAGCAGCTTTTGTCCGATGGGATCTATGGGACGATTCCGATACAGCCTATCTACCAACAATGAAAACTGACATAACCCTTTGTAACGGAGAAAAAAAGCTTATCATTGATACTAAGTATTATGGCCGGACAATGCACTTTAGCCCCCTCTACAACAGTACTACCTTCATTTCTCAAAACATCTATCAGATCTTCACTTATGTTAAGAATAGCGATCAAGGTTCAACTGGCAAAGTAGCCGGCATTCTTTTATATGCAAAGACTGATGAATCCATTACCCCCGACCAAGACTTTAACATGGGCGGTAACCGAATTAGTTTGAAGACGCTGGATCTAAATCAGGATTGGACTAAAATCACTGAACAACTGGAAAACCTCTGCCGTTGGCTGACCGTAGTTTAAAATAAAAAAAATCGGGAAGAAATCCAGAAATTTTAACCTTGAACGTTTCTTAAACCCTGGATTCCCGGTTTACGTAACGAGGAATCCTTTTTCGTTTTGAAAAACTGTTGATAGCACTTGGTTTATCGCTTTAAAACCTTGTGATTATCCTAGTTATGTGTTAAACTATACGTAACTAG
>JBAQDU010000093.1:0-4814 GCA_049294805.1 Clostridiaceae bacterium
GCTAATTTCGGTTAGTTCTATTTACTGACCCTGAAAATCTTATATTCTGAAGACTTCTCAAAAAATCTCAGTAAATATGGAGAAGAAATAGAAAACGATGAAAGAATTTGAGCGGAAATGAATTTCCACTCAAATTCAACCCTTAAAACCTATCGAAAATTAACTCGGTGAATAATTTGGGATGTAACATTCATTAAAGAATAAATGTTAAATTTTAACTGGATTAGAAGAGTTTGAATCGATAGTCAGAACTAGAATCAGAACTAGATTCAGAACTAGATTCAGACCATATAATCAAAACACATAATCAGAACATTCCCATCAGAACCCACAATCAGAATTTGCTTTAACTGTCTAGTAATCCCTGTTTTGAAATTAAAGTGATATCACTTTAAAAATAAATTAAATGAGGTCCTAATTTAATAGGTAGTTTAAATAACAGTGACCCCATGACAATGGTCTTATTCCTATTTCCATTGTTAGTATTTATTGGTTCCATTGGGTTGCAACTTATATTTAAGAAACGATTGGTTATTTTGCTGATCAACTTTACCTTGTGGCACCGGATAGATAAACTGCCGGAGACAGTTTAAAGCCTAGGAGCGGTTGCAGTAAGGTGACAGCAGCCGCCAGTACGATCTGTCCGCCGATCATGGCGCTGATCAATGCTACATAAATGTTGAGTTTTCTAGTCTTAAAGAGGTAACCGGCCAGGAAACCATAGGCGGCCAACTCGGCCATCATGAAATAGAGGATGGGGGGCTGGGGCATGGCGGTGACCAGCGAGCTTAAAACAGGAGTGAGCAATCCGATCAGTGCCCCGGCAGGGCCACCCAGGAAAAAGCCGGCTAAGAGGACAGGAACGTGCATCGGCAAGAAGATCGGTCCGGTACCGCCGAAGAGATAAAAAATTTGGGGAAGCACCAGGCCAAAGGCCAGAAAGAGTGCGGAATAAGTCATTTTTTTTGTTGCGTACATTTTAAAAGGAATGGTTTGAGCAACCTGAAAATAGAAAGTGTCAAAAACAGAGGGATACCATTAGAAAATCATTTTTCACGCAGTTTAAAAACACATTAAAAAAGAGATATTATAGGCTGAACAGACATTGGCAGTCCACTGGATTCTATTTACTAGCAATGATTCAAATGGCGTCAAATTAGGCTATCAGTTCAAAAGTTGCGTCTTGATATGAAAATAATGATCGGTTTATACTCAATCTAATCTGTTATTATTTATCGGAATATATAAATAGAGCCACATTTTGGGAGGTAATTTTCTTTGAAAAAACAGTTCAAGTTATTAAGCTGGATGCTACTGTTGGCGATGCTGCTAGGTATAATGCCGCCACAGTTGAGTGTGTATGCTGAACAGGCAGATAAAACACTCAGTCAGGTAGCTGCAAAAGTTACACAAAAAGGATCTGACATTAAACCGGGCGATTCCATCGATCCCGAAGCTGACCTGTCGGTCAGAGTTTCCTTCGATTTGCCCGAACTGGTTGGAGAATCAGCCAACCTGGTTCAAGACGGTGATACTGTAAGCATTAAACTAACCGATGCATTTACACTGGTTTCTGATAATTCAGTTTCCTTGATGAATGGCGATGTATCAGTTGGACGAGTCACCTTTAACACGAATGCTGACACACAGATGGTCATCGCTAATATCGTGTTTGATCAGGCAAAACCGATCCTTGTCGAAGCATTGGAGAATAAAACTTTCAATTTCTCGATTAAATTCAAGTACAACACTTCAGGTGATGCCGGTAAACCCGGCGATCATTCAGTTAAAGTACTTGAAGAAAAGTATCGGGTTGCCATTATCCCGGCTGAACCAGTTGAATCGACTCAGCCGGAAGCAACCCAGCCAATAGCAACCCAGCCGGAAGCAACCCAGCCGGAAGTAACTCAGCCGGAAGTAACTCAGCCGGTCGTAATTCCTTCGACAAAGCCTGCTGGAACAGCTCCGACTAAGCCCGCTAAACTTAAGCCGAGCATTCAGAGTGAAGTTTTATCCTCTCTGGAAAATGTGGTTAAAGTGATAAGCCAAAATGGTGTGGTCGTTCCTGCAAACGGGAACTTGACAAGCACTGATCCGATTAAAGTGGCCATTTCCTTTGATGTGCCGGTCCTTGGAGATGAACTAACACCGGCTAATCCTGTTATAAAAGGTGATACTGCAGTATTTGTACTCAGCTCTGCCTTTAAAGTTCCTACCCCCAATTCCCTCGTTTTAAAACAGGGAACTATCAATGTCGGACATGTTACTTTTTCAACGAATGGTCTTGGCGAAGTTATTGCCACTGTCCTATTCGATGGCGATGATGAAGTCTTTAACGGAACCTCTAATACCGTAAAGGCTGAGTTTAATGCTGATTTTGAATATAACAACGATGGCTCAGCCGGTACAGCGGGCGATCATATTATAAAAATATTGGATAAGGATTATACCGTTAAAGTCCCGGCTCCTCCCATCGAGTTCAAAGTCTATAAATCCGGCGTTGCCGATCTGACAACCGGGAAAATAACCTGGACCGCAACAGTTACTGCTACCCAGGGTGGCGAACCGATCGACTTAAAAGATTATAAATTTAGTGATGACCTAACTAATGTCGGACCGTTTGTAGCAGGTTCATTTAAAGTTGATGGCACTACGGTTGTTCCTGTAACAGCTGGAAAGACCATCTCATATGTTTTCCCGGTAGGCTCTATGAGCCCCCAGGAGATCAAGTTTACAACGGATATCCCAACTGCAAAACTTTATGCTTCCAGCGCTCAAACCATAACGAATAAAGCTCAGCTTTATGAGGGAATCATTTGGAAGTCCGAAGGCAGTGGTAGTGTTAAATTCACACCGAATTGGATCACAAAAACCGGAGCTACCAATGATACTGGAAGCGGCGGAGTTTATGATCCGACAAATCGAACGATCACTTGGACCATCACGGCCAACCTGGGTGACCTTGCGTTAAATAGTGTCGTAATTAAAGATGTTTTGCCAACGGGTCTAAATTTCGATTCAGCGACTATGCAAACCTGGAACGGTACGACTTGGAACGCAGCTTCAGCGATCACACCGAATGCTACCGGCGAATATGCCATTGGTAACATCAATAAACGCGTCCTTTTGACGATTGTCACGAAGGTACCGGATTCTAGCTATGAAGCCGGCGTAACAACTTTTAAAAATACGGCAAATATGACTTGGGACGGATCCATTGGTGAGGGACCAGGCACAGGCGCTATTGGAGTTGGCATCGGCTACAATGCGATTTCTAAAATAGGAGCGCATGACACAAAGACCGGTATTATCAACTGGACGATGAATGTTAATACCAAGGGGCAGACCATTCCTGCTCTTAAAGCCTATGACTTATTGATCTATGGAAGTGTCAATCAAAACCTGGCTACCGTAACCGGAATCCCGGTCGGTGTCGATAGGTCAAAACTGGTTCAACAATTAAATCAGAAATATATTGTCGGCAGTTTCACAGGTTCTGGTCTGACAGTAACTGTAATTCCGATCTTCCAAGGGGGGAACCGGGTTGGAGATCTGCTTGAAATAAGCGGTTTTTCAATGACTCAGCCTAATCCTTTTACTATTAAAACGCAGGTTTTAAATCCTGATATTTTTGCAGGAAACAAACCAATGACAGTCAAAAACACCATCACTTTGCATAGTGCCGGCACTAAGATCAACCAGGCGGAAGCCAGTGTCGCTTATAAGAGCCAGGTATTATCGAAGGAAATGCTAAAGCGGGAAGCGACTTTAGACCCGGCAAATGGTGTCAACACGCAAATAACAAAAGACGCCAATGCTGCATTTAATTATGTAGATAAATCCGTAATTTTCCGGTTAACTGTCAATGCCGATGCTATGGATTTGACAAATATGATCGATGCGGCCGGTCTGCCCTTGGGCATGGTTACTTTGACCGATACATTGCCGGCTGGATGGGAATTTGTCAACCTGATCGGTAGCGATAAGTACCAAATCTTTGAAGGGGGAAAATCAGGGACTACCGTTAATGCACTGGATACCACTCCTGATACCGTAACCGGATTAACGGCCAACTTTAGCGGCGAAACGGCTACCTTCACCTTCAACCCACTGAACAAACCGTATGTCATCCTGGTCCGGGCAAGACCGACCACTGCCCTTGCTGCCGATTATTTTAACGGCAATAAAACAACTACCGTCAATAATACTTTGGCTTTAAAGTCTGAAAACTGGCTAAGCGGACCGTCCGTGAAGCAGGATGTTACAATTAACAGCACAATTTTGAGTAAAATTCAGACCAAAGTAGAAGACGGTGTATTGAACTGGTCCGTCGAATACAGACCTTATGACATGACTGGATCAGCGACAAGAATTGATGATCTCATTCCCAACGGACTGGCCCTTCGGACCGATGCGAATGGAAACCTCCTTTTAGCTGGAAATATTACCGTTACGGAAATGACCCTTAACACCAACGGAACCTATACGGATGCCGGACAGGTCACACTTGTACAAGGTAGCAATATCTTCTACAACAATACGACCCGGATCCTATCATTTAAGATTCCCAATAGTGCAAAAGCCTATCGACTCAACTATATAACCGATATCACCGGCGAACCGGGAACCATAAAAAATAAAGCGATTCTCTATGGCAGTGATTCTGAATTAGTTGATACATCTGTATCTTATGTAATTAGTTCCGCGGATGGATCAGCCAGCTTAAAGCGAAACGGCTGGATCGAGATCTCTAAACAAGACGGATCTAAAAAAGCTTTAGCCGGTGTGGAGTTCACCTTGTTTTCAAGTGACGG
>JBAQDU010000094.1:0-1798 GCA_049294805.1 Clostridiaceae bacterium
CCTTCCAAGAATTTCCGAAGGTTTTCGATCAATTCAGGGTTCAGGTATTCCTCAAATATTGCCTTGTAGGTGGCTAAGGATCGCTCATCCAATAACATGGCTTCCGTTTCACCCTGCATTTGCCAGAAGATCCCATTGGTCAATACACTCTCCGGATTTTCAGATTCCATTTGATGGATCCGGCTAATAATATCATCCTCGTTCAAGATGGTGTGAGACATTTCTAAGAGGTGGGTAAGCTCGATCATTACTGGATAGTATGGTTTTTCTTCTGGTGTTGCCTTAACCGGTTTCACCATAATTTTTCTTTGTGCCTTGGCAGCCTCGTTGGAAAACTTCCTTATGCTCATAGTTCATTAATCTCCTTGTGGTCGTGGTACATATAGTCTACATTGTATCTGAAATAATTTGGTATTGCAGATCGCTTAGATAAATTAACATTATGGTCCCCGTTCTATTAGGAATAGGCCATGAAACTCTCACTTATCTAAAGCCTTGTCGAAATAACTCTTAAATCCGCCTCTCAAATTGGTTCGTGTTATTTTTTTACGCTCTAAGTGTCGAGCAGTGGACTTACTAAAAGGAAAACTTAAAGTTTAATTTTGATTATTAATGTAATTCAGATAGTAAGTGACGATATAGGGAAATACCCCTTCATCAATATCGTATTTGGGGGAGTGACCGGGATGATTCTCGATTTTGTCAGAGCCAGCTCCTGCAAAAGCATAGCAACCAGGCCAACGTTCTAAGATCCGTCCGAAATCATCGGATTGCATAAGCCGTTCATTATGGAGGGTATTCTTTTCGCCAAAGGTCTGAAGGGCGGCGGCATTACATTTTTTAGTAACTTCCGGATCGTTCTTGACCGGTGGGATTCCTTTAGAAAACACCATTTCGATGATCACTCCGGTGGCTTCCTCAGTTGCTTTAGCGCCCCGAGTAAGGATATCGCGGAGTTTTTCCCCGACTTCAGTTTTAAAAAACCGCATGGATGCCCAAATTTCACAGGTCTCGGGCACGATATTCGTTTTGGTTCCGGCATGAACGCCAGTAAAGGATAAGACGGCGTCTTCCAATGGAGAGATCATTCGGTCTTTTAGGCGTTGGGACATGGATAAGAAAATCAACATGGCGTTGATTGGGTCGATGGTAGCATCGGGCCTAGAGGCATGACCGCCTTTGCCCCGGATCATGGCTTTCATGGTTCGAGTTCCTGACATGACTGCCCCGGGGTAAGTCGTTATAAAGCCGGTTTCAAGTTCTGATCCGGTGTGGACGCTGATGGCTTCATCAAGGGTGATCCCCAAGCGATCAAAATCTTCTAACACAAGTCTGGCTCCGGCTCCGATTTCCTCGGCCGGTTGAAATAGGAATAAAAGTTTGCCTGAAAAAGTGACGGTTTGCTCCACCAGATACTTGATCAGGCCGAGGAGGATCGCCATATGACCATCATGGCCGCAGGCATGCATCACCCCAGGGTTTTGCGAAGCAAACTCAAGGCCCGTTTCTTCAGTTAACGGCAGGGCATCTAATTCACAGCGAATTAACAGGGTCAAGCCAGGACGATCACCGGATAACTCCCCCAGCACCCCCGTGGTTCCGACGATCTGATTGGATATCCCCAATTGATTTAACTCAGCGATGATATAGTCCCTGGTATTTTCTTCTCTTAGGGACAGCTCCGGGTGAGCGTGAAGATACCGTCGTTTTTCGATCATATAATCCCGGATCGACTCGGGGAAATCAGCTGTTTGATACATATCTATTGTTCCTCATGCTCGTGGGCTTCGTTATACAG